>JBELJN010000006.1:0-99806 GCA_042090345.1 Halieaceae bacterium | reverse complement strand
AACTGAGAACTGAGAACTGAGAACTAAGAACATAGAATTTAAAAATCAGAATCCCTACTTTGGGGTGAGTCCGCTAGTGGCTTCAGCTTTGCGGCGAAATAGTCTAGGACATTCTGTAGGGCCTCGTGCGTGGGATGGCCCGCTTCATCCACGAAATCAAGTGTGAGGACAGAGTGGCCTTTTCCGGGCAAAACGATCTCCTTCACACGCTCATGGGCGTCGTCATTAAAAGTCCGGTGAATGCATTCGGACTTCTCGACGGTAGACCGTGGATCATCCTCAAAGCGAAGGACACGCATTGGACCTTTTGCCTCCAAGGCGTCTCTGCTACTTGCAATCTCTTGGGGCGACATGTGGAGTGCACCTTGCTTAAAGAAGGGCATGGCGGGTTGTGACGCTACGGCCGCGAGTACGCTGTCATCACCAATTAAAGTAATAGCGAAGTTACCGGTGAGACACATGCCAATAACACCGACGCCCTCGACACCGCGGCTGTCGCGAACCGCTCGGCACAGTGAGCGCAGCCAGTCAGCAACGGGGCTTGAGGCGTCAGTCGCCATGAGCCTGAATTCTTTGCGCATACACATCACCCGCGCGAGATTACCTCCAATTGAGATTTTCCCAAGCGGTCCAAATAGGTGCGGCATAACAACTTCGTGACCTGCGTCGACGAGTTTATCGGCAAGACTCAGCGTCTCTTGACCAATTCCCGGGAGTTCTTGAATCAATACTATGGGGGCACCCAAACCTCGGGAATACACATCGTGAGAAAGGGATCTCCCTTCTCTCGTTTGGGCAGAAAAGGATGCTTTTTGGTAGCCCGATAATTGTATTGCACGTTTCGTCATAAGGCGCTCTTGTCTACAAGGTGATGGGTAATCCGCGATGAATTGATCGTGTCGGTTTGAGGCTGCATGCAACGCGCGGGTGGGGCGTCAAGAAGCCTCCTGTCGCTGCAGCCTAGAGTGGATAGGCACTTGGCTATGATCCCGGTGGATGTATCCTCGTTTTTTCGCTGAGCACCTGCGCTACCTTAGGAGTCGCACGAGCGACGAAAAACAGTGCTTGTCGATCGTCGCAGCGGTTGGTTCACGGCATCTCACTTGGGTGTTACTTTCGCTAGAGGGACGCGATGTGTGGTGTTTGAGGGCGGTCCGCACAGAATACTCGTTTCGATGCGACCGCAGTCCGCTTAGTCCCGAACAATCACCTTCATCTTGGTGTAGCCCTTTACGAAGCTCGAGATATTTCGGCTGGGCTCACCTATAACCTCGACCCGAGAGAAGCGCTTTAGCATTTCATCCCAGAGAATCTGAAGCTGAAGTTCTGCGAGGCGGTTACCAAAACAGCGGTGAATACCGAACCCAAAGGATATGTGGTTACGCGCATTCTTACGTTCGAAGTCCAGTACATCTGGGTTCTCAAATTTTCGCTCGTCGCGGTTGCCAGAGACGTACCACATGGCGACTTTATCGCCCTTTTTGATGGTCTTTCCGTGCATTTCGACGTCTTCGAGTGCTGTTCTTCGCATGTAAGCCAGTGGCGTCTGCCAGCGGATAATTTCGGCAACTGTATTAGGGATGAGATCACGATTGGCTTTCACTTTGTCCCACTGCTCAGGGAACAAGTGCGACCCGTAAATAGACGCTGACATTGAGTTGCGGGTCGTATCGTTACCACCCACGATCAGCAATATCAGATTGCCCAAATATTCGACGGCATCCATATCGCGCGTTTTCTCGCCGTTCGCGAGCATTGTGATGAGGTCGTGGCCACTACCGCCAATGCGCTGCTGCCATAGGCCCAGAAAGTACTCTACACACTCCGTAAGCTCGGCACGACGCTGCTCTTCACTCTCGACAATGCCAGTTTCAGGCCCTGCAGTGGCGACGTCAGACCATCGCGTTAACTTTCGTCGGTCCTCGAAGGGAAAGTCGAAGAGCGTTGCGAGCATCATGGTAGTCAGTTCGATGGATACCGTATCAACCCAGTCGAATTCTTGGTTGAGGGGCACGTTATCAAGCACGTATTGCGTCCGCTCACGAATAACCTGCGACATCTGCGACAAGCTTGGAGAGGCCACAATGGGTGCGACGGTCTGCCGCTGGATATCGTGTTTGGGCTGATCCATTGCGATGAACATGGGTAGCGGAAAATCTTCAGCAGGGTTTGGCAGCACAATCGCAGGTTCCGAGGAGAAGCGATGATGATCCGTGTCGATCGCCATGATGTCCTCGTAACGCGTAACGGACCAGTAAGGGCCAATTGGCTCCATATCTGCAGGTCGTTCGTCTGCCATCCAGCCTTCATTGCAATAATGTAACGGGTCTTCATTACGCAGGCGCTCAAAGACCGCCCACATCTCCTGTGATGGCCACAAGTGAGGGTTTGATGGGTCCAAGTCGCCAAGAGGCGTGCTGAAAGCCCTATCATAACCGGGCAAATTAGATCGTTTGATGGCTTGATTCACGAGTTTCTCCTCTTTACGGACCGATATCTTCTGTGGTCGGAACGCTGGATTTCCTATCGTATCGTTATATGTATTGCGCGATTTGGGTAGCTACTGCTAGTGCAACCCTTACGCCATGTCCAACAATAGGGCAACCGTAGTCACAGTCAAGTTTTGGATGCGCATCGTCGGGAAGCATCGGCATGGGTAATCGATTTCGATCTGTGCATCACAATTTGCGCAAAAGTGCGGGATCAAGATTATTCAATCAGCGATAGGTTGTGGGCAAAAGGTGTCTTCAGTTACCCGCACGTGGCTTTCAGGGAATTAGTAACCCCCCTTCGGCAGCGACGTTTGGAATTGGGTTTTCCGTGAACTACGAATGAAGCTGGAGCTCATCAATGTTTACATCAACTGTAATCTCAAGTTGCTTTAGGTTTTTCAAGCGAGCCAGTCCCTCTTTTGGCGCTCGATACAAATGGGGTGTCATGGCGAGAAGGTTATCTAAATCTTGCTGTGCAAGGGTTAACCCGTACGCCAAAGTCTCACGAGAGACGAGGGTAAATGGCACTGGATAATCACGACTACTGGTCTGTTTTACGTGTGGGTAGATGATTTTACGCAGTTCGATGAGGTGTTGAGCTGCGGGCGTAACACAGAAAAGTCTGCCGTTGGTCTTTAAGACCCTTTGGAACGAGTCGAAGTCAGGGAAGCCAAACATATCGAGTACGACATCAGCTGACTTGTCAGCCAACGGAACGCGTTTATTGCTGGCGACAAGCCAAGTTGCTGCGCAGCGCCGAGCGGCTCGTTGAATCGCCCACTTCGAAATATCAAAACCGACGAGGTGCAGTTGCTTACCCGCTGTTGAATCGATGGCTTCAAGATAATAGCCCTCGCCGCAGCCCGCATCGACCACAGTCAACTCATCGCCCGCGATGCGCTCAAGCAACTGCGCAAGCAGGTTTGCGATCGGTTCATAGTAACCTTTGGCCAAAAACGCGGTTCGTGCTCTGACCATGTCTTTTGAATCGCCTGGTGCCTTGGAGCGCTTGTGTTGAACACTGAGGAGATTCGCATAACCGGGTTTGCCAATATCGTATTGATGCCCGCTTGGGCACGATAATGAGCCATCTCGATACTGCAAAGGCAGGTCATCAATAGGGCAGATCAAACTGTCGTGTGGGATAAAAGACATAGTTCTGATTCAAAGGGGTGAGATATTGATCCTTGCACCTCAGTATATGCGTACATGACACAAGGGCGTTATTAACAGTTTGTCTCGTGGTTCTAAGGGGCGCCCGGGGGCGTTAACTCGGTGACGAGTTTTTGCACGAACTCAATCGACATGACTTTAGGGAGAGAAGTTATGGACAAAATACTTATCGATATCCCAGCTGTATTATCACTAACCCTTCAAGGAGCGCTGGTGCTCGGCATGTTCCTCGCCTCGACGCTGCTTGATGGCATCGGTATCACCGTGTTTTTCGCTGCGTACATCGTACTCTGGTCACTGCAGTACACCTCGGCGTTTCGTGCTTATCTAGATGATGTTCAGCGCGAGCGCACAGGCAGCTAATACAGGTTACGAGCTACTCGATTTTGGCTGTTCTTGAAGGCAGCCAATGGTAGGCTCCATAGCAATATAGCGTGGGGCTCACTTATGAGAGATAAGTTTATTTCCAAAGATGTTTCTTCCAAGCGCATCGGACTGCTGGGGGGGATGTCTGCCACGTCTTCGCAACTCTACTACGCCGAGCTGTGTCGCCTCACCCAAGCTGAGCGGGGCGGCCTGTCCTCACCTGATCTAATGCTACGGTCGCTAGATTTCGCGCCGCTCGAGGCTTGGATGGCATCGGGTAATTGGGATGCTATTGCAGATACACTCAGTCGCGAGGCGTCTCATTTGCAAGCAGCGGGAGCCGAGGTCATCGCCCTGGCAACGAATACCATGCATAAGGTAGCGTCAGACATTGAAGCAGCTATCGACGTACCTTTCGTACATATCGCCGACGCCACCGCGGGAGCTCTCAATGCTGCCGGTAGCAGGACTCCGGGTCTTATTGGGACGCAGTTCACTATGGAGCAAGACTTCTATCTAGATCGTTTGCGCGATCAGGGTTTGAATCCATTGGTACCCGGAGCGTCTGCTCGATCGGTAATCAATGACATTATTTTTGAGGAGTTGTGCAAGGGCATCGTACAAGCAAAGAGTGCTGACGCCTTTGTTAAAGTCTCAACGGAGCTGGCTTTTGAAGGCGCAGACAGCCTTATATTGGGTTGCACAGAGGTTTGTATGTTGCTCAATGAGGACAACACACCTCTACCTGTGTTCGATACAACAGCGATTCATTGCAAGGCTATTCTGGATGTAGCGTGGGATTGCTAATTTAAACTTTCGGTCAGAGTTTTTTTCGCCGTAGGGTTATCTCTAGCTGACCTGCCCAATAGTGTTGTATGAATTTAAAACAAATCTACTGAGCCTCTCTCGCAGGCGTCGGTTAGGGTCGGACAGGGGCGAACAGGCTTCGGCTAGAAAAAGGTACGAAAATGTTAGAAATGAAATCAAACTGCCTAGTATGTGAGGCCACGCTGGGTCATAAGGACGAGGCGGTGATTTGCTAATACGAGTGCACCTATTGCCCCGACTGCGCCAGTGCCCAGCATCAGGTCTGCAAAAACTGTGGTGGTGAACTGGTCGCAAGACCGAGGCGAAATGCCATTAAAAATTAAGATTAGAGAAAGAAATAGAGTAAAGAGTCGCGCAAAAAGTGTAAAAAGCAGAGCGAAAATGAGTTAATAGGTCGAAACTTACCTCGCGAGCTCGCGGTGAAACCTCTTGAGTGTGACAACGCCTTAGCCTGCGATCCAAGTCCAATCTAGGTTTTAGCTTTGAGCATTAGACCAAGCCCCACCGCTACAAAAGCGCATACGATGAAGGCGATGGCCATCAACGTTTCTGCCATGCTGACACCAAGGGCTATTTCTGGGGTGTAGGAACAAATGTTACGTACTTCAAAGAGTGCAGGAAACCATTGATCTACTGCAAACCAAGAGGGCATACCGAGCGTGAACTCACAGCTACCATCACCCCTAAAGTTCTCGATCTCATATAAGTAGTAGGCGCGTTCACCCATACCTGCACTGGCGATAAATGCGAGCACCAAACCCAACAGCCGCGCTATGGCGTTGTCTGGCAATATCAGCATAAGACCACCAACCAAGCCGAGACCCACTGCCCATAGGCGCGCCTGAATGCATACTTGGCATGGATCATCACCGATTACGTACTGCCAATACAGGGCCGCCGCTAAAAGACCACTTCCCAGGATAAAAATAGCCCACCAAAGGTTTTTACCTCTGGTGAGCTGCTGTTCGAGTGATCTTAGCAATAGCATCAAAGCTTTCTGCTCCTGACCCAGGCTTCCAACGCTGACGCCGACTATCGGAGCTGAGCCGCGACACCACGCATGACACGTGCCGCGGACTCGCCGCCGTTCGAGGCCACTTTACGTGCAAGCTTCTCGATATTGCGTGATGCTTGCTTGTCACTATCGCCCGCCTCGAGTTTTGCCATCGCAGCTGACATCGCGTCTTGTGCTGCCTTCACAGTATCGGCATCTGATGCGTTGCGATCGAGTTGATCAAGCAGTGCCAATGCAACCACCGGGTGATCTGGCCAGCTCACGGGAAACTGTTGTTGTGGATTGAAAACACCATCCAAATCCGCAAGACCCGCAGCAGCGATCTCATTGGCCGTTAAGTATTCACTCTCGTCTAGCGCGAGCACATCCAGACCACGAATAATCTCGGTGCCGTAAATGTGATTTTTATAAAAATAGGTTGACCAAAAACCACCTGTAACCAGCTCCTTCTCATCGATGGGCCCGCGGTCGAAATAAGCAATCTCAACCGGGTTGGCTGAGTCGGTGAAGTCGATCACTGAGATCCCACCCTGGTACCAAGCTTGGACAAAAATATCACGGCCCGGTACTGGAACAATTGATCCGTTGTGTGCAACACAGTTCTCGTACTCACGCTGTGGCGCCGGGATCTTGAAGTGGCTTCGATACTCTAGTTTTCCGTCAGCAATGTCATAGATCGCGTCTGCACCCCAATCTAAAGGGTCGAATGCACGGCAACGAGCGCGGCCACCGCCACCCCATTCGTCGGTGAAGAGGATCTTAGTGCCGTCGTTGTTAAAAGTGGCGGAGTGCCAGTAAGCAAAGCCATTATCCGAGACGGCATCCAAGCGTTTTGGATCCAAGGGATCGGTAATATCAAACAAGATGCCGTTTCCTGAACAGGCGCCGGCAGCGAGGTTTTTAGAGGGGAATACGGTGATGTCATGGCACTGATCTGTCGTTCGTGTCTCCTGAGTGTCATCGCCATGGTCGCCGCCACGCCAAAGGCCAGCTATTGCGCCTGTTTCCTCGTCCGCGAATACCGTAGGGGAGTGAACAATTCGTGAGGCAGATGGATCCTCCACGGGAATCTCAATAACATCGATTCGGAATAGGGCAGTGCGGGGATCACCCGGCGTATCATCAAAGCAAGAGGCCATCTCCTCATGTTCTCGAATGCTTGAAGTCCCTGAGTTGTATACGACGATTTTGCCATCGTCACCCGGACCCGAGACAACAGAGTGAGTATGTGAGCCCCGGCAAGTTTGAACTGCGCCGACTTGTACCGGGTTTTCCAGGTCCGAAATGTTGAAAATTCGAATGCCGCGAAAGCGCTCATCGCTGACATCTTCAGCAATGCCCTGTAGACCACAATCCAAGCGACTGCGGGTTTCCTGAACAGACATGATCAGAAGGTCGCCCACGATACTGACATCGCCCTGACCACCTGGACAGACGACTGAGCTTAGCAAGTCGGGAACGCCATCTTCCTTTATGTTATAGACATTGAAACCGTGATAGCTACCCGCTACCAAGGTATCGCCCGAGAACGCCATATCCGTATTACTAAAACTCAAAAGCGGCGATCGCTTGCGAGAGCCACCCTCAACCGGCGACTGCTTTTTCGCGTCCTCTGCGGTGTCTTCTTCAGAGTCTTCTTCGGCCGCTTTGGGTTTGTGCTCGGGCCCTTTTGACATCTCGATCGGATTCTTGGGGTCGATAAACCCTGCAGGTTTTGGAAGCGAGGCAACTAGCGTCATATTCTTAATGGCGATGCCCGCATCCATAAGCCCCGCCTTGAGATTCGCTCTGGGGTCATCAGACAGACTCACCAATAAGCCGTTCATCTGGTCGATCTCGACGGCTTGGTCATTCTTGATGTCACCCACAAACTCGTACAAGACGGGGTCGTAGGCAGAGCCGGGCTTATCGAGCAAGCCCTCCACCATGTCTACGGCACCTTCATGGTGGCGAATCATGAGTGTTAAGAACTGACGGTCGAAGTCGACAGACTCAGCGGCAGCGAGGGCCGCCATTTGGTCATCCGTCGCCATCCCCATTTCCATTTTGTGGTGCATGCTCATCATGTGTTGTGCGTGTGCCATTGACGACTCGCCACGATCGGTAAGCCAGCCTTCCATAAAGTCGATTTCGTCGCTCTGCGAGGCTTTGATACGACCGGCAATGTTCAAAAGAGCGGGCTGATTAGTGCGAGCTTCAACCAGGTCGGCCATTTCCAAGGCCTGAGCATGATGCGGGATCATCATTTGCATGAAGCTCACATCAGCGGGCGAGAAGCTTGTATCGGTAATTTTGACCGCGTCCTCAGGGCTGAGTGTTTGGCTGGGTTGGCCCGGTGCGCCCGGCAGTACAATAGGTGAGGCCAGTGCGGTTGCGCTCAACAAACTGGTGACGGACAGAGCAGCACCCACGAGGTGCAATATTTTTATGTATCCAAATAACGACGGCATCGTAATTTCCTGTGAGTCTTTTGTATTCAAGCGGTAACTAAGCTGCGCGTCTGCACAGTCTGACTAGACTCACCTAATTACGTGCCGTTCAAGTAAAAGGCTTTGTGCAACATGGAGAGTCGTCTCGTTCCCGAACGCTAACGCATCTTAGCTGGGCTTAACAATACCGCCGCGACATTTGGCAGCAGATTTTAAGCGCAGGCTCCGCTAAGTAGTCGGACATTGATAACTCCCGGCAGAGTACGTAATTGACCTAACAAGTCCGACGTGGGGGAGGCGTTTACATCAATTAAGTTATAGGCAATGTCACCACGGCTCTTATTGAGGAGGTCAACCACGTTGACTTTGGCGTCGCTCAACACCTTGAGAATGTGACTGAGTGCGCCGGGCGAATTTTCGTTAGTAATCGCAAGTCGGGTATTGGAGTTAGGCTCTAGCTCAATCGCCGGGAAATTAACGGAGTTTTTGATATTGCCATGATCTAAAAACGCCTTTATCTGGTCAGCGGCCATGACCGCGCAGTTTTCTTCCGCTTCTTGAGTGCTCGCACCGATATGCGGCATGAGTAAGGTATCTCCGCGTCCTACCAATGCGGGCGCCGGGAAGTCAGTCACGTATTTACGAAGTTGGCCTTTATTTAGCGCATCCACCACAGATGCAGTATCGACGATTTGCTCTCGGGCGAAATTAAGCAGACAAGCGCCGGGCTTAAAGTGGTCCAAGGTGTCGGCGTTTATCAGCCCTCGGGTACTGTCGAGCACGGGAATATGCAAAGACACGTAATCTGAGCGAGAAAAAAGCGCCTGCATGTTGTCCATTTTTTTCACAGAACTTGGGAGGCGCCAAGCGGCCTCAATAGAAATGGCTGGGTCATAACCAACCACCTCCATGCCGAGGTCGAGACCAAGTCGTGCAATTAAGCTGCCAATCGCACCAAGCCCGAGAACGCCAAGGGTCTTACCCTGAAGCTCAGCTCCCGCAAATTGCTTTTTACTCGCCTCCAGCAAGGGCGCCATTTCCTCAGCGCCAAGATGTGGGTCAAGAGATGAAATAAAATTCATCCCTCCGACAATGTCTCGTGACGCGAGGAGCATGCCTGCGGCTACGAGTTCCTTTACCGCATTGGCATTAGCGCCCGGGGTATTAAATACAACAATGCCTTTGCCAGTGCAGTGATCAAGGGGAATATTATTCACGCCGGCGCCCGCTCGTGCGATGGCACTGACAGACTCAGGAATATCACTTGCGCTTAGTTTGTGGCTGCGCAATAAAATGGCGTCGGGGTCTGACAGGTCGCCACCGACTTCGAAGCAGTTGGGACTCAGTCGCTCAAGTCCTTTAGTCGAGATTGCATTGTATGTCCGAACTTGATGCATAGCAGAGCCCCGGTGCCTGCACGAACTTGCAGAGCATTCAGTGATAGTAAATTAGGTGGATTCTGGGTACACCCCAGTGGTGTAATTCTAACACAGCCACGGCGCTGTATGTCGTGTGAGAAGTCGCGTAATATTCGCGCCCGTCGCGCGATGTGTCGCATTTGTCGATACAGTCCGCGCTTGCTTTGACGAATATGGAGATTTCGAATGTACAACAACGGCGATTTTGCGCGGTGGAGACGTCACCCATGGCACGGTATGGCGGCTCACCCAGGAGACGACAAAGGTGTGGTCACTGGTTTCATTGAATCGCTTCCTGGCGACACGATCAAATACGAGCTCGACAAAGACAGCGGTTATCTGATGATTGATCGCGCCCAAAGAACGACGGCCGCGCCACCTTGCCTGTATGGGTTCATCCCCCGCACTTACTGCGCTGAGAATGTTGCGGCACGGTGCGCCGGCGCTGAGGAAGCAGACGGCGATCCTTTGGATATTTGTGTCTACTCAGAGCGCGATATCAACCGCACTGACATTATTTTACAGGCTAAAGTGCTTGGCGGAATCCAGATGATCGACGGTGGCGAGGCCGACGACAAGATCATTGCGGTGCTCGACGGTGACAATGTTTGGGGTGGTGTAGAGGATCTCGCTGAGATGCCATCCATCATCGTTGAACGCTTACAGCACTACTTCTCGACTTACAAACAAGTGCCTGGCAAAAACCCCAATATCAATGTCGATGTGGTTTACGGTCGCGAGCAAGCGCTCGAAGTGATCGCCGCAGCACAAGCAGATTACGATCACCACTACGGACATCTCCACGCTTAAGTCTAAAAGTCGAGCATTAGCGTCGTGTCGAGCTCAGACTCGATGAGTGGAAATGGGCGAGCAGAGGTTGGAAGACCGCTCGCCCTTTTCGTTTATGGAACGCTCGCTCCGGGTGAGGTAAATGCCCATATCCTAAGACCACTCGGTGGGTCTTGGAAGAAAGCGAAGGTAAAGGGTGCTCTTTGCGACGCAGGCTGGGGCGCGGCGCAGGGCTTCCCAGGGCTGAGGCTATTTCGCTGCCCGCCCAGCCCACTTGATGGGCCTGGTGATTTCGTGTCGGGGTTGCTATTTGAGTCTACGCGCTTGAGCTCGATGTGGCCGGAGCTGGACGAATTTGAAGGCGCCGACTATCGCTGCGAGTTGACCCAAGTGTTTCTTGAAGACGGTACCGAAAAGCCCTGCGTTGTGTATGCCGTCGACGTTGTTGAGTGAAGAGCGCCGTACAACTTGCCAGAGTGATCTGCATAGGGAGCTACTTATGATCATTAGACATGCCAGAGCCGAAGATGCAGATGCCATCGCAGCCCTTAACGAGGTCTTCGTGTCCGTGACGAGTCCGATGGACAGTGAACGCTTTCTGGAGTTGTTAACCTTAAGCAGTTTTTGCCTGGTCGCTGAGAATAGCGATGGATTATTGGGCTTTGTCATCGCAATGAAAAACGGGGCGCCCTACGACAACGGTAACTATCAGTGGTTCGAGTCGCGTGTTCCCGGTATGGTCTATGTCGATCGTATTGTGCTGGCCAGTGACGCGCGGGGGCAGGGCATTGGCACCAAGCTATACGGCTACCTTGCAGAGCTCGCCGTGGGCGCTGACTGTCAGACCATGACGGCTGAGATGGATATTTATCCGCCCAATGAGCACTCAGTCTATTTCCATCGAAAGTCAGGTTTCACCGAGATTGGGCAGCGAACACTTGAGAGTGGTAAGCAGGTGTCAATGCAGTCTGTCGCCCTGAGTCATTTAGCGACTCTCTGATCTGACTATCCGTCCGTCCGTACCAACAGCACTAACTTCTTTTAGAGATCTTTACGCTATGCGTTACGTTGTTGTTACTCTGCTCGCCTTCTCAGTGTTGATTACCAGTTGGTCTGCAGGCGCCATTGAGGAACCCGCGTACAGCGTGATCCAATCTTGGGAAGACGAGTCGATTGAGATCAGAGACTACGAGTCGCGAATATTGGCAGTAACTGATATGTCTCAGGGATCAAACTCTGGTTTCAGGGTGTTGGCCGGCTACATCTTTGGAGGCAATGAGCGAGAGCAGAAAATCGCAATGACCGCGCCAGTTCAGAGCACAATGCCTAATGAAAACGATGCTGAGATGGCGTTTGTGGTGCCCAGTGAATTCGATCTAGCGGATCTACCCACACCCAACGATACCCGTGTCGGATTCCGTGAGGAACCTGCGTACCGAGCAGCTGTTATTCGGTTTAGTGGCTGGATGAGCGATAAAAAGGCGGAGCGCCACTGGCAGAAGCTACGTCAGTTCCTAGTCGAGCAGGGGATTCAACCGCTGGGTGATCCCACACTCAACCAGTACAACCCGCCTTGGACACCGCCTTTTATGCGGCGCAATGAGATTGTTGTTGCGGTCGCTCAGTAGCCTTTCGCTTCTAAGTAGAGGTCTTGTAAGGTATCGCCGGCGAGGTATCGATCTAGGTTTTTTTTCATGGCAACGGCCACCAAGTCGGTGGCCGTTGGCGCCGCAGTGTGGGACGTGACAAATGTACGTGGATGCTGCCAGAAGGGGTGTCTCTCCGGCAGCGGCTCAACATCAAACACGTCGAGCACCGCGGCTTTTATCAGGTGATTATTAAGTGCGGTTAACAGCGCATCCTCATCGACCGCATTGCCTCTACCAACGTTGATGACAATTCCGTCGTTGTTCATTGCCGAAAAAGCCGATGCGCCCAGTATATGATCCGTTTCTGGGGTTTTGGGCAGTACGGAGACAGCGTAGTCTAGGCCCTCAAAGAAATGCTGATCGCCGCTTTTGAAACACTGCTCGAAGCCCGGTCTTGATTCCCCTGTTGAGTTCATGCCCCGGCACCGGATGCCGAGAGGTTCTGCGGCTGCTGCGATGGCGCTTCCTATGCTGCCCGTGCCTAAAATCCCCATCACCTTGCCTTGAACACCTGTCTCCGGTCTCGGGTCCCATGCCATGGCTTTCGCGCGCTGCATGATTTGCCGCTCGATGCTCAAAATCCAACCGAGCACAAATTCTGACATTGCTCGTCCGAATACGCCTTTTAAGGGGGTCACTGCGACGCCAACAGGGATGCCTTGTGCCAACGCGTCTACACCAGCCCAGGTACTTTGAATCCATTTCAAGTTAGGAAAGAGCGGGGCAAAGACCTTCGCATCCTGAGGGGATGCCACCATTATCTGCACTGCAGACACATTTAAGCCCTCTGGAATGGACTTGGTTGGGTCGAGCGTCATCATTTCCAAACGATTATCGATTAAGCGCTGGACGGGCCCTCGCCAGGCGTCGTTAGTGCCTGCAATAAACACAATGTCGGGCTTAGGTGTCTTCATGTAAGATAGCGGCCTTCGGCGAATGACATCCCATGGTAAACAAGCTTCTCGATCCAAGCTATCGAGTAGTGCGGGGCGGCCGTTCGTTCCACCTAACGACTAAGGAATCCGCCACCCTCGTGTGCGCGTAACGCAGTTGCATCCTTTTAAAATTTCTAGGGCCTTTAGAAGATCAGATGGAAAAATTTCGCCAAGAGTGGCTTTCAAACGTTCGAAATGATGTGCTCGCAGGTCTTGTCGTAGCGCTGGCACTTATTCCTGAGGCGATCGCCTTTTCCATCATAGCCGGCGTAGACCCAAAGGTTGGGCTGTACGCCTCGTTTTCCATTGCGGTCATCATCGCGTTCACCGGCGGACGACCCGGCATGATTTCGGCTGCAACGGGCGCCATGGCACTGCTGATGGTGACCCTGGTCAAGGAACATGGTCTCGAGTATTTATTTGCGGCCACTGTCCTCACTGGTGTCCTGCAAATAATCGCTGGTTGGATTCGGCTCGGAGAGCTCATGCGGTTTGTATCGCGCTCGGTTGTTACCGGGTTCGTCAATGCGCTCGCGATTCTTATTTTCATGGCGCAGCTACCGGAGCTTACAAATGTTGGCTGGCAGGTGTATGCGATGACAGCCGCAGGTCTTGGCATCATATATGGCCTGCCTCGTTTGACTACGGCGGTCCCCTCACCACTTATTACCATAGTGGTACTCACCATTGTTGCTATCGCACTGGATCTCGACATTCGGACGGTTGGCGATATGGGTGAACTTCCCAACAGCCTTCCCCAGTTTTTGATGCCAGATGTGCCACTGACGCTGGAAACATTGCAAATCATCTTTCCCTACGCCGCTACATTGATGGTTGTTGGATTGCTGGAATCGCTGATGACTGCCACGATCGTAGATGATTTAACGGATACCTCGAGCAACAAAAATCGAGAGTGTGTCGGACAGGGGGTTGCCAATATCGCGACGGGCTTTATTGGAGGCATGGCTGGCTGCGCAATGATTGGACAGTCGGTGATCAACGTTAAATCAGGTGGACGTGGCAGGCTATCGACGCTCGTGGCAGGTCTCTTGCTCCTCGTTATGGTCGTTTTTGCAGGTGATTGGGTAAGCCGGATTCCAATGGCTGCGCTTGTCGCTGTGATGATTATGGTGTCCATCGGCACCTTCAATTGGGACTCGATCAGAAATCTTCAGAGCCATCCAAAGAGCTCGAGCGTCGTTATGCTCGCAACGGTAGTGGTGACGGTGGCGACGCATGATTTAGCTCAGGGTGTTTTAACGGGTGTCCTACTGTCAGGCTTTTTCTTTGCGCATAAGGTGGGGCGTATCCTTCGGATCGAGTCTGCGTCGTGCGATGAGGGAAAGGCACGTCGTTACACTATTTTTGGTCAGGTTTTCTTTGCGAGCGCCGATAGTTTTTCTCAAGCGTTCGATTATCAAGAAGTTATCGATAAGGTTTACATTGACGTCAGTCGAGCGCATTTTTGGGATATCACGGCAGTCAGCTCACTCGACAAAATTGTTATCAAGTTCCGCCGCGAGGGCACCGAGGTCGAGGTAATCGGTCTAAACGAAGCTAGCGCCACGATGGTTGATCGCTTTGGGGTCCATGATAAGGACGGTGCTGATGATTTACTCCTCGACCATTAAGGCTCTCTAATGCGTTCTTCGAAAAAAGTTCTCGCCTGTGTGGACCAGTCAGATTACGCCCAACATGTTGCAGACTATGCCGCGTGGGCGGCCGAGCATTTGGCGGCGCCGCTCGAACTACTTCATGTGATCGACCGTCATCAAGAAGTGGCCTCAGATGTTGATCGAAGTGGTTCGCTTGAGATGGATGCGCAAGAGCACCTGTTAGAGCGCTTGTCCACGGAAGAAGGCGAAAGAAATCGCGCGGTTCGTGAGGAAGGCCGACTGTTCTTAAATACGTTAAAGGCACGTTGTGCGACAAATTCTGAGGTGAACATTGATACGCGTCAGCGATACGGTCAGTTACTCACAACCCTAAAAGAACAGGAAGCATCGGTTGCGATGTACGTCTTGGGACGACGCGGCGAGTCCGCCTCCCGCACACGTCGTGATCTTGGGCGACATGTGGAGTCTATCTGCCGCCAGATTAGGCGGCCCATTCTTACGGTAACCGATGATTTTAGAACACCTCGTAGTTTGCTGATTGCGTTCGATGGAGGAAAAATGACGCGTCGCGGTGTGAAGCTAATTGCGTCGCGGAGCAGCCTCAAAGACCTACCCGTGCATGTCATCATGTCGGGGCGGCGTACTCAGGAATCCACTAAGCATCTTGAGTGGGCTGAAGCGACACTGTGCGCTAAAGGTTTTTCTGTCGATACATCCCTTATTCCGGGCGATCCCGAGCAGGTTGTTACGCGCGCGATCGAGGAGCGCGAAGCGGATCTGTTGATCATGGGAGCTTATAGCCACTCGCCCTGGCGCAGCTTATTGGTGGGCAGCCGCACGAACGATTTACTGCGAGCATCGCAAGTCGCCACCATTACCCTTCACGATTGAGGCGTTTGCCACTTAAATACGCACAATAAATAGCGCGCTGAATGCGCTAACGGTGTCCGCTGTTTATGCATCAGTTGTAAGCGGATCATGGGGCGCAGCCGCTGCGCGTGCCGCGCGTTTTCTAACTCAACTTCTCATCCTTAGTTTGTAGCGATTACCTGAAAGCGCGACCCTTTTGAGATGCCTGTTGCCGTGCTACCTTTTGGCTATCTTCAGGAGGATTGTATGCGTCGGTTTCTCGTTTTAGGTGTAGTGTTTCTGAGCCAGTGGGCGTGGTCCCTTGATGCGGATGGAACAAGTGATGAGGTTGAGTCAGTACTTGCTTCAGCCAAGCAAATGCCGGGTTTTATGCCACTGTATTGGGATGGTGAAGAAGGCCGACTTTACGCAGATATTCACGCCATTAAAGGGCCGTTTATTTACTACAACGGCTTATCACACGGCGTAGGGTCGAATGATCTCGGCCTTGATCGTGGTCGATTAGGGGATACCTACCTTGTTGAGTTTCGACGGGTTGGGAAAAAGGTGTTTTTGACCGCCCTCAATACCAAATACACGGCTCGATCAGACTCGATGCAGGAGCGTCGGGCTGTCGAGGAGGCGTTTGCCGAGTCGATTATTTGGGGTTTCTCGGTCATTGAGTCCGATACCCAGTCGCTTGTTATTGATCTGACCGAGTTCGCCTTAAGCGACGCAACGGGTATATCCGATTTGCTTGCTGCGCGGGGTGAGGGGTCTTACAGCGTCGATGAAAGTCGATCCGGTCTGTACCTCCCTAAGACTAAGTCGTTTCCCGACAATACTGAAATTGATGCAACCCTTACGTTTTCCGGCAAGTCAAAAGGTCGCATTCTACGCACTGTGGCTCCAAACGCGGACGCGATAACCGTTCATGGACATCACTCATTTATTCGTTTGCCGGACGACGGTTACGAGCCACTGCCTTATGACCCTCGTGCCGGTTACATTCACTCTGGTGAGGCGACACTTGTTTATGACTATGCAAGCCCCATCGATGCACCCATCAAGTCGGCGTTTGCCCGGCGACACAGACTCGAGAAAGTGGACCCGACAGCAACCGTCAGTGAGGCAGTGGAACCGATCGTATATTGGGTGGACTCCGGTGCCCCCGAGCCAGTGAAATCTGCCCTCATTGAGGGTGCTTCATGGTGGAACCAGGCCTTTGAGGCCGCGGGCTATAAAGACGCTTTTCAAGTGAGAGTACTGCCGCCTGAAGCTGACCCAATGGATATTCGCTACAACGTGATTCAGTGGGTCCACAGATCAACGCGCGGTTGGTCGTACGGTTCGAGCATCCGAGATCCGCGCACTGAAGAAATTTTGAAAGGTCATGTCACCTTGGGTTCACTGCGTGTTCGCCAGGACTACCTAATAGCCGAGGGACTTATTAGCCCTTATGACGAGACTGGAGGCGTTGTAGATCAGTTAAGTGAGTTTGCGCTAGCTCGGATTCGTCAGCTGTCGGCGCACGAAGTTGGTCACACTTTGGGTATTGCACACAATTTTTCTTCGAGCGCCGATGGTCGAGCATCGGTTATGGACTACCCCCATCCGCTCGTGACACTCGACGAGGCTGGGCAGGTAGTGCTCAATGAGGCTTACGAGGTCGGTATTGGCGCGTGGGACAAGCGAGCGGTTATTTGGGGTTATCAAGATTTCCCTGGCAATGAGTCCGATGCAGCAGGGCGCGCAACGATCATTGCAGAAACACTTGCCTCGGGGTTGAGCTTTGTTGCGGATGAACACGCACGAATTGGACGAAGTGTGAATGCAGGACCTGCGCATCCCAAAGGCAGCCTTTGGGATAACGGTGGTGATCCCGTTTCAGAGTTAAACCGGATCATGCAGTTGCGTGCCGACGTGCTCAGAAACTTTTCAGAGAGGGCTATCCAGCCTGGTCGAGCGATGGCGTCACTCGAGGACGTGTTAGTGCCAGCATTTTTGATGCATCGCTATCAGGTCCAAGCGGCGGCGACAGTGCTGGGCGGACAGAGCTTCACGTATGCAATGCGGGGTGACGGCCAGATTCCGAATGAACGAGTTCCCCCGGGTGAGCAGCGTGCGGCACTCTCGGCCATGCTCGCCACGCTTGAGCCAGGCGCCCTCAATATTCCCGAGCGAGTCGCAGCACTCATTCCCCCTCGACCGCCACAGTCGGGTGCGAGTCGAGAACTGTTTCCTCGACACACCGGTTATGTGTTCGACCCCATAGCCGCTGCGGGAACGGCTGCACTGATTACGCTAGAGCAGCTCACAGACCCTAAGCGTGCGGCGCGACTGAACAACCAGCACCGTGTGGATACATCATTACCCAGCTTTGGCGAGGTGCTCAGTATTTTGATTGACGATCGATGGCCTGAAGCAAAGGAGCCTGAACTGCTGAGTATTGAACGTGCCGTTCAGCTCTTATTGGTTGATCAGCTTGTTGATTTGCTCGGCAACGCCGCGGCTGCTCCTCAGGTTCGGGCAGACGCGCTCGATGCACTGAACAAGATGCAACGGCGCGCAGAAAGGGCGAGAAGAAAGAGCGCTCAGAGCGGCGCTCATATGAAATTCCTCGCTAAGCGTATTCAGGCTGCCATTGACGACCCTGAGGCCTACACTTCGGATAACCTCACGATTCCTCCCGGCTCACCTATTTGAGGATGCAGTGCCTCAGTGGGGCTATTTCAGCCGGCAAGCCCCCTAGCCACTCTGCCGACGTGATTTACCCCAGCGGATACTGGTAGGGGGCGAGTTTGGGGCTATTCTGATGCCTCGGTAGGGTACTGCTCGCGCAGCACACGTTTTAAGATCTTTCCGCTCGGGTTTCTCGGGATAATATCCGTAAATTCCACCGCTTTGGGTTGTTTGAAGCGAGCGAGCTTATCTTGGCAAAAGGCGAGTATTTCGTCCGCTGTCAGCGTCGGATCCGTTTTAACGACAACGGCCAGTGGGGACTCACCCCATCGGACACTGTTCTGTCCAATGACCCCTGCTTCGCTAATGCCCGGATGGCTCTGTAGGACGCTTTCAATTTCCGCGGGGTAAACATTTTCACCGCCAGAGATGATCATGTCCTTGATACGGTCTTGAATGGCGAAGAATCCCTCGTCATCCATGACCCCGACATCGCCGGTTCTCAACCATCCATCCACAAGCGTGTCCGCGGTGGCATCCGGACGATTCCAGTACTCGCGCATAACGTGTTTACCACGAACCAGCATCTCACCCGCTTCACCTATTGGAAGTTCATTGCCGTCGCTGTCAGCGACTTTCACCTCAGTGAAGAAGAAAGGCTTGCCACAGGACTCAGGCTTGCGAACCGCATTGACGGAGTCCATCAAGCACGATGGACCACAGGTCTCGGTGAGTCCGTACACTTGTGTCACATCGATGCCCATCTCTTGGAATTGCTGCGTTAGCGCAACCGGGACAGGTGCCGCGCCCGTCATGAACCATCGAACGCTGGACCAGTCATAATTTTCGAAATGAGGTACTTGCACCATGAAGTTCAGCATCGCTGGCACCATGAGCCCGCTGGTAATCTTTTCTCGTTGTACGCATTCCCATGCGGCAACGGGATCGAAGCTCCGCATGACATAGGTGGTTGCGCCGTGATATGCGTTGATCGTCAGCGGCGTTAATGCGCCAACATGGAACATCGGTAGACAGGCGATATACCGCTCATCCCCTTGGTAGTCAGCGGTCGCGTGTATCGTCAAGACACCCCACATTGCGGTGCTGTGTGTATGGACGACGCCTTTGGGGAGCCCAGTGGTTCCCGAGGTGTACATGATATACAGCATGTCATCGTCTTCGGCGCCACAGGTAGGTTCATCGGTGGCAGACGCCGCGCAGTACGCATCGTAAGAGACTGCAAATGGTTGGCACGCATGCTCAGACGCACCACCGAGCACATGAAGCCAATGATTAATTTCTGTTTTATCGCCACGACCTTCAAGGTCGGCGACTGTTTCAGCAAACTCATTGTCGAAGATGAGCGTTTGTACGCCTGAGTCTTTGAGGATGAACTCGAGCTCATCGGCCACAAGGCGCCAATTTAGCGGTACGACGACACCCCCCGCCTTGGCAATGGCGAAAAACGATTCCATAAATTCAACAGAATTCATTAACAGCAAGCCAACACGATCACCTTTTTGTAGACCGCTTGCGAGCAGGCCGTTTGCCAGTCTATTGGATCGATCATTGAGTTCTTTGAAGGTAAAGCGACGGCTGCCGTCACTCTCGACGTAGGCCTCGCGCTCGGGGTTGAGGTGAGCTCGTTTTGTAAGGAGCAATCCAATATTGGTCTTCATAGTTTTACCTTCCAGTCTGTCATGAACGCCGCGTTTTTTTGTTATGCGGCGAGTCGCTGATTGATCTAGGACATTGGCCGGATCAGCGACAAAATTCAAGCCATAGCCTCGTATTTCACCTGAAGTTTTGAGTGAGCTGTGCGCGCGTTACTCGCGCTGTGACGTATTTTCGTTGTCTAAGTTCGCCATTTCTTCGTGGCACATCTGTCTGTATCGTCAAAAGTTATCACTTTGTCGAACAACACCTACTTCTTGGCACCCGAATGTGGTAAAAAGCGCGCGCATTGAAAGGGTCGTTTGCCACAAGCAACGGGAATCCCGAGTAAACGATTATTTAGGCGTCAGGTGGTTGGCTTTGTGTGAGCTGGTCATGTGGCATAGCTTGCTGCCGAATACGCAGTGAGCTGACCGAGTTAACGCAAACGACTGGAAGAGTAGAACAATGTCTGCAGACTTAAACCTGTACCGCAATATCGGTATCTTCGCGCACGTGGATGCGGGTAAAACCACAACCACCGAACGTATTTTGAAGCTCACTGGTAAAATCCACAAAACCGGCGAAGTTCACGATGGCGCAGCCACGACGGACTTTATGGAGCAGGAGCAGGAGCGCGGCATTACGATTCAGTCAGCTGCGACGACATGCTTCTGGAAAGATCACCGCATGAACATCATTGATACACCCGGACACGTGGACTTCACGGTCGAGGTGTACCGCTCGTTGAAGGTTCTTGATGGTGGTGTCGGTGTATTCTGTGGTTCAGGTGGTGTTGAGCCGCAGTCTGAGACCAACTGGCGCTATGCCAACGAGTCAGAAGTTGCCCGTTTGATTTTTGTGAACAAGCTAGACCGTCTGGGTGCGGATTTTTATCGCGTAGTTGACCAGGTGCGTAATGTCCTGGCGGCAAACCCTCTTGTCATGACGCTGCCAATTGGCCGTGAAGATGATTTCGTTGGCGTTGTAGACGTTCTCACCAAGAAAGCTTACGTCTGGGATGATTCCGGTAAGCCAGAAAACTATGAAGTTGTTGACGTGCCTGCAGACATGGTCGACGACGTAGAGACATATCACGAGCAACTCATCGAGGCTGCGGTCGAGATGGATGATGATTTGATGATGGAGTACATGGAAGGCGAGATACCATCCATCGAAGACATCAAGCGCTGCATCCGTGAAGGTACTCGCACCATGCACTTCTTCCCGACGTTTTGTGGAAGTGCGTTCAAGAACAAGGGTATTCAGTTAGTACTTGATGCCGTCGTCGATTACCTGCCAAGTCCAACTGAAGTTGATCCTCAACCGTTGACCGACGAAGAGGGTGAGCCTACTGGTGAAGTTGCGAAGGTTGACGTGAATGAGCCACTTCGCGCACTCGCGTTTAAGATTATGGACGATCGATTTGGTGCGCTCACGTTTATCCGAGTTTACTCGGGCACGATGAAAAAGGGCGACACCATTCTGAACTCGGCTACGGGTAAAACCGAGCGTATTGGTCGCATGGTGGAAATGCACGCAGACGATCGAACTGAAGTCGATGTTGCTCAAGCGGGCGATATTTTTGCCTGCATTGGTATGAAAAACGTTCAGACAGGTCATACGCTGTGTTCCACAGCTTCGCCTTGCACGCTTGAGGCCATGGTCTTCCCCGATCCAGTAATCTCCATTGCTGTAGCGCCGAAAGACAAAGGTGGCTCGGAGAAAATGGGTATTGCGATCGGTAAGATGATTGCCGAGGATCCTTCATTCCGTGTTGAGACGGATGAAGATTCCGGTGAGACTATTCTTAAAGGAATGGGCGAACTTCACCTCGACATTAAGATTGACATTCTGCGCCGTACTTACGGTGTTGAGCTCGAGGTAGGACAACCACAGGTTGCGTACCGCGAGACCATCACGCAGGCCATTGAAGACAGCTACACCCACAAAAAGCAGTCTGGTGGTTCAGGTCAGTTCGGTAAAATCGACTATCGTATTACCCCCGGACAGCCCGGCGATGGCTATGTGTTCAAGTCAAGTGTTGTGGGCGGAAACGTGCCTAAGGAATTCTTCCCCGCTATTGAGAAGGGCTTCCAGGTGATGATGCAGGAAGGCCCATTGGCTGGCTTCCCTGTCTTGGATGTCGCGGTTGAGCTCTACGACGGTGGCTTCCACGCGGTTGACTCCTCTGCAATTGCATTCGAGCTTGCAGCGAAGGGCGCATTCCGTCAGTCAATGCCTAAGGCATCTCCACAGTTGATTGAACCCATCATGAAAGTTGATGTGTTCACGCCAGACGATCACGTAGGTGACGTCATTGGTGACCTGAACCGTCGCCGCGGCATGATCAAAGATCAAGAGGCGGGTACTACGGGTGTTCGTGTTAAGGCTGACGTACCACTTGCTGAAATGTTTGGTTACATCGGCTCATTGCGCACGATGACATCGGGTCGTGGCCAGTTTTCTATGGAGTTCTCGCACTACATGCCATGTCCTTCAAGTGTTGCCACAACGGTGATTGAAGAGGCGAAGGCGCGCAAGGAAGCGAAGTCCAAGTAAGCAAATGTTGATTCGTCAAAGCCCCGCACTTGCGGGGCTTTTTTTTGCCCGAAGCTTTACATCGGAGTGCCAGGAGGCGAGAGTACTTTTGCAAAATAACCATAAATACGCTGGGAGAAAAAAGATGTTTGCCAAATTTGGTCCGATTGTTATGGGGATCCCTCTGTTGTTGTTGGGTGTGATGTGGATTTTTGCGCCCGAGATGGCAGCGGAAAATCTAAGTAGCGAATTGCTTGCAGGCGCCGCTCTGACAACACAGATTGGAGACAGCGCAGCCTTTTTCTTAGGCAGCGGATTTTTGCTGATTGCCGGGGGCCTTCGCGCTAACGCGACACTGATTTTAACCGGAGGTTGTCTGGTTGGTGCTGTCGCACCAGCACGTCTTATTGCGGCGACCGTTCACGGTGGAGACATGACTGTGGAGCCTATCGTCGTTGAGATTATTACCTTCATTGTTGCCTATGTCGCGGCAAGACAGCTGAACTCAGTCAAGTAGGGAGTGAGCTATGTTGATGCTAACTTTAGGGGTGCTTTTATGGTCTTTTGCGCACCTTTTTAAACGACTGGCTCCGGCTGTTCGCGAGGGCATGGGCGATGGTGGCAAACTGGTCGTTACGCTCGCGCTCATCGGGAGCATCGCCCTCATGACTTCAGGCTATCAGAGTGCGGTCGGATCCATATGGTGGGTTCGCCAGCCATCTTGGGTGCTCCTTAATAATGCCTTGATGGTGCTCGCGCTTTACCTGATGGTGGCTTCGTCACTCAAAGTGCGTGTGACAGGCCTTGTTCGCCACCCTCAGCTCACTGCCATTAAGGCGTGGAGTGTGGGGCACCTTTTGGTGAATGGTGACGCCCCCTCTTTTGTGCTCTTTGGTGGGCTCCTTATATGGGCTGTTGTGACGGTTATCGTTATTAATCGACAAGACGGTAAGCCTGCACTTCCCTCTATTGATACGAGTCTCCCTCGCGAAGTGTTCGCAGTGATTGTCACTGGGGCGCTTTATTTTGGTGTCGCGCAGGCTCACGCTTATTTGGGGTATCCCGTTCACGGTTAGGTCATGGAGTATCAGCTCGGAACAACAGACATAAAGGCGGCGCTCGACACCCTCGCAAAGCAGCATGAGCGAATCGGTCGAGCGCTCGAGCAAGTCGGTTACCCCGAGGAGCGACGTCGTGAGCACAGCTTTGAGACGCTGGCGCGCATTGTAGTGGGGCAGCAGGTGAGTGTCGCCGCGGCAACATCGATAAACAAAAAGC
The DNA here is from genome assembly GCA_042090345.1 of Halieaceae bacterium. Classification (GTDB taxonomy): domain Bacteria; phylum Pseudomonadota; class Gammaproteobacteria; order Pseudomonadales; family Halieaceae; genus Luminiphilus. Next base: position 76,093 of record JBELJN010000006.1, on the reverse strand, counting down.
TCGTCACGGCATTGGGTGGACAGCTCACCGCAACGGAGGTTCTCAATGCCAGTGATGAGCGGCTTCGTAGTGCTGGATTATCTCGGCAAAAAGTCACTTACATTCAGTCCCTCGCAACGGCCGAGGCAACGGGTAGTTTGGTGTTGGATAGCCTGCCTGAGCTGACTGACGATGATGCGGCAAGTGTGATTACGCGCATCAAGGGTTTTGGCGAGTGGTCGGCCCACATGTACCTCATGTTTTCGCTCGGAAGACCGGATATTTGGCCGGTTGGTGATCTGGCCGTTCGTGAGGGGTTTAGGCGCATTCAAGGACTCGATGAGCGACCCTCTGCGGGTAAGTTGAAGCCGATGGGTGAGGATTACAGACCGTACCGAAGTAGTCTCGCGATGTTGTGCTGGCGGTTTTGTACCGCTGAGCCGCTTTAAGGCTCCGACATTGTGAGTGAGTTTTCAGAACGCGATCGGCAATTTATGTCCCGGGCCCTCGAACAGGCGTCCAGGGCAGCGCGTCTTGGGGAGGTGCCTGTCGGCGCCGTGGTTGTCATGGGCAATGAGGTTGTTGCCGAGGCTTGTAATCAACAGATTACGTTGAGCGACCCTTCGGCACACGCAGAGCTGCTGGCGCTTCGCACGGCGGCGGCAACCGTCGGAAATTATCGGCTGCCAGGTTGTGAGCTCTTTGTAACACTTGAGCCTTGCACAATGTGTTGTGGCGTTATGGTTCATGCGCGTGTATCGCGGCTTGTTTTTGGCGCGAGAGAGCCCAAAGCCGGTGCGGTTATTAGCGCCGCGTCGGCGCTCGACAACGACGCCCTCAACCATCGCGTTCTTTGGTCAGAAGGCTTGTATGCCGACGAGAGTGCTGCGCAGCTTAAAGCATTCTTTAAAGCCCGCCGATCGTTAAAGGCTTAGCGGCGTCCAGTTAAGCAGATCGCTTGCTTTAGCAGTCAGGTCATCAAGGTTTAGTCGTTGCGAGATCGTTTGCGATGGAATGTCCTGTAGCGCCAAGGTCGCTTGGTAATGCCGTATGTTGTCGACATAGGTGACCGCCTCTCTGCCTCTTGCAAAGCCATGCCTCAAATGGGGGTAAATGTCGGGATTTTGCAGATCCGGCAGGTGTTTTCGCACGTCTTGCCAAAGGTGCGGATCTCCGCCATGCCCCTCGGTTAAACGCCGGGCTTCTTCGAGATGCGCCATACCCACATTGTAGGCTGCCAATGCCATCCACGTTCGGTCCGGCTGCTCAATGTCGTTTGGGAGGCGACGTAGTAGGTTACGTAAAAAGCGCGCGCCTCCTCGAAGGCTTTGTTCGGCGTCTAGCCTGTTTTTTACACCCACCTCACGCGCAGTTGGACGCGTTAGCATCATCATACCGCGCACACCGGTAGGCGACTTAGCCATCGGGTCCCAGTGTGACTCTTGGTAGGCGATAGCGGCCAGTAGCTGCCAGTCGAGTCTGAATTCTTGAGCAACTGACTCTATGAGGGAGCGCCACTTGGGCAGTGTTTTTTCCACCGCACGCTGAAAGGTGAATAGCTCAATGCGTGACGTATTGGCATCGCTGCCAAAATAACGATCTTCTAAATCGGTAAGGCGGCCGTCAGCAGCTGCACTGTCCAGAAATTCATTGATCTTGGCTTGCCAAGCGGTGGCTCTTGCATCCAGCCCTAGATACCAAACTGTGTTGAGCGTCTCTTTGAGTTGAAAGGCTTTGGCCACTCTCGGATACAGCCGTTGCTGCATTGAGAATTCACCGGAGTCTAGAACCGCGACGTCAGCCTGGTCCGCTTCTATCTCACTCAGGACAGCGCTGGACTGGGCCGTTTCGAGTACACGGTAGGTAACGTCTGGATCCATCTCACTGAGCATGCTTAGGCGTGTTCTATGATGACTGCCTTGCATAATGACAATATCGAGCCCCGTTAGATCCTCGACACCCCGAGGTCTAAACTGACCTGCCTTATAGACGACGACGGGATGTTGGGCAAGATAGGGTCTCGTTGAGGTAAAGACCTGATCACGTGCAGTTGATTGCGTTAAGCCAGCCGCAGCGATATGCGCTTCCCCGCGAGCAAGTGTGTCGAAAACTTCCTCGATGGTCGACGCCACCTTGATACGAAGCGTCATATCTTGTGAGTCTGCGAAAGCGTGAAATAGCTCGTATTCCAGTCCGGCCGGCTCATTGGCGCCTAAATAATAGGTGGTAGGCCCGTTGCGTGTAATAACAACAAGCTCATTGCCGGGAGCAAACGCGTCTAGAACGGTCGGGTTGCCACAGCCGGTTAAGTATAAAGTTGTGATCAATAGCCACTGTCTCATGTCGCGAGTGTAGCCTAGATCTTTGCTTTGGACATTCACCCGGCGACGTAGGCAAGGTATGATACGCGCTTCCAATAGTAGGATTTGCCCATGCTCCTCTTGCCCGGGTCGGACGCGCTGTCAGCCCCCCGATTTAAGCGCCTATCGAACGCGATAGCACAGCACGATTCAACGTTAAAACTGACACGCGCGTTTTTCGTTTACGCGGTCGAAACGACGGGCGAGGTTGACGCCGAACAGCTTGCGGCCCTTTTGCAGCCGGGAACCACACCTCTGCCTCATGGAGACGAGCTCACACAGGACAATATAGTCATTGTGGCGCCGCGCATTGGGACAATATCGCCCTGGTCTAGCAAGGCGACCAATATTGCCAATAACTGCGATTTTGATGCCGTGCAACGAATCGAGCGTGCCGTTGTTTACGTTATCGAGGGTGTGAAACAGTGTACTGAGCAGCGAGCGCTTAAGGCCTTATTGCATGATCGAATGGTCGAGACCGTGATGGCGTCTTATGAAGACCTCTCGATGCTATTTAGTGATGTTTCACCTCGACCGCTCACCTCAGTGCCCGTTATAGAAGCAGGCCGAGAGGCTTTGGTCGAGGCCAACGGCAACTTAGGATTGGCGTTGGCAGAGGATGAGATTGATTACCTTGCAGAGGCGTTTGCCGCTTTGGGGCGAGACCCGTCGGATACCGAGCTGATGATGTTCGCACAGGCCAACTCTGAGCACTGTCGACATAAGATTTTTAATGCGTCGTGGACCATTGACGGGATCGATCAAGACTGGTCGCTGTTCGGCATGATTAAGAACACGTATCAGCAAGGTGGGGAGCAAGTGCTGTCCGCCTATTCCGATAACGCAGCGGTTGTAGCAGGGCACACTGCTGGTCGCTTTTATCCTGAGCCTGCCTCGCAGTCCTGGACCTTCCATGAAGAGCCGATAGCGCTCTTAATGAAAGTTGAAACACATAATCACCCGACTGCGATTGCGCCATTCGCAGGGGCTGGCACAGGCTCTGGCGGTGAAATACGTGACGAGGGTGCGGTAGGTCGGGGCTCTCGGCCAAAAGCAGGTCTATGCGGCTTCACCGTCTCTCACCTCAACTTGCCCGGGTACGAACGTCCCTGGGAGACAGGTTATGGTAAGCCCGGTCGGATAGTGACTCCGCAGCAAATAATGACCGAGGGTCCGTTGGGTGCTGCTGCCTTTAATAACGAGTTTGGTCGACCGAACTTAGGTGGGTATTTTAGAACGTTTGAAGTTGCTACCAGCGAGGGTGTTCGGGGCTATCACAAGCCGATTATGATCGCAGGTGGTTTTGGCAATATCAAAGAAGAGCACGTTGATAAACCGCCGTTTTCTGCCGGAGCAAAGCTGGTGGTGTTAGGCGGTCCTGCGATGCTCATTGGGCTTGGCGGCGGTGCGGCGTCCTCCATGGCCAGTGGATCGAGTACCGAAGACCTAGACTTCGCCTCGGTGCAGCGCCAGAACCCGGAGATTCAGCGTCGCTGCCAAGAAGTCATCGATCGCTGCTGGGAGCGTGGCGCAAATAACCCCATTGCCTTTATTCACGATGTGGGTGCGGGTGGTCTGAGTAATGCCTTCCCAGAGCTTGTAAAAGACGGTGGCTGTGGGGGCAATTTCGAGCTCCGCAATGTGCCGAGCGACGAAAAAGGCATGAGCCCACTCGAGATTTGGTGCAACGAATCCCAAGAGCGCTATGTGATGGCGATCGATCCGGATCAATTGAGCACCTTCAGCGAAATTTGCATCCGAGAGCGTTGTCCTTTTGCCGTCGTGGGGGAAGCGACCGACGCACAGCACCTTCGATTGGGCGATACGTTGTTCGACAATAATCCTGTCGACCTGCCGCTCTCTTTGCTCTTTGGTAAGCCACCTAAGATGCATAGGGAAACGCAGCGTGTTGCGCCACCGGTCGATGATTTTAACGGTAACGTGCCCATTGCAGATGCCCTAGAGCGCGTTCTCACTTTTCCAGCGGTGGGCAGTAAAAGTTTTCTCATCACGATTGGTGATCGCTCGGTAACCGGTACGGTTGCGCGTGACCAAATGGTGGGACCATGGCAGGTGCCTGTGGCAGATGTGGCAGTCACGACAGCCTCGCTCGATACGCACCTAGGTGAAGCGATGAGCATGGGCGAGCGCACGCCGGTTGCGACCCTCGATGGTCCGGCCTCGGCGCGCCTTGCGGTGGCTGAGGCCGTGACCAATATATTGGCATCGCCAGTACAATCGCTGACTGATATTAAGTTGTCCGCCAACTGGATGTGTGCCGCAGGTTACTCCGGTGATGACGCTGTTCTTTATGACACGGTAAAAGCCGTGGGTCTTGAGTTTTGTCCTGCCCTGGGAATGACCATTCCAGTAGGTAAGGACTCGATGTCGATGCGCACTCAATGGGACGAAGCGGGTGAGGCAAAAGCGGTCACAGCACCTGTTTCGCTCATCGTTTCCGCCTTTGCCCCGGTGGGTGATGCTCGCGAGACTTTGACCCCAGAATTAGTGCGTGATGAAGCGACGAGCTTATTACTGATCGATTTGGGTCGCGGTGAAAACCGCTTGGGCGGGTCGGTGCTGGCCCAAACCTATGGTCAGCTTGGAAATGCGGTCCCTGATGTCACACCAGAAGATGTCCGATGTCTCTTTGAGGCCATTAATGAGCTGAAGTCTGAGTGCCTCATTCAGGCCTACCACGATCGTTCCGATGGTGGCTTGTTGGTTGCCTTGTTGGAAATGGCCTTTGCCGCGAGATGTGGGCTTGATGTTCAAATCGACGCAGAGGTTGATGCGGCTGTTTCGACCTTGTTTAGTGAAGAGATTGGGGTCGTGATTCAGGTTGCGGATTCTACCTTGGATACCGTCCAATCAATTCTCGCTCAACACCAATTGGATGCGCTCACCTCCATTGTCGCAAAACCGCGACTCGATGAGCGTGTTGTGGTCAATACCGCGTCGTTTGAGTTGATCGACAGCCGACGAGGCGCCTTACAGCAGTTGTGGGCTCAAAATAGTTTTGTCATCCAGCGTGATCGAGATAACGCGGAGTGCGCGGATCAAGAATACGCTGACATCGTAGCTCCAAACCTCGGTTTGAGTGCCTCGCTGAGCTTCAGCGCGTCAGAGGATGTAGCCGCCCCCATGATCGCGACAGGTGTGAGACCTAAGATTGCCATCTTGCGAGAGCAGGGCGTCAACGGGCAAGCTGAGATGGCCGCAGCATTTGATCGCGCGGGTTTTGAATCGATTGATGTGCACATGTCTGACTTGAAGTCGGGCAGACGCCAGCTCACCGAGTTCAAAGGCCTCGCAGCGTGTGGCGGCTTCTCTTACGGTGACGTGCTTGGCGCAGGCGAGGGATGGGCGAAAGGGGTCCTATTTGACGCTGCAATGAGCGATCAATTCCAAGCATTTTTTGAGCGAGACGACAGCTTTGCCTTGGGTGTCTGTAACGGTTGCCAAATGTTATCGGCATTGGCGCCACTCATACCGGGGACTGAGCACTGGCCGCGTTTTGCTCGCAATGTGTCAGAACAGTACGAAGCCCGGCTTGTCCGGGTCCGCGTTGAAAAGTCATCGAGTATCTTGATGGCGGGTATGGAAGGGTCTGAACTCCCGATTGTGGTCGCTCATGGCGAGGGTCGGGCCCAATTCAGAGACTCAGCGTCAGCGGCTCAGCTCGAGAACGCTGGACGAGTTTCTATGCGCTACATCGATAACCACGGGCAGCAAACAGAGGCCTTCCCAGCGAACCCGAATGGCTCTTTGAACGGTATTACGGGCCTTTGTAATGCGGATGGAAGCGTCAACATCATGATGCCTCATCCGGAACGCGTTTTCCGAACCGTTCAAATGTCATGGGCGCCAAAAGAATGGCCTGAAGACTCAGGCTGGATGCGTCTCTTTCGCAATGCGAGGGTTTGGGTTAACTAAGCATGGCTTTCATTAGCAGAAACCGGCGCCACGCGCTAAACTTCGCGCCGCTTACCCGTGCGGCTAAAAAGCTGGGTGATATGGAGCATCAATGCTGAATCGTTATTCCTTGTGGAAAAATCTTCTCATAGCGTCTGTCGTCGCTATGGGCTTTTATTATGCGGCCCCCAATATTTATGCACCTGACCCTGCCTTGCAGATCGGTGGGTCAAGCGGATCGCAGGGTGTTGATGACGTTGTTTTAGCGCGCGCGAGTTCAGCCTTGAACGACGCGGGTATTGGCCATTTTGGTCAGGAAATTCAACAGTCAGGTAAAACGGGTCTTATCAGACTCGAAGGACGCGATCAGCAGTTAAGAGCGCAAGCGACGCTGCAGCGTGCATTAGGTGACGGGTATATCGTTGCTCTGAACTTGGCGCCGACAACCCCTGATTGGTTGGTTCGCGGTGCGGCACAGCCAATGAAGCTGGGCCTTGATTTGAGTGGAGGCGTCCACTTCAAACTCGAGGTCGATGTCGATGCAGCAACGGCTAGGAAGCTTGAGCAATACGAAAACGGCATCAAGCGGCGTTTGCGTGAGGAACGTATTCGCGGTCGCGTTGCGTTGGAAGGTACTCGGGTTGGTATAACGTTCAGGTCGGTTGAGGATCGGGAGCGTGCGCGATCGGAGATTCGCGATCTCTATCCTGAGCTTTTGTTGGACCGTGTCGACGAGACAGGCCCACAACTGTTTGCCGAGGTGACTGACACCACTATTGCCGAAACAGTGGAATATGCGGTAGCGCAAAACCTTACGACGCTACGAAACCGGGTGAATGAACTCGGTGTGTCAGAGCCTCTGGTACAGCGCCAAGGCACGAACCGAATTGTTGTTGAGCTTCCGGGTATTCAGGACACAGCGGAGGCAAAACGAATCCTTGGGAAGGTGGCGAATCTCGAGTTTCGACTTGTCGCCGAGACCAACGCGCCACTCTCGGAGAGGCAAAAATTTGAATACCGGGGTGAGACTCGGCAGGGCATGACTGAGTGGTTAGAGCGCGACATCATTATTACGGGTGAGCGCGTGTCCAATGCGGCAGCAAGCTTTGACCAAAACGGCCAGCCAAATGTTCAGATTACCCTCGATGGTGAGGGCGGTATGTTGATGTCGCGCGCCACGAGAGCCAATGTGAAAAGGCGTATGGGCGTTCTATTCATTGAGCGGAAATACCGAACGCAGTACGACGTGGATGAGAACGGCGAGACGGTCATCACACGTGAGCCCTATGACGAGAAAAGGGTACTTACCGCGCCCGTTATTCAGTCTGCTCTTGGTGCACAATTTCAAATCACGGGACTCGATAGCCCCGGCGAATCCTCTGAGCTTGCATTGATGTTGCGTGCCGGTGCGCTTGCAGCGCCCATTAGTTTCGTTGAAGAGCGCACAGTCGGCCCGTCTTTGGGCGCAGAGAATATTGAGCTTGGCGTGAAGTCACTGCAATTGGGGCTCGCGCTGGTTGTGCTGTTTATGATTGTGTATTACCGGGTGTTTGGTGTCATCGCCGTTGTTGCACTCACAGCTAATCTCATTTTATTGGTGGCGGTGATGTCACTGCTTGGCGCCACGTTAACGCTCCCTGGTATCGCCGGTATCGTGTTAACCGTTGGTATGGCGGTGGACGCTAACGTACTTATTTTCGCGAGAATTCGTGAGGAGCTTGCAGCAGGGACCTCAAATCAGCTGGCTATCCATAGCGGCTTTGAGCGTGCCGTGACAACCATTCTCGATGCCAATATCACTACGCTTATTGTTGCGGTGATTCTGTACGCGGTTGGCACTGGGCCGATTAAGGGCTTTGCAGTGACACTGTCCGTGGGAATCATTACCTCCATGTTTACCGCGATCATGGGTACCCGCGCGCTGGTCAATTTGGTTTACGGCGGAAGGCGAGTTCAGTCGCTCAGCATCGGGCATGTGACAGCGAAACCAACTTTGAAAACTGAGGGAGCTTCTGCATGAAATCGATTGCTTTTATGCGCGGGCGCTTTGTTGCCGCAGCGATCTCAGGTGCGTTACTGCTCACAACCGTTGTGTCTTTAGCAACGCAACAGCTCAACTGGGGTTTGGACTTCACCGGTGGAACGCTTATCGAACTCAACTACGAGCAGAGTGCAGACCTCGGGGGCATCAGAGACGAATTAGCGAACAGTGGTTTTGACGGCGCCTTGGTGGTCAGTTTCGGCACGGACCGCGACGTTTTGGTGCGTTTGCCCATCAGTTATTCGGATGCGGAAGGCGCTCGTATGGTTGATGTGCTGCGTCAGGCCACATCCCAGTCTATAACGCTTCAGCGTATGGAGTTTGTCGGTCCACAGGTGGGCGATGAACTACGTGAGCAGGGTGGTCTCGCCATGTTACTGGCGCTTGGACTTGTTTTGATCTACGTGGGTTTTCGCTTCCAAATTAAGTTTGCAATGGGAGCGGTCATCGCCTTAGCACACGACGTGCTCATCATTCTTGGGTTCTTCTCGCTTACCCGCTTAGAGTTTGACCTCTCTGTTTTAGCGGCGATCCTGGCGGTGATTGGCTATTCACTCAACGATACCATCGTTGTGTCAGACCGGATTCGCGAGAACCTTCGGAAAATTCGTAAGATGGAGCCGATGGGCGTCATCGACGTATCACTAAACGAAACACTCGGGCGTACGCTGGTTACGTCTTTAACGACCCTGCTGGTGCTTACGTCGCTCGCGTTGCTAGGCGGCGATATGATCTTTGGCTTCGCTATTGCGCTTTTAGTCGGCGTAACCGTCGGTACCTATTCTTCGATTTACGTCGCCTCGACGTCGCTTCTGGCCTTGGGTGTCACGAAAGAAGATGTTGCCATACCGGTTAAAGAGGGTGAGGATCAGGACACAATCGCGCCTTAAGGCTTTTTTCTGGGCCAGGTCGTTGGATTGAATCCAAGGTTTTCCCGTTCAGGTGCCTACCGTCTGAGTGCGGGCGCTTTAGCGAATAGCAGCTGCGAGTTGCTTGAGTAGTTTAGGGTTGGCACAGACGATATCGCCGTTGCCACCCAAAACGTCGTCGCTGCCTTGGAAGTTTGTAATGAGTCCACCTGACTCACGAATGAGCAGTGCACCTGCGGCGATATCCCAAGGCTTTAAACCGGCTTCCCAGAAACCATCGAGCCTGCCTGCCGCCACGTATGCAAGATCAAGCGCCGCGGCCCCCGCCCTGCGCACGCCCATCGAGCTTCCTGCGACTTGCCCGAGACCCTTTAAGTACCAATCCATTTGATCGTCGCAGTTTCCGAGCCAAGGTGTGCCGGTACCGAAAAGACATTCGCGCATATCCGTGCGATCTGACACTCTCATACGACGGCCATTTAGCTGCGCACCGCGCCCGCGTGACGCCGTGAATTCCTCTTGTTTGACCGGATCTAAGACGACCGCATGCTCGAGCTTCCCTGCTTTGATGCAAGCCATGCTGATCGCGTAGTGCGGAATGCCGCGCATGAAGTTGCTTGTGCCATCCAGCGGATCAATAACCCACACGTACTCCGCGTCGTCTGGCCCGGTCCTACCACTCTCTTCGCAGATGAATGCATGATCTGGGTAGGTGTTTTGTAGGTTGTACAAAAGCTCTCGCTCTGCAGCCAGATCGACCTCCGTCACGAAATCTGCTTTGCCTTTTGCTTCAAAACGCAAGCGGGTGAGGTCATCAGAAGCCCGAACGATCAGGTTGCCTGCTTTTCGTGCTGCGCGTAGCGCGATGTTGACCATTGGTTCCATGAGCGTGTCCAGGCTTGCGTGGGGGCGCGATCATATCAAGAAGCACGCGCCGCCGTCAGGTTTTGATACACTCGCCGCGCATTATTACAGGCACTTCTATGAATTCTCAAAACATACAGGTCGTATTGGTCAATCCCTCACATCCAGGAAACATCGGAGCGGTTGCTCGTGCCATGAAAAATATGGGGCTTCACCACCTTGTTCTGGTCGCACCCCGTAAATTTCCCGACCCCGAGGCGCAGTGGCGAGCGGCATCTGCAGTGGACATTATTGATAATGCACGTGTCGTTGAGACGCTTGATGAGGCGATTGGTGACAGTCAGTTCGTCGTTGGTACCAGTGCGCGTGATCGCCGAATCCCCTGGCCTGTTCAAGATGCGCGTCTCACGGCGGCTCGAATAGTTGAGAGGTCGGTTCAAGAAAAGGTATCAATACTGTTCGGGCGCGAAGACAGCGGCTTAAACAACGAGGAGTTGCGTCGGTGCAACCTGCACTGTCACATACCGACTCACCCTGACTATGAGTCGCTGAACTTGTCGATGGCAGTGCAAATTGTCTGTTACGAGATCCGTATGGCTGAACTTGAAGGAACGCTGCCTTCCAACGAGGACTCACATTGGGAGAACCCCTTTGCGACCTCTAAAGACATGGAGTACTTCTATCAGCATTTGGAAGAAACGCTTGTAGAGCTTGAGTTTTTAAACCCTGCGGCCCCCAAGCAATTGATGACGCGCCTTCGACGGTTGTATAGCCGAGTTCGCCTTGACGACATGGAAGTCCAAATATTGCGAGGTATTTTGAAGGAAACTCGACGGGTAATTCGCCAAAAAGGCACGAATTAACCGTATAAGCTGGTCCCCAAGGTAATTCTTGACTAAACTAGTCAGGTATTATGTAAGAGCGTCATGCGAAACACATGAAACTGACCACTCGGGGCCGCTACGCGGTGACAGCCATGCTTGATCTAGCGATCCATGGTGACAAGCAACCGATCACACTTGCCGATATTTCTCAGCGGCAAGAGATCTCGCTGTCATATCTTGAGCAACTGTTTTCTAAGTTGCGCAGAGAGGACCTAGTGCGCAGTGTGAGAGGACCCGGCGGCGGCTACCAGCTCGCCAGAAATTTCGATGCTATTTTTGTCGCTCAAATTATCGATGCCGTTGACGAATCTATCGATGCTACGAACTGTCAGGGTAGAGGTGATTGTAATCACGGCGAGGTGTGTTTAACCCATCACCTATGGCAAGACCTGTCAGATCAAATTCACGGTTTTTTAAGCGGCATAAGCTTGGAAGACCTCGTGAAGCGCGGTGGGTTTAGAGCAAGCAGTTACATGGCGGGCATGGTAGACGCTCAGCCATTAACCATTAGAGATCAATAGACTCAATAGTCTGAGGAAGAGAGCAATATGGGAAAGGCCGAAACGATTAATGTGCCCATTTACCTAGACTACCTGTCTACGACCCCCGTAGACCCTCGGGTCGTGGAGGCCATGACACGGTGCCTTTCCATGGACGGTGTGTTTGGCAATCCGGCTTCTCGGTCGCATCAGTACGGATGGAAAGCCGAGGAGGCGATTGAAAATGCGCGCTGTCAGGTGGCAGAGCTCATTAACGCTGATCCTCGCGAGGTCGTTTGGACGTCGGGAGCAACGGAGTCAGACAATCTTGCGATCAAGGGTGCGGCCCATTTTTACCAGCGTAAAGGCAAGCACGTCATTACCTCCAAAATCGAGCACAAAGCGGTTTTAGATACCTGCCGTCAGCTTGAGCGTGAAGGTTTCGAAGTCACATATTTGGAGCCAAATGAGGACGGATTGACCACCCCTGAGATGATTGCGGCTGCGCTACGCGAAGATACGACTGTGGTCAGCGTCATGCACGCCAACAACGAGATTGGCGTGGTGAACGACATAGCAGGAATCGGTGAGGTATGTCGTGAGCGGGGTGTGATTTACCACGTGGATGCGGCTCAGAGTACTGGCAAGCTCCCGCTCGATATGGAGGCGATGAAAGTCGACCTGCTATCGATTTCAGCACACAAAATGTACGGTCCTAAAGGCATCGGTGCGCTGTATGTTCGTCGTAAACCACGTGTGCGCATCGAGGCGCAAATGCACGGTGGTGGCCATGAGCGCGGGATGCGATCAGGGACGCTAGCAACGCACCAAATTGTGGGTCTGGGCGAGGCTGCACGTATTGCGACGGAAGAGATGCAGGCTGAGGGCGATCGCCTGATGGGGCTGCGACAGCGATTTTGGGATGCGATCAATGACATTCCACAAGTGCACATTAATGGTTCGCGCGATCATCGGTTGCCGGGTGCGCTGAATGTGAGTTTTGAGTTTGTTGAGGGGGAGTCACTGCTCATGTCGCTCAAAGACCTCGCCATCTCAAGTGGTTCTGCATGTACCTCAGCTAGCTTGGAACCCTCTTATGTATTGAGAGCCTTGGGCCTCAACGATGAGCTGGCGCACAGTTCATTACGCTTTAGTTTTGGAAGATTTACCACAGAAGACGATGTTGATCAGGCGGCACAGAGTGTGCGTCATGCCGTCGACAAACTACGTGAGCTCTCGCCACTTTGGGATATGTACCAAGACGGCATTGATCTCGACACGATTGAATGGGCAGCGCACTAATTAGCGATTTGCGCTTACAGGAGTAGGTTATGGCTTACAGCGAAAAAGTAATTGATCACTATGAAAATCCTCGCAATGTAGGAAAGCTCGACGCTGATAGTGATAGCGTCGGTACGGGTATGGTGGGAGCACCTGCCTGTGGCGACGTCATGCGCCTTCAGATTCGCGTCAACGACGAAGGTGTTATTGAAGACGCCAAGTTTAAGACCTATGGCTGTGGCTCCGCGATTGCCTCAAGTTCGCTGCTCACCGAGTGGGTAAAAGGTAAAAAGCTTGAAGAAGCCGAGGCCATTAAAAACACTGAAATTGCTCAGGAGCTTGCCTTGCCGCCGGTTAAAATTCACTGCTCTGTCCTTGCAGAGGATGCCATCAAGGCAGCGGTTAAAAACTTCCGGGAAAAGCGAGGCGAATAATGGCCATTAGTGTCACAGCCGCTGCCGCCGAACATGTCGGTAAACAGCTTGCCGCGCGCGGACGCGGTGAGGGTATTCGCATCGGTGTAAAGACCTCGGGTTGTTCAGGGCTCGCCTATGTGCTCGAGTTCGTGGACGATCAAGACCCCAGTGACTCGGTCTTTGAAGTCGACGGCGTGCGCGTCTTTGTCGACCCCAAAAGTTTGGTCTACCTAGACGGCACGATCGTCGATTTTGCACGTGAAGGGCTCAATGAGGGGTTGGAGTTTCGCAATCCCAATGTTGCCGGTGAGTGCGGTTGCGGTGAGAGCTTCACGGTCTAATCAAGATTGACAGACAGAGCTAAAGCGAGGTCCTGTGACCAATCATTTTACGTCATTTGATCTTGATCCTGCGTTCAGTATTGACCTCGGTATGTTAGAACAGCGGTACGAGCAAATGATGGCGATATGCCATCCGGATAGATTTGCGGGAGCGCCTACCTTTGAACAGAACGCGGCGGCCAAGCGGGCTGCCGATATCAACGAAGCGTACAATGTGCTCAAACACCCCGTGGATCGTGCTGGTCATTTATTACAGCTCTGGGGTGTGGACCTATCGGTCTTGGAGCGCCAACCGGCAGAACCCGAATTCTTATTCGAACAAATGCTCCTAAGAGAAAAGGTGCAGGAGTTTGAGACGTTGAGCGCGGACTTAGCCGCCGCTCTTGTTGCGGATATTGATGCCGCATACAAACAGACTCAGGAGAAGTTCATTACGTATTTTGAGGCGGAAGATGTCACGCAAGCTTCCGCCGCATGGGTGGAGTTTCATTTTCAGCAGAAGCTTAGTGATGAGCTGAAGCGTGCGCGGGATCAAAGGGGATAGCCGCCGTGTTATTGCAAATTGCAGAACCCGACAGTGGTCAGGCGTCTCAGCGAGAGCGCAAGCGAGGGCTTGGCATTGACCTTGGTACAACAAATAGTTTGGTCGCCGTAAAAACAGAGTCAGGTGTTGAAGTTATCAAGGATGCGACAGGTGAGGTTTTGCTGCCTTCGGTCGTGAACTTTGGTGAGGTTGTCCTTGTCGGACATGAGGCCAAGGCCACCGCAAGCAGTGATCCCAAAAATACAATCGTGTCGGCAAAGCGATTAATGGGACGTTCGCGCGAAGATCTTACGGTATCTCAGACGATGGGTTTGGCCGAGTCAGACCGGCTAGCCTTCGATACGGATTTTGGCGAAAAAACACCTGTTGAGGTTTCAAGCGAGATCTTGCTCGCGCTTGCAAAACGGGCCAAGGAAAATGCCACGGCAGAAGTCGACGGCGTCGTTATAACCGTTCCTGCTTATTTTGATGACAGTCAACGCCAGGCCACGCGCCAGGCAGCCGAGTTGGCCGGCTTAAACGTGTTGCGCATGTTGAATGAGCCTACGGCGGCAGCGGTTGCCTACGGGTTGGATGAGTCTATCGACGAGTCGAGTGTTGTTGCCGTTTATGATCTTGGCGGTGGCACCTTTGACATTTCGATACTCCGTATGGAGCGCGGCCTATTACGGGTTCTTGCGACGGGTGGTGACAGTGCCCTCGGCGGAGATGACTTCGATGAATGTATTGTCGATTGGCTACTTAGAGCGTGGTCTTTCAGTCATCTAACCTATGCTGAGCAACGCGAGTTAATGACCATTGCGCGTGAGATTAAGGAGTCACTGACCCAGCTTGATGCGATATCGGTCTTGCCTCCATCGTTTTGTTCGGACAAAGAAGAACTGACCTTAAGCCGAGAGGAATTTAATACGCTTACCCGAGGCCTCGTTGTGAGAACGCTTGATGCCTGTAGGCAGGCCATGTCGGATGCGGGCATAGCTCATGTGACACAGGTTGTGCTTGTGGGTGGGTCGACTCGTATGCCCGTTATCGGCATGGAGGTCGCAGATTTTTTTGGATGTGAGCCCCTGTGCACACTGGACCCTGATCAAGTCGTAGCCTTGGGTGCTGCGATGCAGGCCGATGTGTTGGTCGGCAATGGTGATGGCGATGAAGCACTCTTATTGGACGTTATCCCTTTGTCACTCGGTCTGGAAACATACGGTGGGCTGATCGAAAAAATTATTCCTCGAAATTCGGTGCTGCCGGTTGCGAAAGCGCAGGAATTCACCACCGCAAAGGATGGGCAAACCGGTCTTGTTGTCCATGTGCTGCAGGGTGAGCGGGAGCGTGTCGAAGACTGCCGTTCACTTGCTAGATTTGAGCTGAGCGGTATTCCTCCGATGGTTGCTGGTGCTTCACGTATCCGTGTGACATTCAAAGTCGATGCAGATGGACTCTTAGAGGTTTCAGCGCGCGAGGAAATAACACGCACCGAGACAAGTCTGGTCGTGAAGCCCTCTTTTGGTTTATCTGATGATGAGGTCGCCCTGATGTTGCGCTCAAGTCAGCAAAACGCAGCAGAAGACATGCAGGCACGGCAACTGCGAGAGGCGAGAGTTGAAGCGGAATCATTGCTTCATGGTCTCTCGGGTGCACTCGAAGCCGACGGTGATTTGTTGAGTGCTGAAGAGCGCGGCGAACTTGAGAGTACCGCGGCAGCGCTGGTTACTATCATCGAGGGCGATGATGCTGAGGCCATTCGCCAACGAACCGAGACATTGGGACAAGCCTCTCTTACCTTTGCCGAGCGTCGGATGGACAGAAGTATAAAGAGTGCTCTGAGCGGTGTAGCCGTCTCGGAGCTTGATGACTCAGATTAGAGAGAACATAAATGCCACAGATTATCGTATTACCCCATCATGAGTTTTGCCCCGACGGCGCTGCAATCGAGGCTGAGAGTGGGCAGAGTGTGTGTGATGTGTTGCTGTCCAATGACATCGATATTGAGCACGCCTGCGAGATGTCATGTGCCTGTACCACCTGCCACGTCATTGTGAGAGAAGGCTTCGATTCGCTCAGCGAGGCCGACGAGCTCGAGGAGGATTATCTCGATAAAGCGTGGGGACTGGAGCCTGAGTCCCGGCTTTCCTGCCAAGCACTTGTCGGCAGTGAGCCCCTCGTGGTTGAAATTCCGCGCTATACGATCAACCACGCGTCGGAGAAGCATTAATAAGCACACTTTTGGTGCAATGACAGGGTGAGTCAAAGTCCGTATACTCCGCGCGCGCTGGCGGTCCTGCGACTTCAAGCGGGCCCCTAATTTTATCGATCCTCAGGAGATGACCATGTCCGTCGAACAAACTCTTTCAATTATCAAGCCTGACGCTGTTGCGAAAAACGTCACAGGTCAGATCAATGCGCGCTTCGAAGCTGCTGGTTTGCAGATTGTCGCGCAGAAAATGCTGCGCTTGTCGGATGACGTGGCGGGCGGTTTCTACGCAGAGCACAAAGAGCGTCCATTTTATCCGGATCTCGTCTCTTTCATGACGTCAGGACCCGTGGTCGTTCAGGTGCTAGAGGGTGAGGGCGCTATTCTGAAGAACCGCGAACTGATGGGCGCAACAAATCCTGCTGAGGCCGATGCTGGCACTATTCGTGCAGATTTTGCTAACTCAATCGATGCAAACGCGGTTCATGGTTCTGACTCGCCAGCTTCCGCTGCGCGCGAGATTGCTTACTTTTTCGCTGCCAGCGACCTCTGTAGTCGGTAACCGCGGGTTACGATGCCGGAAGCGTTAATCGCAACGTCCAATCCGGCCAGCAAAGTAAACTTGCTGGGCATGACCCGTGCCCAGCTAGAAAGCTACTTTGACGAGCTGGGCGAGAAAAAGTTTCGCGCTCAGCAAGTCATGAAGTGGATGCACCACCAAGGCGTCCGTGATTTTCAAGCGATGACGAATCTCGGTAAGGCGCTTAGAGACAAGCTCGCCTCTTGCGCTGAAATAACGCCACCGGAAATTGAAAGTCAGCAAGATTCAACCGACGGCACCCGAAAGTGGGCGATCAAGGTCGACGGGGGTGCACTGGTAGAGGCGGTACTGATACCGGAAGGCGACCGCGCCACGCTGTGCGTGTCCTCCCAGGTGGGTTGTAGTCTTGATTGCAAGTTTTGTTCAACGGGCAAGCAAGGGTTTCAGCGGGACCTAACCTCCGCCGAGATCATTGGTCAGGTTTGGTTGGCCATCAATTCATACGATGGCTGGCAAGCGGGCAACGGACGAGTTGTCACGAACGTTGTGATGATGGGCATGGGTGAGCCCCTGCTTAACTTCGATAACGTCGTCAGTTCCATGGAACTCATGTGTGATGACCTCGCTTACGGCTTATCAAAGCGCAAGGTGACGTTGTCGACCTCTGGTGTTGTTCCTGCGCTTGACCGTTTAGCAGAGCTCTCAGATGTCAGTCTTGCTGTGTCACTGCATGCACCGAATGACGCCATTCGTAATGAGATTGTTCCCATCAATCGGCGCTATCCCATTGCCAAACTCCTCGACTCCGCGCGCGCATACATTGATGCGCAGACGGACAAAAAACGCGTCGTGACCATCGAGTACACGTTGCTGGCGGGCGTTAATGACCAAGTAGAGCATGCGCATGAGCTTGCAGTCCTACTTAAGGATTACCCCTGCAAAATTAATCTCATCCCATTCAATGACTTCCCCAATTCTGGCTATCAACGTCCGAGTGGGAATGCCGTCTCGCGGTTTTGGAAGGTCTTGATGGAAGCGGGATTCATCGTCACAGTAAGAACCACACGAGGCGACGATATTGACGCCGCCTGCGGTCAGTTAGTTGGCGATGTGAACGATCGAACAAAGCGGTCAGAACGTTATAGAGCCCAGTACGAAGAATTAGAATAGTTTTCACAACACAGAGGTGGCACTGCGGATGAAAAACCGACTGATAGCACTATTACTCGCCGTAACGGCCGGGTGCGTCACCGAAACCCAAGGTCCTGAGCCTGTTGTCGTTGACGACAAGCAGGCTATTTCTCAGCGTGTCGCACTGGCTCGGCAATATATAGGTGCCGGGGATTGGGACAACGCCAAACGCAATTTGGAGCTCGCAGCGAGTATTGACGAGGATAACCCCGAGGTATTGGAGGCGTTTGCGTTGGTATTTCAGAGCACGGGCGAATTCGAGCTTGCGGCAGCCAATTTCACCCGCGCACTGGAGGGAGGTGCTGGGTCTCGAGCGCGCAACAATTACGCGGCATTTCTGTTCTCGCAAGGTCAATATCAGCAGTCTGCGGACGAGTTTCGGGAGGTAACCGCCGATACGCTTTACAGCGGCCGCCCTCGCGCTTTTGTGAACCTCGGTCTGGCCTTGCTGCAACTCGGTAATACCAACGAGGCGCGTCAAGCCTTTACGCGGAGCTTGTTCATGGATTCGCGAAATCCAACTGCGTTACTCGAATTAACACAGATTTCACTGACTGAGGGTGATGTCGAGGCCGCGAGTGGGTATTATGCAAGTTACCGCCAGAGCGTACGTGGTCAAAGTGCACGGGCTCTGATACTCGGTGTTGAGATCGCGCGTCTTTCCGGCGACGCAGACTTAGAGGCCAGTAATTTACTGTCGCTAAGAAACCTCCACGCTGAGGCACCTATTTACAAGGTGTGGAGCGCTGCGCAGTTGGAGCAGCGATAATACGATAAGAAAAGTAGGGGAACTCTCCATGAGTCAGGCTTCGCCCATTAAGCGCCGTAAGAGTCGTCAGATAATGGTTGGCAATGTGCCTGTGGGTGGAGATGCACCCATAAGTGTTCAAAGTATGACGAATACCGAGACCTGCGATGTGCAGGCAACGGTTGGCCAGATCACAGCGATTGCGGAAGCGGGTGCGGACATCGTACGTGTCTCTGTTCCGAGCATGGAGGCCGCTGAGGCATTTAAAGCCATTCGAAAAGAATCACCCGTTCCGTTGGTCGCCGATATTCACTTTGATCACAAAATTGCTTTGAAAGTTGCTGAGTACGGTGTCGACTGCTTAAGGATTAATCCGGGCAATATTGGCAAAGAGCAGAAGGTGCGTGAGGTCATAGCGGCCTGCAAAGACAAAGGCATACCGATAAGAATTGGTGTGAATGCCGGTTCCCTGGGTAAGGAGTTGATGCGCAAGTATCCGGAGCCAACATCAGAAGCGCTCATTGAGTCGGCGCTCAAAAACGTCGATATATTAGATAGACATGACTTCCCCGATTTCAAAGTGAGTGTAAAGGCTTCCGAGGTGTTTATGGCAGTCGCCGCTTACAGGGGCCTTGCTGCTCAGATAGAGCAACCGCTGCATCTCGGAATTACTGAGGCCGGTGCGTTGCGCGGTGGCACAGTGAAATCTGCCGTTGGGCTGGGCATGCTACTCATGGAAGGTATCGGCGACACCTTGCGTGTGTCGTTGGCGGCAGACCCTGTTGAAGAGGTAAAAGTCGGGTTTGAGATCCTTAAGAGTCTCAAATTGCGGGCGAACGGCATTAATTTCATTGCCTGTCCGAGTTGCTCGCGACAAAACTTTGATGTCATCGGTACAATGAACGAATTAGAGCGGCGGTTAGAAGATATTCGCACGCCCATGGACGTTGCCGTAATCGGCTGCATTGTTAATGGACCGGGCGAAGCCCGTGAAGCGGATGTTGGCATGACCGGTGCTACTCCGTCTAACTTGATCTACCTCGATGGTGAGCCTGATCATAAAGTGAGCAACAACAACTTTGTTGACCATTTAGAGGCTACCATTAGGAAGCGCGCTGAGAATCTGGAAGCGCAGCGCGCCCGCGATGACGCGGAGATTATTTCCAGTAGTCACTAGGACACGTAATTCATGAGTCAGTACCGAGCGATTCGGGGAATGGTGGACATTCTTCCCGACGACACCCCGTTGTGGCAGATGCTAGAGCAGACGGCGAGTGACGTGTTGGGTGCGCATGGCTACCAGGAGATTCGAACGCCCATCGTCGAGAGCACTGATTTATTTGCTCGCTCGATCGGTGAGGTTACCGATATCGTGGAGAAGGAAATGTACTCGTTTCCTGATCGCAACGACGAGAGTTTGTCGCTACGCCCAGAGGGCACAGCCAGTACCGTTCGCGCCATGGTTCAGCATAATCTCATACAGTCCCCTCAGCGTGTTTGGTATAGAGGGCCTATGTTTCGGTACGAGCGTCCTCAGAAAGGCCGACAACGGCAGTTTCATCAGCTGGGTGTCGAAGCATTTGGGATAGCAACGCCAGACCTGGACGCCGAATTATTGCTAATGTGTCGCCAGTGGTGGAAGCGCTTAGGGATCGATGATGTGCTCACTCTCGAGCTCAATACGATCGGCTCCGGTGAGGCACGCCAGCGGTACAAGGCGGCATTAACCGACTATTTACGAGGCCATTTTGACGCTCTCGACGACGACAGTCAGCGTCGTCTTGATACAAACCCTCTTCGTATACTCGACACTAAGTCCGAATCGACGCAGGCAGTGCTTAAAGGCGCGCCCTCAATGTCGACGTTTCTCGATGATGAGTCGCGTGCGCACCACGATCGACTTTGCGAATTACTCAGCCTTGCGGGTCTCTCATTTGTCCCTAACCCCAATCTGGTTCGGGGTCTCGACTATTACAATAAGACCGTCTTTGAGTGGACGACCGATAAGCTGGGTGCGCAAGCAACGGTTTGTGGCGGTGGACGTTACGACGCCATGGTGAGCCAGTTTGGGGGTCGCGATACCGCTGGTTGTGGTTTCGCAGCGGGATTGGAGCGCTTAATTTTGCTCCTGCAAGCGCTCGATGTGGAAGCCTCTGCAGATCCCGATTTGTACATTATTAGCAGTGATGAAAATGCACTTGGCAAAGCGATGCTCGAGGCAGATAGAATACGCAGCGAATTTCCCACCCTGAATGTTGTCCAACATTTGGGGGGCGGTAGTTTCAAGAGTCAGTTCAAACGAGCTGATAAGAGTGGTGCAGCATGGGCCATGGTTTTTGGTGAAGAAGAAGTTGCCCAGGGCACGGTTACCTTAAAGCCGCTTAGGTCTCGAGATGAGCAAATGACGCTCGATCGAGAAGGATTGAACAAGTTTTTGGCCCAGCTAGAAGCCCTGGCGCAGGATGTTGAGGAGTAAGGTGTGGCAGATCATCTTCAAGAAGAAGAGCAGATAGACGCAATTAAGCAGTGGTGGCAGGAAAATAAAGTCTCGGTAATTGGCGCGATTGTGCTGACGCTGGGTGGTTCGTTTGGCTGGTCTCAATACCAAGACTACACCTCGGCTACCGCGATTGCCGCAGCCGACACCTACGATGAGATCTTGCTTGAGCGAGCGTCAGGAGAGTCTGCCGATCAGCTCGCTATGCTGGCGGACACAATTCGTGATGAAAACGGGTCGATTGCCTTTGCAGAGTTTGCCGCTTTGCAAGTAGCAGCAGCGGCCGCTGAGGAAGGCGATTTCGAACAAGCGCAAATTGAGCTGGAAAAGGTGATGGCGGGTGTCGAGGTCGATTCCACACTGGGACAACTTGCACAGCTCAGGCTCGCGAAGGTAAAAGCTGCCCTTGGTCAGGAGGAAGCGGCCATCGCAATTCTTGAACTGGGCAGCGATTCGTTCCCAGTGAGCTATGCGCAAGTGCTTGGCGACATCCATCTTGCCGCAGGACGGGAAGCGGCAGCGCTTGAAGCGTATCAGACAGCTAAAGCTGCCTCGTTAATGCTCGCCGGACAATCAGGTCTCATTGATTTGAAAGTAAGCGGTTTGTCACTTCGCACTGAGCAGCCGGTTTCTGAGGATGCGCCTCAATGAAGTTGTCGCGGCTTCTTTTAATTACGGCGCTTACCGTAACAATGACGGGGTGCAGTACCGTTCAGGGTTGGTTTGATTCAGAGGGTGAAGACCTCACTGCACCGGTCGAGCTTGAGAAAATCGACGCGCTGGTAAAGGTTAAAAAGCGCTGGTCCACATCGGTAGGTGATGGGCAAGGCAAAGGTTTTTTCAAAATACGTCCGGCTCTGTCAGAGGGCGTCCTGTACGTGGCATCCAGTGACGGTGAGGTTGCGGCGATTGATGCTGTAGATGGTGATAAGCGCTGGAGCGTCTCGCTGGAGCGACCTCTATCCGGAGGTGTGGGCTACCATGCGGGCGGTTTGTACCTGGGTGGCGCTGATGGCTCAGTGCTTCAACTTTCAGCTGATGACGGCTCCATGGTTTGGGAAGCGACCGTATCGGGCGAAGTGCTCGCGGCGCCAGCGGTCTCCGATGACTGGGTCATCGTGCAAACGTATGACGGTAAGCTGCTGGGTTTTGAAACGGGTGCAGAGACACCGACGTGGACTTATACCAGTGATGTCCCAGTGCTAACCCTTCGAGGGACCTCAATCCCTCTGCTTATTGGCGATAATGCGATTGCAGGCTTTGGCGATGGCAAAGTGGTGGCCATTGATTTGGATTC
Source organism: Halieaceae bacterium (assembly GCA_042090345.1). Lineage (GTDB taxonomy): Bacteria > Pseudomonadota > Gammaproteobacteria > Pseudomonadales > Halieaceae > Luminiphilus. Next base: position 53,655 of record JBELJN010000006.1, on the reverse strand, counting down.
GGGCAATGTCTCTTGGGAGTCTCGTATTGGAATTCCCCAAGGTGGATCCGAGATCGATCGAATTGTCGATATCGATGGAGTGATGACCGTTCAAGGTATTGAACTCTTCGTATCAAGTTATCAAGGGCGCGTCGCTGCGCTTGATATACGCACGGGTAGGAAGCTGTGGCAGCAAAATGTGTCATCGGTCACAGGCACCTCGGTGGGCTTTGGTAACGTCTACGTCGCAGATGTCGATGGCACGGTCAGTGCATTTCTGAGAAATGGGCAGGGTGCCCGTTGGCAGAATATTGAGCTTGGCTACCGCGAGTTGTCCCGGCCAACACCGGTAAAAAGCTATGTCGCAACGGTAGATCTTGAGGGGTACCTGCATTTGCTTTCGCAAGTTGATGGCGTGATTGTCGGACGCTTGAAGATCGCCGGAGGGCCTGCGCGTGCTGACATGATCTCTGATAACGGTCGGTTGTTTATTCTCGATGACGACGGCAAGTTATCGGCCTTCGACCTGGAATCGTCGGACTGACACAATGATACCTGTCATCGCCTTAGTTGGGCGTCCCAATGTAGGGAAGTCGACCCTGTTTAATCAGTTGACTAAGTCGCGAGATGCCCTAGTTGCTGACTACTCAGGTCTAACCCGAGATCGAAAATACGGTGAAGGGCGGCTGGGTGAGCAGCGTTTCATGGTGATCGATACTGGCGGTATCACGGGTGAGGAGCAAGGAATCGATGCTGCGATGGCAGCACAATCCCTAGCGGCTATCGATGAGGCCGACGTGGTCCTGTTGATGGTGGACGGCCGCTCAGGGCTTCAGGTTGGCGATCAATCCTTGGTGCGGCTACTGCGTGAACGCAGCAAACCTTTTGAGCTCGTAGTCAATAAGATCGACGGTGTTGGCGAGGATGTTGCCGCCAGTGACTTTCATAGCTTAGGCGTGGGTGCGCTCCACACGATTGCTGCGACGCACAATCGTGGGATTCGCTCAATGATCATCGAGGTTCTTGAGCCCTTTGACGCTGAGACGCCTGAACCCATGGAGCTCGATAGCGGTATTCGAGTCGCCATTGTGGGTCGCCCGAATGTGGGTAAGTCAACGCTAGTTAATCGTTTACTCGGTGAGGAACGGGTGGTTGTATTCGATCAGCCCGGTACGACTCGCGACAGTGTGTTTATCGAGTTTGAGCGTCATGGACATGCTTACACCTTGATCGATACGGCGGGTGTTAGGCGACGCAAAAATGTTAAAGAGACGGTCGAGAAGTTCTCCATTGTAAAAACACTCAAAGCCATCGATCAGGCAAATGTAGTTATTTTGCTCATGGATGCGCGCGAGGGAGTGGTCGAACAGGACCTTCATTTGTTAGGTCAGTGCATCGAGGCCGGAAGGGGTCTCGTGGTTGCCATCAATAAGTGGGACGGCATGGACGCCGATGAGCGCGACCGTGTCAAAGTCGAGTTACAGCGAAGACTGTTATTTGTCGATTATGCGGATATTCACTTTATTTCTGCATTGCACGGGACAGGCGTTGGGCACTTATACGAATCGATTCACGGCGCTTACGAGTCCGCGACGCGAAAATTAACGACGCCCCGTTTAACTAAGTTACTCGAAGATATTATTTCCAGCCATCCACCTCCGATGGTCAGCGGTCGACGTGTAAAACTGCGTTACGCGCACATGGGTGGGCACAACCCCCCACGTATTGTGATTCACGGTAACTCCACCGAAAACTTACCTCAAAGCTATGTGCGCTATCTGGAAAATAGCTTTCGGCGCGAATTGGAGCTCTCCGGTACACCGATTCGGATTGAATTGCGCACCGGCGAGAACCCTTACGCGGGTCGGCGCAATAAGTTAACTGAGCGACAAGTCCAGCGTCGGCGTCGCATGGTGTCTCACATCAAGAAATCCGAGAAAAAGCGCAAGAGTAAAAAGACTAAGTCGTAAGGCCGCACTGGCAAACGACCATTTATTCGTTTTTATTATGAGAAAGATATAACTCATTTATTTTAAAAATAGTGAGTTGTAGATCATAGTGCCCCCATGACAAACGAATCCGTGTATCTCGGGAGTGCACTATGAGTAATTATGTTGAGCAAGTAGAAAAACTGGCCGGTATCGCAACCGCTGCAAACGGGGTAAGCGCCGAGCACGCTGTGCGGATGCGCCTCCAAAATCAGTTCAGAACGGGTTTGGATGTAGCCAAGTACACAGCGGACATCATGCGCCGCGATATCGACAACTACGAAGCTGATACGTCTCAATACACACAGTCCCTGGGCTGCTGGCACGGGTTTATTGGCCAGCAAAAAATGATCGCAATTAAGAAGCACTTTGGCGATACCAATCGTCGCTATTTGTATCTCTCGGGGTGGATGATTGCTGCGCTTCGCTCAGAGTTTGGACCTTTGCCCGATCAATCCATGCATGAAAAGTCATCCGTTCCGGCCCTGATTGAGGAGCTATACACGTTCCTTCGACAGGCCGATGCGCGGGAGATGGGAGGTCTCTTTCGTGAATTGGACGCCGCACGCGCCGCGAGCAACGAGGTGCAAGAGCGAGCCATCCTCAATCAGATCGATAATTTCCAAACCCATGTGGTCCCGATCATCGCAGATATCGACGCAGGCTTTGGTAACGAAGAAGCCACGTACCTCTTGGCGAAGAAAATGATTGAAGCCGGTGCCTGTGCGATCCAAATTGAAAACCAGGTATCAGACGAAAAGCAGTGTGGGCACCAAGACGGTAAGGTCACGGTTCCTCATTCAGACTTCCTAGCGAAGATTAGAGCGGTACGTTATGCCTTCATTGAGCTGGGCGTTGAGAATGGCATCATCGTCGCGCGAACTGACTCGTTGGGTGCAGGCCTGACTAAGCAGATCGCCGTGACCAATGAACCGGGCGATCTTGGGGATCAGTACAATAGCTTCCTTGACGGCGACGTGGTTCACAGTGCCGATGATCTGGCAAACGGTGATGTCGTGGTTAAGGCGAACGGTCAACTCGTGCGTCCAAAACGACTGGCGTCAGGTCTGTTCCGCTTTAAGCCCAATACCGGCGAAGATCGAGTGGTACTTGATTGCGTGACATCACTCCAGAATGGGGCGGATCTATTATGGATCGAGACCGAGAAGCCTCACGTGGGTCAAATTGCTAGCATGGTCAATCGCATTCGCGAGCAAGTGCCTAACGCCAAACTTGTTTACAACAACAGCCCATCGTTTAACTGGACCTTAAGCTTCCGTCAGCAGGTATTTGATTCCTGGGCGGAGGAAGGTAAGGACGTATCCGGTTACATCCGCGATGGTTTGATGTCGGCCGACTATGACGAGACCGAATTGGCCATTGAGGCTGATCACCGTATACAGTCGTTCCAAGCTGATGCGGCGCGTGAAGCCGGAATCTTCCACCATCTCATCACATTGCCCACTTACCATACGGCGGCACTGTCGACGGATAACCTTGCGAAGGAGTACTTTGGCGAGGCGGGGATGCTCGGCTATGTTGCAGGCGTTCAGCGAAAAGAAATTCGACAGGGCATCGCCTGTGTGAAGCACCAAAATATGGCGGGCTCCGATATGGGCGATGATCACAAGGAATACTTCTCAGGTGACGCCGCTCTAAAGGCCGGTGGCTCCGATAACACAATGAATCAGTTTGGATGAACATGCCCAGTGTTCGATACGCCCGGTCGGTTGACCGGGCTTTTTTTTGCCTGTCGCTTGCTATTTTTCAGGGGGAATAGCAGAGTTCCAAAATGAAATGGGAAAACATTAACGAGCAAGTTTGTTCCGTCGCCCGGGCGCTTTCTGTTGTGGGTGAACGATGGACGTTGTTGATCATTCGCGATGCTTTCAAGGGAACTCGACGCTTTGAGGGTTTCCACAAAAACTTAGGCGTCACGCGTCATCGCCTCGCTGAACGGCTTGCCATGCTGGTGGATGAGGGCGTTCTGACAAAGGTTGCGTACAGCACTCATCCTGAGCGCTTTGAATATCGCCTTACTCGAAAGGGGTTGGGCCTTTACCCCGTGTTGATGACATTGAGTCAATGGGGCGATCAATGGTTAAGTGATGAACACGGTGCGCCCATGCATTATTGGCACAGTGGCTGCGCAAGCGTCTGCGAACCCGTGTTGTCCTGTAGCGAATGTGGAGAGCCTCTTCGCCCTGAGGAAGTTTCCTCCAAGCACGGCGCTGAGATCAGTGAATATGTGGCACACTTAAAACAACACGGCTTACCAATACCGACCGATGCGCAGCTTCCTAAGATGGCAGGAGAGCATCGTAAAACAAAAACCAAAGGAGCGGTCAGATGAATCAACACGTTAATAGTCTTATCATGAACGCGGATGAGAACATGGGCCATGTCGAGCGTTCGCCGGCCGATGAACAACTATTTCGCAAACAGCGTCTCGCCGCCGCTCTTCGAATATTTGGTCGTTTCGGTTTCGATGAAGGCGTTGCTGGGCACATTACAGTTCGCGATCCACTCGACCCAGAGACGTTTTGGGTGAACCCCATGGGACGCTCCTTCAAGATGATGCGTGTCTCTGATCTCATTCGTGTTGATCACGATGGAAAAATTGTGGAGGGCAGCGGGATTCTAAATGGTGCTGCATTCACGATTCACAGCCAAATTCATGCGGCGAGACCGGATGTCACGGCCGCGGCGCATGCGCACTCAATCTACGGTAAGACGTGGTCTTCCCTAGGACGCTTACTCGACCCACTCACACAAGATGCCTGCGCTTTTTATGGTGACCATGCGTTGCTTGATGATTACACCGGAGTGGTTGTCGATATGACAGAGGGCGAGCGCTTGGCGGCGACGTTGGGCGACAAGAAAGCAATCGTTTTGAAAAATCACGGACATCTCACAGTGGGTCAGTCGGTGGAAGAGGCAACATGGTGGTATGTCACCATGGAGCGTTCTTGCCAAGCACAGTTACTGGCTGAGGCCGCCGGCGAGACAAAACCGATCCCCCATGACATGGCGGTGCACACCCAAAAACAGGTGGGGAGCACGCTCTCTGGGTGGTTTAGTGGTCAGCCTTTGTTTGACGTTATTTTGAGTGAGCAGCCCGAGCTTCTCGAGTAATCTACAAGCGCTTTAATTGATGCGGGGAACCTCGTGTTAGAGTGCGTCGCTGAACCGCGAGCGGTCAAATGACGAGAGTAGCAGTCCTACATTCACGGCTTGTACCAAAAGCAGTGGGTAATGAATCATTTGAACAAGGATTGTTGATTCGTCAATGTTCAGCCAAAGCCGCGCCCACTGGTAAAACAGAGCGGCGAAGCCGAGCCCCAGCAGGGCGCCAATCGATTTACCCATATCGAGGTGTTTTAGGCTGTCTTTAGCCACGACAAGCGTCTCGAGCCTTCCCAAGTAACTGCCAAAAATCAGTGCAAATTGGAATCCGAGGTATATGCCGGCGGCGATCGCAAAGCCCGGCGGGTAGATCAAAATGGCGATTACGCTGATTAAAGCAACGACTTCCACGGCAAGCGAAATGCGAAAGAAGGCGGAGAGGTTAAACAGTCGCGAGTAGGCGAGAGCCACCAGCCACGTACCCAAGCTAAAGCCAATACCGCCTGCAGAGAAGACTTCAGGCGGCAGAGGCGACATGAGTCCGACATAGGCCGTTCCCCAAAGCCCCTGAAAAAAAGCATTTGTGGCCTTGTAACCAATAAAAGGCCGCAGTTTCAGGGCAGGGTGAGTGGCCTCTGACACTTAAAAGTCCACGCCCTTGCGCGCTTTGATGCCTGCCCTAAACGCATGCTTAATCTCTTTTACCTCGGATACCGTATCGGCGAGCTCCTGTAGCGCAGAACCGCCGCCGCGGCCAGTCACCACAACGCTCTGCTGCTCAGGACGCTGATGAATCGCCTCAAGTACAACGCTTTCCTCTAGGTAATCAAATGACAGCATGTAAGTTAGTTCATCGAGAATGACAAGGTCATAGCTTGGGTCGCTTAGCATTCGATGTGCTTCACGCCATGTGCGCTGTGCCGCTTCAATATCGGATTGCCGATCCTGAGTGTCCCAGGTAAAGCCAGTGCCCATCTGGTAAAAGTCGGTCTCTGGGAGATTTTCACGCGCGAAGAGCTCTTCACCAGAGAGTTGTTCGCCTTTGATAAATTGGACAATGCCAACGCGGTGTCCGTACCCCATCGCTCTCATGACCATGCCAAACGCAGAACTTGTTTTGCCTTTACCGTTGCCGGTAAGCAGTAAAACAAGGCTTTTCTCGGTATCAGCTGCTGCGATGGATGCGTCGACGTTGGTCTTTTGCTTTTCCATGGAGGCTTTGTGTTTGGCTGCTTTACTCATATTTCCCACCTAGATGGATACATTAAGGCCGACGTAAAATGTGCGACCGGCACTTCGGTAGCCGACAATATCAGAGTAACCCTCGTTGGTGAGATTCTCTGCGCGCACTGAGACGTTTAGCTCATCCGTTATCGCATACCTGAAGGATCCATCCATCACAGTGTATTCGCTGAGGCGGGTGCCGAAGCCATCACTGCGATCGCTTGTGTAGCGAGCGAGTAAAAGCCAATCGATCTTCGCCGCACTGTATCGTGCTGACACTTGTGCCGTGGTTTCTGGCCGATACGGCAGATCGTTACCGTTTGCATCGTCTGAGCTCAAATCAGTGACAAAGCCCTCTAGCGTTACGCCCTCGCCAATCTCCCAAGCTGCCGTCGCCTCGACTCCGCTGGATTGGCTAGTGCCGGGTATTTGAAGGTAGCCCCCGGCAAACAGTGCCGGGTTATAGCTATAGACGATTGCATCGCTTACTTCTTGGTCGAAGTAAGTAAGCTCCCATGATAGGTGGTCTTGGCTGCCACGAAGCCCCATCTCCCAGCCTTCGCTTTGTTCCTCGTTTAATGCTGTCTCTCGTGCCTCAGGCAGTGCGAAGGGTGATTGATTAGAGCCCACTTCATAGGGGGATGGCGCGCGAAATCCCGTTCCATAAGCTGCCTTAAAGGCTACGCCATCAAAGCCGGTCTCGGTCAGTGCGGTGATCCGCCAAGAGGTGAAGCGACCAAAGTCGTCATTGTCATCGCTTCTCACTGCGGCCGAGAGTGTTCCTTTGTCAGTGGAGCGTCTGACGTTCATAAAGATCGCCTCGTTATCACGACTCCTCGCAGTCCCAAATCCGTCGTCGTAGCTTTGCTCGTCGAGATCAACGCCGACAGTTAGATCGTAGTTTTCAGTCAGGGTCCGATTGTGTGAAACAGACATTTGTTCGTTAGAGCCCTTGAGTGCGAACTGAAAAAGACCGTCCGTAAAATAAGCACGGTCGCTGTCACTTTCACTCATACTGATTTGGGTTGAATTACCGTCACCCGCGTGACGCACAACGACGGCTCGCGTCTCATTGTTGTAACCGTCTGAACAGTCATTACTCGATATGAAACTGTAGCTTTCGTCGAATCTTCCACAGCCATCGTAGTCCGTTGCTGCATCTACTTCGCGCGCGCTTATCGTTGCCGACCAACCTTGCCACTGTGGTGTGGTATAACTGAGACGGTAGCTGTCGTTGTCATAGCCATCGTTATCGGCCAATTGGGTATCACTTTTTAATGCGTTGAAGCCATCCATACCCACATGGTTCAAAACGGCTGTCATCTCACCCAAAGAAGTGGCGCCGCTACTCGCTACGATGGACTCTGTTTCAAAGCCGTAACCGCCGCGCTCAGCACTCACAGTAATGCTTGGCTGCTCTGTTGCGCGACGACTCGTCAGTGAGATCACACCACCTGCATCTGCGCCCCATAGCAATCCTTGTGTCCCTCGCAGTACTTCCACGCGCTCGAGAGAGGCTGCCAGTATGTGCTCCATTCTGGGCGCAATTTGAGGCGAGGAGGGGTCACTTATATCGATGCCATCAATCAATACTCGGGTTCTAAAGGCGTCTTGCCCTCGGACGCGAATACCGCTTACTGCTCCAATACCCCCGTTTTGAGTCGTGGATATGCCGACTTGTGACTTGAGCAGTTGAGGTAATGTGGCAGAGCCCAACGCAGAAATGAGTTCGCGGTCTAAAACGTTCACGGATACGGCGAGTGAGTTGACGGCGGTGTCGACTCGGTCGGCCACGACAACCGTTTCTTCAATCGAGCCCGCGACTGCGAAATGCGAGGAAACAGTAATTGATACCGCGAGGGTAAGGGGTCTTGTTAGCTTGGCCATGTTGGCTCCATGTTTAGAGGAGCAATGAACAAGCAAAGAGGCCAGCAGCGCGCACAGCACGAAGCGGAAGCTCCCTGCTGGAGCCCACCGCGCCACGGGTTTGTATTGCTTAGGCAGGTATCGGGCTCTGTACTGTCATAACAATACAATTACCGTTGCGGGGGCAGCGCTGGCTCATCCAGACTTCCCTTTTAACCTACCCGGGCATTTCCACCTGTAGGCACCTAAGCGCCGGACATTACACCCCATGATCTGTCCGAGTCAATTGCATTTTGTGCTACGGTTCGCGCATGCAAATATCTGAGCAGAAAGATTCGCGTGTAGCGCAGTGGCGCGACTTTGTCACGGAGCGACTGGGACGAGAGCCTAGGGGATTCTGCGACGTATCCGCCTTCAATGCGCAGGGCGAACCAGCCGTCATAAGGGTAAGCTCGGTTGTGGACGGGAAACCATTCCCGACCCTATTTTGGCTTATTGACGCCGACATCTCACTGAAGATCGATCGACTTGAGGCGGCGGGCTGGATTGCGAGGCTTCAGAGAGATGTTGATAACAGTGCGACATTGCAGGAGCAAATGGAGCTGGCGCACGAAGCACACAAACGCCTGCGAGAGACTTTTCTGAGCGAAGCAGAGCGGACACTGCTAACGGATCGTGGGATGATGTCAGCGCTATCAGATCGAGGTATCGGGGGTATTAAAGAGCCAAGCAGAATCCGCTGTTTGCATACGTGGTATGCAGCACATATGGTCGAGGCAAACTGCGTCGGCTCAGCAGTTGATCAACTCATAGCGAGTGCCGAAGATTTTGAGTGGCGACATGGCTAACTCTCGGGCTGGGCGACCCAGCCCGCGAACTCTACGCCACCGGATTATTACAGCGTGAAGTGGCAGAAGCATAACTTATTGCCTTCGGCATCTCTTACATAAGCACCATAGAAAACGCCGGGGACGCGCTCGCCTGGCTCTCCGTCGCAGGCGGCGCCAAGTTCAATAGCCTTTGAATACAAGGCATCTACTCCCCCTGGGCTGCCCCCGTGAAATGCAACCATGACGCCATTTCCTGCCGTTGGTGCCTGCTCGTCGTAGGGCGTGCAGATCGCCAGAGCAGCCTGTTCCATTGACGAGCCAAAGAAGACGATACGGTCCGTTCCCATTAGCTTTTTCCAGCCCATCTCCGCAGTTAATGCCGTGTAAAAGTCTATTGCAGCCGCCAAGTTTGAAGTGCCAAGGGTCACGTAGCCAAGCATGTTTGATTCCTGTTGTGTGCAAATGATGTGTTACTTTAGCGCGAGTCGGACCCGCGCACGAGCTCTAGATGGCAGCGCAGCTCAGGGTGTTTTGGTGATGACCATTTTTATTGTTGGGGGGGGGCATCATGGACTTATGGCTCGCTGGCTTGACGTTGGCTAGCTTGATCAGCGCACTTGTATTGTACCGCGTCAGCGCGACAATTTTGTTCTTGATGGCGGCACTGTTCTGCCTCGTTACAGGCATGGTGACTGTCGATACCTTTTGGGCAAAGACCACCAATGCAGGATTGGTCACGTTACTGTTGCTCATGCTGTGTGCAGTGGCTCTAGAACGGCTTCCTTGGCTGGGTATGTTGTCTCGAATGATTGATTCGCCTCGGTTATCTGTGGCGACGGCTCGTATCGTTGCCGTGACAGTACCCATGTCTGCACTGCTCAACAATACGGCTGTTGTAGCGAGCCTTGCGCATGTTTTACGCCGAAGTGAACATCATGCCCCCTCGCGGTTACTGCTGCCACTCTCGTACGCGGCCATCCTAGGTGGAACCCTCACGCTTATAGGTACCTCTACCAATCTGATTGTTAGCAGCTTTCTCGAGGAACAGCGTGGTACAGGCCTGAGTTTTGGTGACTTCTTTGGTATTTCCGGCCCCGTTGTCTTAGTGGTCGGGTGTTTGTTGGTGCTTTTATCGAGACGTTTACCCATCCGGGAGAACCTTGAGAGTACGGATAACGAGTACACCTTAGAAGCTGAGGTGGATTCTGACGGAGTTTTAGTCGGAAAGAGCGTCGAAACAGCTGGACTCAGAGCGTTGGAGACCCTGTACCTGGCTGAAATTCTGCGCGACGGCCGGACGATAACGCCCGTATCACCGACAGAGACACTCCTTCCTGAGGATCGCTTGGTATTCACTGGCGATGTTTCGGACGTGGCAAGACTCGACCAGATATCAGGTCTTAGTACTTTTGCGAAGCGCGAAGGTCTGATGCAGAGTGAGTTGACTGAAGTGCTGATTGCGCCGGGCTCTGTTCTCAATGGACGAACCGCTAAGTCGCTAGGTTTTCGCGCGAGGTTTAATGCCGCGATCGTGGCACTCCAGCGGGATGGGCAGCACGTACCGGGCAGGCTTGGTGAGCTGCCGCTAAAGGCCGGTGACTTATTGGTGCTTGCTACTGGTGATGATTTTGCTGATCGCAAGAACTTGAGCCGAAACTTTATTGTTTTATCCGACCGTGTCGATGTTCGTTTGATGAACCCGACGTCGGGGCTTTTGGCTACCGCGGCGTTATTGGCAGTCATTGTACTCGCCGCGACGGGTGCTGCGCCGCTCTCGCTGGGGCTATTACTCTTGCTGACGGGTTTTTGGGCGGCAGATGTCGTAAGTGTAGATGACTTAAGGCGACGTTTTCCCTTTGATATTTGGATCTTAGTGTCCTCCGCTCTGGTATTGGCCGATGCAATGATCGAGAGTCAACTCATTGAGACGTTGGTGAGTTCGGTGTTGCCTGTTTTGAGCGGAAGTTCGTCTTTTCTTGGGCTCGTAGGTGTGTTTCTCATTACCTTGCTACTGACTGAGTTAGTCACCAACAACGCGGCGGCGGCGCTGATGTTCCCTATTGCGTATGCGTTTGCCGACGCGGCGGGAGTCAGTGTGATGCCATTTGCGCTGGCCGTGGCATTTGCCGCAAGCGGCTCGTTCCTTACGCCCTACGGCTATGCGACTAACTTGATCGTACAAAACTTAGGGAGCTATACACGCGGAGACTATCTCCGATTTGGCCTGCCCATTACAGTGACGTACTCGGTTGGCATACTCATTATGCTGCACACGGTGTACTTCGCTTGAGGGTGGAAGATCAGGCTGGGTCGTTTGGCTACATCGCTTATACTGGGGTCTCAACTGAGGTCTGCTGGTGTGAGTAAAAGCGCACTTCAAAAAGCGCAGTTCAAAAAAAGCACTTCAAAGAGAGACGAGGAGCAAATGAAGCCAAGTAATGTTCTATCAGTAGAGGAGCGAGAATTGCTTTTGCAGCGAAGCGATGTAAAGGCGTGGATGCATGTCTTGGGCGCTTGGACAGTCATTTTTGGCATCCTCATGCTCGTGGGGTACTTTCCAAGTATTTTTACATTACTTTTTGCCTGGATCGTACTCCCGGGAAGGCAACTCAGTCTTGCGGTATTAATGCATGAAGCGGGCCATGGCAGCCTCTTTAAGACGAAATCGCTTAACGCCTGGGTGGGGCAGTGGCTTTGCGCACTTCCAACGCTTGGTGATCTTGAATCTTACGCGAGAGGGCACGCCTCACATCATCGCTTCGCGGGCACACATGAGGACCCTGATCTGCCAAATTATGAAGCGTACCCAATAAATAAACGCAGTCTTTATCGGAAATGGAGGCGCGACCTAACAGGTCAAACGGGCTTAAAGTTACTGATTACATTGGCGAGCGGTGCTGGTAGTCAAATGAGCAAGGAGACGGTGGGCACGAAAAATTTATTGGCTAAGCAACTGTTCGTGCATCTCGTCTTTGCATCGATTCTCTTCGCTTTAGGTGTGGGATGGACATGGTTTATATGGATGGGCGTGTTTTTGACATCTTACATGTGGGTGGTAAGGCTTCGTCAGGTGGGCGAGCACGCCGTGGTTCCCGATCCCCTCGATACGGACGTGAGAATGAATACGCGAACAGTCGAGGCGCCTCTTTGGCAGCGCTTCTTGGTAGCGCCAAATAACGTGAACTTTCATATGGAGCATCACTTTATGGCAGGCGTGCCGTGTTACAACCTACCCAAGCTTCGGGCACTGTTAAGATCTAAGGGGTGTCTCGATGGGCTTACCAACGTGACCGGCTACGCACAGGTGCTTAAGCTCGCGGTTGCTGAATAAGCCTGTCTCTGTCGAGCCTAACGTCAGCTGCATTCCCTCGGTGCGCCCCATACTGAGAAGGCAGTGATCGACCATGATCTTTCTCGAGATCTATCGTTGAGTTTTGAGCGCTTGGAGTCTTCTACCTCACTTTGTGTTTTTGAGACCCTCTTTATCCCCCAAGTCGGGGTGTGTTTATGGATGACCAAGGAGGGTCGAAATGCAGCGAATAAAAACGATAGCAGTTCTCGCAATATCAATGACGATGTCATTGTCCGCGGTCGCAGCGCCCCCAGATGCGCTTGTGAATAACAACCTTTCGCTTCCAGGCGAGATAACAAAATCGATCATGCTCGATACCGATGTTTCTGAAATCCGAGGCGAGGTATGGCCCGTTATTTTAGGCGTGGTTGCAGTTGATTTGGCTCTTCAGGCCTATTTTTACGGTGTCTACGTACCCTCGACTCGACGAGGTTAGTGAAGCCTTAACCATTATCTTGCCGCCCTCGGGCGGCTCTTAGCGACTTAAAACGAAGTCCTAAATTCTAAGGAGGTGTCATATTGTCTGCTAGCGATCGACTTCAAAGGATGCGAGCTGAGTACCTTAGCGAAGTAAAAGCGCGTCGGCTGTTCTTTGTCGAAATTTCTGGACCCTTTGTTACCTGGGTAGCTATTGCCATCACGTATACAAGCCTCGAGAGAGATTCCAATAATACGCTTGCGTGGGGGAGTGCCATGTTGGCGCTCTTTGTATTTCATATTGGTCTGGCCGGGTGCAAGAGTCGAAGGCGCGAATAACCGCCTCAATTGCTTTTGCGCTAAGTACACTTTGCGTGATGGCGTCGCCATCATCGAGTCAGGCGCGTTTAGCCAAGGAGGCTCAATTGGGTAACCTTGAAGTGCCTATCGACGTGCCTTTGATCCGGCAATCGACGTCGACGAATTGTGGGCTGGCGTCGCTCGCTATGTTATTGACTTACTTTTCAGAATCACCGGTTTCACTTGCGCAGTTGGAGCAAACTGGCGCTTTATTGCATCACAACAGCGCTAACCGACGCAGCAGAGACGGTTACTCAGTCGGTGAGTTACAGGCTTTAGCGCGTTTCTATGGCGTCTCGCTCAGCACTGAACGCGTGACCTTACTTAAGTTACGAAGACTTCAATACCCTTTGCTGGCCTGGATTGATCTAGGCGGCAATGGCCACTTTACAGTGGTGCAATCGTTGAGCGACACAAAAGTGGTACTAGCCGACCCGACCAGGGGTTACCTGAACCTTGGACCCGCTACCTGGTCGCGCCTGTGGCTCAAGGGTCCTACAGGCATTGTTCTTTATGTTAGTGGCAAAGGCTCCTGACTCAGCTCACATCATGATGCTGCCAGCCGAGACTGCTTAGGGACTCACTTTCGGCGGACTTGGCGTCAGTTAAAATAACTGAGCATGCCAACTCAGGTTTTAGGTAGGTATCGGCAACCCGGCACAGATCTTCGTGCCGGGTATTAATGATCGCCTCACGAAGCGCACGCTTTTGCTCAAGAGTTCGCTTGTACAAGGTGTCATAGAACGCCTTTTTAACCTCGCCCGCGGGGGACGCCGGTTTATCCAAGCTCGAAACGACACTCAAGATAGCTTCCTCAAGTGCATGTGAATCTGCTTTCGAACTCAGTAACCACTCAACCGAGGCTTCAAAGTCCGCGAGGGTGCCAATATTTCTTGGATCACGATATGAGAAGAATCGGAATGCGCCAACATTCGCATCGTGGCTGGCACCGCCGCCGTAAGCTCCACCTTGTTCTCGAATGGCTCGATGCAAAAAGCCATTACGTAAGTATGCGCCGAGGACGGTCAGTGCAGGCGCATCGGGGTGTCCACTTGACACTGTGGGATATGCTTTTGCGCAGAAATTAACTTGCGTATTTGCGACCCAAATCTGATTGGTACTGGCTTGCTTCTCACCGGGTGTCCAAGTCGATGTTCTGTCACTATTTGCGAGGGGTGCGACCGCGTCAATGAGGGCTTGAGCGGCCTGATCTAGACTCTGTGAGTCGCTCACCGTCAGTAAATTGAACGATGGAGAAGACAATAAATGGTCCCTGAGTTCCGCAAGTTCAGTGCTGAGATCGTGAAGTGCTGTTGAGTCAGAGAGGGCATTATCTAGCGCGCGAAGGCTTGCAATGCCCGCAAGACCGCTTTGACTCTGATAAAGGCTAGCAAGGGGACTCATACCCGCACTTGCGGCCGTCATGGCAAGGCTGTGGCCTGCACCTGAAATACTTTGATCGCGACGGGCGCGCATTTGACTAATGAGCTCCTTTATACGGTCCGTCTCATCAAAAGAGGCTCGCATAAGCGTGTCCATCATGAGTGAGACTTGATCAGGTATTCGGTTAGCCAGAGCTTTGGAGGCGGTAACGAGATAGCCAAAGGCCTCGTTGACGTCTTCACGTGAGGCACGAGTTGAAACGCTGAGACTCAAACTACCGACCGTGGAGGACTGCCGATCCTGGATATCGAGGTAGGTGGAACCACCCAAACCGACTTCAGTCGCGAGTGCGCAAAGCAGCGGGAGCCTTCCCTGCTGCGCTTCGGTGAGTGCCGGTAAATCCATGGCAACTTGCTGATAAACGAGCCCATTCGTACCGCTGGCTCCCACAAAATGGGTTTGCCCGCTACTTAACGGGCGTCTCTCGAGCGTTGGCGCTGATAAGTCTTTAGGAATATCGGAAATGCCGACTTTGGGCAAAATACTGGCATCGTCAACCTGGTTCTGTCGGGCCTCTAGGTCAGTCGCGAGTTTGCGAATGTTATTGATGGCCTCCTCATCGAGTGACGCTCGCATCGTGGCAAGGCGGGATGTCTCACGATCCTTTCGTTCTTGATCAAGATTGGCATCCGGTGCGACGACAAGTGTGACGCGGTGCGGGTTTTCGAGCAGCAGGTCAGTTAGACGACTTTGAATGAAATTGGGAGCGCGCATCTTCTGGCGTAGCTTCTCAACCGCAGGGCTTAGATCAAGCGCTGCCACCGCATCACCGTTGTGTGTTGCCGCACCTAATGCACGGAGCATGAGGTTGAGCCCGTAGGGCATTCCATCGCCAGTGACTTCTCGCTGATGCAGTTCGATCTGGTGCAGGATTGCATCAAGTCGTTCTTCAGAAACCCCTTCTTGTGCGGTTTTTCGGATGACGTCGAGTACGCTTGCTTCGAATTGATTAGCGCGATTTGCCTCGCTGCCTTCAATCCCGCAGCAAAGAACCATTTCGCGCATCGACTCTTCCAAGCCACAAAGTGGAGACGGCGCCGTCCCAAGGTCATTTGTTTCCAGCCATTGCATAAGTGGTGATGCGCTGTTTTCCATAAGGACTGAGGAGAGGAGTTGAGCCTCCAGCATGGCGTCTAAGTCCGAGCTCTCACCCAATTTCCAGCCCATAATGAGGTGCGTTTTATCCGCGGCATCGCTGTCATCCAACGCATATCGATGCGTCGCACGCTTGGGTGCCTCAAACGATTGCTCAGGGTGCACCTCAATGACTTCTTTTGATTTCTCGAATCGGTGTAGCGCTCGACTTTCAAAGGCATCGTGATGTTGTGCGACCGGCAAATTGCCAAAGGTGAGTAGGATCGCGTTACTGGGGTGATAGTGCCCTTTGTAAAACGCCATCAATTCGTCATGGCTGAGATCAGGGATGGCTTCAGGGTCACCCCCACTATTGTGGTGATAGGTATTTGTTGGGAAAAGCTCAAAGCAAAGGCGATCCCACAGTACTGATGAAACCGAGGACATAGCGCCCTTCATCTCGTTGAAGACCACTCCCTTAAAAACCAGCGGTGCATCGGGCTCGTCGGAGGCGAGTTCGACTCTATGGCCTTCCTGCGCAAAATCCAGCGGATCCAATCGTGAGAAGAAGACGGCATCGAGATAAACCGATAAAAGATTATCGAAGTCTTTGGGGTTTTGCGTCGCAAAAGGGTAGGCAGTCCAGTCGGAGCTGGTAAAGGCATTCATGAACGTGTTGAGTGATCGGCGCAGCATCATGAAAAAGGGGTCACGAACAGGGTATTTTTCACTGCCACAAAGCACCGTATGTTCGAGGATATGAGCAACGCCGGTCGAGTCTTCGGGGACCGTTTTCAACGCCACCATAAAGACATTTTCGTCGGTATCGGTGGCCATATGAAGATGCCGCGCACCGGTAGCGCGATGCACATATTCATGAACGTCTAGCCCCAGCGATTCAATAGGGACAGTTCGAATGAGTTCAAAAGCGGGGTGCGTCGACGGAGATACAACGGCGTTCATAGGATTCCTTCTACTTCTCTTTGGGCACTGAGTTACAAGTGCGCCGTTATTTAGTTGCTGCTAGATCATTTACGCTCTAGCAATTCTATACGGTACATGTACGGCCATCGTTTACCGGTTACCCATGTGGCATTTGCTTTGGGGTCGTGTGCGATACCGTTTAACACATCGGTGTTTCTTGCCCGTTCACTCTTTGGGAGTAGGTTTGTCAGGTCTATGATACGGGTGATTCTGCCTGAGGTGGGCGCAATTGTTACAATCTGATCGGTCATCCAGATATTTGCCCAAATTTCGCCGTCAATCCACTCGAGTTCGTTCAGTCTAGAGAGCGGTTTGCCCCTCAAGGTCACGGTCAGTGTGCGCTGAAATTTACCATCGCGCCACTCGCGGATGCGCGACGTGCCATCCGACATCCACAAACTTGTCCCATCGCTCGTTAAGCCCCAGCCCTCTCCTGGTAGCCTATGAGTGGCTGTTACCGAGAGTGTCTCGGGATCTAGCGCGAGCATCTGTCGTGACTTCCAAGTGAGTGTGTACAAATGACCCTCATGGTGTGCGATTCCCTCTGCGAAGAGGTTGTCAGGTAGGTCCAATTGCCGCTTATTCTCTCCACTTGGCCAATCCATACGCTGAACAAAGGACTGTCCGTAGAGGCCAGAGCTCACCCACAGGGTTTCGGAGGTAATGAGTAGGCCTTGAGTAAAAGTGCCTCGGTCATACGGCCGTCTTTCCGCGACAGAAATATCAAAGACGGTGATGTCTTCCGATACCGGCGTACCGTGAACACCCTGAGTACTCAACGTCAAAACAGTGAGGAGCATTGAGAGGATCTTTAGCTTCATCACTCGCCCTTTATCAAGTTGCGCCTCAAAAAGCGCGCGGGTGAAACCGCTTGCATCAAGTAGCGCGGTAGCGGGGGCGGTCGCCGGAACATCATCGACACTAACATCTCTGACAGAATAGGTGCTGAAGTGAGCCCTCGAGAGCCCAGCCCTGTAAAGACCCATAACCCTTCGATGTTGGGTTGCTGGGCGTCAATGTGCCGCTTACGATCGTGACGCAAACCCTCAAAGGTTCGATTAAAAGCAATTTTATCGGGTACGGGCCCGGCGATAGGTAAATAGTCACTGGTGGCGCAGCGAACGGCGGCAATGCCCTTGAGCCTTTGCTCGCTGAGGGCTCCTGTCTCGCTGAGGGCTCCTGTGAGGGAGGGTATATTCGACGCCAGTTGCGACAGATTTAAGCGATGATCGTCTGCACGCTCTTCTAAGGTCGTCTCGTTGAGCCCATAGGTTGCGCCGATACAATGCTCCCCGCTTCGAGCAGGCGGGGTGTAACCATCATGACAAACAGTGCAACGCATCCTCGCCAATAAGCCGTTTGAGGACAGCTGTGTCGTTTGTCCCCGAATAGGCTGTAGTGGCAAGAAGTCCAACTCGGTACTGTCTGTTGCCTGCCATGCTGTCGTAAGGATCACCGTATCCCCAACCGCGATCGTTTGCCCTTTCTGATTCTCAGCAGCCCACAGCCCCGAATCTAACTGACGCGGCTTTACCGCGCCAACGCCCTCTACAAGCGTAATTTTGGGGTGATTGATTAGTGATCGACAAACGCCTGCGGGGTTCAACCAGCCTGAATCCGGAAAATACATACCACCGCGATCAAGTGGTATACCGGCAATGCGGCTCGCCTCGTCCGGCGTTACAAATTTCACTGGACTGTCTTCATCGGCGAAGGCCGATGCCAAAAGAGTAAGCTTGTCAGCGTCGCGCAATTGAATATATCCCGACATCTCACCGTCGACGCCCTCACAAAGCTGCTGATGGGAGAATAACTGCTGGTGATGATCGGTGGATAAACAGTAGGCGGCGAGAGAGAAATCTGCGAGCTTCCCGTGCTTATGAGAGGGGCGGGTATAGATCACGCCTTGCGGTTGACTCGACCCGCCAGAGGCCAGGCTATTGCGCTCTATAACCGTTACCGTGCAGCCGGCCTCCGCAAGTTTCCTCGCGATATGAGATCCCGCAAGCCCGGCGCCGATAACCAAGCAGTTTTTCAGTGAAGCGCAATGTTTGGGTTGGTCCCAATCCGTGTCAAAACGATCTGCCTTGAGAGGGGGGCGGCTTGACCGAGTGGCTGTCATGCACTCGCGCTTACCCCCAAAACCACGGCGTTTAGTTACGGAAAATCCGTTTTGCTCCAAAGCGCGCCTGACATGACCTGCCGCAGTGAAGGTGGTGACAATTGCCTCAGGATTACTAAGCGGAATCAGTCGATCGATAACAGCCTCACCCCACATTGATTCATTGCGTGCCGGCGAAAACCCGTCCAGAAACCACACATCAATCCATGTTTGTTGATAACCCAAGAGGTCGCTTAGAACGTCGGTTGCATCACCCCACCAAAAATCGACAGAGAAACCCGGCAGTATCGAATTTCGGCGATGACAGCCTGGAATCGGCGCCGGCCAACGGGACATGATGACCTCGTTGATTTCACCGAGCGCCTCCCATTGTGCATTGACTTGGGCCAGCTGCGCTCGGCGAAGTGGATACTTTTCGATGCCAATATAGTGGCAGTGCGCATCTGCCGGAGCAAAATGCGACCAAGCCTGCAAGAGTAGCGCGAGGTTGAGGGCGGTACCCACGCCCAATTCCGCAATCGTTAACGTTTGACCGGCCTTGAGCGCTTTTATGCGCGGAACGATCTCGCCACCTTCAATGTAGACGTAGCTGCTCTCGGCGAGTCCGTTCGTTGGCGAGTAGTAGTCATCGTCAAAGTCGACTGATCTGGGCGTCCCGTCCACAAAAGTTAAAGTCGGGCGCGACATAAGTCGCCAATCGTGGTTGCCACGGTCAATCATACTGATAAGCTCTCGCATCAACGCTGGGCCGCATAGGTCTCGATGTTGTAGGGATAACGTTGAGAGACGGGTTCGGCGATTTTGGGGTAGTCCGTACTAGCACAGTTTTTGGGGAGCAATCATGGCCTTTGGCAATTCTACGATGACATACGACCAGTTGGGCAGTTTGGCTGCCAACTTGTTGCACAAGGCGTTTATTGAAACAACCCGAACGGTCTCCAAAGGGCTGTTTCGTCGCCTCGAAGAGGGCGAGACAGTGGGCGTCACGCGCTTGGAATTTGAGGGTGATGAAACGGTTCAGCTCAATATGACTCTCGATATTTCCCAGTACCGTGGCGACCTTAATTACTCGCGATTTAGGGACAGTATTGTTGCGATCCTTCAAGATTTGATTGAAATCTTGAAGGAGGAGGGTGCGCTGAGAACGTATCAGGAGCGGGGCCCAGACCAACAGGGCACTAACAAGGTACTTATCGGTGCCAGAGGGCCGACCGTGCACGGAGGCGACATCAATGTCTTGATGTGCACAATGACGCCGTCGTTAAGCGAACCCTTGATCTTGATGGACCTTATGTACATGAATGCTGATCAGTTTATTGCGCCATCCAGTCGAGGCGAGTCGTGATCAACTAGTTCGACGGGCGGGGGTGGCACGACTGTGAGTGTTTTTTTCTCGGTTGGTGCGATGACTTTGGACTCGCCGCGAGATACCTCTTTACCCTCCTGATTGGTGACTTTGAGTGCCATAGTGACCCACGGTTTGCGCGCGTGCTTGTCAGTTACGGTAAGTGACAGGGTGAGCGTGTCACCAAGAAATATCGGCGATCTGAATTCAAGGTTCTGCCCAAGGTAGACGGTTCCGGGCCCCATAAACTCCATGCCAATCATGGCGCTGACGAAAGCACCGATCAGCATGCCGTGGCCAATGCATTCTCCAAATGGCGTCGTGGCACCGTACTCTGGGTCAAGGTGCAGCGGATTGTGATCTCCCGATACCACAGCAAAGAGTTCGACATCTGTTGCTGTGACTAAGCGGCTAACTTCGATACCATCTCCAACCGCGAGTTCATCGAACGTAATGTTGGTGATTTCCATGGGGAGATCCTCGCTTCCGGCCAATTAAACGGCCCTAAAAATACCATAATCAGAAAAACGGGGTTAACCGAATGCAAGCAGATGTTAGTGCCGCTATTGCTGCGCGATACCAAGACCTAGAAATTGAGTGGGACGTAGACGTCACAGCGTACTCGTCCATTGTGACGCTGTTTGAGGATGCGATGCAACGGTACCCCGATCTGCCTGCTTGCTCGAGCGTTGGGCACAGTATCTCGTACCGAGAGCTGGATACGTTGTCGGCTAATTTTGCAAGTTGGCTGCAAAGTGATTCAGGGTTGTCACAGGGTGATCGCGTCGCGATTCAGATGCCCAACTTGATGCAGTATTTGGTTGCCTGTCTCGGAACGTTGCGGGCTGGAATGGTCGTTGTTAATACCAATCCGCTGTACACAGAGCGTGAACTAGAACATCAGCTAAATGATTCAGGTGCGCGATTGCTAGTGCTTCAAGCGAACGTCGCAGAGACAGCTGCAAATGTGGTCTCAAAGACTGACATAGAGAAAATTGTCCTGACGGAAATTGCTGACTTGCACCCCATGCCAAAGCGCTGGTTGTTGAATGCGGCGGTGAAGTACATCAAAAAGATGGTACCGAAGGTTGTGTTACCGAATGTCGTGAAATTTAACGATGTGCTTGCAAAGGGCGCACGCCAGACACACACACCGGTTGATATCGCTTTGACCGACCTCGCGATGCTGCAATACACAGGGGGCACCACGGGGGTGGCCAAAGGCGCCATGCTCTCTCACGGGAACATCGTTGCAAACGTCATGCAACTGGATGGTTTTTTTGAAACCTTCGGCATTGAGGCAGAAGGTGCGGTCTTCATGCAGCCGCTTCCGGTTTATCACATCTACGCGTTTACTGTGTCGATGTATTCGCTGCGCAAAGGTGCACACACCTTGTTTATCCCAAACCCTCGAGACTTGCCTTCGGTGGTTGATGCGTTTGAAAAATATCAGCCCACCGTGTTTTGCGGGTTGAACACGCTATTTGTTGCGCTGTGCAATGACGAGCGTTTCCAAAAAACAGCGTTTAATAATCTTGAGCTGACAATGTCTGGTGGTATGGCGTTGACGCAGGCTGCGGCCGAGCGCTGGGCTGAGGTGACAGGCTGTAATGTCTATGAGGGCTATGGGCTCACCGAGACATCACCTACAGCGACAAGCAATCCGGGTAATGGGCGCCAATTGGGCACCATCGGCATACCGGTGCCGCAAACCTATGTGAAGACGGTTGGTGAGTCTGGTGAGACGCTCGGTTTCAACGAGGCAGGCGAACTCTGTATCAAAGGGCCTCAAGTCATGCAGGGGTATTGGCAGCGTCCAGAAGCGACAGCTGAGGTGCTTGATCAAGAGGGCTGGTTCGCAACGGGTGACGTTGCTGTGATACAGCCAGATGGCTACGTGAAGATTGTAGATCGTATCAAGGACATGATTATCGTCTCGGGCTTTAATGTTTATCCCAATGAGTTGGAAGATGTTTGTGCAAAGCATCCGGGTGTACTTGAGTGTGCAGCCGTGGGGATCGAATCTGAGGCGACGGGTGAGGGCATTCGCATGTATGTCGTGAAGTCTGACCCCGCGCTCACCGAGGACGCCGTCATCGCGTACATACGAGAGCAAGTTACTGCGTACAAAGTGCCAAAGTCCATCGTGTTCAAAGATGATCTACCTAAAACCAATGTCGGTAAAATCTTGCGACGAGAGCTCCGTGATGAGGCGGCGCGAGGCTAGATAACCGAAAGCGGTGTGATTGAGTTGAGGAGCATGTGAGTAAAGACCGTGAAAGTCGTTTTGAGCGGATTGTTCCTCAGCACCTTTCGTACCCCGAGCAGCTACCTGTTGTTGCTCGAAAAGACGAAATCATGCGGGCTATCGCTGAAAATCAAGTCGTTGTTGTCGCGGGCGAAACAGGCTCTGGTAAGACAACGCAGCTCCCGAAAATATGCCTTGAGTTAGGTCGAGGCCGAGATAAACGCATTGGCCACACACAGCCACGACGTATTGCGGCACGCGCCGTATCAAGTCGAATTGCCGAGGAGCTTGGCGCCGAAGTAGGCGGACTGGTTGGTTACCAAGTGCGGTTTAACGACCAGGTGTCTGAGCAAACAGCGGTCAAGGTAATGACTGACGGTATTTTACTGACCGAGCTCACGCGAGACCGTCAGCTAAATGCCTACGACACATTGATCATTGATGAGGCTCACGAGCGCAGTCTCAACATCGACTTCATTTTGGGTTATTTAAAGCGATTATTGCCCAGGCGGCCTGA
The DNA here is from genome assembly GCA_042090345.1 of Halieaceae bacterium. Classification (GTDB taxonomy): domain Bacteria; phylum Pseudomonadota; class Gammaproteobacteria; order Pseudomonadales; family Halieaceae; genus Luminiphilus. The sequence goes on along the minus strand of JBELJN010000006.1, from coordinate 30,780 downwards.
TCTGAAGGTCATTATCACGTCGGCCACCATCGATGTTGAGCGTTTCAGTAAGCACTTTAACGATGCACCGATTATCGAGGTATCCGGTCGTGCTTACCCTGTTGATGTCCATTACTTGGATGCGGTTGAAGACCGGGATCGCGGCGTGCAACGTCAGGTGGCGGAGCTCGTTGATGAAATTGAGGCGCAAAAATATGGCCCTCGTGGCGACGTGCTGATTTTTTGTCCGGGCGAGCGTCAAATACGCGACCTAGCGAAAACCCTGCGAGGGCGAGATCGCATTCAGATTCTTCCGCTCTACGCCCGCTTAAGTAACGCGGAGCAAAACCGTGTTTTCAGTCGGTCGGGATCGGGCATGCGAGTGGTTCTCGCAACCAATGTGGCTGAGACATCACTGACGGTTCCGGGGATACGCTACGTGATTGACCCAGGCGATGCGCGCGTGAGTCGTTACAGCCATCGATCGGGGCTTCAGCGTTTGCCAATTGAATCCATCTCCCAAGCCAGCGCTAATCAGCGTAAAGGACGTTGTGGTCGCGTTGCAGAGGGTGTTTGTTTCCGGCTTTACTCAGAGCAAGACTTTTTATCTCGACCCGAGTTTACCGATGCGGAAATTCTTCGTACGAACCTCGCCTCTGTTATTTTGCGCATGCTGGAGCTCGGTCTGGGCGATGTTCGCCAGTTCCCATTTGTCGATCCACCCGAGACTAAAATGGTTCGCGATGGTTTCAGACTGCTCACTGAATTGGGAGCGGTCGGTACCGATGCCAAGCTTACGCACTTGGGTAGAGCCATGGTGAAGTTGCCCGTTGACCCAAAGTTGAGTCGGATCTTACTCGATGCGGCGAGTCGAGACTGCCTCCACGAAGCACTCGTTATCGTCAGTGCTCTGTCTGTCCAAGATCCGCGTGAGAGACCTCAGGAAAAACGAGCACAAGCAGATCAGCAGCACGCACGATTTAATAATGCCAAATCGGACTTCTTAGCGTGGGTTAACTTATGGCAATACGTGGAAGAGCAGCGTCAAGCACTTAGTCAAAATCAGCTGCGTAAACTGTGTGAACGCGAATTTTTGTCGTATCTGCGCATTCGCGAGTGGCGAGAGGTCCACCATCAATTAGTGCTGTCTTGCCGACAAATGAAATTTTCTGTCACGTCTGGGAAAGCCGACGACGACAGGTATGAGGCGATTCATAGAGCGTTACTCACGGGTCTACTGGGCAATATTGCGCAGCAAGACGAGAACCGGAAGTTCAACGCGGCTCGTAACCGAAAGGCACAGGTATTTCCTGGCTCGGGTCAGTACAAGAAGCCCCCTAAGTGGCTGGTTGCCGCGGAGTTGGTGGAAACCTCACAGGTATTTGCGCGACAGTGCGCGGCGATTGAACCGGCTTGGTTGTTAGACACCAATCCTGATCTGCTAAAGCGACATCACTATGAACCCGCATGGAACGCGCGTTCCGGTCGTGTCATGGCAAAGGAGCGGGTCTCACTGTTTGGCCTGACGATCAGTGATGGACAGCGCGTCCACTATGCGGGTATTGATCAAAAAACATCACGTCAGATTATGATTCGTGATGGCTTGGTGTCCGGTAACGTTCGAAAGCCTCCTGAGTTTTTGAAGCACAATCTGAAACTCGTTGCTGATGTTATGGAGTTGGAGTCGCGCACACGTCGTCGAGACTTATTGGTCGACGAGGAGTCTATGGTGCGGTTTTATGAGGAACGTCTTCCGGCGGATTGCGCGAGCGGTGTGGCACTCGACAAATGGCTACGCAGGGACGAGAGCGCCTCGACCAGCTTAAAGATGAATCGTGAGCAGGTGCTTACGCGTGACCCAGGTGGTGAGGTCGAGGATCAATTCCCTAAGACCTTACAAGTTGGAGAGGTCTGTTTCGACCTCAGTTACCAGTTTGAACCAGGGGGTAACCGTGATGGCGTAACGGTGACAATACCCAGGGCAATGATGAATCGTGCGCCGCGCTATCGCTTCGAGTGGCTTGTTCCAGGTCTCCTGCGAGAGAAGCTGATCGCCATGATCAAAGGTTTGCCTAAAACTTTACGTAAACAGCTCGTTCCCGCACCCGATGTTGCGGATGCCCTACTTGATCGATTGACCTTGAGTAATGAGCCTTTGGCACAGGTGTTGTCGCGCGAGCTAAAAAGTTTGAGAGGCGTTTCTGTATCGCTTGATGACTGGTCACAGGTGGTCATCGAACCCTACTACCAAATGAATATCCGTGTTGTTGATGATCGTAAGAAATTACTCGCTGAGGGCAGAGACCTCTCGAGTCTCATCGCGGAGTTTCGAAGTGACTCTCCCGTAGAGGTTGTGACAACGAAGAACAATCTAGAGCGTGTCAACGTTACACGCTGGGATTTTCAAGCGCTTCCCGAGGAGTGGCGGGGTAAGTCGGCGGGGGCCGAGGTCATGGCCTATCCTGCGGTGATAAAGGAGGGCTCAGGACAGTTGTCCGTAAGGCTTTTGGATTATGCATCCGAGGCAACGCGTCAGCACAGACTTGGTGTGGCAGGTCTTTTACTTCAAGGGGATTTGAAAACAGCCAAATACCTTAAAAAGCAGCTCTTTACTGACAATGCGGCGAAGCTTGCGCTGGCGGGGGCTCAATTAGAGCGAGACCCACTGGTTGATGCGTTGATTGAAGGTGGACTTTGGCAATTGCTCGAGGACATCGTACTGCCTCGATCGCCAGATACGTTTAGTCAGGTGCAGCATCAGGTGACAGCCAACTGGGTACCCCACGTTTTGGAAATGGGTAATCACCTGACACTCGCCGTGAAGACCGCAGCTGGGGTGCGGTCTGTTCTGACGAAATACCAACCTAAAGAATTTTCTGAATCCCGCTTGGATATGGAACAGCAAATAGCCGGACTATTTGACGCAAAAGCCTTGCTGGAGACCCCGGCCGAGTGGCTGTCTTACTATCCTCGGTATTTAAAAGCGGTTCTCAATCGTGCTGAGCGACTGTCAGCGCAGGGGGGGAAAGACGAGAAATCTATGTCTTTGCTTCAGCCTCAGCTCGAGCGGCTTGCTAAAGGTCAAAGAGACTATCCGGGACTGGAGGTATTGTCTTACGAGGCTGTTCGATTTAGGTGGATGCTGGAAGAGTTTCGTGTATCGCTCTTTGCACAGCAGCTGGGTACAAAATTACCCGTATCGGCTAAGCGACTCGATCAGCAGTGGCAATCCGTTGAGCAATGGATGACGAATAACCCACGTTAAAGTGCCGCTTTTTGGTACAATATTGATATGTAACGGGAAGGTTTAAATAGTGCGTAGCTTACTCTCCATGCTCACTTATATTTGCGTCGTTATATCGATGGTTATCGTACCGCCATTGGCAAGTGCCAATGACGACCCGTTTGAGTCGTTAAACCGCGAAATATTGGAATTCAATGACGCAGCCGATGCTGCGGTACTGCGGCCTATTGCCGTGGTCTACGACGACATTATGCCAATGCCGATCCGCCGCGGATTAATGAATGCTTACGATAATTTGACTGACATTAATGGCGCGTTAAATGCTGTCTTGCAGGGCCGCCCCGTCAGAGCAGGTAAGAACACCGGGCGCGTGCTGATAAATACGACGCTAGGTTTATTTGGCGTTCTTGATGTCGCATCAGACATGGGAATCGATCGATACAAGACGGATTTTGGGCATACGCTTGCCCGCTGGGGGGTACCAGAAGGCCCCTACGTGATGATGCCATTTTTGGGCCCCTACACAATTCGTGCCGGCGTTGGCGATATTACCGATAGTTTCATGTCAGCGAATGACTACCTTGTAGACGACGATCTTATTACGTGGGGGTCGCGCGGATGGCGTGCTCTGGAATATCGAGCGGATCTACTTGAGGCTGAAGAGCTGATTACAGGCGACCGTTATGTCTTTATTCGTGACGCCTACCTCCAGAACAGAGAGGCACTGGTGAATGACGGTGTAATTGTCGATACGTTTTCCGACTTTGAAGACGAAGATTGGGACGAGGAGTTTTAGGCGCGACGGCGCTCTATCAGCGCTTGAGTTTGTGCAACCGCCTGCTCAAATAATTCGATACCCGCGCCCTCGCTGTGCATACCTTTGCTCAGAATTCGTCTGAACTGCTTTCCGCCCGGTTGGCGCTGGTACAAGCCGAGCACATGCCGAAGAACGTGATTAAGTCTCCCCCCCTCTGAGAGCACCTGCTCCAAATAAGGTATCAAGGCCTCAGCAATTGACAGGCGTGTATGACCTGAACCCTCGCCGTCAAATAACACCCGATCGACGTCACTGACTAACCAGGGGTTCTGATAGGGTTCTCGTCCCAGCATCACACCATCTACATGGGCCAACTGGGTTTGGCATTCCTCGAGCGACGTAATGCCGCCGTTAATGACAATCGTAAGGTTAGGGAAATCGCGCTTTAGCTGATGGACCCACTCGTATTTTAAGGGCGGCACTTCCCGGTTTTCTTTAGGTGAAAGCCCCTTTAACCAAGCGTTTCGTGCATGAGCTATAAACACTGCACTGCCGCCCTCGGCCACGGTTCCCACAAAATCTCGGACAACGTCGTAGCTGTTGTCTTCATCGATGCCCAGTCGGTGTTTGACTGTGACCGGGATGTCGACTGCGTCATTCATGGCGCTGACACAGTCTCGCACAAGCTCGGCCTCGCGCATGAGGCAGGCACCAAAGGCGCCATTTTGGACCCGATCCGAGGGACAGCCGCAGTTGAGGTTGATCTCGTCATAGCCATATTCCGCGCCCATCTTGGCAGAGATAGCAAGATCGCGAGGAGAGCTACCCCCTAACTGTAACGCAACGGGGTGCTCCTCTTCATTGAACCGTAAGTGCCTGTGCGCATCCCCGTGAATAAGGGCGCCGGTTGTTACCATTTCCGTATAGACTCTGCTGTGCTGGCTCATCAATCGCCAAAAATAGCGACAATGTCGATCTGTCCAGTCCATGCAAGGGGCTGTACTGAATCGCCAGGGTGAATAAGGTTTTTGGTCGGTATCGATACTCATCACACTATTGTCGCACAAGGGCTTGGTCTCGCCTTAAATTCAGGTACTGTTTGTCGACCAAATAACGATAACTTTCACACTACATTCACAGATCTACGCGACATTAGTCTTTAAGATCGCATTCGCTCTGGCCGTGAGAGTGGTGGTTTTAGTAATAGGAAAACGGAATTTATGAACATTAATCGTCGACGCGTTTTGCAAGGAATGACCGCGGGTGTAGGAATTATGGGCGCGAGCCGCATGAGCTATGCATCCACGAGGTCCTATGGGTTTACTCATGGTATTGCGTCGGGCGATCCGCTATCAGACCGCGTCATTCTCTGGACTCGTTATCTTCCAAAGGCGGGTGCTTCCAAAGTGGACGGTCAATTGAATGAGATTATCTGGCAGGTGGCTGATGACGCGTCCTTTACGCGATTAGTCGCTAGCGGAACTGCGGCCACCCATGCCGAGCGCGACTACACCGTGAAAGTCGATGCGACAGGGCTAGAAGCTGGTAAGCGCTACTTTTACCGCTTCAGGGTGAACGGTGAGTACTCGCCGACGGGGAGTACCAAAACGTTGCCTGTGGGTGATGTCCCGCTGTTTCGCATGGCAGTGGCTTCCTGCTCCAACTATCCACAGGGCTATTTTCACGCGTATGACGATATCGCGAAAAGCGATCTTGATGTTGTACTGCACCTAGGAGATTACATTTATGAATATGCCCGCGGCGTCTACGTAAACCCTATTGCCGAGGGGACCCTAGGTAGAGCCGTTGAGCCCGAGAATGAAATTCTGACGCTGGACGATTACCGCGCCCGATACGCGGTTTATCGTGCGGACAAAGATTTACAAGCGGCACATGCCTCGCATCCATGGATTTGTGTCTGGGATGATCATGAGCTCATGAATAACACCTGGAAGGCTGGCGCTGAGAACCATAATGAGGGAGAAGGTGACTTTGATGAGCGTATTGCGATGGCGCGTAAGGTTTATCACGAGTGGATGCCGATTCGCACCGCAGCGCAAACTGACCAAGCACCGATCTACCGGCAGTTCCAGATCGGGAATCTCGCAGACCTGATTATGCTTGATACGCGACTCCACGGTCGCGATGAGCAGCTCATTTACCAACGTGATATCCCTAAAGCGGGTGGAGCAGAGGCCTTCGTTAAAGAATTGTTGATGAATCCCAATCGCACCATTTTAGGTGCCGAGCAGGAGAATTGGTTGGCCTCACAACTTGCGGCGGGCCGCGATCGAGGTGCGACATGGCAAATCATTGGCCAGCAAGTGCTGATGGGGAAGCTCATCGCACCCGTCCTCTCAAAACACGCCATCGATAGCATGGCACTGCCAAAATACTATCGCGAGCGATTAGAGGGGATGCGAGAAATCGCTGAGGCAGGATTACCTATGAATCTCGACGCATGGGATGGTTATCCGGTCTGCCGCGAGCGCATACACGCCATCTTTAAGCGGTTTGCCAAGAACCCCGTTGTACTGGCCGGCGATACTCACAATGGCTGGGCTTTCAATATGCAAGATCAAGAGGGGGACGCCATAGGCGTTGAGATTGGTACGCCGGGCATCACCAGCCCAGGAATGGAGGCTTACTTACCGGCTCCACCAGACGTATTGAGAAAGGCCCTCAAGGCGAGCAGTAAGGAACTCTACGACCTCGATACGGCGAGGCGCGGCTGGACTCATATCGAGTTTACACCTGAGGCTACGACCTCGAAGTGGCGATTTGTCTCTACGATTCTCGAAAGTCGTTACTCGATTTCCGAGAGCGAACCCATTGTTTGCAAAGTCGGTAAAAAGCAGTTCGGGTAAGTCGCATCATTTTCTTTGACGTGGATTTTATTCGTCACTGTGCTTAGGACTGGTTAAGCCCCCTGACGTCTCTTGGGGGCTCGTCGAAATACTAGACTGCTAGCCGCTAGGCAGCCGTTTTCCCAGGAATAGCGGCTAAGAGGCGCTTTGTGTAGTCGCTGGTAGGAGTATTAAATACCGATGCGGTCTCGCCAACTTCCTCAAGCTTCCCGTGATACAGAACAGCAACGCGATCGGCAATTTGTCGAATAACGGCCAGGTCATGAGAGACAAACAACATGGTCAGTCCGTACTCGTCTTTGAGGTCTTTCAGTAGATCGAGAATCTGGGCTTGAATGGTCACGTCGAGTGCCGAAACCGGCTCGTCGGCGACAATGAATTCAGGTTTGGTGGCCAAAGCCCGACCAATCGCAATGCGCTGTCGCTGTCCCCCCGAAAACTCATGCGGGTATTTCTTGGCAAAAGCACGCGATAGCCCCACGTTATCCATAAGCGACTTGATCGCCGCATCGAGGTTCGAGCGGTCGACGATCTTATGGAGTAAGAGTGGCTCAGCCAGCGTGTCGTATACCGTCATTCGCGGATTCAGGGAGGCGTAGGGATCCTGGAATATCATCTGCATCCGACGACGCAGGGTTTTCAAGCTTCCACGGTCCAGCTCCCCCACGTTTACGCCATCGAATGCTATGTTGCCTGAGGTAATGGGGGTTAGGCGAAGAAGAGAGCGTCCAAACGTCGATTTCCCACTGCCGGATTCGCCTACGAGTCCCAAAACCTCACCACGGTTAATCGTCAGCGAAACATCATCAACGGCTTTGACGGGCTCATCACTGTTCTCGCTTGTGAAGTAAGTCTTGAGGTTACTCGCTGTTATAAATGGTGTGCGTGATGCGTCTGCGGGCGGTGCCTCGCCACTTGGAATGGCGGCAAGAAGCTTTTGTGTGTACGGGTGCTGTGCGCCCGAAAAAATGTCGGTGGGCGATCCTTGTTCAACCACATGCCCCTTCTCCATCACCACAATCTGATCGGCAATATCGGAAACCACGGCAAGGTCGTGACTGATGAACAGCACGCCAATATCACGCTTCTCTTGAAGTGACTTAATGAGTCGAAGAATCTGTGCCTGAATGGTGACGTCAAGCGCCGTTGTGGGCTCGTCCGCTATCAGCAGTTTTGGCTCGGTAATCAGTGCCATCGCAATCATAACTCGCTGGCGCATACCACCTGAAAACTCAAAGGGGTAGGCATTCATCGCCGACGCAGGGTTTCGTATACCGACCTCATCAAGCAGGGCGACAGCACGAGCTGTGGCCGTCTCTTTATCGGCGACACCGTGCACTAATAAGGGCTCTATTAATTGCTCACCAATGCGCATGTAAGGATTCAAACATGTCATAGGGTCTTGGAAGATCATGGCAATGTCGGAGCCGCGTACGCCCCTTAACTCACGTTCTGAGAGCGCCAGCAGATCTCTGCCTTCGAAGTGCGCGCTACCCGAATCGACACGACCTGGCGGTTGTGGAATGAGTCCGAGCAGGGCGTAGCACGAAACGGATTTACCCGAGCCACTCTCGCCAATAATGGCGGTAATGGATTTCGGCTCTACCGAAAAGCTGATGTTCTGGACGGCCTTTGTCGTTCCATTTCGCGTGACAAAGCAGACGCTTAAATCATTAACGGTTAATAGACTCATGCGTTTAATCCTTAGAGCCGCGAACGTCGAGCGCGTCGCGCAAACCATCGCCGAGGAAGTTAAGTGAGAATAAGGTTACGGTGAGTGCAAGTCCCGGGAAGATAAGGAGCCACGGGTACTCTTCCATCGTCTCTGCCCCATAGCTGATAAGCAGTCCCCAGCTAGTTTGTGGTGGCTGGATACCTAAGCCTAGGAAGCTCAAGAAGGCCTCCAGCAACATGACGCTTGGGATGGTCAGTGTGGTGTAAACAATAATGGGTCCGATTGCGTTGGGGACAATGTGCTTGAAAATGATCGATCTTGGCGAGAGTCCAAGCGAAATAGCGGCTTCAACAAATTCCTGCTGGCGAAGGGCTTGTACTTGCGTCCGCATGATTCGAGCCATGGTTAACCATTCAACCGCGCCAATTGCCAGGAACAACAAGAGAATATTTCTGCCAAACACCACCATCAGCAAAATGATGAAAATCATGAAGGGTAGGGCGTATAAAATATCCACAAATCGCATCATCGCTGCATCGATGCGCCCTCCAATGTAGCCAGCAACAGCGCCCCAAGTCACACCAATGACGAGGGCCACAGCGGTTGCTATGAAACCCACTGCCAGAGAGATACGCCCGCCATACAGAATCTGGGTCAGTAGATCTCTTCCGAAAATATCAGTGCCTAACCAGTGTGCGGCCGAGGGCGGCGATGCGCCCAAATCGAGGTTTTGTGCCTCGTAACCATAGGGCGCAATCAAGGGGGTAAGCAAAGCGAGAAGCACCATGGTGATCAATACAATGCCGCCAGCGACGGCCGCTCTATTTTTCTTCAGTCTCAGCCAGGCGTCTTGCCAGAGAGATGAGCCATCCTCGGCCTCGGCAAGATAGTCGATTTGCTCTGTATTCATTAGGCGGCTCCTTTGAACTGCGCGCGGAGACGCGGATTGAGCCACGCTGCGATGACGTCACTGATCAGGTTGAAGAATACGATGAGTGTCGACAAGAACACCGTAGTTCCCAAGATCATCGTGTAGTCGCGGTTGAAGGCGGCCTGGACGTAGAAGCGTCCCAAACCGGGTATTTGGAAGATCGTCTCGACAACGAATGAGCCGGCGAGTAGGCCCGCGAAGGCGGGACCAAGGAACGCAATCACGGGTATCAATCCGCCACGCAAGGCGTGTTGTGTGACGACACGCCATTCGGGCAAGCCTTTGGCTCGTGCCGTGCGAATGTAGTCTTGCGACAAAATTTCGAGCATGCCGGCCCGGCTAAGTCTTGCGATATACGCGGCATAGGCCGAACCCAGCGTGATTGAGGGTAATATTTTATCGCCCGGAAGGTCGCCCCATCCGGCAATCGGCAGCCAATCGAGGTAGATACCGAAAATGAGCACCAGCAGTGGACCCAGGAGAAAAGAGGGCATACAGATTCCAATCATCGCCAGCCCCATTGGAATATAGTCCTGCCGCGTGTTGGGTTTCAGTGCGGCAAATACACCTGCGAAAACGCCAATAAGGAGCGCGAAGCTTAGCGCGTATAAACCCAATTCAGCGGTTACCGGAAGACCACTGCTAAGAATTTCATTGACGCTGCGCCCTGGGTATTTAAAAGAAGGTCCCAGGTCGCCATTACCTAAGTCGCTAAGGTAGGCAAAGTATTGTTCATGCAGTGGGAGATCCAGTTTGTATTGGGCCTCCAGCGCGCGTTTGACCTCGGGTAGAACCGCTTTCTCACTGTCAAAGGGCCCACCTGGCGCAGAGCGCACCAAGAAAAACGTGGCCGTGATAACGACAAAAATAACGGGAATCGCTTGGATTAGCCGCCAGAAAATAAAGCGCAGCATCTCAGTTAGCTTTTCCGTTTAAGCGACGTTCGGGATGCAACGTCACGTATTTAAGGTTCAATGAGTCCATTAGGTTGGGGTAAATACCTTCTACGCTTGGGTGCACTAAGTGCTTACTTGTGTAGGTGTAAATTGGGATGATAGGCATTTCCTGCATCAGCATAGTCTCAGCTTCATAGAACAACCCATATCGCTCATCTCGACTTTTGGCTTTCGGTGCGCGATTTAAAATAATGTCGTCGTAGACTTCGTTGGCATAGCCCGTATTGTTATTCCCGCCGTCCGTTATGAAGAGGTCAAGGAAGTTGTTAGCGTCCACGTAATCGCCAATCCAACCTCGACGCGCCACCTGGAAATTTCGTTGGGACACAGAGTCGAGATACACCTTCCACTCTTGGTTCGCGATCGTAATGTCGATGTTTAGCTCGCGCTTCCACATTTGCTGCACGGCGACTGCGATTTTACGGTGCGCTTCCTGGGTGTTGTAGATGATCTCAAGGCCCGGCCAACCCTCGCCATTGGGGTAGCCCGCGTCCGCGAGTAATTGACGCGCCTTTTCGGGGTCATGAGCAAACAGTTTTGGCGGATTGTAGCCAAGCGTATCGGGCGGCGTGATGCTGAAGGCTGGAATGGCAGTGTCTTGTAGTACGGTCCGTGTCAGCGTATCGCGATCCAAAGCAAGCGACAGGGCGCGGCGGACTAAAACGTTGTCCACTGGTGGTCGCTCAGTGTTTACGAGGTAGTAGTAGGTACCTAAATAAGGCGCTTGAACGTAACTTGGGTTCCCGCTCTCGCGGTAGCCTGGAACTTTGTCCAGGGGTACGACTTGGGTGTAGTGCAACTGCTCGGCGCGGAACATGCGCTCTTCACTCACCACGTTTTCGGTTGGGTAGAACACCACACCATTGAGCGCAACATTGTCACGATCCCAATAGTGATCGTTTTTCTTCATGATAATGCGTCGGTTAAGCGACCATTCTTCCAAGGTGAAGGCGCCATTGCTCACAATGTTTCCAACCCGCGTCCATGGGGTAAATCGATCTGTCATCTTCCCATGTTGCAGTAAGGTCTCGGGGTGCACCGCAAAGCTACTGTAGTGATCCATGAGCTGCAAAAAATACGGCGTCGGAGCGTTTAATGTCACTTGCAGTGTGAGGTCATCTAATGCTTTGACGCCAACCTCATTGAAGTCAGTGATCTCCCGTTTCGAGTAGGCCTCTGAATTAGCAATGGGGTAGAGCATGTAAGCGTATAGCGAGCCCGTATCCGGGTGCAGCGCACGATGCCACGACCAAACATAATCGGAGGCGGTGATGGACTCTCCGTTGCTCCACTTGGCATCTGGATTGATATAGAACGTGTAAACCGTGCCGTCATCACTGATTTCCCAGCGCTCGGCAACACCGGGCTCTGGCTCTAGCGTCTTCGGGTTTTTTACCGCGAGGCCTTCAAAAAGTGCGCGAATAAGATGGTTTTCGGGAACCCCTGTCACCACATGGGGATCAAGACCCTGCGGTTCTGCACCATTTCCATAATGGAGAAGCCCCTCTCGATTTCCGGACTCCACATTACTCTCACCACTACCACACCCAGCCAGCAGCGCGAGGCAGCTGACGGCTAAAAATGATCGAAAACAACGCATGATTCTTCTTGCTCTTGGGTTTGGCACATCCTATCGAATTTTGACTCGGGCGTGTAATAAACTCACGCAATAAGTGTATTGGGAAGCGGTGATAGACAGCTTTATTCGGACCCGCTTCTGTTAACATTGCGCGCTTACAAAAGCCCTTCATCGAAAAGAGATTCACATGACCGTCAGAACGCGCGTTGCCCCATCTCCTACCGGCGACCCCCACGTAGGCACAGCTTACATGGCCTTATTTAACCGGTGCTTTGCAAAAGCACACGGTGGGCAGTTTATTTTGCGCATCGAGGACACGGATCAGGCTCGCAGCACCGTGGCTGCCGAGCAGATGATTTTTGACTCGCTCCGGTGGCTAGGGCTCGACTGGGACGAAGGGCCCGACGTTGGCGGTGATCATGGACCGTATCGTCAGAGTGAGCGGCGCGATATTTATGGCGAATACGCTTGGCAACTGGTAGAGCAGGGTGATGCCTTCGTTTGCTATCGAACGCCCGAGGAGCTTGAAACATTGCGTGAAGCCCGTCGTGCTGACGGCCGATCAACGGCCTTGAAGCCCGCGGATCTGGAGTTGAGTGACGCCGAGCAGATGGCACGAAAGGCCGCAGGTGCGTCGTTTGTTATTCGCATGCGTGTGCCAGATGAGGAAGGGGCGTGTCTGATTCACGACCGCCTTCGTGGCGATATCGAGCTCGACTGGAGCATGGTCGATGCACAGATCCTTCTAAAGTCAGATGGTATGCCGACCTACCACCTTGCTAATGTTGTGGACGATCACCTGATGGGCATCACCCACGTGATTCGTGGCGAGGAGTGGTTGAACTCAGCGCCAAAACACAAGTTGCTCTATCACTACTTTGGCTGGGATATGCCTGAGCTTTGTCACCTGCCGTTGCTCAGAAACCCTGACAAGTCAAAGTTAAGTAAGCGCAAGAACCCGACTAGCATTCTTCATTACGAGCGCATGGGCTTCTTGCCAGAGGCACTGGTTAACTACTTGGGTCGTATGGGATGGTCTATGCCCGACGAGCGCGAAAAATTCTCGCTCGACGAAATGCAGGCAGCGTTCGATATTGATCGTGTATCGCTCGGAGGCCCTATTTTTGACGTTGAAAAGCTCAAGTGGCTTAACGGTACTTGGCTACGGGAAGACTTCGACGCTCAGACGTTAAAGGCGCGTTTAAAGTCCTGGCTCTGGAACGATGAGACCTTAGATAAGATCTTGCCGCACGCGCAGGGCCGCATGGATGTCATGTCTGACTTTATCCCGATGTCGGCTTATTTACTGTCGGGTGAGGTTGCGGTGACCGCTGACGCCTTCGATGGCACGGCGGATTCACAGGAGGAGCTGCTTAAGCGTTTGCAGTTCGTGTTGTGGCGACTAGAGGCACAGCAGGATTGGGAGCGCGGGGCTTTGTTTGTAACGCTCAAAGGCTTGGCGGACACGTTGGAATTAAAGCCAAAGGTTTTGTTCGCACCTCTCTTCGTCGCAATTTCGGGCAAGTCGAGCGCCTACTCGATCCCCGACTCAATGTCGATTCTTGGACCTGATCTTACGCGCGCGCGCCTGAGAAACGCCATCAGCGTTTTGGGTGGCGTGTCTAAGAAGGCCGCAAAGCGACTCGAGAAAGAGTACGCAGCGCTGGCATAACCAACACCGCGCTGCCGCCTTGTATATGGTGAGTGGCTAGCGCGGGCGGTTGAGAAGTGCGATGAGTGCCAAAATGGCGACCACGATCTCAAAGGTTAGAACACCCCACGTATAGCTGGTGAAGCTAGACGTCATCTCAATGCCGACTTGGCTGCCTGCAACCTCTACCGTCGAGTCGAGCTCTCGGATTACGGTGAAGGCTCTTGCGGCGCCAATGTAAAAGATAATGATAAACAATAGCCACAGGCCGGCCTTCAAATATTCTTTGATAACGGCCGAAGCAAGCAAGATGGAGCCGACGGCAATCTCCATACCGCCATACATGGCGGCTATTTCCGCGTAGGCGTCTTGCGAGGCAATAAATAAACCCGACCAACCAGCAGGAATTTCTGGGTTATAAACGCTAATGACACCTAAACCGAAGAAAATGGCGCCTGTAACACCCAACAGTAATTGACCAAACATTTTTTGCCTCCCAGATTTGCCTGCGACACCATAGCAAACCTGATTCCACCTTGACACCGGCCGCGCTTACTCGTAACGTTCGGCCTCTTCGATTTGGGGCCATAGCTCAGCTGGGAGAGCGCAACACTGGCAGTGTTGAGGTCGGCGGTTCGATCCCGCCTGGCTCCACCAAATTCCTTCCGTAATGATCCGCTCTTTCTGGCCTCCCTCTCGGTCGCCAGTCTGTGTTCTGTGGCTTTCTTGCGTTGTGCTAGGGGGGCTTCCAATGGGCAATATCATCGGAATTTGCGAAATAGGCATCTGCAGTAATGCCGTGGTGGCAGTGACCAAGGCGTGACTAGGTAAGCCGTCGTGTCCAAGCTAATACCCGAGCCTTAATGCTCGATCTGTGGCATGACGGGTGCTTTGGGGTTAGAGTCGCACACGTTGTGCGTTGGTTGTGTATGGCCTATCGATAAAGGGTCAATGCCGATAACAGTGAACTATTAATTGGGCCCAGCTTAAGCACATTGGGTCTTGTCAGAGAAAGCAGAGTTGCCCCAGATGAGCAGACAGAAACTAATCGTAGGAATCAGCGGTGCCTCGGGCATCATTTACGGTATCCGTATGCTCGAAGCGTTGCGCGCGTCGAACATTGAGACTCATTTAGTCATGAGTAAGTCCGCAGAACTGACGCTTAGTTATGAAAGTGACCTGCGCGCTGATGACGTAAAAGCATTGGCTGATCACTGGTATCCAGTAAAAGACGTTGGGGCCGCGGTCTCCAGCGGGTCCTTTCCGACAGCCGGTATGGTTATTGCACCGTGCTCTGTGCGAACCATGTCGGAAATCGCAACTGGCGTTACCTCATCGCTCCTTACCCGAGCGGCCGACGTTGCCCTAAAAGAGCGCAGGAAACTTGTTTTGATGGTGCGTGAGACGCCGTTTCATACGGGGCACTTGAGAACGATGACGGCACTATCGGAAATGGGGGCGATCATCGCACCGCCGCTGCCTGCCATGTATACACGCCCCGAGAGCGTCGATGACATCATTAACCACAGTGTCGGGCGTGTTTTAGATTTGTTCGAACTTGAGAACGATCTTGTGAATCGCTGGGGTATTACTTCCGGTGTCCGGGACAAAGACTAACCCCCCTCAAACGCACGGCGGCTTGCGCTCTAAAATCCGCAAATAACGTGGAAATGTCAGTAAATAACGGCTTGATAAAAGCTGAGCCAACCTATGACTGTGCTTGAATTTATTATCTAAATCCGTAAGGTTATAGTCAGTTCGGCGCACATAATTAAAAAAGCGAAAGAGTCCGACACACATCTCTAAAAGGTTTCGCTGAGTCAGAGATGAACAGCCCATAAACAAAATGAGAGAGGCCCAGATGTTCCAAAAGAAAACACTTAGCCATGCGATCTCTGCGTTAACCGTCAGCGCGATTACCGCGACCTCGGCACACGCGCAGCTTGAGGAGGTGGTCGTTACGGCCACGAAGCGTACCGAAAGTGCGCAAGACATCCCCATTACCATCCAAGCCCTGGGTGAAGACACGCTTGAAGACTTGGGTATTGGTAACTTCAAAGACTACATCAAGAACCTTGCAGGGGTGACCTCGGGGGGCCGTGGTCCGGGTCGTAATGAAATTTTCATTCGCGGTGTTTCGACCGGTAAAGGAGGTCTGAAGATCGCGGGTGCTGTGGGTCTTGAGCCGACTGTCGCGCTCTACTTAGATGAAGCGCCGATATCCATGGGTGGTCGAAATATCGACCCCTACATGACCGATATGAACCGTGTGGAGGTGTTGCCGGGTCCACAGGGTACGCTCTATGGGGCAAGTTCTCAGGCTGGAACAGTCAGATTGATTACCAACAAGCCAGAATTCAACGAATTCTCTGGTGGTATCGATTTGATGGGTTCTAATACGTCGTCAGCTGACAACAGCAGCGCTATTGAGGCTTATGCAAACATTCCGCTCGTTGATGACAAACTCGCTGCCCGGGTCGCTGTTTACCGTGCCAAAGAGGGTGGCTACATCAATAACGTGAGTGGGAGTCGATTACTCCCCTACAGCAACCCAGGTCTCGGTGGGCGAGAGCCAGCTGAGCGGGCGATCTCTACAAACGAGGGTCTTGTAGAAGACAACTTCAACGATGCGACGTACGAGGGCTACAGAGCGAGCCTTCGGTGGGCACCGAATGATGACTGGGATGTGCAATTGCAGCATACCAGCCAGACAATTGAGACTGAGGGCGTCTGGGATTACGATCCAACGCTGGGTGACTTGAACTCTGAGTCTTATCAACCTGACTTCGCCGATGACGAATTCGACCTAACGACATGGACCGTCTCAGGTCGTATGGCCAACTTGGACGTTATTTACACCGGTTCGTACCTAGACAGATTGGTCGAGGGCATATCGGATTACTCGGGTTATGCCAATAACGGCCCGTATATTCCCTATTACATTTGTAATACGTCTTATACGAGCTGTGGTGAGACCGCGTTCTTCCTCGATCAGTACTACAACACGGAAAGAACAACGCACGAATTCCGAATCAATACAGATGCCGATCGACGTTTACGCGCCATGATCGGTGTATTTGCCGATGATACTGAGAACGTTGAGCAGGGTGATTGGAACTATCCGTCGTCTGTGGAAGCCGGATTCGTACCGAATGCGCCCATTCCTGGAGCGACCTCAAGCAATCCGAATACGCGTCCTCCCGGCGTTGTTTTCTTCAATGACTTCACTCGAAGCAAGAAGGAACTCTCGTTCTTTGGTGAGTTGTACTACGACATCAGCGACGACGTGACCGCAACCATTGGTGTTCGCCGCTATGACATTGAGATCGGTCTTAAAGGCAGCTCTAACTTTGCAAACCGGGACTACGGCACGGGCGATCTAGACTGGGGTCGTAACGTTGATGAGGTACTCGAAGGCTCGAGCCCTGCAGATCTTAGCGACACGATCATGAAGTTGAATGTTCAGTGGAATATCGACGACAGCACCATGATCTACGGAACCTGGTCTGAGGGTTACCGCCCTGGTGGCTTTAACCGAAATGGTGGGTCGAGCGCTAACCCTGAGGGGCCATTCGTGCCTGACTTCTACGAGTCAGACGAGGTGACCAACCTTGAGTTTGGTTGGAAGATGACAATGATGGATGACACGCTACGGTTTAACGGTGCCATCTATCGTATTGAGTGGGAAGCCATGCAGATTGGTGTCCTAGACTTCGATATCTCGAACCTCACGTTCATTGACAATGTTTCGGATGCTGAGATTACGGGCATGGAAATCGACAGCGTTTGGCAGGCAAATGAGAATTTGACCCTGTTCGCGAACGTGTCATTCAACGACAGTGAACTGACTAGAGTACCGGCAAACATTGTAGGTCTTCGTCAGCCCGGAAGTTCCCTCGCCTTGGCTCCAGAGCTGCAGTACGTGCTCAGAGCGCGCTATGACTGGGAGATTGGTAACGGTAATCGCATGTTTGCGCAGCTTGTTCACCAGTATACAGATGAACAAATCAGTGCAATCGTGACCGGTGCCGACTTCCAGATGGATAGCTACCGTACTTGGGATGCGAGTCTCGGGTATGACCTGGAAAATATGACCATTACTGTCTTTGGCGAGAATCTGACAGATGAGCTTGCAGATCTCTTCATTAGTAACGAAGACGACATTGTCAAGACCACTCCGAATCGTCCTCGCACGTTCGGTGTCCGTCTGAGCTATCGTTTCTAGGTCGTTTGCAAATGCGGTAAAAATACAAGGCGCTCCAATGGAGCGCCTTTTTTAGTTGAAAACATCAACTCTACGAGTTTACTCAGTGACAGTGGAAAACAGTAAGTTACAAGGGAACGACGCAATCTTGTCTGAGGCCAAGCGGCAGCTTCAATCAGGTAATAGGGTTGCAGCGGTGAGAGCCTTGCACTCTATCCTTGATTCGGACCCCACTCATAAAGACGCACTGTATTACTTGGCGGTGAGTATGAGGCAGCAAGGGGACTCAGCCTCTGCCCGTAACACGCTTCAGTCGCTGTTTGCTGCGTATCCGGATTATGGGCGCGCCTATCAGGAAGAGGCCTACAACCTCATTGCCTTAAAACGAAATGATTCAGCGCTCGAGGCGTTTGAACGGGCTGTGTCGTTGAACCCAGCACTGCTTGCGAGCTGGAAAGCGCTTCATGGTCGCTATGGACAGTTAGGCTTAGCTGATCGCAAAGCAGAAGCGGCTAATCATATCCGTTGGCTTGAAGGCATGCCGAGCGAGTTACAGACGGTCACGAGCTTACTTTACGAGGGCAAATTGTATGTTGCCGAGCAGATCTGTCGACAATTTCTGCAGAAAGAGCCCCATCATCAAGAGGGTATGAGGCTGCTTGCTGAAATTGGCAGTCAGCTACAAATATTTGACGACGCAGAGTATTTGCTTGAGTCATGTGTTGAATTCTATCCGGAGTACGAACGTGCTCGACTCGACTATGTTCAGGTTCTCCACAAACGGCAAAAGTTTGATAAGGCACTCAATCAGGCGCTGTATTTGCGGGCGAGGTCTCCCGAAAACATGGTCTATGACGTCACCCTTGCAGCTCAGCAGCAGGCGGTGGGTGATTTCTCAGGTGCGTTGTCCGTGTATGACAAGGTGCTCAATGAGCACGGCGAGATGGCAAGAATATTGACTTCCCGCGGTCATGCACTGAAAACCAGTGGGCGTGCTAACGAGGCGGTGGAATCCTATCAGCGTGCCTATCGCGCGCAACCAGATTACGGTGACGCGTACTGGAGTTTGGCTAACCTGAAGACCTATCGGTTCTCGGAGTCAGAATTGGCTCAAATGGTTGAGCAGGAAGGGTCTTCATCGATCATCACCGATAACCGGTTTCATTTGTGCTTTGCACTCGGAAAGGCGTTCGAGGACCTCGGCGATTATGCGCGATCCTTTGCGTATTACGACAAAGGCAACGCCCTAAAGCGCGCTGAAAGCGGCTATCGTTCCGAGATAGTCGAACAAGAGCTGACGGCCCAAAAAGTACTTTTTGATGGCGGTTTTTTTGAGGAGCGAAGCGGCTTTGGCCACTCAAACGAGGCGCCGATCTTTATTCTCGGATTACCCCGCGCTGGGTCGACCCTGCTCGAGCAGATACTGGCCTCTCACAGTCTTGTCGATGGCACTATGGAGCTCGCCAATATCATTGGGACAGCGAACAGGTTAAACGGTCAGAAACGACGAACCGGAACGTCGCCGTACCCAAAGGTTTTGGCTCAACTTACCGAAGCACAGACACGACAGCTCGGTGAGCAGTTTATTCAGGAAACCGAGCACCACAGAGGTGACGGCATCTACTTTATTGACAAGATGCCGAATAATTTCCGTCATATCCCACTTATTCAGCTCATATTACCTAAGGCTAAGATTATTGACGCCCGCCGCCATCCGATGGCCTGCTGTTTTAGTGGCTTTAAGCAGCTGTTTGCTGAGGGTCAGGAATTTACTTACGGGCTTGACGAGATTGGTCGGTATTACCGTGCCTATGTCGATGTGATGGCCCATTGGGAGCAGGTACTCCCGGGGCGTATCCTGCGCGTTCAGCATGAGGATGTCATCGAGGATCTCGAAAGTCAGGTTCGTCGTATCCTTGATTATTGTGGTCTGCCATTTGAGCAAGCCTGCATCGATTTTCATGAAACGGAGCGGGCCGTCAGGACACCCAGCGCGGAGCAGGTGCGGCAACCCATTTACAAGTCAGGAATGGAGCAGTGGCAACACTTTGGGGCGTACCTTGCGCCGCTTGAAGATGCCTTGGGTCCAACATTGAGCGATTACCGGTAAGTCGTTTGAGAGACCAAAGAGGGTGGCGACGTATTCATCTGAATGACAGATGACGCGCCCAAGCTTGTGTTAATTTTTGGATTTACGGTCAATCGCTACAGCGTTGTGGGCGTGAAGGCTTTCCTGATGATCGACCTTCAACCAGTAATCAACGACATGTGGCATCGCCTCTAAGGCGTGTTTGATACGTCGAGCTGCATCTTCGCAAAACATGAGGTTTTGCGCGTTCAATCTCGCAAATTCCTGCTCATCCACTCGTTTTACGGCCGTCTGAACCGGCGTGCCAATCGTGCTTTCAATGGTGCGTATCACCGTGTCAAAAGCAGGCCAAGTCGGCGCGTCTGATACTAATTTTACGTAAGCATAAGAGCGTTGTGCGTGTGGCGTTGCAACGCTTCCAGATTCGCTTTGCATCCATTCAAGTAAGCGCGCCTTGTCGATGACATCACCTTCAAATTGCTCATCTACTGCGTTTGCGAAGAGTTGACGCGCAAGCGATGCAGAGCAGGGGCATGTGCTGGAATAGGGCACTGTATAGCCAAGCTCATAATGGAACTCGCCACTGATTACTGTCCCTATGAGCGAAACGGGGTAGGCTTGATAGCCGATCTCACCACTCAGAAGCGCCGGTTTCTCAAGTAATAGGTCAAAGTGTAATTCGATTTTTGCGTGAGCACTGATTCCCGCTTGCGATTCAACGCACTCAGTCAAAAAGCGGTCGATTGTTTCTCGGCTGCACAGCTGACGGCCTAATTTTTGAACAAGTGCATGCAGCCGGGACATGTGAATGCCTTTGCTGGCTGTGTCGTCGAGGCTTACGAAGACATTTGCCTTGGCAGGCGCCTGCACGGTTTCGCCGTTCTCAAGTGCGATCGAAACAGGCAGATCCAACTGCTCCATACCTACCCACTGCAGCGGCAAGCCTCGCTGGGCAAGCGCTTCACTGGTGATATCAGGAAGGGTGTCAGAAGGGTTCATTTAAAGCTTCACTAATACATGTCAAATTTGCGCGGATGCTCAATGAGCCTCACCCGTCGCCGCTCGTGTCTGGCAAGGATTCAAGCCTCGTGACGATTCTGTATGACCTGCGCCCCACATTCGCCCCGACCTTTCCTTGCCATCCTTACTGCGTTGACTCCGTTGTGGTTCATTCACAACTCGTTTGTTCACGCTGTAAGGCGACATATTACCGACAGTGATCTCAACCGTCAGCGAGCGAGCATTCTATACGTTACACTGCGGGATTCCACCCCAATCTGGAACGTTACCATTAGCTGTCGTACTTCAAACACGTGCAGACAAGCTAACACGGACGGCGCAACTAGGATTTTGGTCAGAGGCGAAAGTGGCTCGATTATTTGTAGACAACCTTACAGTGATGGATTTCTCGTACCTTGATGCTGATCGTGGTGTGGTGGGGGAGTCCTGGATCGTTGATATAGAACTGGGCGGCGAGCTCGACGATCAGGGCATGGTTTTTGATTTTGGACATGTTAAAAAACAGATTAAGCAGCTGATTGACGCGCAAGCCGATCATCGCCTCCTTGTTCCCGCCGCATACGCTGGATGTCGGACGCAGTCGGTGGGTAATGATCTTCTGGTCGAGTTTTCGCTGGCCAATGGTGGTCTGATTCAGCACCAGTCGCCACGAGACGCCGTGCTCCTGGTGACCTCTGATGTGATCTCAGCGGAAGTGGTAGCCGAGGACTTGGCGCTGCAGTTGAGAAGCGTCTTACCTGATAACGTGTCGGATGTGCTTGTAAAGCTGCGTTGCGAGGAAATCGAGGGGGCTTTTTTCCACTACAGTCATGGTCTTCAAAAACACCAAGGGCAATGTCAGCGTATTGCCCATGGTCATCGCTCACGTTTGGAGCTCTCAGTTCACGGCGCTCGAGATCGCGAACTAGAAGCTCAGTGGGTAGCAAAGCTCCGAGATATTTACATTGCAAGCGAAGAGCATATTTCGGGGAAGACTGTACACAACGGTATGGCACACATTGATATGGCCTACGACGCGGCCCAAGGCCATTTCTCACTCTCGGTACCTGAACATCAGGTATTTGTGGTCCCCTGCGTGAGTACGGTGGAAAATATTGCCAATCATTTGGCGTTAGCCGCGTCGACGGACTGTGGCCTTGCTGTTCAAGTCAAGGCCTTCGAGGGTGTGGGCAAAGGTGCGTTCGGCTCAGCTGAGACGGTTTGATCCCCTCAAACTGAGTAATCGGTAAGAAAGCATCCTTCACGCCATACTTGAGTCCCAGGCGAGGGCGCAGCCGTCACAGCCGTCAAGGTGACGCCGCTAATACACTCTGAAGCGTTAAGCGTAGGTGCGTCTGAGATAGTCGAATACAGCGCGCAGAGCCATGGCCTCACCGCCCTCGGGATGTCCGGGTCGGCTGCGTGTATTAAAGGCATTAATATCCAAGTGCATCCAAGGCATGTCGTCAACAAAACGCTCTAAAAATAGCGCCGCTGTTATGGCGCCTGCGTAGGGCGATGGCGCGCAATTCACCATGTCAGCCACTTTTGAGTTGAGCATGTGGTTGTAGTCACCGTGCAGAGGCATTCGCCACACGGGGTCATCCGT
Source organism: Halieaceae bacterium (assembly GCA_042090345.1). Classification (GTDB taxonomy): domain Bacteria; phylum Pseudomonadota; class Gammaproteobacteria; order Pseudomonadales; family Halieaceae; genus Luminiphilus. Next base: position 8,240 of record JBELJN010000006.1, on the reverse strand, counting down.
CTCGCGACCCGAATGTGAAATGGAATCGGCAAGTTCATCGCTGTTACAGAACATGGCCGAGACCTCGGCGCCGACAGCTGATCTGGCTGAGCCGGTGAGCGTTGCGTAGTCAAAGATCGCATCAGGCTTATCTTCGGTTGCAATTGACAGCGCGTCACACAGGAGAAGTCTGCCTTCTGCGTCCGTGTTGTCGATTTCAACCGTCAGGCCTTTGTGCGTGTGCAAAATATCGCCGGGTCTAAATGCGTTACCCGAGATCGCGTTTTCAGCCGTTGGAACGAGTAAGCGCAATCGCACCGGTAGCTGTTCTGCCATGATCAGGTAAGCGAGGCCGATGGCATTGGCCGCACCGCCCATATCTTTTTTCATCATGCGCATTGCCGAGCCTGGCTTCATATCCAAGCCTCCGCTGTCGAACGTGACGCCTTTCCCCACGATCGTAATTTTGGGCGCATTCTCATCCCCCCAGGTGAGGTCGATGAGGCGCGGCGCGTCATCAGCCGCACGACCAACAGCATGAATAGCCCCGCAGCCTGCCGCTAAAAGCTCATCTCCCAAAGTAACGCTGATGTTCGCGCCAAAGTGCGCTGCCATGTCGCGCGACTCAGCTTCGAGGTGCGAGGGCGCCATGTCTTGCGCAGGCGTATTTATGAGATCGCGGCAAAGTGCGACTGAACGAGTGGTATTGATGACGCGTTTGCTGTCAACACCCTCGGGCATGACGAGACGTGCCGGCGCACGGCTTGCTTTTTTGTAGCGATTGAATTGGTAGCTGCCCATCCCCCAACCGATCAACTGCAGATCAGATACGGGAGTCTCAAGGTAGTAATCACCCTCTGTGAGCAGGAGAGGCAGCCCGCCAAGTGTTGCTAGGTCGTCTTGTCCATCCCAACCTACCAACACCTTGAACTGGTCTCCGCATTTAAGCCAAGCCCTTTGCCCTTTCGCGGCAGAAAAATCTTGCCGCTTAAGTGACGCCTTTTGATAGGCATCAAGGGAGGCTTCACGCCCGTTGAAATCTGCGGTTTTTACGAGCTCGATGGGCGTTGGTTTTTCAGCACTCTCGATAAAGCTTGTGCCGCTAAGAGAAGAATCGGGTGGGGTGATGTACATGTCGTTGTCGCGTGATCCTAAAAAGTAAGGACCAGAGTTTATAGGGCGCGATCACTAAGGTCGATGATCATCGCCGTTGGTCGCAACCTTTGGCTGATTAGGTTTAAGAGGTGCTCTGATTGCCAAGCCAATACAGACGAGTGTTCCAATCGGGAAAAGCCACGGCCATGCTAGAAGAGGTGACGTAAAAGAGTGTTCGATAATACTCGTGAAGAGCTCAGGCTCATTCACCGTTAAAACCACTAAGACACTGAGACAGACCGCAGGCGTAATGTGACTGATCCGGTATCGTGCACTGAGTAAACTCAGTATAAACAGGCCGAGCATCGGACCGAGTGTGTAGGTCGTCATAGAGAACGCGAGGGTAATGAGGTCGCCGGTCGATTGAGAAAATTGCCACGCTGTTAAGCCCAATAAAGCGCCCCAAATCACCACTAAGAAGCGCGACATCGAGAGGTAATGCGCCTCTGTTCCGTTGGACTTTATGAAGGGGCGATAAAACATCGTGATGGAAATTTGTGACAGCGCGGCGAGTATCGAATCGAGACTCGAGATAGCGGCACTTAACACGCCTGCTATGAGTAAGCCTTTCAGGCCCACCGGCATCTCGCTGAGAATGAAAATAGGAAATATCCGATCACCTTTTTCTGAAACAAGTTGAGCGAGGGGCGAATCAAGCGGGTGTAGGCTGTAGAACGTGAATAACCCAACGCCCACTAACAGCATCAGGGCTGGTATGCACTCACCCATTATGCTCCAAAGTAGTGCCTTTTTGGCTTCTTGGGCATTTCGGCAGCACATAAGACGTTGAGTGAATAGATGGTCTGTACCGTAGACGGCAACGCCCTGAAAAAGCAAGGCAAGCAACGCAGCCCAGAAGGTGAAGGCTACCCGAGGGTCGGTTGTGAAGTCCAGCAGTCGGAATTTCCCGGCGGTTTGACCGAAACTTACTAAGGAGCTCCAGCCGTCAGGCAGCGTTGTTGTGATGAGAAATAAGGCGGCTAAAGCCCCTATGATCAGCACGAAAAACTGCACAACATCGGTCCAGATGACTGCCGCCACTCCCCCCATCCATGTCCACAAAATAGCGAATGCGGCGATCACCAGAATGCTATGGCCGAGACTCCAGCCGGTGAGTAGTTCGATCACTAGGGCGGTTGCGTAGACCCGCACACTCTGACCGAGTACGCCGCCCATCATGAATAGCCCGGCGGTAATCCGTCCGGTCACCGCACCAAAGCGATCACTCATGAAGTCATAGGGACTGTAATAGTTGCCTTCGAAATAACGCGGCAACAGAAAACGCGCAATGAGAAGCCGCGCGAGAATACCGCCTAAGGCGAGTTGCAGGTAGGTAAAGTTGCCGCCTGCCGCGTACGTTATGGCGGGGACGCCAATGAAGTTAACTGCGCTGATTGTCGTCGCAATAATAGACGCACTGACTGCATACCAAGGGATATTTCGCCCCCCTAAAAAGAAGTCATGCGTTGTTTGCTGACGCCCTTTTTGTCGGTGGCCAATCCATGTGGTGAGCGCAATGTAAAGACCGACTACGGCCCAGTCGATAGTGCTGAACATGCGGCTAGCTTAACGCGTTTTTTGAACGAGGCAGTGGATGATAGTACCCGGCCTAATTGAGTGATCGCGATGTGGGGTCTCCCGCACTAAATTCCGCTATGAAACATCGTTTTTTTTCGATAACGTTGTCACATGGCGAAACTAAAAATCGGCACCAAAATCGGTCTTTTTGCGGCAGTGTTAGCTGGGCTCACGACATGGTATTGGTTCCATCTTACTGGACAAGTTGCATTACCAAGCGATCGAACTGGGTTCGCTCTGGTCTTTTTGTTGTGCGCTGTCTTGGGTATTTTGGCGTTTATCAAACGCACGAGTTGGTTAGGCGCTGTGCCACCCATATTTGCGATTGTGGTGGGACTGTTTTTTCCGGGCACTATGTTGATTAGCGAGCAGATTATTTCGCCCGACGCTGCGATTGAAGTGGGCGACACGATTCCACGTTTTACATCGGTTGATGACGCGGGCGGTGAATTCGATTCACGGTCACTCAATGGCCACTTGGTTCTGATCAAATTCTTCAGGGCCCATTGGTGACCCTATTGCATCGGCGAGTTGCGTCGAATGGAAGAATTACGAGCGGAATTTGACCAGCGTGGTGTCAAAGTTATTACCGTGAGTGTCGATCTACCTGAGGTCATAGCAGAGAAACGGCACTTACACGGCTTACAGGCAACCATGTTGTCCGATCAACAGTTGGCAGTGACGGACGCATTTGGTTTACGCAATCAAGGTGTTCACTCTGCGCCCGGCAGCGAGCCCGCAAAGGCGTTACCCGTACCTGCGACCTTGCTGATTGATCGCGAGGGAACGGTTCTCTGGCGTGATTTATCTGAAGATTACCAGCGACGCTCCGATCCGTCTGTGGTGCTTGCTGCGATGCAAGCACACTTTGACTCGGTCACTGACTAAACTGCCTTCCTAAGGCGCGATCGGGTGCGAAGAGCAGCTTTGCTGGTCTCGCTAGGGTCTTCGTTATTCTAAAGCGAAGCGTCATGGGTTAGCGACAAAGCTGTGCGCACCGAGTGGGGGAAGGTATGAGAAAAGTATGGTTGACGGGGCTATGCGTTGCGCTCTGGCCACTACAGTCCAATGCGGCGGTGAGTGACGCACTGTGTCTCGCCTTTACAGATGCGATGAACGAGTTTAGTGAGAAGCTCCCAATGACGGTGAGCATGCCGTCAAATACGACGCGGGGTAAGGTCGATAAGTCAAACGTGCTTGTCTGGTTACCTACAACGTACACAGATGTTGCGTTTGATTGCGGTTCCGGGACAGTGGTTTACTCCCTCAAGCCAGGGACGGCGGAAGCCTCTCATAAATTACTCAAGCGTTCGTCTCCGAGTGAACTCGCCGCGTTTAAAGCGATTCAAGATGATATGGCCTGTAAGCCCGATGGCTTTGTCCGTAGCCACGGTGTCAGTGAGACGCGTCGTTGGCATAGCTTCAGCGGAGACCCTTGGCAGAGCTTTACGACACGCCCGCAGGACTGCGAGTAATTTATATGAGCCTTGTGCTTGCCAAGCCTTGGATGAGCTCTTCTGTCATGGTGACTAAAGCCGCCTCGAAAGCTGTATTTGCCGCATGACTCAGGCTGCTATTGATATCTTGTGTCAAGGACGATCTAAGGATTGGCATAATCCAACCTGTTTCGCGATTAATCGCTTGCCTGCCCATGTGCCGCTGCGGTCGTTTCAAAATGAGAGTAAGGCACGCGCTGGGACGGCAGGGTCGCGGACGCAATTGTTAGATGGTGAGTGGCAGTTTCGACTTTTCGACTGCCCCGAGGACGTCCCCGCGTCATGGCTTGCCGAAGACGCTCACGGCTCTCAACCTATCGAGGTGCCTGGTAACTGGCAGCTGCAAGGCTACGACAAGCCTATCTACACCAATGTGAAATATCCGTTTCCTGTCGACCCTCCGCGTGTTCCCTCGGATAACCCGACTGGCTGTTACTCCAAGGTATTCAATGTTCCGGTGAGTTGGCTCGCCGCAGGACGAACACGAGTGACCTTTCATGGAGTGAACAGCGCTTTTTACCTCGTCTGCAATGAGCAGTTCGCAGGGTATTCACAAGACAGTCGTTTACCTGCCGAATTTGACCTCACAGATTTTTTGCACGGCGGCGACAATCGTATTGCAGTCATGGTCTTGCGCTGGTCGGATGGAAGCTATCTTGAGGATCAAGATATGTGGTGGTTGAGCGGTATTTTTCGCTCTGTCGAACTGCTGCATAAGCCTGATAGTCACATCGCAGACTTTAGGGTGAGCCCCACGCGATGTCTCGAGCAAAAGGCAACTCTAGTGACCGAGGTCGCCATTGCTGGGACTGACGAGGAGGCCCTAACGAGCGCGAGTGCACTCCATCTTCGTCTATATTGGGAGGACACACTTGTATCCGAGCAGCTTCATCGAGCGGGTGCGGATACATGGGGTGCGGATACATGGAGTGCGGATACCAAGCTGACTATCGAGCTCCCCATCGAGGCGCCGAAGCTCTGGAGTCACGAATGTCCCAATTTGTACCGCCTAACACTTACACTTCTCGACGCAACGGGCCATGAAATCGAGTGCGAGGCCTGTAACGTGGGACTGCGCGAGGTGGAGATTCTTGGCGGATTACTGAGGCTCAACGGCGAGCCTCTGCTCATTCGAGGTGTTAATAAACATGAGCATGATCCCGCCACCGGACACGTGGAGTCGCTTGAGCGGGTGGAGAAACAACTTAAGCTCATAAAACAGAATAATTTCAATGCGGTTCGTTGTTCACACTATCCGCACCAGCCGGGTTTTTATGACCTCTGTGACCGCTTGGGGTTACTGGTGGTCGACGAGGCAAACATCGAAACTCACGGCATGAAGCCGATGAATGCACTTGCAGAAGATGCCAACTGGCAAGCCGCTTTTGTCTCTCGCGGTGAGCGCATGGTGAAACGCGACAAAAACCACCCCTGCATCATTATTTGGTCACTCGGAAACGAGGCAGGCTATGGCGCCGCGCATGATGCAATGTATGCCGCTGTTCGCAAGCTTGACCCGTCACGACCGATTCAATACGAACCCGGTGGGTCTGGTACGCCGGTGACGGATATTATCTGCCCGATGTATGCGCGGGTTGATGAGGACCTCTGGTACCCGGGTGCAACGCAGGCGGTGCCCTCCATTATGAACTGGATTCAAAGACCTGAGGAAAGTCGACCGGTGATTCTCTGCGAGTACGCGCATGCCATGGGGAACTCGCTTGGAAACTTTAAAGACTATTGGGACGCTTTTCGAACCCAACCTCGACTCCAAGGCGGTTTTATATGGGATTGGGTCGATCAAGGGCTCGACTGTGAGACGGAAGATGGCCGTCATTTTTGGGCATACGGTGGCGATTTTGGCGATGAGATCAACGACCGACAGTTTTGTATCAACGGGCTTGTGTTCCCAGACCTCAGCCCACACCCCGCTCTTTTTGAAGCGAAAAAAGTTCAGCAACCCTTTCGGTTAGAACTGCTCGATCGAGGGCCTGCGACGGTGAAGGTCACCAGCGAACATTTGTTCCGATCAACCGATAACGAGATCCTTACTTGGCAGTGGGTGAGAGATGGCATCACTGAACAGGAGGGCCGGATTCAACTTGACTTAGCCCCGGGCGCGACAGCGATTTTCAATCTCTGTGAACCTGAGGCTAATTCGGGTGACTTGTTCTTAAACGTAACCATTGAACAGCCGGCGGAAACCGCATGGTCGGACGCAGGACATGTTGTTGCAAGGGAGCAATTTGTTGCCCACAAGCGCTTGCTAGCCTTACCTGTGGTCGAAACGCCGGCCACTTTTATCCAATCGGATGCGGCAATAACCATAGCGGCAACAAATAGTACTTGGCTTATCAATAAGCGGACGGGGTTCATCGAGCAATGGGCGCTTAACGGCATAGAGAAATTTAAAAAGCCGCTTATCGATAGTGTGGTGAGGGCGTCGCTGGATAATGACATTGGTATCAGTGAGGTCGATCGGCCCGATCCAAACGCCTGGAGCAGTCGATGGATCGCTGCCGGACTGTGGGACCTTGAGCATCATTTATTATCGCTCGAAGTCGACGTTGAGCGGGGATTGGTGCTCGCACGACATGGTTACACATTCGAGGGACGGGCTGTTTTCGAGACGTTTTGGCGAATGTCTTTCTCGGCCTGCGGCAATCTCTCAATCGCTCATGAGATCGCTATAGAGGAACACGTGCCGCCATTACCGAGGATAGGTCTAACGGTCGGTCTGGCTTGTCATTCTGCGCCGGGTCAGACGAGCGTCAGTTGGCAGGGACGCGGGCCTCACGAAAACTATCCAGATCGAAAGACCGCCGCGCATCTGGGATATTGGGAGCTTGCAGCCGATGACATGCACACTGATTACATTTTCCCGAGCGACAACGGGCTCCGGTGTGATTGCAGCCGGTTAGCACTGGCCGATATTAGCGTATCAGGTGATTTCCAGTTCAGCGTCTCGTCTTACGATCAAAGTAAGTTGAATATGGCGAAGCATCCGACAGAGTTGGCGCCCAATGACTATTTGTCGCTGTATCTCGATGGTTTTCACATGGGTGTGGGGGGCGATGATTCTTGGTCACCGAGTGTGAAGCTACCTTTTCAGCTCGGCAGGAAGCACTATCAATGGACGCTTTCTCTATGCGGGATGGAGTGATCTTACCGGACTTAACGCGCTATTCCTGCATCAAGGTTTGGCTCATAAACACTGCAGAATTATTCAGTGAAACCTAAAAAGGTTGCCGCTTCGTCCACACTTTTTCGCTCAGACACGACTGCATTGGCAGGAAATGTGTCATCGGGCCACCCAAGCGCCACCGCTTTCATAATGACTTGATCATCCCGAATATTGGCGTGCTCGCGAACGACAGGGGACTGCATGATGCCCTGGCTATTAATGACAGCGCCCAGACCTCTCGACCATGCCGCGTTGACCAGCGCTGTGGTCACTGCGCCGCAGTCAAATGCCGTATCGTCGCTATCTGCAAGTACAGCGTCGTAGGTGATTATGATGCAAACAGGTGCATCAAACTGGCGAAAGCCTCTTAGCACCCAATCCTGACGTTTTTCAGCGTCTTCACGGGCAATATCCATTGCTGCGAACAATTGTTTGGCCACGCCAACCTGTCTATCCCGGTGCTGTCCGGTGAAAGCAGAGCCGATTCGAAACTCTCGCGAGTGTGGAACACCCGCTAGATTGCGCTCCGTATTCCCCTGACGGATGCGATCCAGCACTTCGCCCGTTACAACGGTAAAGTTCCAGGGTTGAGTGTTCATGGAGGAGGACGAGCGCATTGCCAGGCCTAAGACTTCTCTTATTAGGGACTGGGGCACTGGATCTGATGTGTAACCCCTTATGCTCCGACGGCCTGAGACCACCTCGTCATATTGCACTGTCGCTCTCCTTACTTAATTGACGCGAATAACCTAGAGCAATCTCTCGTCAAACGACAGAGGTATTGCGGGTTTAATTGTCGGCAGGGATGAAACCTAAAGCTTTAAGGCCGGAATATGGCGGAAGAGGTA
>JBELJN010000017.1:0-51797 GCA_042090345.1 Halieaceae bacterium | reverse complement strand
AGGTGGCGCGCCCACCAGGACTCGAACCTGGAACCTGCCGCTTAGAAGGCGGCTGCACTATCCGGTTGTGCTATGGGCGCAGAGGGTGTGAGGGCGCGAGTATGGCATAAACCATCGGGGTTATTCCACGATATCGCGACCTTGGCAGTCCTTACCAGGCAATGGTTTTTCAGTCCAAATTTGCAGCAGTTGCATGATCGCGGTTACAGCGGCGATCAGCAGACAACTGATCTGTATAGAGCTTGGGAGCGAATCGGTTGTGGCCACCTCTACCAGAATCGTCGTGATCGATAAGCAGTAGGTGGTTACAAGCGCCCGGGCCGCGTTGGGAGCTCGGGAATCAGCGGCGCCTTCATGCATTGAGTGACTGAGCCTAAAACCCAGCCAAAGACCGATAAATGAGGCGATAAGCCAGAGAGAGATAGAGGCGTCAGCCATGTTTTCAACCGCAAATTGTATTTACAAAATTAGCCACGATGGGGACTGTATAAAACCCTCGTCGCCGAGTCGAGCCTCATGGGAAGCCTTAGACCTCAGCGCTTAAAATAGCGCGGGTTGCAGTCCGCAGCAGCGCATCGGCATCCGCATCCTCGTCAAAGGTATCCAAGAGGCAATTATGTTGCAGCGTGGCAATACCATGCGCGGTTGACCATAAAAGCGTGGCGGTCTGTAACGCCGTATCGACAGACTCAGGTCGGTGCTTTCTGAAGTAGAGCTCAATGGCCTCATGAACTAATTGAAATCCTGTTCGTTTTGCCCTTGCTTCAGCTCGTCGCTCATCGGCACCGCCATGGTTTTCCCACATGAGGCCAAAAAACGCTTTTTTGTCCATGGCAAAGCGCAGGTACGCAGCGCCAAGTGCATCGAGGTGCTCCAGTGTCCCGTGCTCGACTTGGTCTTGTGCGCTCGTGGTGTATTCCATAATGCCAATATGTGCGAGCTCTCGAACTGCGGTCAGCAGCGCATCTTTGTCCTTGAAGTGTCGATAAAGCGCGGGAGCACTGACCCCCGTGCGTTTAGCAACTTGAGCAATCGTAATGTCGTAGCTGCCCATGGTCTCAATGAGTTCCGCTGCGGCGATGATCGCGCAGTTACGTAAATCGCCGTGATGATAGGGCGTCACAGCCTGATTCATGCGAATGCTCCTTTGGACGCCTTAGGCTGAGCCCGTTCGATTCGGTTGTCCCTTGGCGAGCCGAGTAGCAGATAGGCGGGTGGTACCAAATAAAAGGAGATGATGGTCGATAATAAAACCCCACCGGCAATGGCCATCGCAAAGGGCGGCCAGAACTGACTGCCTTCAAGGATGAGAGGTAAAAAGCCGCCAAAGGTGGTCAACGTAGTCGATATGATGTGACGGCTCGAGTCGATGACCTCATCGCGCATGGCTTTTTTGTCACCGCTCGCAGCCGCGGACGATTGTTGAAAGGACGTTAATATAATGATGCAGGCGTTGATGGCGACACCAATGGAGCCAACAACACCCACGAGCGCCATAATGCCTAGCGGATAGCGGAAGAGCGCGAGTGCAAGAAAGCTGAGTCCAAATGCACAGGTCAGTACCCCAAAGGCGAGGGCAGTCAATCGCCACGAATTAAAGGTCAGCATAATGGTTGCTAGGAGCAGCGAAATTACAAGCCCTACGGGTCCAATTAAGTCATTGACGACCTCGGTTCGTTCGCCGCTGTCGCCACCAAAGCTATAACGGTAGCCATTTGGAAGTGAAATAGGGTCCTCTTTTAGTGATTTGCGAAGTAGCTTAAGCGCCTCCTCGGGCAGTACACCGCGCGTCAGGAAGGCTTGGATTTGATTAATGCGTTCGCCGCCTCGTCGACCTATTGGTGCATCGTCCGGCACAATATTGAGTCCGCCCAACGCTGACAGAGGCACGAAACGCGGTTTACCCGGCTGCCCAGGAAGCGGAATTTGCAGGTCGAGTAGCGTATCGCTTTTTTGCCAAGTGTCTCGCTCCAGTTTCGTCCGCACAGGAAGCTGCTCGGTGTCCTCGATGACAGCGCCGCCAAACCGGCCGCGCAAATAACCATCTACTAGCGAGGCAATTTGACTCCTTTCTAGACCCAACCGCCTAAGCTTTTCATCGTCAAGTTCGAACTCGACCTTGGGTGCTGCAGGACTAATTGAGAGTTTGGTATGCGTAATGTCCGGTAGCTCCTGTAATCGCTGCCGAAATTGCTCTCCCAACACACGCAGTGTGTGCGTATTTGGCCCATAGAGAATCACCTCCAGGGGCGCATCGACAGGTGGACCTTGATCAATCCCCAGTACGAGTATTTGTGCTAATGGATACTTGCGATCGAAGTCTTTCTGAAGGCGTCGAATTAACGCATTGGTTTGATTTTCATCTCTAGTAAGGACCATGCCCTCGGCCCAGTCCGGCGCATTACGTTTGTTGGAGCGCAAATTGTAATAAAAAGCAGGTGGGCTCTCGCCAACAGACCAATCAACGCGTCGTATTAAGGGCTCAGCCTTGAGGTCATCATCAAGCTTTCGCACAAGCTCGAGCGTTGACTCAATTCCTGCACTTTTTGGCATTTCAACCCGCAAGTACAGCTGATCTCTATCGGTACCCGGGAAAAATTGCTCGGTTAAGGTGGATACGCTAGCAAACCCAAGCAGTGGTATTGAAGCAGCCAGCAGTACTGATGCCATGGGGTATTTCAGTGACCAGTCGATTGACGCTGAGAAGAGGTCTTTTGTTCGCGGCAAGACAATCCCTGACCGCCACCAAGTAGGATTCTCGCTTAGGGCGCCAGGTAATAAACGACCACCGAGTGCCGGCGTAACTGTGAGTGCAAGCAAGAGGCTCATGATAAGCATCACAATGACACAGGTGGCCAAACTCCCCAGAAAGTCACCGGAGGGGCCCTCTAATATCGCCATAGGCGTGAAGGCGAGAACGGTGGTCGCCGTGGCACTGACGAGCGGTACTGTCATACGATTCACGGCCTTTTGCAAAGCCTCTAGCGGCTCATCTCCTCGAAGCAGATTTTTCCGAACTTCATCGGTGACGACTATCGAGCCATCTACCAAAAGACCAAGCGCGACGACTAGCCCCGTCAGTGATAGCTGATGGATTGGGACCTCTAAGTAGTTCAACACCAACATGGATAAAAAGGTGCACAGAGGAAGACTGACGGCGACGATGAGGGCTGCACGCCATCCGAGGGTGATAAAAAGCACGGCAACAACGATGGCGATGCCGGCAACGATGTTAGAGGCTACGCCTGCGAGTCGAGCTTCAGTGTAGCCACTCTGATCATACGTGGTCTCAATGCTCAGCCCCTCGGCAGCATCAGCACGATACGCCTCTAGAAACGCATCGAAAGCTGCGCTGTATCTGTCGACCTGATAGCCCTCTTTCATCTCGATAGCAAGCAACACAGATCTGCGCCCGTTAGACAAGGCTAAACGGGATGGTGGATTGGATTCTGACTTGCTGACCGTTGCGATATCACTGATTCGAAGCCCTGTAAGGTTATCGCGATCTGACTTGATAAAGGTCTCTCTAACCGCCTGTACATTGTCAAAATCGCCTGAGACCTCAATGGTTAACGCCGTGGTCGGTGCCGCGAGTTTGCCAGCAGGTACTCGTGCATCGGCCAGCGATAGTGTTCTGGCTAAATCCTCAATAGAGAGGCCCAGCGTACTCAGTGCGGTGCCGTCAATCTCAACATTAATTTCCTCATCGGGCAGGCCATAATGCTTGACGCGCCTTGTCTGCGGTACTTTACGTGCCGCGTCGGCGAGACGAAGTGCCTCACGTCGCAACAGAGAGGGCGAGATGTCGACGCCTTCATCGGTGCTTACGGCCACGATTTTTACAAAGCTGGTGAAGAGGTCGTCATCAAAAACAGGTTTTGTAGCGCCATCAGGTAGGTCAGCAGCAACGCGATCGACTTTGCCTCGCAGTTCAGACCAGACACGCTTTATATCAGCGCGAGATAAATAGTAATCAGCCTCGATGATGATGCTAGAGACGCCATTAACCGAAGTCGAGTCGATCTCCTTTACGTCTGGGTGTTCGCGCAGGGCATCTTCGAGTGGCTTTGTCACCAAACTCTCCACTCGCGCAGGACTGGCACCGGGGTAAAAAGTCTGGACTGAGGCAACAAACGGGGTGATCGAGGGGTCTTCCTGCCGTCCCAAGCTGCTGTAAGAAGTCACCCCAACGACAATGATGGAGAGTATGAGCAGGGCGAGATAACGCCCATTTTGGTAAAGGCTTGTGGCAATCATGGTGCGTACTTAGTTAACGGTGCGAATGTCAGGGACGATCCCCACGTGTGACCCCGGGCTGAGGCGTTGCATGCCCGATGCAATGACATTCGTTTTGTTTACTACGGTGCCACGGACGAAGACGCGATCGCCTTCGCTGTGGACAACTTCCACACTCTCGCGCGCAGTGACGATGTCGCCCTCTGCATTCTCCTTGGTAACGAGGACCGTCCAGAGACCTTTGTCGCCCTCAAGAAGCGCGGTTATTGGGAGCCAGCCCCCTTTAGATTGCACGCGCTCCACAAACGCCAAGGCAAGCGTTTGACCCACTCGTAAGGCATGTTCCTCCGGAATCGTTAAAACAGCTAAAACGGTAAGCGTTTGTGGGTCGACATCAGCGCCTATGCTTCGTAGTTTGGCGGTTATCGCCTTGCCCTCCACCAATAGGGTGTATTCCTGTCCTACTAGCGCAATATCCGCAAATTTTGGGGAGATACCGACATGGGCTTCACGCTCGCCGACCGAAACTAATCTGAGGACAGGGACATTTGGGCCTATGATACTTCCAGGTTCACTTATCTTTTGTGAAACGACGGCGTCGAAGGGTGCAACTAAACGACTCTTCTCGATCACGATTTCCGCATTACGAACGCTTGCTTGAGTTGTTTCGAGGCGGGCGCTGGTTGCTTGAAGAGTTAAGCGGGCATCGTCAGCGTCACGCTGCGAAACCAGCGATTGGTCTAATAGGGCATCGACCCGTTCGTAATTCAGCTCGGCCAGTCTTAGTTGTGCAGCAACCTCTTTTTCTTGGGCACGCGCCAGTGACAGTGCGGCGCGTTGCTGGCGAGTATCGAGTTCACCCAATACTTGACCGGTAGTTACAAAGTCGCCTTCCTTTGCTGTGAGGCTCGCAAGCACTCCCGCCACCTCAAAGCCCACATTACTGTCGGTCGCGGCCTCCACGACGCCAAGAAAGCGAGTCGTGACGGAGTAGCTCTCCTCGAGGTTGTAGGGCGTTACCTTTACGGGTAAGGGTTGTGCCTCGCTGGAGATCGTCGGTTTTACGTTGGCTTCTATTGCATTTGAGCCAAAAATGACGATACCAGCAGCGCCTAAGGCACTAAAAAGCGTTATAAAGAAGAATCGTGGTGTCATGGTCGCGTCGCATGTTAACAGTATTAACTTAAATGTTATCAGCCTTAACATTGGAATGCGACTGTGCCCGCTTAATGTCTAGGTCGACAATGACCACCATTTATCGCTTATTCACTTGCTTAGGGAGGACGATTTCGAGACACTTTGCGACCTTGCCCAGCGGCAAGCGTTATGGTGGCTCGAACGGTCCCCTCGCAGCGATAGGTAGCGAACCCCGCCAGGCCCGGAAGGGAGCAACGGTAGTTATCGACTCGGGTGCCGAGGTGTGGCTGTTCGAGTCACCTCCATATAACCATCGGGCACACTATGAGTTATCAAGTTCTTGCGCGAAAGTGGAGACCATCCAACTTCTCAGAGATGGTGGGACAAGAGCACGTAGTGAGGGCACTCACGACAGCGTTGGAGTCAGAGCGCCTACACCATGCTTACCTCTTTACGGGCACGCGTGGTGTCGGTAAGACAACGGTTGCTCGACTAATTGCAAAGAGCCTCAATTGCGAAGAGGGCGTTACTGCAACGCCTTGCGGTGTGTGCGCAAGTTGCGTCGAAATTGCCGAGGGACGCAGCGTTGATGTGCTGGAGGTTGATGCGGCATCGCGCACCAAGGTTGAGGACACACGAGAACTACTCGATAACGTGCAGTACGCGCCCACACGATCACGTTTCAAAATCTACCTGATAGACGAAGTGCACATGCTGTCCAACCACAGCTTCAATGCGCTACTTAAAACGTTAGAGGAGCCACCCTCGCACGTTAAATTCTTGTTAGCGACAACAGATCCACAAAAACTCCCAGCCACCGTCTTATCGCGTTGTCTGCAGTTTAATCTGAAGAACATGGTGCCTGGGCAAATAATAGAGCACCTGAAACATGTTTTGAGCGAGGAACACGTAAGCTTTGATGACGAATCGTTGGCCCTGTTAGCCCGAGGCGCCGAAGGTTCAATGCGCGATGCCTTGTCTTTGACGGATCAAGCGATTGCCCATGGATCGGGGAAGTTGGCGGGTGATGATGTCCGTGCAATGTTGGGAACGGTCTCGCGTACCAAAGTGTTGGATTTACTGCAGGCTATTTCAACGAGCGATGTGCAGCAGGCGTTAGCCGTGGTTGACGACTTGGCAACACATTCGCCTGATTACTCCGGAGCGCTCGACGAGTTGAGTGGAATTCTTCACCAAATTGCGATTGAACAAGCCGTGCCAGGTAGCTTAGACGAGGCCTCACCAGAGTTTTCTCGATTACAGGAGCTGGCCAAGCACCTGACAACCGACGACACACAGTTACTGTGGCAAATGGCGGTTGCCAGTAAGCGCGACCTTGTTCTTGCATCGGATCCACGAAGTGGTCTTGATATGGCGGTTTTACGGATGATTGCCTTCCGTCCAGCGGTCATCATTTCTGATGCTCACGAGGCACCCCCAGCAAAAAAGCTTGAACCACCGGTGATGCCGGTGGCGACTCCGGCACCGTCAACTCAGGTTGCACCAACAGCCTTGGGACGCTCTGATTTACCGACTGATGCCACGGCGTCTGACTCATCTGTCGTGCCGTCATCTAGCGCTTCCAAGCCCGATTCGGCTATCGACGGTAACCGAGTTAACGGCGATAACGCCGCATTAGATGGCACGCATGCTTCGAACCGAAATCACGATTCGAAGCCATCTGTAATCTCTAAGGTGCCCAACGCTGAGAGCGTATCGCGTGCTGAGGAAACACCTGCGGTTGTTGTGAACGATAATGGCGACTCCGATCGCTGCGTCGAGCAACCGGCAAGCCCAATTCCTGAGGGCGCTAAAGCGGCTGACGATGACTTGCCAACGCCAGGCTCTTGGCCCGACTTCTTTAACGGCTTGGACCTCAAGGGCGTAATACACAACGTCGCGTCGCATTTCGAGCTCATTAAGGCCTACGACCGAACGCTTTGCTTTGCCATCGCTCAAGATAATGCAACCTTGTATAACGAGCGACATCAGCGAGGCTTGGCGTCTGCCATGGAAGGAATGCTGGGAGATGCGGTTGAGGTTCTAGTGTCAATTGCAGCGACGAGCGACAATACACCCGCTCGGCATCGTGAAATTCTAGAGCAGCAGCGTCTGCAGGCCGCTCAGACAGCGCTGGAGGAAGACGATTGTTTGTCGGCACTACTCGTTGATTTTGACGCCGTCGTGATACCTAATTCGGTAAAGCCGCCACTGACAGAGCTATGATGCAAGGAGCGATGTCTTAATGAAAATGAGTCCCGCGATTCAGGATTTAATCGATGCTTTACGCCATCTCCCTGGCGTGGGCCCCAAATCTGCGCAGCGTATGACGCTCCATTTATTGGAAAGAGATCGAGAGGCAGCCGAGTCGTTGGGCGAGGCTTTATTGGCTGCGCTTTCGCGCGTCCAGCAATGCCAGCGATGCCGGAACTTCACCGAGCTCACCATTTGTGAGATCTGCGGTGATCCCAAGCGGGACGATTCACTCCTGTGCGTCGTTGAGACACCGGCCGATGTTCTGGCGATTGAGCACACCGGAAGTTACCGCGGGCTTTATTTTGTTCTTATGGGGCATTTATCACCCCTCGATGGTATTGGCCCAAAGGAGCTAGGTTTGGATAGCTTAGAGGTTCTGCTTGAGCAAGAGACAATAAGCGAGGTTATTTTAGCAACGAATCCAACGGTCGAGGGCGAGGCCACCGGGCATTACATTGCTGAAATGGCGAATCGCAATGAAATCGTTGTGAGCCGGATTGCCCACGGTGTCCCTCTGGGTGGCGAACTCGAATATATCGACGCAACGACACTTGCTCATGCATTGGGCGGCAGAAAAGTGGTGAACCCAGAATGACATTTGAATTAATTACATCCGATAGGCGACTCAATGAGGTTCTTGCGGAACACGAAAGCGAGCGCTTCGTTGCTGTCGACACGGAGTTTCGGCGGCGAGATACGTTTTATCCGCAAGTAGCCTTAGTTCAACTTTGCTGGAGAGATGTTTCATATCTACTTGATCCTACAGAGCTTTCTGACTTTTCCGGACTCAAGGTGCTGCTGTTAAATGAGTCCATCGTCAAGCTTTTACACAGTCCAAGCGAAGACTTAGAAGTATTTGCTCACTGGCTCGGGATCCTTCCGACGCCGCTCTTCGATACACAGCGGGTGATGGGCTTTCTGGGATACGGCTTTGGCGTTGGCTATCGGCCGATGGTTGAGCAGTTTGTCGGCGTTGAAATATCAAAGGAAGAGACCACTTCAGATTGGTTGAAACGTCCTCTGACTGACAAGCAACTCAATTATGCAGCGCTTGATGTAAGCCATCTGCGCAAGATCGGTGAGAACATGCATGACGAGGCAGAAGAATCTGGGCGACTCGCTTGGGTTTACGAGGATACCGCGAATCAAAAACCGGGTGGCAGGGGCGTTGCGAGCAAATTTAAGTCGGCGTGGAAGTTAAGTACGAGTGAGCAAGCCATGCTTTCGGCGCTTATTGCTTGGCGAGAAGGTGAAGCGCAACGCCTAGACAGGCCTCGGACTTGGATTTTACCCGACAAGGTCATGGTGGCACTCGCTCGCCGAGCGCCTGAGCATATTTCACAACTAAAGCAAATAGAGGGCCTTCAGGAGGCGATTATTCGCAAACGTGGCGAGAAGCTAATCTCGATCATTTCAGAGTCGCTCAGCGGCTCCACGACCGAAGTGATCTGGCCTGCGCCTGCGCGAGGGATCGAGCGCGATTGGATCGCCACTATGACGGAGCGAGTCCAAGCACTCGCAAATGTACTGGGTGTTGCGCCTCAACTTTTGTTATCGACACGAGACTTTGAGTCGCTTATTCAGGCAAGAAAGCAGACGATCCCACTACCGAAAGAGCTTTCGGGATGGCGGTACGAGATTATCGTGGCTGAGTTGCTCGAGTCACTTAACACCGCCACCCCACCAACGAGCTAGCCCCTTTCCGTGAATACGCGAGCCGAGGACGCGGGTGCCAGCAAAAAACTTCCAGAACCCAAAAACTATGCCGATCTCATTGCCATGGCGTGGCCCTTTATTTTGGCAAATGCGTCGGTGCCTTTATTGGGGCTTGTCGATACGGCTGTTATCGGGAATACAGGATCGATAGTTGATCTTGGGGCAATCGCCCTCGGCGCACTGATTTTCTCATTCGTTTACTGGAGCTTTGGTTTTCTTCGAATGGGGACGACCGGGTTTGTTGCGCGGGCATTTGGAGTGGGCGATGAAGAGGAGGTGCGGGTAATTTTTGGGCGGGCCTGCCTCATGGCACTCGCGGTGGGAGGCGCACTTCTTTTACTGCAGTTACCGATCGGCACACTTAGTTTTGCACTCTTATCTGGGGATGAGGGGGTCGAAAGTGTGGCAAAGACATACTTCTTTACGCGAATTTGGGGCGCACCTGCGACGCTCGTCATCTTCGTGATTATGGGCGTATGGATTGGCTTGGGCGAGTCTCGAGAGCTTCTGAGATTGCAGGTCTTTCTCAACGGCCTGAATATGCTCCTCGATATTATCGCTGCTGGCGTACTCGGGCTTGGCGCTCAGGGAATTGCCATAGGAACCGTGATTGCCGAGATAAGCACCTGTCTTATTGCGTTCTATCGGCTCCGAGCTCACCTTAGTCAAGTGTACGAGGCCGAGGATACTGTCATTGGCCTCTGGCCTTGGCAACGGATCCGTGACTTGTCGGAAATGTCGGCCTTAATCCGTGCAAATATCGACATTATGATACGCACGTTACTACTTGTTTTTGCCTTTGCGTATTTTACTAACGAGGCGGCGAAGTACGGTGTCGTTGCCTTAGGTGCAACCCACATTGTTTTGCAAATAATGGCCTTTACCGCTTTTTTCTTAGATGGGTTTGCTTATGTGGCAGAAGCAGAAACCGGGCAAAGTTATGGTGCAAAAAACAAGCGGTTTTTTGATACAGCACTGCGTAAAACCACCATTCTTGCGGGCCTGACGTCGCTTTTACTGGCGGGGCTCGTTGCCCTCGTAGGTGGGTTTTTAGTGGAGTTAATTACCGACATCGAGGAGGTCATCGTTTTATCGAAGACGCTCTTATCTATTTGCGCTGTTTATGTCTTTATGTCGTTCCCGGCGTTCCAACTAGATGGTGTTTTTATTGGAACTTCCAAGACACGAGAAATGCGGGACGCGTCTATACTATCGGTAATGGTGTTTCTGGCCGCCGTCTGGTGCCTTGGCGACACCCTGGGTCTCCAAGGTCTTTGGTGGGCGATGGTTATATTTGTTGTGGTGAGAGCTGTCACTCTCGCGTTTTACTTAAGGCGAGTCACTGAACGGTTCATTGCGGTAAGCTAATACGGTTCAAAGGAATAGTTGTATGTTGGTGAGAGTGCTCGCAGGTCAGCGCAAGGCGGATAC
Source organism: Halieaceae bacterium (assembly GCA_042090345.1). Taxonomy (GTDB): domain Bacteria; phylum Pseudomonadota; class Gammaproteobacteria; order Pseudomonadales; family Halieaceae; genus Luminiphilus. Next base: position 41,021 of record JBELJN010000017.1, on the reverse strand, counting down.
GTATTTGTTCGTGCCGGCCGATCAGAATGTGGCAGAACTACCCGAGGCGCTCTTGTCGTTGTTAGGTGAGTTGAGAGATGTTGTGGAATTGGACCTGTTGCCAGAGCGGCAACTGGTCCGATGCGCGGGCAGCGAGGTGCTAGCTGCCATTGCTGAAGTTGGTTACTACCTGCAACTACCACCGGCGGAGTTCACGCGGTCATGATGACATCGATCAGTTACGTATTCGCTATGGCCATCTACATCGTCGCAGCCTGCGCGGGTGCGAGGCTCATTCACCGCATGCTTGTCTCGTGGCTCTCATACCGACTGGGCTGCACCCTAACGGGTTTGATCTCCGGTGTGCTGCTGGTGCCCAGCTACGCGTCAAGCGAGGCAGAAACATTGGCGCCAGCCTTAGTCACAGCCCTGTTCAATGGGTTATTTGCCGGTGGGCTTGAAGCCGCGGGTGGCGCACTTATGATGCTAGGCACCGGTGCAGTGACCGGTGTGATCTGCGGTCTGATTTGGTTGCGGCTGTCTACTTCTCGTCTATAAGCGTACTGATCTCAAATAGCGTCCCACTTGGTAAAACATCTCGAAAATCACCACATCATCCGTTAGTCTCACGTCTCGACTGTAGGGAGCTGTAACATGAAATTTACCGGAACCGAAAACTACGTAGCAACTGATGATCTCCGCATGGCGGTAGATGCGGCGGTTGCGTTGCAAAGGCCACTGCTCATCAAGGGAGAACCGGGTACCGGCAAAACCATGCTTGCAGAAGAAGTTGCCGGCGGTTTGGGAATGAAGCTGATTCAGTGGCACATCAAATCTACGACCAAGGCGCAGCAGGGCTTGTATGAGTATGACGCAGTGTCTCGACTGCGCGACTCCCAGTTGGGTGGAGAGGGTGTGCACGACATCGCTAACTACATCAAGCGTGGGAAGCTCTGGGACGCGTTTGATGCCGACGAACAAGTGGTTCTTCTTATCGATGAAGTGGATAAAGCCGACATTGAATTTCCAAATGATTTGCTTGTAGAGCTCGATAAGATGGAGTTCTTTGTCTACGAGACAGGGGAGACGGTTAAAGCGAAGCACCGGCCCATTATCATTATCACGTCAAACAACGAGAAAGAGTTGCCTGACGCGTTCTTGCGCCGCTGCTTCTTCCACTTCATTAATTTCCCTGACCGCGACACCATGCGACAGATTATTGATGTTCATTACCCCTCCATTAAGCAAGATCTGGTTCAGGAAGCACTCGAGGTGTTCTTTGAGCTGCGCGGGATTCCAGGCTTGAAGAAAAAGCCCTCAACCTCCGAGTTAATCGACTGGCTGAAACTCCTCATGGCGGACGATATTCCGGATGAAGTGCTCAAGAATCGTGATCAGTCCAAAGCAATCCCGCCACTTTATGGTGCACTCGTGAAAAACGAGCAAGATGTGCAACTCCTTGAGCGATTGGCGTTCATGCACCGTCGTGAGAGTAATCAGTAAGGGGTAGTTCGATGCTCGTCAATTTCTTTCAGGCGCTAAAAGATGGCGGTGTTCCCGTAACACCAAGAGAGCTATTGGACTTGCTTGCTGCGATGAACAAGCAGCTCGTCTTTGGCAGCATTGATGATTTTTACAACCTGTCGCGCGCGGTCATGGTTAAGGACGAGAAATATTACGACCGGTTTGACCGAGCGTTTGGTCTGCACTTTCGTGATCTGGAGGGGGTCGATGATGTGATCGAAGCCTTAATTCCTGACGATTGGCTTCGCTCTGAATTCGTCAAGCAGCTTTCTGAGGAAGACAAAGCAAAGATCGAGTCGCTGGGCGGGCTAGAAAAGCTGATTGACGAGTTTAAGAAACGGCTCGAGGAACAGGAAAAGCGCCACGAGGGAGGAAACAAATGGGTCGGTACGGGCGGAACCTCTCCGTTTGGTAATGATGGGTTCCACCCTGAAGGCATTCGGGTTGGAGGACAAGGCAAGAACAAGAAGGCCGTCAAGGTTTGGGATCGACGAGACTTTAAAAACCTTGACGATGGGGTAGAGATTGGTACCCGAAACATCAAAGTGGCGCTGCGTCGCCTGCGGAAGTTTGCGCGAACGGGCTCAGCCGATGAACTCGACCTCGATGACACGATTAGCTCGACGGCTCGAAATGCCGGGTTTTTAGATATCAAGATGGTGCCGGAGCGGCATAACGCGGTTAAGGTTTTACTTTTTCTTGATGTGGGTGGCTCGATGGATCCGCACGTAAAGGTTTGCGAAGAGTTATTCTCGGCTGCGCGAAGCGAGTTTAAGCACCTAAAGCATTTTTATTTCCACAACTTCCTTTACGACAATGTCTGGGAAAATAATATTCGTCGTCATAACCAGCGCACGGCACTTCATGATGTCATGCACAAGTTCGGGCACGACTATAAAGTGGTTATCGTGGGTGACGCCTCTATGTCGCCGTACGAGATTGTCCAGCCAGGTGGCAGTGTTGAGCACTGGAATGAAGAGCCGGGTGCCATGTGGTTAGAGCGGTTACGCGGCACGTACGAGAAGTGTGTCTGGCTAAATCCGGTTCCTGAGGATGAGTGGCAATTTACGCAATCTATCTCGATCACAAATCAACTGATGGAACAGAAAATGTACCCTCTGACCCTAGGCGGTTTAGAGGATGCGATGGGCTTTCTGGCCAAATAAACGAGGTTCCACATCCTTCCGACATTGGCTAGACTCAGGGTAATAACAACAAAACTCTGAGGATCCTTGGATGTCTACAAAAAACGTTTTTGCAAGTTTGCTTACCGTTGCCATGCTCTCTGCATGTGGTGGCTCGGATGTGCCTGTTGATATTGCCTCCGAGCCGAGTGTGGCTCCAGAGAATGGCGCCGCTGCGGTTGACATGGCACGACTTATGAATGCAGCCGAGGAGCCTGAGATGTGGCTGAGCTACGGCGGTTCCTACGATGAGACACGTCACTCTTCTTTGGCCTCGGTCAATGGGGACACAATTCAAGAACTGGGCGTTGGTTGGGTTTACACGATGGATAAACCACGTGGCGCTGAAGCCACGCCGATTGTGGTTGATGGTGTGATGTATGTGTCAGGCTCTTGGTCGGTCGTCTATGCAATAGACGCGAAGACTGGTGAGGAATTGTGGACTTATGATCCTAAGGTTTCGGGTGAAGACGCGGCTAAGGGCTGTTGTGACGTTGTGAACCGAGGCGTTGCCGTGCACAACGGCAAAGTATTCGTTGGCGTATTTGACGGGCGCTTGGAGGCGCTTGATGCAGAAACGGGCGCGGTCTTGTGGAGTAATGTCACGGTAGATCAATCCAAGCCCTATACCATCACAGGGGCCCCCAGGGTCTTCAAAGACAAGGTCATCATTGGTAACTCAGGTGCTGAGCTGGGCGTGAGAGGTTACGTGACGGCCTATAATGTTGAAACGGGTGAGGAGGCTTGGCGCTTCTACACCGTACCTAACCCCGACAAAGAGCCGGACGGCGCAGCTTCAGATGCAATTTTCGCTAAGCTGGCAAACGACAGCTGGGGGAATACCGGTGCGTGGACCACAGACGGTGGGGGCGGCACGGTCTGGGACTCGATTGTGTATGACACGGTGAATGATCAGGTGCTGATAGGCGTCGGTAATGGCTCACCCTGGAACGCGTCGGTGCGCGATCCAGAGGGCGACTTCAGTGGCGCGTATGACAACCTGTTTCTCTCTTCAATACTTGCGGTGGATGCTGATACCGGTGCTTACCGCTGGCATTACCAAACGACACCGCGCGATCAATGGGATTACACTGCAACACAGCAAATGATACTCGCTGAGCTCCCAATGGGGGTCGACGGAGCCATGCGCCGGGTTGTCATGCAGGCGCCTAAGAATGGCTTCTTCTACGTTCTGGATGCCGCCGACGGTGAGCTGCTATCGGCAATTCCGTTTGCAGAGCAGAACTGGACAACCGGCGAGGTCGACGAGAACGGCCGCCCCGTCATCGTACAGGAGGCGATCGACCTCGATAATTTTGCTGTTTACCCCGGACCCACAGGTGGTCATAACTGGCATCCCATGTCATTTAATCCTGACACAGGGCTGGTTTACATCCCCACCAATGTTCAGTTGCCTATGGTTTACGCACGAACCGAGCAGGGCGAGAATGCCAATTCTCTTTGGAATATTGGCTACGACTATGCTGCCGGCTGGGCGTTTGAGTTCCCGGAGGGCACGCTCGAATTTACCAAGACACTCGATGGTGGAACACTAGTCGCCTGGGACCCGGTAAAGGGGGCTCCAGCTTGGATGGTGCCATTTCCACAGGCGTTCAATGGAGGCACCTTGAGTACCGACGGTGGCCTTGTTTTTCAGGGTAATAAAGCAGGTGAGTTTGTTGCTTACGATGCAACAACTGGGAGCCGCGTATGGTCTAGTAAGTTGTCGGGAGATGCATCAGCGGCTCCGATGACCTATGAGATCGATGGTGAACAATACGTATCTGTCTTGTCCGGTTGGGGCAGCACGTCGAATCTCATTTACGGTGTTGCGCTCGATAAGCCGGTTTCCGCCGAACCCGGTAGGGTAATTACATTTAAGTTGGGCGGTACCGCGGAAATGCCCAACCCACTTGATTACAACGTTGTTGAAACCCCTAAGGCTGCGCTCGCTGGTGATGCAGGATCATGGCAGCTAGGAATGCAGCGCTTCGCTGAAAACTGCATGTTCTGTCACGGTGCCTACGCAATTGGATCCGGCGTATTACCAGATCTCCGGTGGTCCGCTATGGCTGCCAGCGAGCAGTCATGGCAGGCGATTGTCCGGGACGGTGCACTGACCGATACAGGTATGATCGCGTTTGGTGATCGTCTCGATGACAATGAAATTGAGGCGATAAGAACTTATGTGCTGCGCCAGGCCTGGCTAGCAGTAGAAAACGGTAACGCTGAGGCGCCAGACTTGGCGGTGGCGGGCGATCAGTAGACCTCGATGGCGCTTATTGGCTTAAAAACCCGATAAGCGCTGCGGTAACAGCGACGTTAAGGGATTCAACGCCGTTCTTCATCGGTATACGCAGCGACAAGTTCGCTGTGTTTTTTATTGTCTCGGAGGCGCCCTCGGTCTCGCCCCCCAATACGAAAACCGTGCTCGCTTCCTTCTGATGCTCAAAGAGTGACCGCGTTGCGTGGCTATCCATAACGGCGATCTGTACGCCTCGCGCTTTGAGCGCTGTAACGCAGGTAAATGCCTCCTCACAAAAAACGATAGGTGCTCTAAAGGCTGTTCCAACTGAGGCTTTAATGACCAAAGGCCCCAGTGTGGCTACTGATTTTTTTGGATAAAAAATGGCATCAATGCCAGCGGCACAGCTTGATCGGATGATCATGCCGACATTCTGCGGGTTTGTGATGCCATCCAAAAGAAGGGCCTTGAAATTCGTCTCGGGGTTTCGCTCAAAATCTGTCAAAAATATATCGAGTGTGCTGAAGTTAGGGCAGAAAAGGTCCAGCGCAACGCCTTGGTCTTGTTTGCCATTTTTTGAAATGCGGGACAACGCCAGTCGGTCATGGTGAGCGATGGGAATAGCCCGCTTTTTTGCGGCTGTTTCGATCTCGCTTATAATGCCGCCCGGCTTATTTTTATCGGCCAGGTGGAGGCGATGAGGGTCGAGTGCAGGGTCCCTTAACGCCTCGAGAACGGGCTTTCGACCATATACAGTGAGAGTTTTCGATAAATCCATGCGCGGCTCAGTTTGGTATTTGGCTGCTTACCACTCAAACGAAAGAGGGAAGTTGGCTCAATGAGTCTGACACTATATACGAGTCCGGGTTGTCATCTGTGTGAGCAGGCCGAGGAGATGCTTGATTATTTAGGTGTGGCATTTAATGCGGTCGATATTAGCCGAGATGTGGATCTTATAAGAATTTACGGCGTTCGTATTCCCGTCTTGCAACGTAGCGATAAAGCTGAGCTAGGTTGGCCGTTCGACACGCTTGATATAGAGCGGTTTTACGCTTAAACCTATTTTTCGCGATCGACTCTGACGGCCAAGACGTCGCAGTCTGCAGCGCCCAGAACGCTATCGGTTGTGGTCCCCAGTAGTAGCTCTAAACCCCACCTATCGTGGCTACCCAATACGATTAGGTCGGCACCGATTTGCTTGGCCAAAGTGGGGATCTCGTGTTCTGGTCGTCCGCTTCGCAAATGGCAGTGCTGCTCGGGGATGTTTAGGTGTGCTGCCAAACGAGTAAGGTGGGTGTCAGCCTGCTCGTTGATCTCCTCTTGTAGCTCCGAGGTGTCAAGATGAAGGTCCGCTCCATAAGTGAGTGACAACGGCTCCACAATGTGAATAACGTGAATTTCCGCCTGTTGATTTCGTGCCAACGTCGCAGCTTTAGTTGCAATTTTATCGGATGTTGCGCCCAGATCGATGGCAACTAGTAGTCGTTTATAAGCCATAATGAAACCTGCGGTATCCCCTAAAAAGCAGAGAATACCGCGCTCCGATTTCCAGCACTAGTAGAGGCGCCTATGTCGATCGTATGGATCTTATTGATTATTGCAGTTGCGATTGCCCCATTGGTGTCCGCGTTACCGTCGGAAGCTCAGCGCTATGAGGCGAAGGTCAGGGAGCATGCAATGGACAGGGGGGTTATCGTCAAATTAGGGTCGACCCCTGACATTCCCGCTCGATTTCGGATGCCCTCAGACCTGTCCCTCGTCGCCTACCGTCGACGACGCGTTGATCGACATATGTCGTTCGATCACCCCCAAGTTGCGGCTAAGTCATTGGGCGTCTGGTGCAGTGTTCCCCTTGAAAAATCGGTAACAGGGAGTGTGCTATCGCTGCCAGACGGTGCGCACATTGTTGAGCTTAGTGAAGATTATGTCTCGGTTTTCTGGGATGAAAAAGGGGGCGTTGAGGCAGTGGATAGTGTTATCACAGTCATTGACTCACTGATGGGTGAGCGCGGTTTTGAATAGCTTTGACAAGGGTTTTTTCATATTAATCGCTTGACCTTTGCCCGTCTTTGTCCCGTACACTCCGCCGTCAACGACGCGCGTGTCGTCCCTAAATGTCATGTCGGAAGCAAAAGTTAGCTCATGGGTAAATCACTGGTTATCGTCGAATCGCCCGCAAAAGCAAAGACGATCAATAAATATCTGGGTTCAGACTTCATCGTGAAGTCGAGTGTCGGGCACGTTCGTGATTTGCCTACGGCGGGCAGTGCGCCGGCCTCAGATCCAAAAGAGCGTGCAGCCCAGGCGGCTATTACCCGCAAAATGGCACCTGATGAAAAGTTAAGATACCAGGCCAAGAAGAAGCGAGAGCAACTCGTCCGAAGAATGGGTGTTGACCCTAAAAACGGTTGGGCCGCTCGCTACGAGATATTGCCAGGCAAAGAGAAAGTGGTCGATGAGCTCAAGAAGCTCGCAAAGTCCGCTGACGCTATTTATCTTGCCACCGATTTGGATCGAGAGGGGGAGGCCATCGCGTGGCACCTCAAAGAGATCATTGGTGGCGATGACGCTCGCTACCAACGAGTGGTTTTTAACGAGATCACAGAGCGTGCAATTCAGGAGTCTTTTGCTAAACCGACGCAGCTCGATACCAACCGTGTTTATGCGCAACAAGCGCGACGATTTTTAGATAGAGTTGTTGGCTTTGAAGTGTCACCGCTTTTATGGGCAAAGATTGCGAGAGGTCTTTCTGCGGGACGCGTTCAATCTGTAGCGGTGCGCCTAATAGTGGAGCGGGAACGAGAAGTTCGCGCTTTCGTCCCGGAAGAATATTGGCAGCTTCATGCTGATTTACAGCGAACGGGCGATCCAAGCGTTCGGTTTGAAGTGGTTAGATACCAAGGGAAAGCATTCGAGCCAAAGTCGGAGTCGGATGCTGCATTGGCCGTGTCGGCCTTGTCAGATGCGGCGTATACGGTGTCGGATTTGGAGGCGCGTAAAACGACTTCACGTCCTTCAGCCCCCTTTATCACGTCAACCCTGCAACAAGCCGCAAGCACACGCCTTGGTTTCAGCGTCAAGAAGACGATGACGCTGGCACAACGTCTTTATGAGGCAGGGCTTATCACCTATATGCGAACTGACTCAACGAATTTGAGCGGTGAATCGGTGGCTTCCTGCCGCGATTACATTACCGAGCATTTTTCAGCTCCGTACTTGCCTGACGCTCCGACTCGTTACGGCGCGCGAGAAGGCGCTCAGGAGGCCCACGAAGCGATACGTCCATCCAACGTCCGACTGAGGGCGGAGACGTTAAAAGACGCGGAGAGAGACGCTCAGCGCTTGTATGAGTTGATATGGCGGCAATTCGTGGCGTGCCAAATGACACCTGCACGCTATTTGAGCACGACGCTCACTGCCAGTGCCGCTGAATACGATATGACAGCGAAAGGCAGAGTAGTTGAGTTCGACGGATACACACGCGTTCAAACGCCTGTGGCCCGAAAAGGCGATGACGCGATATTGCCAGATTACAAGACAGGTGATGCGCTTATTCTTAGTGAGCTCTTGCCTTCACAGCATTTTACGAAGCCTCCAGCCCGTTACGGTGAAGCAAGCCTTGTAAGGGAGCTCGAAAAGCGCGGCATTGGGCGTCCATCGACCTACGCGGCCATTATTTCAACCATTCAAGATCGTGGTTACGTCAAGCTTGAGAACCGCCGATTTTACGCGGAGAAAATGGGCGACATCGTGACTCAACGTCTTCAGGAGAGCTTCGAAGATCTTCTCGATTACGGTTTCACGGCTTCAATGGAAGAGAATCTCGACGAGGTTGCAGAGGGTCGAAAAGACTGGCGTGATGTATTGGATGCCTTTTACGACGATTTTCGCAGCAAGCTTGAGTTAGCAGAAAGCCCTGGCGAGGGCAGTATGCAGGCTAACGAGCCCACCGCGACGGGTATTGCTTGCACAAAATGCGGGCGGCCAATGCAAATTAGGACCGCCAGCACTGGCGTATTCCTAGGTTGTTCGGGTTACAACTTACCGCCAAAAGAGCGATGTAAGAACACCATGAATCTGATTCCTGGCGATGAGGCGGTGTCCGCGGATGCTGATGATGAGGCGGAATCACGCTTGTTGCTCAGCAAGGAGCGTTGCCCCAAATGTAATACGGCGATGGACAGTTATCTGATTGATGAGACGCAAAAGCTTCACGTATGCGGTAACAACCCCGATTGCGACGGCTATCTCGTTGAGCAGGGTAGTTTTAAGATCAAAGGCTATGATGGTCCAACACTGGAATGCGACAAATGTGGCTCTGAAATGCAACTCAGAACGGGGCGCTTTGGCAAGTATTTTGGGTGTACCAATTCTGAATGCTCAAATACCCGCAAGCTACTGCGAAGCGGGGAGGCGGCGCCACCTAAAATGGATCCGATTCCCATGCCGGAGTTGCAGTGCGTTAAGGTTGAAGATCATTACATTCTGCGAGATGGTGCCGCCGGTTTGTTTTTAGCTGCGAGTCAGTTTCCAAAGCATAGAGAGACGCGAGCGCCGTTTGTTGACGAGCTTCTTGGGCACCAGGCTGAGTTGGATCCCAAGTATCACTTCTTATTGGATGCGCCGCGGGTCGATGATGCGTCAAATCGGACACAGATCCGCTTTAGTCGTAAGACCAAAGAGCAATACGTCATGACTGAGGTGGATGGCAAGGCAACGGGCTGGAAAGCCTATTTCAATGCATCCGGATGGGTAGCGGAGGGGTCGGGTAAGCCTGCTCCGAAAAAGAAAGCAAAGGCCAAGCCACGAGCCAAGGCGAAATCGAAGGCCACCGCTTCATCTAAGTCCAAGAAATAAGTCAGAGACCTCAGATTGAGTCAGGCCCAATCCTACGCAAATCATTCTTTATACATGGCATCAATCATGATTGATGCTTGGCGGCGGGCTGAAACAGCGAAGGAGCCAGCGCCGCCAGCCATCGACGCCGCCTTTGCACCTGCAACAAGACTGCACCTACTCAATGCTTACGGTTGGCAGCTACTTGCTTGTCAACGCGTGGTGAATTTGCCGAACGATCCACCTCACTCAGCACGTGCGCTACCGTCTCTTGCATCAGGCATAGCGGTATCACCTGAGGTTCGCGAGATGGCGAACTTGGAGCAGGGTGGTTGGCTGGCCGAACTCTTATCACCGATTGCCCCAGGATTGTCCCCTCGGCGTCCACAAAACGTGCTGGCGGTTACGCGCGAGCAATTTAATTCGGCGTCGGCGACAGAGATCTATGAGAAGCTTGAGGCCCTAATCGGTCGCGTTGCTGATGCGATTGACGAGTCATGAAACTACCGGCCCTTTGTGGCAAAACCCGATCCATAGTGTTACTGTCAGTAAAACAACACGACATATTGTGAGGTTGTCAGATGTCTACGTCGCTTTTAGAAATTGTTGATTTGGGTGATGGTGAGGTCGTTCTGCAAAGAGCAGACGATGATTCAGAGCCATTAGTGAGCATCCAATTTTCGGAAGAGGCGAGTGCCTACCTCATGGAGAATAACCTCGAAGTTGCAAAGGTTATGATTCAAGCTGGGATTCAGGCGGCGGCAAAGATCGCGGAGATGACCGCTGTAGAAATGGACTCTTCAGACACCACTGAGACATCTGAGTCGCGAACGCTGCATTAACAGGCGGTTTGCACTACCGGCGAATCACGCCGACACTTATTCCCTCTATCGCGACAGAATCTTGGCTTAGGTCCAGCTGAATGGGCTCGTAAGCATCGTTTTCTGCAACCAAGTCAACGCGTGTATCGCTGAGCCTGTTCCAACGCTTGACCGTCACCTCTTCATCGATACGGACGACCGCAATTTGGCCTTGTCGGACTTCTGTGGTGCTGTGCACTGCGAGAAGATCGCCATCGAAGATTCCTGCGTTGACCATGCTGTCGCCGCACACCTGTAAAAAGTAATGCGCAGGCGGTGAGAAAAAAGTCGAGCTTAAATCGCAATAGTCTTCAATGTGTTCCCGGGCCAGTAGTGGAGCACCTGCCGCAACGCGGCCAACAATTGGGATGCCATTTTGCTCTGTTAGTCTAATACCGCGTGATGTGCCGGCGACTAACTCAATCACGCCCTTTTTAGCGAGCGCTTTTAAGTGCTCCTCTGCGGCATTTGCCGACTTAAAACCGAGTGTTCGTGCGATATCAGCGCGCGTAGGCGGCATACCGGTTGTGTCGATACTACCCTTGATGACATCCATTACTTGCTGCTGGCGCGCGGTTAACTTTGTCATAGTGCTGCTCCTTTCGATTTCCTGATGATAAAGGCAGTATGTATAAATGTACAGTATTGGCCGATCGGGTTTCGATGGGTAGGTTATGCGTCATTAATTCATTGGAGTCGTCATGGAATCCATTCTCAGTCTTGTTCTGCCATTGAGCGATTATTTGGGGACACCATCGGTGCCAACAGCACTGGTGTCGCTAATATTACTCGGTGCGGTGGCTCATGTGCTTATTCGAAAGCTTGTCCAAAAGCTGGGTTCATTTGCAGATACGACAGCCGCTCGATGGGATGATGTCGTTTATTACGCGATTTCGCCGCCAGCCGAATGGGCGATGTGGATTTGTGTCCTCTACCTTTCGTTGGGGTTATTTGAACAGGCCCAGAGTCTGCGGGCGGGGCTGTTGCACCTCGCCGATACGGGCGTCATATTGCTCATTGGTTGGTTGTTACACCGGGTGTCAGCGGGAATCGAGGCGGAGTTGTTAGCGGATCATCGAGGCCCAAAGGGATCCGATGATCGTGCGTCCATTAACGCCGTTGCACGCTTGGCTCGCATTACTATTTGGGTCCTGGTTGTACTGATGGTAATGCAATCTCTGGGTGTGTCAGTGTCTGGTTTGTTGGCCTTCGGCGGCGTTGGCGGCATCGCGGTTGGTTTCGCAGCGAAAGACCTTCTGGCGAACTTTCTTGGGGGTGTCAGTATCTACCTGGACCGTCCGTTTGCCGTTGGTGACTGGATACGGTCTCCTGACCGGAATATCGAGGGAACTGTCGAGGAGATTGGTCTAAGAATGACGAGAATCCGGACTTTCGACCAGCGACCGTTGTATGTTCCAAACTCGACGTTTTCAAGTGTTTCCCTCGAAAACCCTTCAAGAATGACGAATCGTCGCATATACGAAACGGTAGGGGTGCGATACGAGGATGCCGCAAAGGTGGCGGAAATTGTAAAGGCTGTGCATACCATGTTGCTCGAGCACCCTGACATCGCTCAGGATAGAACGCTCATCGTGAACTTTAACCACATGGGGCCGTCGTCACTCGACTTCTTTTTCTACACGTTCACTAAAACAACCAATTGGGTGGAGTACCACAGCATCAAGGAAAATGTGTTGCTCAAAGTCCTCGAAATTGTCGCAGCACACGGTGCAGAGGTTGCGTTTCCGACCCAAACAATACATCACACACCGATTGAACCTAGCGAGTGATTTGAGCTGGCTCTCGTTCGGCTGTAGACGGCTTTTGGGGCGCCGACTCGGTGTTAATGAGCCCGCGAGTCAGGCTATCGATGTCTCGGCGCACACGCTGGGCCTCACCTAGCTCGAGAAGCTCAGCGTACGTGAGTTCCCGCCAAACTGCGGCGACTTGTATGACGGGGTGGTCAATGTACCTCACATAACCCTCTCTCAGGTCGCGCTGGTCCATAAGCGCAATTGCGTGTTTCGGTAACGCCGCTACCACGGGGTCTTCATCCTCCGTCGTCACCGTGTCAATCGGCTCAGGTCTGAGAGTATTTAACCCGGTCGTGATATCAATGAACTCTACCATCGGCTCCTCAAGCACCTGAGTGATTGCCTGCTCAGGCTCAATTAGCAGGACGCGCGTAGGCGGGGCAGGCAGCGCAAGCGGGGGTAACTTTTGGGGCAGATAACTCCCCGTAGTGTTGGTCCACAGGTTGGTGGCCAAACGATACTCACGCGATGAAGCTGAAGGCCCGTTAATTTGCAGCGTCCCTTGAAGATGAGGTTCCCTGTCGCTCTGAGTCCATTTATCCACGACAACCGCATCGCTTTCGGCACTTATGGGTTGTAGCCAGGATAAGACAGAGACTGGTGCTCTTCCCGTGTCCTTCTCAAGTTTTCGCAAACCAGGTTTGAGTATTTCATAAGGCATGAGTTGGTAGCTTGCCGGCAGAGGCGGCCGCGTCGGGTCACCGGCAAGCGCTTCGCTATCCGGTGGTGCCTCAGTTTCGAAATCTGACAACCAGTCGATACCGCCCACTTCCGCGCTATCTTCGAGACCGGGGAGGCCGGTTTCGTCCCCGCTTGAAAGCCCACTAAAGTCTTCTCCAAGCCCATCGATGGCAAAAAAGTTCTCTGACTCGTCAGATGTCTCGTTCTGGCGATTGTCTGCAATCTCGATGTCCGCTTCATCGATCTCAGTGTTGGGTACTGTCAGTCCCTCTGATGAATCTATTTCTGATAACGCATCATCGCCACGCTCATCGCTGAGCGGACGGCGATTCATAGGGTCGGCGACAGCAGTTGCTGGATCGGGTATTTCGTTTGGTGAAAACGACCCTATGTTCTCGTTTCCACTCAGTGTGGTTAGGTTCTCTAGGGGAATCTGCCCTGCACGTTCGGCGCTGTCATCCTCGAGGCTCTCATCTGAGGTTTGGCTACCCAGCTGTGGCATCGCCGTTGCGCTGTTTGTCAAACTCTCCGCTCCGATACGGTCCTTCAGGCTCGCGTATTTCGCTATCTCAGACCGTACAGAGGGGAGGGTATCGGCAGGCTGAAAGTCGCTATCTGAGCTTTCTTGTGAGTCGTCAACTAGTGTGACCCCCATTGTCGCGTCGATTGTGGGCTTAAAGTCTGAGGACGAATTAAATAGCGGTTCAATAGCATCACCAACAAGACTTTGCTCTGTATCTGAGGCGCTAATCAGGATCGATTCTGGTACTGGTGCTGGTGCTGGAGCAATGACGATAGACCCATTCGGATCTATTTTTACAGCTTCCTCTCCCCATTCATCCATCAGGGTCTTTATCTCGCTGTAGTCAGTCAGCCAGCGTTTATTAGGGGGATAAGAGAGGCTTGGTTCGACAGCCCAAAGTTCGGATGCCAACGCCGTCGAACTGGTATCAACGAAAATGGCGACTTCGATATGCATCCAACCAGAGGGCTCGTCACTGTTGTCAGCTACGGCGGCCAGCGGTTCATCGATGCTTTGGCTTAGCGTATTGAATGAAACGGTGAGCAAGGCAACGCTCGCGACTATTTTGCCTACTGAAGATCGGGGCATGCTTTTTCCCATCGCTGCAAAAGGTCGTCCACGTAGTCTTTTCTCTCGACGGCACTGTCTAGGTTTTTGACGAATCGCAAAGTGTCGGATCCCCCTAGTTTGAATTCCTTGGGGTTGCTCTGTAACAGTTGTATCAGCGCGTTCACTGGCACTGGCGTTGTTTCCTCAAACTTGACGCTACCACCTACGGCGCTCACGTCAATGTTTGATATGCCCAGCTGCTGGGCACCCAGCCGCATTTCCGCTTGTGCGAATAACTGTTTTGTAGCTTCGGGTAATAGCCCGAAGCGATCGATCATTTCGATCTGCACTTCGTCGAGCTGGTTCTTCGTTTTTGCCTGGGCAATGCGTTTGTATAAAACCAGCCTAGTTGAAATATTGGGCAAGTAATCATCTGGAATGAGTGCCGGCACATGAAGTTTTACCTCGGTACCTGTATCAAGCGGGGCGTCTACGTCAGGAATTTCACCCTTGCGCAGTGATTCAACCGCGCGATTTAGCATTTCAAGGTACATCGAAAAGCCAACCTGCTGAATCTGTCCCGATTGCTCGTCGCCCAATAATTCTCCGGCGCCGCGTATTTCTAAGTCATGGGACGCCAGCATGAAACCGGCACCTAATGCGCCTGCTGATTCAATTGCCTCAAGGCGTTTCTCGGCGTCACTGCTCAACCCTGTCCTGGGGGGCGTCAATAAATAGGCATAAGCCTGATGGTGAGAGCGCCCAACACGGCCACGAAGTTGGTGGAGCTGAGCAAGGCCGAACTTGTCGGCTCTGTCGATAATGATGGTGTTAGCATTGGGGACGTCGATTCCAGTTTCTATGATGGTGGAACAAACGAGCACGTTGTGTCGCTGTTGATAAAAGTCAGACATGACTTTCTCAAGTTCCTGTTCGCGCAACTGGCCATGCGCCACGCCAAACGATATATCAGGTACCAGCTCACGGAGTTTTCGAGCCGTCTCCTCGATGGTCTTCACTTCATTGTGAAGGTAGTAGACTTGGCCTCCGCGCAGCGTTTCGCGCAAAATAGCCTCCTTCACTAAACCAATATTTTGCTCGCGTACAAACGTTTTAATCGAGAGGCGCTTGGCGGGGGGCGTCGCAATGACAGACAAGTCCCTTAATCCGCCTAAGGCCATGTTGAGGGTTCTGGGAATAGGCGTGGCGGTCATCGTTAGAATATCCACTTCAGCCCGGAGTGCTTTAATCGCCTCTTTTTGTTTTACACCAAACCGATGCTCCTCATCGATAATGAGTAGGCCGAGATCAGAGAAGCCGAAATCGGTCTGCAACAACTTGTGTGTGCCAACTAAGATATCGATTTCACCTGCCTGAAGTCGTCGACTGACATCTCGAATATCTTTGGCTGTTTTAAATCGTGAAACGACTTCGACTGTGATCGGCCAGCCGGCAAAACGATCGTTAAAGTTGTTAAAGTGCTGCTGTGCAAGCAGTGTGGTCGGGACAAGAACAGCGACTTGCTTGTGCTTGTGTGCAGCAATGAAGGCGGCCCGCATGGCGACCTCGGTCTTGCCAAAGCCAACATCCCCGCAGACCAAGCGATCCATCACTTTCTCAGCGCACATGTCCGCTTTGACGGATTCGATTGCAGCGGCTTGATCGGGCGTTTCCTCAAAACTGAAACCGGTGCAAAACGCCTCCCATGCTGCGTCATCGAGTTCGTGCGCATATCCGACGCGCGCTTCACGCTTGGCATAAACCTCGAGTAATTGCGCCGCAACGTCAGAGGCTCTTTCGGACGCCTTCTTTCGAGCCTTAACCCAGTGCTCTGTACCCAGTCGGTGCAGCGGTGCCGTATCTTCATCACCTCCCGAATACCGGCTAATGAGGTGCAGAGAGCCGACGGGCACGTACAACTTGTCATCGTTGGCGTACTCGAGCAGCAGAAATTCCGCATCGTGTCCGTCGATCGTTAGCATCTCAAGACCGGTATATCGACCGACGCCGTGTTCTAGGTGCACAACCGGCACGCCCGGGCGAAGCTCGGTGAGGTCGCGAATAATGACCTGAGTGTCCGTTTCTTCTTCGCGCTTTCGTCGCCGCTTCTGAGCGACACGTTGACCGAATAACTGATCCTCAGAGATGAGCGCCGGTCCGTCGGGTGTTGTAAACAACTCGCGAGTAATGTCGGTGACAGTGATGCCAAAGGTCGTACCGCTCTGGTTAAACTCGCTCCAACTCGAGACAGCGGTTGGTTTAAGCCCCTCTTTGCTCAAGGACTCCAGAATGATTTCACGACGTCCGGCACTTTCGACACTGAGTAAAACAGGCGAATCGTGAGACTCAAGCAACACAGAGAGTTTTCCCACACCCGACACGTTGCGGTAGTTCTCAGACGCTGAGAAAGGCTCAGGTCTATAGTCACCGAGTTGATAATGAAGCGAGGCCTCGGTGTTGTCTCTGAATTCAATTGCGCAGTAGGCACCGAGTCGCGCGTACAATTCTTCAGGAGCGATAAACCCGCGGGGCGGTGGGACCAATGGTCGCCGCGGATCGACACCGTACTCTTCGTATCGATTGTTCACCTCTGCCCAGAAGCGTTTAGCAGACGCAAAATTGTTCCCCACCATGATCAGTGGAATGTCACTAGGTAAATAGTCGAAGAGTACTTCGCACTCGTCAAAGAAGAGCGGCATGTAGTACTCCGCTCCTTGAGGCGCGCGGCGTTGACTGATATCCGTAAACACGCTGCATTTTTCGGGATCGCCCTCGAAGCTGCGATACCAGTCAATTTTGAAGCGCTCGATTGCATCGGTATGAAGGGGGTATTCGCGTGCGGGCAATAGGTCTACTTGCTCCAGCCGCTCGGTCGTTCTCTGGGTATCCGGATCGAAACTTCTGAGCGTTTCTATCTCGCCGTCAAACAGATCAATGCGAAGTGGCACATCGCTTCCCATAGGGAAAACATCTAGCAGTGAGCCGCGCGTGGCAAACTCGCCATGCTCATAGACGGTATCGACACTTCGGTAGCCGTTCTTGGTGAGATTGCGAGTGAAACGCTGAAGGTCAAGTTCTTCCCCGACAGCCAAACTCAAAACGCCCGTCTCAATAAAGTGTCGAGGAGGCACACGATGCATAAGTGTTGTTATCGAGACGATAACAATGCCCTCTGTCAGCGAGGGAAGGCGGGAAAAGGCCTTTAATCGGTCGGAGATAATATCTTCATGAGGGGAAAAATTATCGTACGGAAGGGTTTCCCAATCCTGAATTAACAGGGTCTCTTTTTTGTCGTCCATGAAAAAGGGCAATTCAGACGCCAAAGTATGTGCAGCCGCAGTATTTTCAGTGATAACGAGAATCAGTGGCGTCGTTTTTGCGAGCTCAGCAACAAAATGTGACTGAGCGGCACCGGCCACGGGACCAATGGCGGTGCGCTTACCTGTTGCGTTTGGCCAAGGCAGCGTGGATTGGATGTCAAAAAACGAGGTCATGATTGCTCCTACTGGGGAGGAGGATTTTACGTGTCACGTTGGTCGCTTACTAGGCCTGAACGGTTGCTGTTCGGGTGGTCTGAGAGCGATAATCCAAAAACACTCACACGTTGGCAATTCAACCGGCCAAAAACAAAAGGAAAAAGCATGGCGCCCCAAAGAAAGCGTCAGCGTCCTGACGATTATTTCGTAGATTGGAAAGAGCGAGAAGCTCTGGCTGAATCCATGATCCCTATCGTCGGAGCACTGGCACGTGAACAAAATGTAAAGTGCTACATTTATGGGAAATCTCTCGTAAACCTTAGCGTACTCGACATCATGAAAGCCCATCGTTGGGTCCGTCAGGTTGAGGATAACGAGCTCTCTGAGTTTGAGACTATTCGAATTCTCGAAGCGATGGCGAAACTTCATCTCGGACCGTGTCACATTGATATCGGTCGCCTGTCGGTTGAATATTTTGATAAAGAGCAGGGCGAAGGTGCGTCCTTGGACGACTTCGTTGCGAGCCGCCTGTCACACCTTCTTGATTCGGGCGAGCAAGCAGAGGGGCCCCTTGATGTTGTTTTGTTCGGTTTTGGTCGGATCGGACGCCTCATGGCACGCATACTCGTTGCCAAGACAGACGGTGGCGACAATTTACGGTTACGTGCAATCGTTGTTCGTAAAGGCAGTGCACCCGATGACCTCGTGAAACGAGCAAGTTTGCTGCGACGAGACTCGGTGCACGGCGTGTTCCAAGGGACTATTAGAGTTGACGAAGAGCGACAGTCGTTCGTTGCCAACGGTAATGAGATAAAGGTCATATACGCAAACGCGCCTGAGGATGTCGATTACGAAGCGCATGGCATCAGTAACTGCCTTGTCGTTGACAATACGGGTGTTTGGCGTGATCGCGCGGGCCTCTCGAGACACCTGAGCGCGAAAGGTGTCAGTAAAGTAATTTTAACCGCGCCCGGTAAGGGCGATATCAAAAACATTGTCGCGGGTATCAATCACAACGAGATCGACGCTGGTGATGAGGTGCTGTCCGCTGCATCGTGTACGACAAACGCCATTGTTCCGCCCCTTAAGGCCATTCATGATCAATTCGGCATCGAGTCGGGACATGTGGAAACCGTTCATGCGTTTACCAATGATCAAAACCTTATCGATAATTATCACAAGGCGGACCGCAGAGGGCGCAGTGCGCCGTTGAACTTAGTGTTGACTGAAACAGGGGCCGCAAAAGCCGTTGCAAAGGTGCTGCCTGAGTTGACCGGTAAATTGACCGGTAATGCTATTCGAGTGCCGACACCGAATGTTTCGATGGCGATTCTTAATGTCACGTTATCCAAGGATACGACGAAGGAAGAGCTGAACGAGTTCATGCGGCAGACGGCCCTACACAGTGAGTACAGAAAACAGATCGATTTTTCGAACTCGCCAGAAGTTGTCTCTACTGATTTTGTGGGATCTCGCGCAGCCTGTGTCTTCGATGCACAAGCGACCATCGTCAATGGCCGACACGCCGTGTTATACCTTTGGTACGACAACGAATACGGCTACAGCTGTCAGGTGTACCGTGTTTTAGAGAAAATGGCTGGCATCAAATATCCTACCTATCCACCTACCGACAGGGGTGGTCTCTGACAACTTAATTCAATGGTCATTTGAATTGCAGAGAGTTGTGGTAACTCGGCGCCAGCTTGGTTAGAATTCGCGGCGCCGGGTGTATATAAAACTGAGCTGAAAACAGCCGCCGGCAAACCTGTAGTTCACTTCGCTGGGGGGAGTGGCCACGCTCACATCAGGCAGCGCCTGATCCGCTTCAGTGCAAGCTGACTACATGACAGCCAGCGGAGGCGCGTGCGCGCGATATGCGAACGATGATAGGGAAAGGCATGATTAAAATTCGCCGGGGACTCGATATCCCATTGGCCGGAGCTCCAGAGCAGTCAATCGCTCGTGAGTTCTCGCCACGAAATGTAGCACTCGTTGGAGCCGACTACATTGGTATGAAACCAACCATGGCCGTGTCAGAGGGCGATATCGTCTCTAAGGGCCAAACGCTATTCACAGATAAAAAGTGCGAAGGTGTAGCCTACACGGCGCCGGCATCTGGCAGGGTTGCAGCCATCAATAGAGGCGCGCGACGAGTCTTTCAATCGCTTGTGATTGAGATCGACGAATCTGTCGAGCCTAAGCGCTGGGATGCGGTTGCGCGCGAGGCCATCGCGTCACTTACCGCCGAGAGCGTGAAATCGCGGCTCCTTGAGTCGGGTGAATGGACGTCACTGCGAGTGCGTCCCTTTAATAAGGTAGCTGACCCATCAACTGAGCCTGCGGGCATCTTTGTGACAGCGATGGATACCCGTCCTCATGCCGTGAATCCAGACTGGGTGATCGCAGAGAACGCGGATACCTTCGTTGCTGGGCAGGAAATATTGGCTGCACTGAGTGACGCTCCTGTGCATGTGTGCATGGCAGCCGGAAGCGAAGTGCCTGTTGCAGGGCACCAACGTGTTCAGGCAGCCGAATTTTCAGGCCCTCATCCCGCGGGATTGGCTGGAACCCATATTCATTTTCTACAAGGTGCCTCGCTGACTAAGCTGGCGTGGACCATCGATTATCAAGACGTGATAGCGATCGGTAACTTGTTCCTCAACGGAGAGATCGATTCGGCGCGTGTTGTTTCTGTTTCAGGTCCCGCAGTGAGCAATCCCGAAATCGTACGTACCGCTCGCGGCGCTGATATTGAAGCCCTCACGGCAGGCAATCAGGCCGGTGGTGAAAACCGTCTCATAAGCGGTTCTGTTTTGGGGGGGCGCAGTGTGCAGGCGCACTCGGCTTACCTTGGACGCTTCCACAATCAGATTTCCCTGCTCTCAGAGGGCAGAGATCGAGCATTTATGGGCTGGTTATCACCCGGCGCAAAGAAACACTCAGCCATGGGCATTTACCTATCGAGTTTGTTCGGCAATAAGCCACTCGCCATGACAACGACCACCAACGGCTCGGAACGGGCAATGGTTCCCGTTGGCGCCTACGAGCGGGTTATGCCGCTTGACGTGCTTCCCACTCAATTACTAAGGGCGCTTTTGGTGGGTGATACCGAGACAGCTCAGGCCTTGGGGTGTTTAGAGCTCGACGAGGAAGACTTGGCCCTGTGCACCTACGTGTGCCCGGGAAAATATGAATACGGTCCGGTGTTGCGAGACAACCTGGCGAGAATTGAGAAAGAGGGATAAGTCGTGGGATTACGCAGTACATTAGACAATCTTGAGCCTCATTTTAAGCCCGGTGGTAAGTACGAGTCGTGGTATGCGCTCTTTGAAGCTGTCGACACGATCTTCTACAGCCCATCAAGTGTTACCAAGGCTTCGGCACACGTGCGAGATGGCATCGACCTCAAGCGCATCATGATCACGGTTTGGTTTTGCACCTTTCCGGCGATGTTTTATGGCATGTACAACATTGGGTACCACGCCAATGAAGTGATTGCAGCGGGCGGTTACGGTCTAGAGGGTTGGCGAGGTGCGATTGTCGCCAGTTTGGGCGGTTTTAATCCAAACAGCCTGTGGGATAACTTTTTATACGGTGCGGTCCACTTTCTGCCCTTGTACGCGATCACCTTTATTGTCGGTGGGTTTTGGGAAGTCCTGTTCGCGATGAAGCGCGGACACGAAATCAATGAAGGGTTCTTTGTTACCTCAATTCTTTTCACACTCACACTGCCGCCAGACCTTCCGTTGTGGCAGGCCGCTATGGGTATTTCCTTTGGTATTGTGGTCGCCAAAGAGGTGTTTGGTGGCACAGGAAAGAACTTCCTTAACCCCGCGCTGACTGGTCGCGCTTTCCTTTACTTCGCTTATCCAGCACAACTTTCAGGCGATACCGTTTGGACAGCGGTGGATGGCTACTCTGGTGCGACAGCGTTGAGCGTCGTAGCCAACGATGGCATGGCCGGTCTTACCTCTGCCTACACTTGGTCAGAGGCGTTTTTGGGCGCGATGCCAGGTTCAATCGGTGAGACTTCAACGCTTGCGATCATGATTGGCGGTGGCGCGCTACTGCTTATGGGGATCGCGTCGTGGCGTGTTGTGGCCGGCTGCTTCGCCGGCATGATTGGCTTCTCACTACTGCTTAATGCGATCGGCTCCGATTCAAACCCTATGTTTGCCATGCCTTGGTACTGGCACATGGTCATAGGAAGCTTCGCATTCGGTGCATTTTTCATGGCAACCGACCCCGTTTCCGCTGCCATGACTAACAGCGGGCGATGGGCTTACGGTGCATTGATCGGCGTTATGTGTGTATTGATCCGTGTTGTTAACCCCGCCTTCCCCGAGGGGATGATGCTCGCCATCCTATTTGCGAATCTGTTTGCTCCGCTTTTTGATAATTTCGCGGTGCAAGCCAATATTAAAAGGAGACTAGCTCGTGTCAGCTAATAACGAGACGCTGTCCCGCGTACTTACGGTCGCTCTTGGACTCTGTATTGTCTGCTCTGTCGTCGTGTCTACAGCGGCGGTTGCCTTGAAACCGCAACAGGAAGCCAACAAGGCCAGAGACCTAAAGCGCAACATATTGATGGCCGGTGGTTTGTACGATCCCGAGCGATCGGTAGAAGAGCAGTTCGAAACGATCGAAGCCCGCGTGGTTGATCTAGACACCGGCTTGTTTGTCGATGATGTCGACCCGGAAACCTTTGATCAGCGCAAATCATCGAAAGATCCCTCGCAGTCACGGGCATTGAGTGGCGATGAGGATCCAGCAAAGATCATTCGGCGTGAGAATCGAGCCGTGGTTTACCTCGTAAACAACGGAAACGGTGGTCTCGACCGCATCATCTTGCCTATTCATGGATACGGTCTGTGGTCGACGCTCTATGGTTTTGTGGCGCTAGAGTCTGACGCCAATACCATTGTCGGTCTCGGGTTCTACGAGCACGGAGAAACGCCTGGGCTCGGTGGCGAGGTTGATAACCCAAGCTGGAAAGCAAAGTGGTCGGGCAAGCTTGCTTACAAAGAAGGCGACGTTGCCATTACTGTTCTGAAGGGGACGGTTAACCCTGCGTCTGCAAACGCGCAATGGCAGGTCGATGGACTCTCTGGAGCAACGCTGACGACAAAAGGTGTAAGCAACCTAGTTCAATATTGGCTCGGGGACGACGGCTTTGCGCCGCTTCTCGGCAACCTGCGCGGAGGTAATGTGTAATGAGTGTTCGCGAGACCTTATTTTCCCCTGTTATTCAGAACAACCCGATCGCGTTACAAATTCTCGGTATTTGCTCTGCCTTGGCGGTGACCTCATCGCTGCAGGTAAGCCTCGTAATGTCAGTTGCTTTGACTGCCGTGACAGCCTGCTCATCATTCTTTATTTCGTGTATCCGGAGCTACATTCCATCGAGCATTCGTATCATCGTTCAGATGACCATCATTGCGTCGCTGGTTATTGTGGTCGACCAGATTCTCAAGGCTGTTGCCTACGATATTTCTAAGCAACTCTCGGTATTTGTCGGTTTGATCATTACGAACTGCATCGTTATGGGTCGTGCAGAAGCCTTTGCGATGAAGAACCCACCGGTACCGAGCTTTTTGGATGGTTTGGGTAACGGGCTAGGTTATTCCTTTGTACTGATCGCTGTGGGCGTAGTTCGTGAACTCTTCGGTGCTGGCTCCTTGATGGGTATTGAGATCCTGCCAGTGGTCACAGAAGGTGGCTGGTATAACCCTAACGGCCTGCTGCTGCTTCCACCGAGCGCTTTCTTCCTTATTGGCTTCCTCATCTGGGCAATTCGAGCTGTGCAAACAGAGCAAGTTGAAGAGCCTGAGTTCAAAATTGCCAAGCACACAGCCGCAGAGGAGAGTGCGTAATGGAACATTATTTAAGCCTCTTTGTGCGGGCGGTATTCATTGAAAACATGGCCTTGGCGTGGTTCTTGGGCATGTGTACCTTCCTCGCCGTCTCCAAGAAAATTTCTGCTGCGTTTGGTCTGGGTATCGCCGTGGTCGTGGTTCTCACGATTACCGTCCCCGTAAACAACCTGATTTACCAAAATCTGTTGGCGGAGGGCGCCTTGGCCTGGGCGGGCTATCCTGATCTCGATCTGAGCTTCTTAGGATTGCTCTCGTATATCGGCGTTATCGCAGCGATGGTCCAAATTCTCGAGATGTTCCTCGATCGGTACGTTCCTGCGCTGTATTCTGCGCTCGGTGTTTTCCTCCCGCTCATCACAGTGAACTGCGCGATTTTGGGTGCATCACTCCTGATGGTTGAGCGAAGCCTCGATTTTGGCGAGAGCGCTGTGTTTGGGTTCGGTGCGGGCGTCGGCTGGGCACTGGCAATTGTTGCGCTGGCAGGGATTCGTGAGAAGTTGAAGTACAGCGATATTCCCGATGGGTTGCAGGGGCTTGGCATAACCTTTATCACTGTGGGGTTGATGTCGCTTGGCTTCATGTCCTTCGGTGGTATCGATATTTAATTGGCTACATAAGCTCTAGGAGAGATCTGTGTATACAACTATTTTCTTTGGCGTTGGCATGTTTACTGCCGTTGTTGTCGCCTTGGTAATGGTCATTCTTGCAGCACGCAGTAAGCTGGTTGCAAGCGGCAATATCAGTATCGAAATTAATGGTGAGAAGACGATACAAGTCCCAGCGGGCGGCAAGTTGCTGCAGACGCTAGCGGATGCTGACTTATTCCTCGCCAGTGCCTGTGGTGGCGGTGGTACTTGCGCACAGTGCAAGTGTGTCGTCTCCGAAGGGGGCGGTTCTTTACTGCCAACGGAAGAAAGCCACTTCACGCGTCGAGAGGCGAACGAAGGTTGGCGGCTGTCTTGTCAGACACCCGTCAAACAGGACCTGAAAATAGAGATTCCGGAAGAAGTCTTTGGTGTTAAGCAGTGGGAGTGCACAGTTGAATCCAACGACAACGTAGCCACCTTTATTAAGGAGCTAGTGCTCAGGCTTCCAGAGGGCGAGACCTGCGACTTCCGAGCGGGAGGCTACGTACAGCTCGAGTGTCCGCCGCATGCGGTGAAATTCTCGGACTTCGAGATCGGCGAAGAGTACCGGGGTGACTGGGAGCATTTTGGCTTCTTCAAACTCGAGTCCTCTAGTCCAGACACCACGATTCGTGCTTACTCCATGGCTAACTATCCCGAAGAGAAGGGCGTCGTGAAGTTCAACATTCGGGTTGCTACTCCGCCGCCTCGAACCGAAGGTTTATCCCCGGGCATCATGTCGAGCTGGGTCTTTAATCTTAAGCCCGGTGACAAGATCAATGTTTACGGCCCGTTCGGAGAATTCTTCGCAAGAGAGACCGATGCTGAGATGGTGTTTATCGGTGGTGGTGCTGGTATGGCGCCAATGCGATCGCACCTGTTCGATCAGCTACGTCGAATCAAGACTGATCGTAAAATTAGCTTTTGGTACGGTGCGCGCTCGCTTCGCGAGATGTTTTACGTCGAAGATTACGACACGCTCGCTGCGGAGAATGACAACTTCGACTGGCATGTGGCGTTATCGGACCCTCAGCCTGAAGATAATTGGGATGGCTTAACCGGCTTCATTCACAACGTGTTGTATGAGCAATACCTGAAGGACCATCCAGCGCCTGAAGATTGCGAGTTCTATATGTGTGGGCCACCCATGATGAACAAGGCCTGTATCGACATGCTCGTCGACCTGGGCGTTGAGCGCGAGAATATTTTCTTGGATGACTTCGGTGGGTAAGCGCCGACCGTTGTCAATCACAAGGCCAGCCATCGCGCTGGCCTTTTTGCTTTTTGCTGCTGGCTGCAGTGAGTCATCAAGCACTGAGAAGTTATCGGGCCGTATTTTTGGAACCAGCTGGAACTTAACCTTTCACACCTCACCAGAGGGCTTAACGCCGGACCAGGTTGAGTCAGCAGTAATGGACGCGTTTAGGGTTGTTGATGACAGCATGAACAACTACCGCGACGATTCAACAATCAGTCGTTTAAATGCTCTCGATGCCAATCAAGTCTTTGAGGTTGACTGGGACTTTGCGCTGGTCTTTAACACAGCCCTCGATATTTATTACGCGACCGGAGGCGCCTACGACCCCTCGGTATCGCCGCTCGTCAATTTATGGGGGTTTGGGCCCAAGGGAGTTACGCAAAGACCCTCTGAAGACGCGCTCGATGCACTTGAGCCTATTATTGGTCTGGAAGAATTTGCCTGGGATTTATCAACACGGGCTTTTGTGAAACAACATGCACAAGCCGAGCTCGATTTTTCATCGATCGCCAAGGGCTATGCCGTTGATCTCGCGTCTGACGCACTGCTTGAGATGGGTATTGAGCACTTCATGCTGGAAGTGGGGGGTGAGGTGCAGGTGCGCGGATTGAGTCCTCGTGGTGATCGGTGGCGACTAGCTATTGAGAATCCCGTGCCCGCGCGCGCCGGCGGTGTGTATGCGGCGATAGCCGTAACGGACGTTGGTATTGCGACGAGTGGGGACTATCGCAATTTCTTTGTCGATAAGGGTACTCGTTACTCTCACCTTATTGATCCACGAACCGCGCTACCGATAGAGCATGACTTGGTATCTGTTACGGTCGTACATCCCTCTACGATGGTGGCCGATGCTTGGGCGACGGCCCTTATGGTCGTTGGCACCGAGGAGGCTTTGCGCTTGGCCAATCTTTATGAGCTGGGTGTTACCCTGATTTCTCGCGATGGCCAGCAGCTGGTAAGCTCGAACAATGGGGTCATGGCACAGTGGTTAACGACATCAACGCAGGAGGATGCCCTCTAATGATTTTTCTGATTAGTTTTATTGTTTTTGCATTCATTCTCAGTGCTATGGCCGTGGGTGTTATAGCGGGTAGGGCGCCTATTAAGGGTTCGTGTGGCGGCATCGGCGCGCTGGGTATCGATCAATCCTGTGACCTGTGTGGCGGTGATCCTCAGCGCTGTGAAACAGAGACGCGGGATCCCTTTGAGGCAAGTAGCTCCGAAGCGAGCGCCAGCAACACTGCCGATAAGGGTGCGGTTGTTTTCGATCCTGCTGAGCGGTAGGACACTTGCCATTTGAATTAGACATAGCGCAGAGGCTCAGCTTTGGCGCTGGACAGCGATCTTTTACGCGTTGGGTGGCTATTTTATCCGCGACGGGTATGGCAATTGGTGTGGCGAGTCTTATTGTTGTGCTGTCGGTAATGAATGGACTGGCTGGCGAGCTAACTGGGCGGTTGTTGAACGCGACGCCTCACATTTCTATAACTCCAGCGGGAACACTGTTTGATGCAGAAAATCGTGCCACCGATATTGAGCGTCGCTGGGCGGCGGCGAGCGCCTCTCCTTTTTTGAGTCGGCAAGTTATGCTGCGGTCATCCTTTACCTCGGCGGGTGCCGAACTAACGGGTTATACCTCCGGTCCCTCCGTGCTTTCTGGCGTGTCGGTGGTGGAGGGTGATTTGTTTTCGGTATCAGCTGCAGGCTATAACGTCGTTTTGGGTGAGTCGCTTGCGCAGCAGTTGGGAGTTGGCATTGGCGATCAGGTAGACGTCGTTCTTCCAAACTTATCCGTGACCCCCTTGGGTTTATTACCCCGCTACCGAAGGCTCACCGTATCGGCGATCGTGACGGTGGGTGCATCACCAGATGGGATTCTGGCATGGACCTCATTTGAGACACTCCGGAAATTAGCGAGAGCTGACGCACCTGACGGAATTCAAATTCGGCTGGATGATCCCGATCGTGCCGGCGGCATTGCCGCGCAACTCAAATTGGAAGCTTCAGAGCCCTTGACGGTTACGACATGGGCCGACACCAACCAATCACTTTTTGCGGCGATAAGAATGGAAAAGGTGTTGGTGAGTATCCTGCTGTCGGCACTTATCGGCGTGGCGGCGTTTAGCGTTGTATCGTCGCTAACAATGTCCGTATCTGAGAAGCGCTCGGACATTGCGGCGCTTCGTGTGCTTGGAATGACGCCCCTAGGCGTGATGCGTGTTTTCTTACTCCATGGTTTGCTTCTGGCCGTACTCGGAGTCGTGGTCGGCGCCAGTATCGGGCTACTGATCGCTACGAATCTTGAGGCGGTGATGAAATTCATTGAGATGTTATCGGGATGGACCCTGTTTGATCCGAGCGTCTATTACATTGGCGGGCTACCTACTGAGATCCTCTATTCAGATGTTGTAACTATCATCTCAGGGGCCTTAGTGCTCAGCGTTATCGCCGCGATTTACCCCGCGATCAGAGCAAGCCGAGTGTCCCCTGTGAGTGCGTTGGAAGGTATCAGCCTATGAGCGTTAAGCTAAGTGCACAGCACGTACGCAAGGTGTATGGCACTAACGAAGGTACTGTTGAGGTTTTCAATGATCTCTCACTTGATCTTTATGCAGGAGAGAAGGTCGCCATTGTTGGCGGATCTGGTGCAGGGAAGTCGACGCTGCTTAATATTCTAGGTGGGCTCGACAACCCCACATCGGGCAAAGTGTTATTGGAGCAAGCCGATCTCTGTGCGTTAAATGAGCTAGAGCGAAGTCAGTGGCGCAATAGTCATCTTGGGTTTGTTTTTCAATTCCACCACCTAATGCCCGAGTTCAGTGCGCTGGAAGCCGTAGCGATGCCGGCTCGGATTGGTGGCAAAAGCAAGCAGGTGGCTGTTGAGTCAGCAAAACAGCTGCTCGAGGAGCTGGGACTTGCGGATCGAATGAATCATCGTCCCGCTCAGTTATCAGGTGGTGAACGACAACGCGTCGCTATTGCCAGAGCACTGATAAATCGCCCCACTTGTGTTTTGATGGACGAGCCCACTGGAAATCTGGACCCGGCAACAGCCGAGCAGGTACTTGCACTTATTCACGATCTCACCTTCACCGATACAGCCTTTGTCATCGTCACCCATGATCCGAGAATTGCTGAGCAGATGGATAAACGGCATCGACTGCAGGACGGACAGCTGTGTCCCGAATAGGTACGACTTGGTGGCCCCGTGCTGTCCATTACGAGATGGCTTATCGGCAGTCGTTAGGTGAAGGGCCCGGGTTGTCGGCTTTCTTGTCAAAATTATCGATCGTAGGCATGGTGATTGCGGTCTCTTTTCTCTTGGCTTCACTCTCAGTGATGAACGGTTTTGAACAGGAAATGCGCTTGCGCATTCTTAACCTCGTTCCCCACGTTACCGTTCAAAGCTACGCAGGCACCTCCGATAACCGTGAGATGGCGAATTACTTTAATAAAATGCCTTCTGTCGTCAGAAGCCATCGATTTGAAGAGGCTAATGCGCTTTTTTACGCAAACTCGGGGTCACGGGTGGGCCGGCTTGTATTTGCTGAGGCCGGTGCGCTTGGGCCGTTATCGGAGCACCTCAGACCTCAGGTTGAAGAGGTAAAATCGAACGAAATTGTGCTCGGAAGCAAACTGGCCCAAGCCCTCGACATAAAGGTTGGAGAGTCCGTTGTTGCTTTGATCAGCGAGAAGGGCAGTGAGCGTCGCTTTTCACCGTTATCACTCACCTTGGTATCGACGCTTGAGTCTAATACCGAAATTGACCGCGTTTTCGCATTTTCCGCCGCCTCGGGGAGTGTTTACCCCACGTCGTCGGCGCCACCGGCTTGGGCCATTACGATCGAGGACCCGCTGAATGCACCTGAGCTGGCGCAAGCGCTCCGCCGGAGCTTGGGTCCACAGTACTGGGTTTCCGACTGGACTCGCTCATTGGGCAATTTGTATCAAGCTATCCAACTATCAAGGCAGATTGTGGGGTTAATGCTCGTCGCATTGCTTGTCGTTGCGGTATTCAATGTCGTTACGTCGCTCGTTCTCGTGACAGCTGATCGTCGCCCCGGTTCTGCAATGCTACGGACTATGGGTGCAACGCCTGGAGACGTTTTAAAGATCTTCACTATCCAAGGAACGATCATCGGGGCCGGCGGTGCGACAATCGGTGCGGCTCTTGGGGCCATGATTGCACTGGGGATACCCTCTCTCGTAGTGCTTATCGAGAGCGTGAGCGGCCAACCTTTACTCGATACCAGTGTTTATCCACTCGCCTATGTCCCCGTTGATTTACGAGCCGTCGATTTTATCAGTATTTCCGCCACGGCTTTCGTTCTATCACTGTTGGCCTCTGTATTACCGGCCATTAGCACATCACGCTCTTCGATTACCGAATCACTAAGGCAGTCGCGTTAACGCGGATGGGAGCGTCTACGAGCTAATCGCTTTCGCGCGCGTTCGGTTATTCGCTGACTAATTCGTAGACGCCACATACCATCAGCCATCACATACCCAACGAACGCGGCTGCTACGCCGATCACTGCGCAGCCGACTACGAACGCAGGCAGGATGCCCAGAAACTCGGCGCTCAGCGGGTATAACCAGTTCACAGCCGTAACATCCAACACAGGTGTGCCGAGCAGGGCGCTACCCAAGAGGTATGCTCCCAAGTAAATAACGGGCATGGTTATTGGGTTGGTTATGAAGATCAGCATGAAGGACAGTGGCACATTTGCGCCGAGGCGGATTGCCAAGAACACGGCGACAAACATTTGCCCTGGGAGCGGTATCATTGAACAAAACAAACCGATAGCCGTTGCGCGCGAAATGGATATTCGGCTGATATGCCACAACTCTCGTCGCTCTCGCAAATTCCCAAAGCGCTCAAAGCCAATGATGCGCATGAGGCGCGTCGGACTCAGCAGAAATTTTCGTAATGACCGTTTCGGCATTTCTCTTACTTAGTTATCAGCAATATCAGGGCTTTATCGCCTAAAGAGCCACCAAAGTAGCCAATGCTATGTCCTCTGAAAGGTTGATGTGAAGACTGAGGGCACACACGTCTATTATGAGGCTCCAGCTCAGGTTCTACCAGCTGCTGTCAGGGAAAATTGCGAACATTCATCCGGGAAAACGACACGTTATTGGTGTATGGGTTGGTGAGCGTAGTGGCGCTGTTAACCCTGTCGAATGGCTTTTACGGTGTTAGCCTTGCCATTGCACTTAGTATGACATGGCGGCGAACAGCGACACGAATCACTATCGCGGTTTGCATGGGTTTATTGGTTAGCGCAGCTCACGCTTATCACTACAAATATTCACGACTGCCCTCCACTTGTTTTGACCACCCGATTCAGGCGTCTGGCACGGTGGTGTCATTTGTCGAGCAGCACCAAGGCGCCGGGGAAGTCCCGTATCTTACCTTCGATATGGCAATTCGGTGGTTAGCGGCTGACGATTGCGGCGTTGGCAATACCGTTAGGGCTTTTGTTAGCACGTCGCCTGATGCGCCCAAGTTCAAGTTGGGCGATTCGATTACCGTCAAACTCCGGTTACGACCCGTGGCATCTATTTGGAATCGTGCCCAATTGCCCAGAAACATACTGTCATTAGCGCGAGGCATCGCCACTACGGCCAGCATCAGTGACCTTCAACACATCGCGCATGACACGACGTCGCTAAAGGCTATCCGCCAAAACTTAAGTGAGCTCATTACTGAAAATTCGGGCACAGGTGACGCAGAGCGGGTGTTACAGGGCTTGCTACTTGGGCGAAAAAGCGCGATGAAACAGGACGATTGGGCGCTTTTACGAGGCACGGGGATCGTTCATGTATTAAACGTGAGCGGTGTACATGTCTCCTTGTTCGCATTATGGGCTCAATGGCTTTTATCGCTACCAAGGCGTTTTGCGCTTTATCCGCGGGACTCTGGGCCTGGTGTATTTTCCACATTCGTCGTATGCGAGGTAACTGGCGGATACGTGTTGCTGACTGGCGCATCATTACCGGCACAGAGAGCATTTATTATGATGAGCTTAGTGATGCTTATGCGCGCCACGTTGTGGCCTGTTAATCCGCTTTCTGCTGTCGTTCTCGCAGCCGCGATCTTAATTACCATCAATCCGTTCTCTGTGTTAACACCTGGGTTTTGGTTAAGCGTGTTGCTAACCGGTGTCATCCTTGTTGAAACGGAGCGAGTAGCCACGAATAAAATAGGTTCTTGGTTTCGCCTTACTTCGATTATGACCCTTGCTTCGTCCCTCTTAAGTATCGTGTTCTTTGACCAATTTTCGCCCATTGCACTGCTAGGTAACCTTGTTATAGCGCCCATTTTTACGCTGGTTGTGCTACCCGCAGGGCTCCTTGGCGTGGTGTTGGGTGGGGTCTTTGGCGAGCGGGCAGGGTGGCTGATAGAGGGTGTTGCCTATTTGGTATCCGTGGTTTTATCGACGGTCAAAGAGGTGATACCCCAAAACGCGGACGACATATTGTTTTCTGTTTATGTGCATCCCGGTATTTGGGTGTTGGGAGCCCTCATCGCAATGGCAAGCCTTTTGAGATCTGCAAGGGCTGTAGTGGCAATCTCAGTCGTTCCTCTGTGTCTGGTAGGCTCCACGCATTTCAAGCCAGTAACCGAGGTGGTTATTGCCGACGTTGGTCAAGGCACTATGGGTGTTTTATTTCACGGAGATTTCACCTTGGTTTACGACACAGGGCCTGGTCACGGGGCCGGTGATTCTGTGGCCGAGAGAGACGTCATTCCATGGCTTAAAGCACGCGGTATCCGTCGCATAGATCTCCTTGTGGTCAGCCACAGCGATCTCGATCACTCAGGTGGCTGGGCCGCATTGCGCCAACATTTTGAAATGGCACGTCATTGGGGCTTTGGTGGAGAGCGGTGTGTTGCGGGTCGAAGCCTGAGAGTGACCGACTCACTTTATGCACAAGTCATCATGGGCACGGGGCAATCGACGACAACACCAAACGCCGATTCCTGTGTGCTCTTCGTGGAGGCACACGGGGCAACGATGCTCTTTCCGGGGGATATTCCAGCTCGTGCCGAATTACAGCTTATCGCCAGCGGGAGTTTACCCGAGCAAATAGACATATTAGTTGCAGCCCACCACGGGTCAGATACCTCAAGTTCGCAGACGTTTATCGATCGAGTTGACCCTGAACACACTGTGTTTACGACCAAGCAGGCCAACCGTTTCAACCACCCTAGCCCTAGGGTTTTAGCACGATACCAGAAGAGTGGGGGCGCACTGTGGGACACGGGCCGTCATGGTGCGGTGTGCTTTAGAAAGCGGCCGGCCAGGAACCTTTCAGCAACAGCTATGCGAATTGGGTACCTGCCATACTGGGCAAAATAGTCGTACTAAAGCATCGCTTGGCTCACCTCTTAAGCAAGGTATACTCAAGGTCGTGCTATGGGGTGTTGATAAATGTTAGACCTAATTATCGCCGGTGGATGGGTGATGCCACTCATCGTTTTCTGCTCAGTCGTGGCCGTCAGTATTTGTATCGAGCGCTATATCGCCTTAGACCGGCAAAAAATAGCGCCTGCGCATCTCCTTGCAACAGTATGGCGTGACCTAAAACAGGGAGAGCTTCATGCCAAGAAGCTAAATGATTTGAGAGCGAGCTCCCCACTGGGTGCCATCTTGGCAGCGGGAATTAGCAATAAGGCGCAGGGACGAGACGTGATGAAGGAGAGCATCTCGGAGGCTGCGAGCCACGTCGTGCATGACTTCGAAAAATACTTAAATTCGTTGGGCATGGTGGCCGCAATCGCTCCATTACTGGGTCTACTTGGCACTGTCGTGGGTATGATTGATGTGTTTACTCAGATTACGACAGTGGGGACTGGCAACGCCAATGCGCTAGCAGGCGGCATCTCTGAAGCGCTTCTGACAACCGCCGCGGGGTTGATCGTGGCCATTTCAGCCCTTGTCATGCACCGTTATATTACGGGCTTAGTTGACACCCTGGTGGTCAATCTCGAGCGCGAAGCCATAAAGTTGGTAGATGCGCTTCACAGCGGTACGCACCAGGAATACTGAGCATGAAGTTCAAGCGCCAGCGTAAAGAAGCTTTGGCGGTGAATCTAACGCCACTTATCGACGTTGTTTTCTTGTTGCTTATTTTCTTTATGGTCTCAACAAGCTTTACCGACCTCACCGAGCTTGTCGTAAACTTACCTGAGGCCGATGGCGAGCAGAGGCAAGCGGAGACAAAAGGGCTGGAGCTCGTTATTACGGCAAACGATGAAATGTTTCTTAATGGCGTACCGTTTCCAGCTGACGAGAAAAATTTTCGGTTAATACTCGTTGAAAAAGCAGGTACTCGTCGCGATATTCCCATATCAATCATCGCCGATGCCGATACGCGTCATGCAATGGTTGTTATGTCGATGGATGCAGTGAGCCAGTTGGGCTTTAAACAGCTGTCTATCGGTACACAAAAACCACTAGCGGGTGATTAACGTTGTCAAATAAGACAAAAAACGCACCAAGTGATTCACAGCTTTATGGGCGACTGTTGACCTACGCGTTTCGGTACAAAGGGTCACTTATTCTGAGCTTTTTTGGCTTCGTTGTTTACTCACTAGGCAATGTGCTGCTTGCGGATTTAACGCAATTTCTGCTCGACTCCCTCGGCGGTGAACCAATGCTGAGCTTAGGGTTTGTGGCTCAAGCATCGCAGTGGGTTTGGCCCGCGGGGGATAAATCTGCAACGGACTACGCACGCGTAGCTGTCCCCATTGCGGCCGTCGTGTTGTCATTGGGGCGTGCGCTCGGTTTTTTTGCCGGCAGCTATTTCATGAACAAGGTCGCACGGTCCGTTGTTCACACCGTCAGAACCGAGCTGTTTAGCGCATTGGTTCGAGCACCGAAAGCTCACCTCGATCAATTTTCAACGGGCGAGCTGTTATCAAAAGTGACGTTCAACGTAGAGCAAGTCAGTGGCGCCGCCTCCGACGCGTTAAAAACGCTGCTTCGTGAAGGGCTAACGATCATCGCTCTCGTTGCTTACATGCTTTATCTCAATTGGGAGCTTACCGCCGTCTTCTTTGTGGTCGCGCCTGCAATTGGTCTCGTCGTGCACATTGTTGGGAAGCATTTTCGCCGATATAGCCGTCGTATTCAGGAATCGATGGGATCTGTAACCGAGGTGACCGCTGAGAGCTTGGCCGGGCTGGATGATATTCGCATTTACGGTGCGACCGAGCAGGTTAATGCACGATTTGAATCGGCTAGTGCTTTTAATAAACAACAGAGCTTGAAGCTAGCATTTGTGCAAGCAGCCTCGACACCCATCATGCAGACGCTTCTTGCACTGGCGCTTGGTGCGCTTTTTTGGTTTGCATTGGACCCGACGGTCCTCAGGGAATTCAGTGCGGGCTCGCTGGTTGCCTTTATCACCGCCGCTGCGCAACTCGGCAAGCCCATCAGGACATTGAGTAGCATTCAAAGCATTGTGCAGCGGGGACTAGCAGCCGCTGAGGATATTTTTGAGCAGCTTGATGTGCCTGCTGAAGTTGATGACGGAGAATTTCAGCCTGCTGACGTGACAGGGGCTGTGGAATTTCGGGACATTGACTTCAGATACCCAGGTGCCCAAATTAATTCGCTGTCTAATGTCGGGTTCAAGGTCGATGCGGGTCAAACGGTCGCTGTCGTTGGGCGTTCTGGAAGTGGAAAAAGTACCCTCGTAAAATTGTTAGCGCGTTTTTACGTGCCGACCTCGGGTGAAATCCTGCTGGATGGTTACAACATTCAGGACATCGACCTCGGACATTACCGTGAGCAGCTCGGCTTTGTTCCCCAAAATATAACGTTGTTCAGTGATTCAGTCGCAGCGAATATCGCGCTAGGGTCAATGGAAGGACGAAGTCCTGAGGAAATTATCGTCGCTACAGAGCGGGCGCAGGCCGATAAGTTCGTCAATGATTTAGAGCACGGCTACGACACACTCATTGGCGACCAAGGCCTGGGGCTATCGGGCGGGCAGCAGCAACGTATTGCGATCGCTCGGGCGCTGCTAAAGCAGGCGCCAGTGTTGATTCTGGATGAGGCAACATCTGCGCTCGACACGGAATCAGAGGCGCTTATTCAGTCAGCACTTGATGCGAGTCGAGAGGGCAGAACGACGTTTGTCGTTGCTCACCGACTTTCCACTATTGAATCGGCAGACACCGTGCTGCTTATGGATGAGGGGCGGGTGATAGCGCATGGCTCTCACACACATTTATTGGATACAGAGCCTCTTTACCGCGGACTTCACCAGCAGGGATTCACCGACGCATGACAAATCGTCGAGATGGGCTTGAAAGAGCACTAAACGATGCCTGGTATGGCAGTGCCCGTTGGACCTACCTGTTTCTTCCGCTCCTTCCTTTTGTTGCGGTCTTCGTTGGGTTGAAACGCATTTTTCGCCCCAGATCAAAGTTTGCGGTGCTTGGTGCTCCGGTCATTGTGGTGGGGGGGCTCACAGCAGGCGGTACGGGTAAGACGCCCACGCTGATTGCGATAGCGCGGTATTTGTCGGGTCGCGGGTTTAAAGTAGGTGTTGTGAGCCGAGGATATGGTCGTGAGCCAGGACAGAGTGCGTTACTGATCCAATCGGACCACACTGCCGAGAAGGCGGGGGATGAGCCACTGCTCATCAAGCGCTCGGTGGAAAAAGCAGCAGTGATTGTAGGGGATTCCCGGCGTGACGCGGCCACAAGTCTGTGTCGGGAGCAAGGAGTGAGTGTTATTTTGTCGGACGATGGTCTACAGCACTACGCACTCCCAAGAGATTTTGAAATTGCTGTCCTTGACGCTGAGCGAGGCGTTGGGAATGGCAGGTTGATGCCCGTAGGGCCCTTACGGGAGCCTACCAGCCGTTTACGATCCGTGGATTTCGTGCTGGAGCGTAACGGGTCAGATCCGATGCGCTCGCTTACCTATCGCTCGCGACGTCTCTTAAGCCTCAATAGCTCCCTGTACATCGAAGTAGAAGAGGCGCTAAAAGAGTGGCGAGGGAAAAAAGTTGTAGCAGCAACTGGCCTTGGGCAGCCCGCTCAATTTTTTAAGACGCTTCATGATCTCAAAATTGAGTGTGAGACTGTTAGTGTTGCTGACCACAGCAAGCTCGATCTTGCTTTGATACAGAGGGAGTACGAGCCCGATATCATCGTTGTTACCGCCAAGGACGCGGTAAAACTTGAGCAGGAGCCATGCGATAATGTTTGGGTACTGGAGATCGAGGCAATATTGCCTGATTCACTGTACTCGGCGATCGAGCAACGACTGGCACAGGTCGCTAATTAACGAGGTCTTTCATGTACCACATTGTGATTCCTGCGCGATATAGCTCTACACGTTTGCCCGCTAAAGCGTTGGCTGAAATAAACGGTAAACCTATGGTTTATTGGGTGTGGCGGCAGGCGCTTCAGAGTAGCGCCGTCTCCGTAACGGTTGCGACGGACGATGAGCGTATACGTTCCGCCTTGAGCGTTCACGGCGCGGAGGTTGTTATGACTGACCCCGCCCACCCATCAGGCACAGATCGGCTGGCGGAGGTGGGGCGGTTAAAGGGCTGGGACGATGGCAGTGTGGTGGTCAACTTGCAAGGTGACGAGCCGTTAATGCCCGTCGCCAACCTCGAGCAGGTCGCTGAACTCCTAGTGACTCACCCTGAGGCGTCAATCTCGACGTTATCTGAACCTATCAGTTCGTATTCTGCCTTTACAGATCCCGCCGTGGTGAAGGTTGTTTCGGACCATGTTGGGCGTGCGCAATACTTTTCACGCGCTCCAATCCCGCACTTGAGAGGCGATACCAATAACATCATTCCAACGGAGGCACGGCGACACATTGGTTTGTACGCTTACAGGGTGAGCTTTTTGCGTGAGTTTAGCGCGCGCGCAGTGGCACCCTATGAACAACTTGAGTCGCTTGAGCAGTTGCGAGCGCTGCACTACGGGCATGAGATACGCATTGCAGATGCCTTTGAGACGGTTCCCGCGGGTGTCGATACGCTTGCTGACTTAGAGGCGGTAAGAGCCATCATGGCTGACCGATGAGCAAAGTCCGAGAAGGTGTGCCACTTCGTGAGCTCAATACGTTAAAGCTTGAGTCACAAGCGATGTATTTTTTATCTGCGTCCTCAATTGAAGAGATTCAGCTAGGGGTCATGGAGGCAAAAAAACACGACCTTCACATTACTGCGCTGGGAGGTGGGAGTAACGTCATTTTGAGCCCCGTCGTAGATGGATTGACCATCCATATCAATATTAAAGGGCGCGAAGTTGTCGAAGAAGGAACAGATCATATTGTGGTTCGCTTAGGTGCTGGGGAGTCTTGGCACGAATGCGTTCTCTGGGCACACTCAAAAGGCTATTACGGACTCGAGAACCTGGCGCTGATACCCGGTAGTGTGGGTGCTGCTCCTGTGCAAAATATTGGTGCCTATGGTGTTGAGATTCAGGATTTAATAGCGGGCATAGAGGTCGTTGATGGCCATTGTGGTGAAACGAAAACGCTGACGAAGGACGATTGTGCGTTTGGCTATCGAGATAGTGTGTTTAAGCACGAAGGTGGGCGGCATTGGCTGATCGTAAGTGTGGATCTCCGTCTCTCCAAGCAAGCAGTCTGTTGCCTCGAATACCCGGGTTTACGCGATCATATTTCGGACGATCTTACGAGCCCTGAAAGCGTGCTCCAAGCTGTCATAGCCTTAAGAAAAGCGAAATTGCCAGATCCACTTGTTGATCCAAATGTTGGTAGCTTTTTTAAAAACCCTATAGTGAGTCAATCTCTGGCTACACAGTTAAAGGAAACGTATCGTGACATGCCTCAATTCACAGCGCATGACAACCAGATCAAGTTGTCGGCTGCGTGGATGATCGATTATCTGGGGTGGCGTGGTGTCGAGGAAAACGGGGTTATTGTGTCGGGTAATCACGCGCTAGTCTTGATTAACAAGTCGGCCCTTTATGCCTCACAGGTAACCCACTTTGCAGGCAAGATTTCGGAGTCTGTAAAGGCGACTTTTGATGTGACACTCGAGGTGGAACCTCAACTGATTGGCTCGGGGTGCTAGCTATGGCAAGCGGCGCATTTGAGGCGGAACCCTTCCTCAAGCAACTCACGACTCGGCCGGGCGTTTATCAAATGTACGATAGGTCCGGTGGTTTGCTTTACGTTGGTAAGGCGAAAAACCTTAAAAACCGTGTGACGAGTTATTTTCGAGCAAGTGGTCTGTCAGCAAAGACCATGGCCCTCGTGGCTAGAATTCAGGACATACAGGTTACCGTTACAACAACGGAGCGCGACGCACTGCTCCTTGAGCACAATTTGATCAAGGAGTATCACCCGCCTTACAACATTTTACTTAAAGACGATAAGTCATACCCCTACATCTATCTTTCTTCTGAGGATAAATGGCCGAAGCTCGGTTTTCATCGAGGACCGAAACGACGCAAGGGCGAGTACTTCGGTCCCTACCCGAGTGCCGGTGCTGTTCGTTCAACACTGCATCTGATGCAAAAAGTCTTCAAAGTTCGTCAATGCGAGGAATCGTACTTTCGTAACCGCTCTCGGCCTTGCCTTCAGTACCAGATTGGCCGCTGCTCGGGGCCTTGTGTTGGCTTAGTCAGCGATGAGGACTATCAGAAGCAAGTTGAGAACTCCGCATTGTTCTTAAGCGGAAAGTCCCAGAAGGTAATGAAGCGCCTTGCTGATGATATGGAACGTGCGGCAGAGAAGCTTGAGTTTGAAAAAGCGGCTGAGCATCGCGATCAACTGCAGCGGCTACAGGATGTGCAGGCAAGTCAGGGGATAGAAGGCTCGCGCGGTGAGCTCGACCTGTTGGCGGTTAAGCAAGCCCATGGGCAAGCCTGTGTTCAAGTGCTATTCGTTCGAGAGGGCCGAGTTCTTGGGTCTCGTACCTATTACCCGGCAACTCAGCTTGAGGAAGACGAAAGCTCGGTTCTCGATGCGTTTATTCCCCAGTTTTACCTATCAGGCCGTCAGACGATCCCGCAGGAGATTGTTGTAAGTCATAAGCCCAACTTCGCTGATTTGTTAGCCGATACCCTCATGGAGCAGAGTAAACGTAAAGTAGTTATAAAAACCTCGGTTCGTAATGCGCGGGCACGTTGGCTGCAGCTGGCAAGACAGACAGCCGAGAGCAACTTAGACTCATTTCTCAGCGGCAAGCAAACGATGGCGGGGCGCTTAGAGGCACTGCGTAGAGAACTGGATTTGGAAATGTCACCGACCCGTATGGAATGTTTCGATATCAGTCACAGTTCCGGCGAGGCAACAGTGGCTTCTTGCGTTGTTTTTGACAGTAACGGCGCGCGAAAGGCGGATTATCGGAAGTTTAACATCGACGGTATCACGGGCGGGGACGATTACGCTGCCATGCAGCAGGCGCTTGAGCGTCGTTACCGGCGCCTCTCAAAGGGTGAAGGCGTGCTTCCCGATGTTTTATTTATAGATGGTGGAAAGGGACAGGTCTCGCAGGCACAACAGGTTCTCGAGCAGTTTGAGTTGACGACTGTTAAAGTTGTGGGTGTCGCCAAGGGTACGACCCGAAAGGCAGGTTTTGAAACGCTTATTGATGGTGATACCGGGGCCGAGACACAACTGCGTGGCGATAACCCCGCATTACATTTGATCCAGCAGATTCGTGATGAGGCTCACCGCTTTGCCATAGGTGGACACAGGGGGCGGAGATCAAAAGCGCGAAAGCAGTCAACCCTGGAAGGTATATCGGGGGTGGGTGCTAAACGCCGACGGGACTTGCTTCGTCATTTTGGCAGTATAAGGGGGGTGGAGAACGCATCCGTCGATGAGATTTGTAAAGTTGACGGGGTCAGTGCAACTCTCGCCCAGAGTATTTATGATCACCTACACACTGTTGAACAGTAGTTTTTGGAGCCTATGTGCGTTGGACGCTTCCTAATATTTTGACCTTATTGCGCGTTGGCTGCATTCCCTTTTTGGTGGTCACCTTCTATTTGGCTGGGCCCTACGCGGGCTTCCTTTCGGCACTTATTTTCCTTATTGCAGCGATTACGGACTGGCTTGATGGCTGGCTTGCCAGAACACTGAACCAGGAGAGCGAGTTTGGGGCTTTTATGGACCCCGTGGCTGATAAGCTGATCGTGGCCACCGCGCTTGTCTTACTCGTGGCTCATTACGATAATATCTGGATAACACTGGCTGCCATGGTCATCATTGGCCGAGAAATCCTGGTCAGTGCTTTGCGTGAGTGGATGGCTCGAAGCGGACGAAGTGAATCGGTGGCTGTGACCATCGTCGCAAAGTTCAAAACAACTCTGCAGATGACAGCGATTACCTTGTTGCTTTGGCGGGCCTTTAAACCCGAAAACGATATCTGGCTGATGGCAGGTTATGTCGCCATGGCAATTGCCGTTGTTTTGACTCTTTGGTCCATGTGGAACTACTTACAAGTTATGTTGGGAAAGGCTACCGACAACGAAACTGCTTGACCGCTAAGTCCTAGCGAATACACTCAGAACTATGCGGGAATAGCTCAGCTGGTAGAGCGCAACCTTGCCAAGGTTGAGGTCGCGA
>JBELJN010000045.1:5210-11526 GCA_042090345.1 Halieaceae bacterium | reverse complement strand
TTCGCTTTGGGCGCAGCTTTCGCCTTGGGCTCTGCTTTCGCTTTGGGTGCAGCTTTTGCTGCTGCCTTTTTCTTTGCGGGCGCCGTCGCCTTTGCAGGCGCTTTTGCTGCAGTCTCGTCCGGGGTGTCGGAGGATTTCTTCGTCGCCATATTGGTGTCCGTTACGCCAAGTGGAGGTGTTTGGCAGTTGACCTGCGTAATTGGGCACGGGAAGCTATCAGAATTGTGTATTGTTTGCTAGCAGCTTTTTTTACTTGTTTACGCGGGTGGGCGCTAAACTGAATGTTGGATCCTTATTGTGGTTAAACGTGTGTCTAGATTTGGTGTGGGCCAGGAAGTACTTATTGCCTTAGGTTTAACGACCGAACACGTCGTTGAAACAGCGTGTGGGGCGATGATGCAAGAGGTTGCCGCACGGTCTTTTTTCGCGCTTCAAACGCGCGCGCAGGATGCTGGCTTCCAACTGTCGATCGCTTCAAGTTTTCGGTCTTACGAGCGACAGCTTGCGATTTTCAACGCGAAGTGGCGTGGTGAGCGGCCGGTGCTCGACGATAACAATATTCCTCTGTCGCGCGAGGAATACTCCGACGAGGCGTGGTTACACCGGATCCTTCGCTTTTCCGCATTGCCCGGTACCTCTCGGCATCATTGGGGGACTGATGTGGATGTGTTTGACCCGTCTTTGATTCCACCCGGGGAGTCACTAGCGCTGACGCCGAGCGAGTACCGTAACGGCGGAAGGTTCTCAGATTTGTCGCTATGGCTGGACGAGCTGATAGCCAATAATGACTGTGAGGGTTTTTACCGACCTTACGACAAAGACAGGGGGGGTGTTTCAGAGGAGCCTTGGCATCTCAGTTATGCCCCGATCGCATCAGAGTTTAGGGCGGCTCAGGTGGCTAATAGCTTGCGTGATTTGTGGTTGCGTGAGGTGAGCTTAAGACCGCATGCCCACGCTGTACTTGTTGATCAGCTTGACGAACTCTTAGAGCGTTACGTCGTCTGAACCAACATTACCATCGATTATCGGGCGGAAGTCTTTTGGGTGCTAAGTGCCGGTCTAGGGTCACATAGTGAGGCAGTCCGTCTTGGTAGTTTGGGTAGGCCTCCCCCATGATAAGGGGCTGAAAATAACGACGAGCCTCTTCGGTTATCCCGTAGCCATCGTCAGAAAAGAAAGAGTGAGGCATCATTTTCTCCTGGTTAGCGACTTCATCGAGTGGTGCTGTACCAATTTTCCATTCGTAAGGCTCATCGCTCACACGCACGATCGTGGGCATGAGCGCGTTTTTTCCCGCCATAGCAAGATTGACTGCGGCCTCACCAAGCGAGTAGGCCTGTTCTAAGTCGGTCTGGCTTGCAATATGACGGGCAGCGCGCTGGAGGTAATCGGCGACGGCCCAGTGATATTTATATCCGTGGGCCTGCTTAATAATATTTGCAAGTTTGGGTGCAAGCCCACCAAGTTGTACGTGACCGAAGGCATCGCGAGATGTTGAGCCAGACAGCAATTGCCCATCGGCGGTTTGAGTTCCCTCAGAGGCCACGATCACGCAGAAGCCAAATTTCTCGACAGTTTCCTTTACTTTGGCCAAAAATCGCTCTTCTTCGAAGGCAATTTCCGGGAACAGAATAATATGCGGCGCTTCCGCTTCAGATCGAGATGCAAGTCCAGCGGCGCCGGCTATCCAGCCCGCATGGCGACCCATAACCTCAAGAATGAACACTTTGGTAGACGTGGCGCACATCGAGGCAATATCAAATGCGGCTTCTCGCGTCGATAGCGCCACGTATTTGGCGACCGATCCAAAGCCTGGGCAGTTGTCTGTGAACGGAAGGTCGTTGTCGATGGTCTTAGGCACATGAATGGCCTGTAAAGGGAAGCCTAATCGCTCGCCGATCTCAGAGACTTTTTGACAGGTGTCTGCTGAATCGCCGCCTCCGTTATAGAAGAAGTAGCGGATATTGTGCGCTTTAAACACTTCGATAAGTCGCTCGTATTCGGCGCGATTTTCATCGATGCCTTTTAGCTTATAACGGCACGAGCCAAAGGCCCCTGACGGTGTTGTCATCAGCCCTTGAATGGATGCCTCTGACTCTCGCGAAATATCGATGAGCTCCTCACGTAATGCCCCGAGGATGCCATTCTGACCTGCATAAATCTGACCGATTTTTTCCGGAAATAAGGCGGCGGTATTGATGACACCTGCCGCACTTGCGTTGATAACGGCGGTGACGCCGCCAGACTGAGCATAAAAGGCGTTAGGCGCCGGAT
Organism: Halieaceae bacterium; assembly: GCA_042090345.1. GTDB lineage: Bacteria > Pseudomonadota > Gammaproteobacteria > Pseudomonadales > Halieaceae > Luminiphilus. The sequence goes on along the minus strand of JBELJN010000045.1, from coordinate 9,252 downwards.
CCGCAGGCATAATTTCTCCCAATGCAGCTGTCTTAAGACCATAGTAGGCATGATACGCTTAGCGAACCAATTTGGAGCGGTAGATGTTGGAGCGCGTTCACATACTCGGTATTTGTGGGACCTTTATGGGTGGCGTTGCACTGCTGGCGCGTGAGCTGGGGTATCGCGTCTCGGGTTCTGATACCAATGTTTATCCGCCTATGAGCTCCATGCTCGAGGACGCAGGCATTGAGATCTCCGAGGGCTATTCGCCCGAGCACTTAGTACCGGCACCTGATCTGGTTGTCATCGGTAACGCGTTATCGCGGGGCAATGCTTGTGTCGAGTATGTGCTCAACCAGAAGATTCCTTACATTTCAGGTCCGCAGTGGCTTGGAGAGCTGCTAACTGATCGCTGGGTAATGGCCGTATCGGGAACACATGGAAAGACGACGACTTCATCGATGCTGACGTGGATACTGCAGTGCGCTGGAGAAAATCCCGGGTTCTTGGTAGGTGGCGTTCCGTTTGGCTTTGAGGGTTCTGCCCGATTGGGATCAGGTCCTTTTGTTGTTGAGGCAGATGAATATGATTCTGCCTTTTTCGACAAGCGCTCCAAGTTCGTGCACTACAAGCCAAAGACGTTGGTGATTAATAACCTCGAATTTGATCATGCGGATATCTTCGACGATCTGGCTGCGATACAAACGCAGTTTCATCACTTAATTCGCTGTGTTCCCTCTAGCGGGAAGATCGTTGCTGGTGAGGGAGAGGCAATAGACGGTGTTCTGAGGCGGGGCGTCTGGACGCCAGTAGAGCGCATGGGATCGAGCGATACGAATACTTGGTCAGTCGACGCCCTGACCAAGAGCTACAGTCAACTGAGTATCCAAGCACCTGATGGAGAGTGTTGCGAATTCGCCTGGTCACTGATCGGGCGACACAATGCGGAAAATGCGCTCTCGGCCATCGCCGCCGCATTTGATGTTGGCGTTCCAGTGCATGTTTCCTGCGAAGCGCTTTCACAATTTCAGGGCGTCAAGCGCCGACTGGAATTACTAGGAGAGCCGGCGGGAGTCAGTGTTTACGACGACTTCGCCCATCACCCAACGGCTATTGCTTCAACTTTACTGGGCGTTCGAAGTTTGGTTGAAGAAGCGCGAGTCATTGCTGTCGTAGAGTTACGCTCGAATACGATGAAAGATGGTACCCATCGCTCAGCACTGATGCCGGCTACGGAGTCTGCCAATACCGTATTTTGGTTTCAGCCAGAGGGTGCTCAGTGGTCGCTAAGGGACAACACTCAGAACGATCCAAGACATCACGTTTTTAACACGGTGGGCGCTCTGCACGATGCTTTGATTGCTGAACTCCAAGCGGGTGATCACGTTGTCATTATGAGCAATGGGAGTTTCTCGGGGTTGCATCAACAATTGCTACAATCGCTGACCGATAGCGCGTCAAACACGGAGTATTAATGTCGTCTGCTTATCACCTTCTCATTACGCGCTACGCCAGCGCAATTATTTTCATCGCGTTGGTTCTTGCGGGCGGTGCCTTGTCGCAGCTGGAGAAAGTGAGGCTCGATGCCTCCTCTGACAGCTTGCTGTTGCAGGGTGATCCCGACCTTGCTTTCTTTGAGGAGGCGACGGAGCGTTACGAAAGTTATGAATTTTTGATTTTGACGTGGGAGCCAGAGAGCCCATTACTCAGTGAGGCTTCTCTGTCGGGCTTATCGGCAATGGTTTCTGATCTCAAGCGCGTGCCAGGCGTTCGCTCTGTGACTTCGGCACTTGATGTGCCACTTCTAGAGAGCCCGCCAATCTCGTTGACCGATCTCTCTGACTTGGATTCGATACCAAGCCTTAGAGACCCACAGGTGGACCGAGCACTTGCACTACGTGAGTTCACATCCAGTCAGCTTTACAAAAATTTAGTGGTTAGTGAGGCCGGCGACTTGACGGCTGTGCAGGTCACGATTGAGCCAAATAAAGAGGTAGACCGGCTGGGTGATTTACGCAAGTCGCTCAGAAAATCGGTTGCCGAGGGCGGCGATATTGAGGTTCAACGCCAGTTGGCCGCAGTTGAGCTCGCCTACGATGAGGCGACCCGCACCGTTAACTCAGATCGCGCAGCGCTGGTTGCGAATGTCCGTGAGGTTGCCGAAAAATATCGTGATCAAAGCCGTATTTTTGTTGGCGGTGTTCCCATGATTGCGGCGGACATGTTGGACTTTGTTCAAGATGATTTAGTGACCTTTGGGACCTCCATTATCTTTGTGATGGTTGCGATGTTGGCACTGATCTTTCGCGACTACCGGTGGGTCCTCATCCCAATTTCTGTTTGCACGCTTTCTGCAACCTTGATGCTTGGAATTCTTGGCTTCACCGATTGGCGCATGACGGTCATATCCTCAAATTTTGTTGCTGTACTGCTTGTTGTGGCGCTAGCGCTTGCGATTCACCTCGTTGTTCGATATCGGGAGTTGGAGATAAAAGAACCCGATATGCCGAGAGCAGAGCGGGCGGTCATGGCGGCGCGGCTTATGTTTATCCCTTGCTTTTACACTGCGGTCACCACCATGGTTGCCTTTACTTCGCTTGTTGTCGCAGGGATAAAGCCGGTCATTGATTTTGGCTGGATGATGACCGCGGGTATTGTCGTAGCATTCGTTGTCAGTTTCTCGCTCGTGCCGGCCTTGATTGCGATTTTGCCTGACATGGGCGCCAAGGGCGCAAACGACTCGTTGAGCATGACGCGCAATTTTGCCACGGTCGTCGAGCGCTTTGGTGGTCTTGTCTTTGCCGTAACCGGATTATTGATCTTACTTGTGGTGCTCGGGTTGTCGCGGTTACAGGTTGAGAATCGGTTCATCGACTATTTCAAGGATACGACTGAGATTTATCAAGGTATGGAGCTGCTTGACGCTCGCCTCGGTGGAACCATACCGCTCGATATTATTCTCTATCCCCCCCCAGAGAGTATTCAGCCCGTCGATGCGCTGGCGTCAGCTGACCTCGCACTCGCAGATGAGCTCGCAACGACTGACGTCGTTGCCAGTGATGACCTTGGGTTTGAGGACGACCTTGGTGATGACGAAGACGGGCTATGGGATGACGACCCCTTCGGTGAGGACGTATCGTTTGCTGACGAGAATTCAGCTGAAATTGGCTATTGGTTTACGTTGGAGGGTCGTGACCTTGTTGATCAGATTCATGGCATTGTTGACGCAAGACCCGAGTCTGGAAAAGTGTTGTCTTTGTCGACCGGATTCTCCGTCATGGATCGACTTTACGATGATAAGTTAGGGGGCGTCGAACTCGCTTTAGTAGAGCGTAGTTTGCCAGCTGACGTGGCTGAGGTGCTGATTGCACCCTACTACGATCCCATTGAGCAGCAAGCTCGCATTACGGTTAGAGCCATGGAAACCAGCAAAACCTTGCGCCGTGCAGAGTACCTTGAGTCGCTCTACGCACAGATACTCGTTGAAACAGGGCTTGATGAAACACGGGTAAAATTTACGGGTTTACTCGTGTTGTATAACAATGTGCTTCAAAGCCTTTACGCGTCACAAATTCTGACACTGGGCGCTGTATTCGTCGCAATAGGCATTATGTTTTTGGCGCTGTTTCGATCTGTGTCTTTGGCCTTACTCGGTCTTGCGCCAAACATTCTCGCTGCGGGTCTGGTGTTGGGCGTAATGGGTTTGGCCGGCATCCCACTGGACATTATGACGATCACTATTGCGGCCATCGTCGTTGGCATGGGTGTCGATAACTGTATTCATTACATTCATCGATTTAGGCGTGAGTTCGAGCTTGATGGAAGTTATCGTGAGGCCATGTACCGCAGTCATTCGAGTATTGGCCGCGCGATGTACTACACAACCCTCACCGTTGTTGTCGGTTTTTCGATGCTGACCCTTTCGAACTTCACTCCGAGTATTTACTTTGGCGTATTGACCGTCATGGCGATGCTCGCAGCCGTTATGGGGGCACTTCTATTACTTCCGAAGCTGATAATCGCGTTTGAGCCATTAGGCCCCGAGCGCGGTTGATGGGGT
>JBELJN010000045.1:0-5110 GCA_042090345.1 Halieaceae bacterium | reverse complement strand
TTTGAGCGGCGCTACATCGATATGATTTCCAAATGTATGCGTGAGGGAACCAGCTTTGGTGTTGTCTGGATAAAGAAAGGATCTGAAGTAGCTCAGGCGTCAAAAACCAACCTGGATTTTGGCGCCTATGGCACAGTGGCGAACATCGTTGACTGGGATCAACTGCCTAACGGGCTTTTGGGCATTACCATTGAAGGGGAGGCACGTTTTCACGTAGAAAATACGTGGCGTGAGGACTCGGGTTTAAACATGGCCACCGTTGCAATCGATCCCATTCCTCCCGCTACACCGCTCCCTGAAGGCGGACGCTCGATGATCGATGTATTGGCGGGGCTTCAGCGGCATCCAGAGGTCAAGAAGTTGGGAATGACCGTTGATACGGGTAACGCATGGCAAGTGTGTTTTGCGCTCCTGCAGCTGCTACCGGTCGATAGCGCAACGAAGTATCAGTTGCTTGAGCTCAATGATATTGACGAGCTAGTAGAAGCGCTCGATGAAATACTCAGCGAGTTGTCGGGCTGAGCTAGCCGGCTTCTGTGGGGGCGATTGCAGGCCATGTCCATCCCCCTAAATCCTGCCAGCGATTTACAATGCCAGCGAACAACTCGGCGGTTTTTTGTGCATCGTAATCGGCTGAGTGCGCTTCACTATTGCTAAACTCTATCTCCGCACGTTTGCAGGCTTGAGCCAACACGGTGTGACCGTAGGCAAGACCGGCAAGTGTCGAGGTATCAAAGTGTGAAAAGGGATGGAACGGATTTCGTTTTATGTCGCAGCGCTCGGCGGCTGCGTTCAGAAATCCGGCATCGAAGTGCGCATTGTGCCCCACCAGGATGGCGCGCGTGCAGCCCTTGTCTTTCACCTCGCGTCTGACCTCAGAAAAAATATCCCCTAATGCGATTGCTTCAGGGACTGCCTCTCGAAGTGGATTCTCGGGGTCGATTCCAGTGAATTCCAAAGCAGATGGCTCCAGATTGGCTCCCTCGAAGGGGTCTACGTTCCTAGCGATGGAGTGACTGACTGCTAAGTGGCCCTGCTCAGTGAGCGTGAAAAAGGTCGCAGCTATCTCAAGTACGGCATCGGTAGCGGCATTAAATCCACCTGTCTCGATATCGATGACGACCGGTAGAAACCCTCTAAATCGATGTTTCATCTGCTTTTCAGTGGGTTCGCTCATTCAGTGGATTCCAAGCGCCAACTGAGGGTTTCACCCGCCCGAAGCGGTGCAATGGTGCTCTCACCAAAACTCAGACTCAAGGGCGACGGATTATCCTCTTTTACCAGCGTTACCTGCTCCGAATTACGCGCTTTGCCATAGAAGTCAGGACCAAAGTGGCTTGCAAAGCCCTCGAGTTTATCGAGCGCGCCTTCTTCGTCGAAGACCTCAGCGTAAAATGGGAGAGCAGCATGCGCCGTGTAACAGCCAGCGCAGCCACATGCGGACTCCTTGGTTTCGAGCGTATGCGGGGCAGAGTCAGTTCCCAGAAAAAACTTTGGATTACCCGAAATCGCTGCGGCGCGAAGCGCCTCTTTGTGCAAGTTGCGCTTGAGGATGGGTAGGCAAAATAAGTGAGGGCGAATTCCACCCACTAACATGTCATTGCGGTCGAAAAGTAAGTGTTGAGGTGTAATCGTCGCCGCAACACCGTTTCTCGCTGACTCGACAAAGTCCACCGAGTCTTTAGTTGTAATGTGCTCCAAAATAACGCGCAGTTTTGGAAATTCATCGACCAAGGGGGCCAGTATTCGTTCAATAAAAACGGCCTCTCGGTCAAAGATGTCGATGTCATGGTCCGTTACTTCACCGTGCACCAACAGTGGAAGGCCGCAAGCTTCCATCGCCGCCAGTGTGGGTTTTAAAGACTCCAGGCCCGTAACGCCGGCAGCTGAATTGGTGGTTGCCCCCGCCGGGTACAATTTTACCCCACAGACAAACGGTGACTTGGCCGCTTCCTCGATTATCGCAGGTGTGGTTGAGTCAGTGAGGTACAACGTCATCAGGGGCTCAAAATTACTGCTGCCGGTGAAGGCGGACATAATGCGCTCGCGATAAGCCGTCGCGTCGTCCAGCGTTTTGACCGGTGGCGTCAGATTGGGCATGACAACGGCACGATTTGCCCAAGCCGCTACGTCGTTAACGGTTCGATTTAGCACCGCGCCATCTCTGAGATGAATATGCCAGTCATCGGGTTTGGTGAGGGTAATTCGCGACATTTTAGGCCCTTTTACGGATAGCCAGCGTAGTTTAGCAGTGATCCGCTGTCCATCGCAGACTTGCGAGCGTAAACTTCACTGCCTTGAACGGGAGTAACCAATGAGTAATGTTAATAAGGTCGTATTGGCCTATTCGGGCGGCCTTGATACCTCAGTTATCGTCAGATGGCTGCAAGACACATATGACTGCGAGGTCGTCACTTTTACCGCCGACATTGGCCAAGGGGAGGAGGTTGAGCCTGCTCGGGCAAAGGCAGAGGCGCTTGGCGTAAAAGAGATCTACATCGATGACCTGAAAGAAGAGTTTGTTCGCGACTTCGTATTTCCCATGTTCCGTGCAAACACGATTTATGAGGGTGAGTATTTATTGGGCACATCGATTGCGCGTCCTTTAATTGCGAAGAGACTGGTGGAAATTGCTAACGAAACAGGCGCTGACGCGATTTCTCACGGTGCAACCGGAAAAGGTAATGATCAAATTCGTTTCGAATTGGGCGCCTATGCATTGAAACCGGGAATCCAAGTGATTGCTCCCTGGCGCGAATGGGACCTCAATTCGCGAGAGTCGTTAATGGCTTATTGCGCTGAGCGCGATATCCCTGTCGATTTCTCGAATGCTTCTAAGAAGTCGCCTTACTCGATGGACGCCAATTTACTGCACATTTCTTACGAGGGTGGGGTTCTTGAAGATCCCTGGTGTCCGCCAGAGGAATCGATGTGGCGATGGTCGGTATCTCCAGAGGAAGCGCCCGAGTTGGGTCATGAGCTCACATTGACCTTTGAGCGTGGAGACGTTGTGGCGATTGACGGTGAGGCGATGTCACCGGCATCGGTGCTCGCCTATTTGAATCAGGTGGGTGGTGCTCACGGAGTGGGTCGTTTAGATATTGTCGAAAATCGATACGTCGGCATGAAGTCCCGCGGTTGTTATGAGACGCCTGGTGGAACCATATTACTGCGTGCGCACCGTGCTATTGAGTCCATTACACTCGACCGGGAGGTCGCGCATTTAAAAGACGAGCTGATGCCACGCTACGCGAAATTGATCTATAACGGGTACTGGTGGGCACCCGAGCGTCTTATGCTGCAGACCGCGATCGATGAATCACAGTCGGTGGTCAACGGTGATGTAAGAGTAAGGCTCTATAAAGGCAATGTGACAGTAACAGGTAGGCGGTCAGCGGATACGCTGTTTGACGACGCTATTGCAACCTTTGAGGACGATGCAGGGAAATACGATCAAGCAGATGCTGAGGGCTTTATCAAGCTTAATGCGTTGCGTCTTCGTATCGCTGCTGAGAGAGGTCGATCCGCACTGGGCGATTAGTCCCAAGCGCATCGGACCGTGAGATGAGAGAATTTACATATGAATAACAATACGTCGCCTGAAGCGGCTACCCATACCAACGTCATGATCGTGGGTGCTGGACTGTCCGGTATCGGCGCCGCAGTCCATCTTCAAAAAAGCTGTCCTGACCGCGATTATATGCTCATTGAACGACGTGAAGCGATTGGCGGTACGTGGGATTTATTCCGCTATCCGGGAGTACGGTCCGACTCAGACATGCATACCCTTGGCTATAATTTTAAGCCCTGGAAAGCGGAGAAAGCGATCGCGGACGGGCCTGCAATTTGGGATTACGTGAACGAAACGGCTGATGAACATGGCATTCGTGATCAGGTACGGTTTGGGCACAAACTCGTTGCTGCGTCTTGGTCTTCAGAGTCTGCAACGTGGTTGCTAACGGTAGACGCCGGTGGTGAAACGGTTTATTTCACATCGCATTTCTTGTTGATGTGCGCGGGATACTACAACTACGACGCAGGTCATCAGCCCGAGTTTGACGGGCGCGAGAACTTCAAAGGCACGTGGGTGCATCCGCAGTTCTGGCCCGAACAGCTTGATTACACGGGTAAAAAGGTTGTGGTGATTGGTTCTGGTGCGACCGCTATGACCCTGGTGCCTAATATGGCGACCACGGCAGAAAAGGTCACCATGGTGCAGCGGTCGCCTACTTACGTGGTATCTCGACCGTCGGTAGATAAATTCGCAAACTTCCTCAGAGCGATGTTACCTGCGAGTTGGGCTTACGATCTCGTCAGGTTCCATAATACTGTTTGGCAGCAACTTATCTACAACCAGACGCGCACTAATCCAGAGCGCGTGACACAGACTTTGCTCGATGACGTTGAAAAGGCGGTCGGCGATGTGTTGGATGTGAAAAAGCACTTCACGCCTACTTATAACCCCTGGGATCAGCGTTTGTGCTTGGTGCCCGACGACGATCTTTTTACGGCGCTTCGTTCAGGTAAGGCGGATGTTGTGACAGATACGATTTCTCATATTGATGAGACGGGTCTTGTTACGGGCTCGGGGGAGCACGTGGAGGCTGACATTATCGTGTCAGCTACCGGCATTGAATTACTCAACTTAGGCGGAGCAGATTTCATCGTAGACGGGAAGTCTATTAACTTTGCTGATGAGTGGACCTACAAAGGAGTTATGTGCTCCAACATTCCCAACATGGTTCAAACGTTTGGTTACATCAATGCATCATGGACACTTCGGGCGGATCTTACCGCCGAGTGGGTGTGCAGAGTGCTCAATCACATGGACGAATTTGGTTACGATCAGGCCACGCCTCGCATTCCGGAGATCCTCGCGCGAACCATGGAGAAACGCTATTGGATTCACGACTTCTCTGCTGGGTACATGCAACGTATGTTGCCTAAGATGCCGCGTCAGGGTACTCAAATGCCTTGGGTGAATCCGCAGAATTATCGGAAGGACAAAAAAATGTTCCGTGGTAGTTCGATTGCAGACGGCGCACTCATTTTCACCTCTCGAGAGGTTGGGGGTGAGAGCTTGAGGGCGGCTGGTTAATCGCTTTGGATC
>JBELJN010000016.1:0-53097 GCA_042090345.1 Halieaceae bacterium | reverse complement strand
GGGACCTTCTGAACCTGTTGTGTCTCTTCGTTTTTGAAAACGCCCCCCAACACAATTACGTGTCATCATGCGACGTCAATAAACTGACAGCAACTACCAGATACACCATAGGTTGAATTAAAGTGGGAATAGAAGGGTAGAATGTGACGAAGTACGCGAATTTCAACTCACAATGTGGGGCTATTGAGCCGGAGACATTCGCTTGGCCGTTGTAAAAAAGAGTTTGCGCTTAGTCGCATTGATGACCGCCGCCGCCTTTTGGTGGCTCGCGGGGCTGTATCTGTATCTCAGCCCAAAACTGCCCGAAGCGGAGGCGCTTCAGGACATTAAGCTGCAGACACCGCTCAGAATTGTCAGCGCTGATGGGCAACTCATCGGTCAGTTTGGAGAGCAAAAACGCATCCCAGCGCGCTACGAAGAGTTGCCTGAGACCTTCGTCAGTGCCCTACTCGCAGCCGAAGACGATGGCTTCTTCGAGCATTCCGGCATCGATTTCTTGGGCCTCGCGCGCGCTGTGTCAGAGCTCGTTACTACGGGCAGCAAGCAGAGCGGTGGCTCTACCATCACCATGCAAGTTGCGCGCAATTTCTTCCTGACACTCGATCAAACCTTTATTAGAAAATTTACGGAGATTTTGCTGGCACTCGAAATTGAACAGCGTCTCAGTAAAGAGCAAATCCTTGAGCTCTACGTAAATAGAGTCTTCCTTGGTCATCGAAGTTATGGCTTTGAGACTGCCGCACAAACCTACTACGGTCGATCGCTCTCAGAGTTGACCCTCGCCGAGCACGCCATGTTGGCCGGCGTACCCCAGGCACCCTCTCGTAACAATCCGCTGAGCAACCCGTCACGCAGTGAAGTCAGGCGCAATTGGATTTTGGGCCGCATGCTGACACTCGGCATGATCGACCAAGGCGCGCACGATAAAGCGGTTGCAAGTACGGATGTCGCCTCTTTCTATGGGTTAAAAGTAGAGGTAGACGCTGACTATGTTGCAGAAATGGCGCGCCAAGTTGCAGTTGAAAAACTGGGTAATGCCGCCTACAACGACGGATTTGTGGTCCACACCACCGTTAATGGTGATTTACAGCAAGCGGCGCGCGACGCAGTTATCGATGGCCTTATTACCTACGATAACCGACACGGCTGGCGAGGGCCCGAACAACGCCATCCCCCTCTTGAGGGCGAGTCAGAGGAGCCCCTAACCGCGCGGTGGCAGGCTGCGCTTCGCGCCATGCCCGTCGTGGCAGATTTGCTGCCGGCCATTGTGACGTCTGTTGACCCCGACGGTATTGATCTTCTCGTCAGAGGCGGCGAGCGGAGCCGCCTATCATGGCAGGATGATCTCCGAAGAACACGACGTTACATCACAGAAGACAGCCGAAGTGCTCGCGCCAACGAGGCCGCCGACCTGTTTTCTGTGGGGGACCTTATTCGCGTCAGCCGAGTGAATGAATCCTTTAAATTGGCTCAGGTCCCGCGAGTTCAGGGTGCACTCGTGTCGCTCGACCCGATTGATGGGTCGATCAAAGCGCTGGTGGGCGGTATGGGTTTCGTCCTATCCAAATTTAACCGAGCAACACAGGCGAGGCGGCAACCCGGATCCAATTTCAAAGCGTTTCTCTATGCAGCAGCGCTTGAGAACGGGATCCACCCGGCAACGCTCATAAACGATGCGCCCGTCGTAGTGGGAAATCTGACGGATGAGGACCTGTGGCGACCTGAGAACGACAGCGGCCGGTTTTATGGACCAACACGTGTCAGAGAGGCACTGACGTTTTCGCGCAATTTAGTGTCTATTCGTGTGCTTCAGCAACTGGGCGTTCGAAAACTGATCGAAATGGCCGACAGAACGGGTTTCGACGTACAAGAGATGCAGCCAAATCTGACACTGGCCCTCGGAACGCATGCCTTCACACCACTGGATATCGCGCGAGGGTATACGGCAATTGCAAATGGCGGATTTCGTGTCGAACCTTGGCTCATTGATCGCATTGAGGATGTAGACGGCAATGTCATCTTCCAAGCGGATCCGTTGATTGCGTGCAGCGAGTGCGAAAACCCCAGAGCGGATGAGGACATCGACGAGATTTCTCGAATTGAAGACTTGTTCGAAGAAATAGAGCCTAAGTTTAGAGAAGCACCACGAATCATCGATGAGCGCGTTACCTATGTGCTCACCTCGATGCTCGAAGATGTCATAAAGCGGGGAACGGGACGCCGCGCGCGAGTTCTCGAGCGTAATGACCTGGCTGGCAAAACAGGCACGACAAATGGACCAAGGGATGCTTGGTTCTCTGGCTACAACAGAGATCTTGTTACCACGACTTGGGTAGGGTTTGATGATTACAGCCTTATGGGCCGTCGGGAGTTTGGTGGAACCGCTGCGCTACCAATTTGGATAGACTACATGCGTGTTGCACTGCCTCCTGAAGAAGCGGCATCTGAAATGCCCCCAGGTGTCGTGCGTCTTCGAATTGACAAGGAGTCAGGAGAGCGAACCAATACGCAATCTTCTTCAATTTGGGAGGTATTTCTCGAGGAGTTCACCCCTTCAGGTAAGAAGAAGCGAGGACAGGACAGTGATAGCGACGATTTAGATGGCCTCTTCTAATCGGCGCTGCAAAAATAACAGGTATAAAAAAACCGGCAAATTTGCCGGTTCTTTTTTTTGTGCTGCGCTTTACTTGCGCAAGCTTCTTCCAGCGAAGCGCTTGTTGAAGCGATCAACGCGGCCACCTGAGTCGACAATCTTTTGCTTACCCGTAAAGAATGGATGACACCGGCTACACACATCAACGGTGATATCCTGAGCAAGCGTAGAGCGCGTTTTAATCTCGTTGCCACAGCTGCATCGAGCCGTAATTTCTTCGTAACGCGGATGAATATCTGCTTTCATGTTGCCCTCAACCTTGCGGGTCCAGTGAAAAAGAGCGCGGATGATACCAGAGCCTAATGCCAATTCAAGTCTTATCGTGTGGGAGATTGCTGTGCCAGCGCCCCTTCACACGACCTTTGAGTATCTACCTCATGACAATATCGCGCTACCAGAGGTAGGGGCTCGCGTGCTTGTACCCTTCTCAGGCCGAGAGTCCGTGGGGTTTTTTATTCAGTCGCGAGAGGCAACACTAGCTGATCCGCAAAAGTTAAAGCGGGTGATTGACGTCCTCGACCATCAAAGTTTGATCGAACCTGCACTACTCACACTCTTAAGATGGGTGGCGGACTACTACCTGATACCTACCGGTGATGCGCTGATGATGGGTCTGGCCCGAAACGAACGAAAGGGTAAACCTTCGTGGACCGCACCGCTTAACGCATTAAAAGCGGTTGCCAGCTTGGAGGATGCGCGTATCGCTCTCGCGCGTGCACCCCAGCAATTACGGGCACTTGAACTTATCGAGAACGAAATCCGCAGCGTGAAGGACATTGAGTCACAGGGCATATCAAAGGCGACCCTTAGGGCATTAACCCAAACCTCCTTCGTCGAGAAAGTGGTTAACGACACGACTCACCATACGGAAAAGGGTTACACACCCCCCCTCACCCCCGACCAAGCCGACATTGCTGAGAGCGTCGCTGACTCATTGTCGTCGTTCGCAACGCACCTGATCGATGGTGTTACAGGCAGCGGAAAGACGGCTATCTACATCGAGTGCATCAAGCGTGTTATCGACACAGGTAAACAAGTGCTGGTCTTGGTGCCCGAAATTGGCCTAACGCCTCAAACACGATCGCGCTTTGAATCGGCATTGGGGTTGCAGGTGCCGGTTATTCACTCCGGCGTCTCTGATACAGAGCGTAGTCGGGCCTGGGCAATGGCGCGCTCAGGAGCTGCACCCGTTGTCTTAGGCACACGCTCAAGCGTGTTTTGTAGCTTTAAATCACTCGGTCTGATTATTGTCGACGAAGAGCACGACAGCTCGCTAAAGCAACAAGATCACCCTCGCTATTCAGCGCGCGACGTTGCGGTCAAGCGCGGGCAGGTTTGTAACTGTCCAGTCGTTTTAGGTAGCGCGACCCCCAGTTTAGAAACACTCGCCAACGCCCTAAATCATCGCTACCACCACCACCAGCTAACCGAGAGAGCCGCGGCTGCAAAACTACCCGACATTAAACTTGTGGATACCCGTGGTCTGGCCCTAACAGCGGGCCTTAGCGACGAAGCCATAAGCGCAATCGAAACAACCATCGCGCGGGGAGAGCAGGCACTTTTATTCCTCAATAAACGCGGATTTGCGCGCTCTATTCAGTGTGAGGACTGCGGATGGATAGCGGAGTGTCATAACTGCGACAGCATAATGGCTGTACACAAATCACCGCCGCAGCTTCGGTGTCATCACTGCCTAGCTCATCGCCCAACACCCCGATCCTGCGGCAGTTGCAACAGCGTTCGTCTGAGCAGTCGAGGCGTGGGTACCGAGCAGCTTGAGACTTTTTTAAGCCGCAAAATGCATCAAACACCGCTATTTCGCGTCGACAGTGACAGTGTCCCAAGCCTAACCGCGCTCAATGCACTGCTGGATAATATTCGGCAAACGCCGTCCGCGATTCTCCTTGGGACACAGATGCTCTCCAAGGGTCATCATTTCCCACGGGTCACCTGTGTTGTGATTGTCGATTCGGATGGGCTGCTATTCAGCGCCGACTTCCGTGCAGAAGAGAGGCTCTTACAATTACTTACACAAGTTTCAGGGCGGTCGGGACGTGCGGAACTCCCAGGACAGGTCTTGATTCAGACTCGAAGCCCTGATCATCCGCTAATCAAGCATGCAGCAACCATCCCTTACTTAGAGCTTGCCCGCACATTGCTAGATCAGAGGCGCGCGCTGGGACTCCCACCGCACGGCGCGCTAGGTGTTATTCGCGCCGATGCCAAACAAGAACGCGATGCCATCGAGTTCCTTAATCAAACACGAGAGGTGCTCGCGGACGATGCCAATTGCCGCCTCCTTGGACCGATGCCTGCACTTATGACTCGACGCGCGGGTTTGTTTCGCTACCACATTGTTGTGCACAGCCAATCGCGCAAGATGGTTCACCAGACCTTAAAGAAGGCTATTAATGTGGGCTCAAACCTTAAAATAGGTCGAAAAATAAGTTGGTTTGTCGAAATCGACCCGACTGAAATCGTGTAACGAGATACAATAGTCGCCTTAGCTTTCGAAACCGTTAGCGAACAGAGCCCCCGCAGAGAGAAAACCCAGCACATGAAGGACCAAGTAGTTGAATTAATTGGTGGAGCAGTTTCACAGCTCCTGACCGATGGCGTGTTAACCGAAGGTGACATACCCACACCTCAGGTCGATCATACCCGCGATCCCAGTCACGGAGATCTAGCAACCAATATTGCCATGGTGCTCGCCAAGCGTGCGGGCATGGCGCCTCGCGACTTAGCGGCGGCTATTGTTGAACGTATACCCACAAATACGGTTATTTCACGCTGCGATATTGCCGGTCCCGGCTTCATCAACTTTCATATCTCGCAGGCAAGCAATATACAAATCGTTGAGAAAATTCTGGGGTCAGGCGCACATTTTGGTAGGACCGATGACGGAGCGGGGAAACGCGTCCAAGTTGAGTTCGTGTCAGCCAACCCCACGGGGCCATTGCACGTCGGACATGGACGGGGCGCAGCCATTGGTGATGCTCTATGTCGACTGCTAGATAACGCGGGCTGGTCCGTTCACAGCGAGTTCTATTACAACGACGCGGGTCAGCAGATCAGCAATCTTGCTTTGTCGGTCAAGGCGCGACTAGACGAGATCGAGCCAACGGATGAGCGCTGGCCAAAGGATGGTTATCAGGGCGACTACATCAAAGAAGTCGCCCGAGCCTACGCAAATCGTGAGACGGTCGCCGCTGCAGATAGAACGATTGCCGCCTCGGGAAATGCCGAGGATCTAGAGGATATTCAAGCGTTTTCGGTCGCATGGCTGCGGCGCGAGCAAGACCACGACCTCAAGGCATTCGATGTAAATTTTGACTGCTACTTTTTAGAGTCATCGCTTTACACCTCTGATGCCGTTGAACATACCGTTAATACACTCATAGCCAACGGTCACACCTATGAGTTGGATGACGCACTCTGGCTGCGCACGACCGATTTTGGCGATGACAAAGATAGGGTTATGAGAAAGCGTGAGGGCGGCTACACCTACTTTGTCCCTGATGTTGCCTACCACCTCAACAAATGGGAGCGCGGCTTTGAGCGCGTCATCAACGAGCAAGGGGCGGATCACCACAGCACCATCACCCGGGTGCGAGCAGGCTTGCAAGGTCTCGACAAAAATATTCCCGATGGCTGGCCAGACTACGTATTGCACCAAATGGTGACAGTCATGCGCGATGGTGAGGAAGTAAAGCTGTCAAAGCGCGCAGGAAGTTATGTCACCTTGCGAGATCTCATTGACGAAGTAGGACGCGACGCCACCCGCTTCTTCCTAACAGCGAGGGCAGCAACATCCCAACTGACCTTCGACATAGACCTTGCCCTCTCAAAAAGCAATGAGAATCCGGTCTATTACATTCAATACGCGCACGCCCGGATCTGTAGTGTTCAACGCAAAGCGGCAGAACAATTTGACGGCTGGACACCAAAGAGCGGACTTATGCACTTGGATAAGCTCAATCAAGACGAAGAGCAGGCGTTAGCGCTTGTGCTGAGCAAATATCCCGAGGTGGTAGCTGGGGCAACCAAACGCCTCGAGCCGCATGCCGTCGCAAACTATCTCCGCGATGTCGCGGCCGCCTTCCATTCTTTTTACAACGCACACAAGATCATTGATGATGATGTGTCTGTAAGTCTTGCTCGTTTGGCACTTGCTGCAGCGACACAACAGGTGATCGCACGGGGCTTGCACATTCTTGGTGTGTCGGCGCCCGAGGCAATGTGAGAGGGAATGTAAATCGTGCCCACAACGCCCCAAAAAAGTAACCGTAAGCGGTCAACTTCGACGAGTGCAACCAGACGCTCAAGCCCTACAAAAAAGCAGAGCACACCGGTTGGCCCGCTGTTTAACGGCTCGCACGTCAGTGGCTTCACTGTCGGCTTGATCGTGGGCGTTATTGCCAGCCTTGGCGTCATCGGCGGGATCAACCCATCGGCCTTACCTCAGTCAATAACAGCGGTACCACCCGTCGATGAGGAAGCTAGCCGGCAACCCAGCTTCACCTTCTTCACCACACTAGAAGACGAATCCTTTTCGGTAAGCCCAGCGCCGAGTTCAACGCCTATCGAATCCAAGTACACTCAGTACGTTTTGCAAGCGGGCTCTTTTAGAGCATCGGCCGATGCCGACCGTCGTCGTGGGGAGCTCGCTCTATTGGGCCTAGAGGCTGCCGTTGAAGAGATAACCACCGATACAGGCACGTGGCACCGCGTTTACATTGGACCGTTTGAGAGTCGGTCGGCGATGGCCAAGGCGCGAAGCCTAACCGCGCAAAGCGATGTCGACACCTTGCTCTTGAAACGCTCGCAGTAATTGGCAACGGCATTCTAGATATGAACCAAGACGCACCAGAATCGATCAAATACCACCGTTCAGATCGTACGCTTGAGATAACGTTTCGCGGTGAAGCGCCGGTCAGTCTATCGGCTGAGCTTTTGCGAGTGCTCTCGCCTTCTGCGGAGGTGCAAGGTCATGGACCCGGTCAAGAAGTGTTGCAAACAGGGAAGGCGGAAGTGGGTATTACGGCAATCGAGCCTGTCGGGCATTACGCCGTGCAAATAAGTTTTGACGACGGGCATAGCTCCGGCCTGTACACTTGGACGTATTTAGCCCAACTAGCGAGCGAGAGGCAGATACTCTGGCAACGCTACTTAGAAAAACTAGATGATGCCGGAGCGTCTCGCGATCCCTCAACTGACATTGTCAGAGTCATTGGTTAGCGAGTACGCGGGTAATAGGAACTGTCATGAGTACACACGAAAACGCGACGGACGACACGACTGACTTCGGATTCGAGCGTGTGAAAACAGAGGAAAAGGCGGGGCGTGTTAGAGAGGTTTTTGACTCTGTCGCCTCTCGCTACGACCTCATGAATGACTTGATGTCGGGTGGTCTGCACCGTCTTTGGAAGCGATTCACAATCGAACTGAGCGCGGTCCGACCAGGGCAGACCGTTCTCGATATTGCCGGTGGTACAGGCGACCTAGCGGCAAAATTTTCAAAGCTTGTTGGCAAAGATGGAAGTGTCATCCTTGCGGATATCAACTCCTCCATGCTCTCGGTCGGACGGGATCGTCTTATCGATAAAGGCGCACTCAACAACATTAGCGTCGTTCAGGCAGATGCACAGTATCTCCCCTTTGAAGACAACAGCATCGACTGCATCACGATTGCTTTTGGCTTGAGGAATGTGACTGACAAAGCCAAAGCGCTCGCGTCGATGAATCGCGTGCTCAAACCCGGAGGTCGCCTGCTCGTTTTAGAGTTTTCTAAGCCGGTCTCACCCCTTTTGTCTAAAATCTACGATACCTATTCGTTTTCTGCATTGCCCGCGATGGGCAAGATCATCACCAACGACTCCGAAAGTTACCGATACCTCGCTGAATCGATCAGAAAGCACCCCGATCAACAAACGCTGCTGGAGATGGTGGAGGATGCAGGCTTTGTTGACTGCCGCTATCACAACATGACCGGCGGCATCGTCGCAGTGCATAGAGGTATCAAGGGCTAAGTAGATGCAGCACGATCCAGCTGTCATTGCGGGTGTATGCCTGGTTGCAGAAACGGCCATTATGCGCGCGGTCGATCTGTCGACAGGCACGCGCAATGAGCTCCAGGGCCTTCACCCCCTAACCATCGCGATAAGCTGCTCGAGCCCCGAGATAGACCTCTACATCTCTACCGATGCAGAGGGAGCCATCAGTATTGCAAGCTATCGTGAAGGGGCTGCAACCGTCACGCTGGAAGGAAGCTGGAAAGACTTCGTAGGCATTGCTTCTGCCGAGGACCCCGCTTCAGCCCTAATCAACGGCAATATCAAGATCTCGGGCGACACTGTGCCACTGATGCAACTTCAAAGCGTCATGACTGATTTAGATGTCGACTGGGAAGCACCCCTGGCGGAGACCTTAGGGCCTGTCGTGGGGCATCAGCTGGCGACGGTTATACGTGCGATCAAGAGAACCTCCCGCACAACACACCAACGACTTAAGCGACAATTGAGCGAATTTATTCTTGAAGAGGGCCGTTTATCACCACCCAAAGCCGAACAAAATGCCTTTTTCTCAGCCGTGGATGACCTTGCACTGCGCGTCGACAGAGCGGGCTCGCGTCTAAAGCGTATTAAAAAGCGCCTGAACGCGTTACATGGGTTGAGTGAATGAGAAGAGCGTTTAAATTCCTACTCACGGGCAGAAAATACCAGCTGGGTGACTTAGTTCCCGCCGGTGGCTCGGGGAGCGGATTGCTACGCTGGGTCCTCGCCGGGTCAAAAACACCGCGGCACGACGCATCCAAGGGAGAGCGCCTACGTCTTGCTCTGCAAGAACTCGGACCCGTCCCCATTAAGTTCGGTCAACTCCTATCCACACGACGTGATTTATTAACCGACGATCTAGCAGACGAACTTTCACTACTACAAGATAAGGTGGCACCCTTTGACTCGGCGCTTGCCGCCGCATCGATCGAGCGCGAATTAGGAAAATCCACCGATACGCTCTTTCGGGAGTTTGATTGCGAGCCGCTCGCCGCCGCCTCGGTAGCGCAGGTGCACAGCGTCACCTTACCCGATGGCGAATCCGCAGTGATCAAGGTTCTTCGCCCGGGTATTGAAAAGCAAATCAGTGCCGATATCCGCCTACTTAAGCGGCTCGCAAAGGTCATAAACGGGTTATCCGATGACTTTAAACGATTGCGGTTACCGGAGGTAGTCGAGGACTACGAGACAACCATAATGGCGGAACTTGACTTGCGCCATGAGGCCGCAAACGCCTCGCTCCTTAAGAAGAACACGAGTAAACGAAAGCTCGTTTATGTACCGGCTGTTTTTTGGGACTACGGTTCACCGAGGGTGATGGTCTCGGAGAAAATTTCTGGCATCCCCGTTGGCAACATCCCCGCGCTCAATGAGGCCGGCGTCAATATGAAAGTACTCGCCGAGCGGGGCGTGGAAATTTTCTTCTCTCAGGTGTTTGACGACTGCTTTTTTCATGCTGACATGCACCCAGGCAACATTTTTGTCGACGCATCAGACCCCCAAGCCCCCACTTACATCGCCATAGACTGTGCCATCGTGGGTCAGCTGTCGCGGGGGGACCAGTATTACGTAGCGCGGAACTTGCTTGCGATTCTTCAGCGAAATTACCGACTGGTTGCCGAACTCCATGTAGAAAGCGGCTGGGTTCCCGCCGCGACGCGCGTACAAGACTTTGAATCCACGATTCGCATGTTATGTGAACCTATTTTCGATCGACCTTTGCACGAGATCTCCCTCGGGCACATGCTGGTGAATCTGTTCAAAGCAGCGGCGAGTTTTGATATGCGCGTTCAGCCTCAACTCGTACTCTTACAAAAAACTCTGCTCAACATTGAGGGTCTAGGTCGACAGCTTTATCCCGAGCTCAACTTGTGGGACACAGCGAAACCTTTTCTTGAAGATTGGTTAAAACGTCAGTATAGCCCAATGAATGTGGTCCGACAGTTACAGCGCGACGCGCCCGCCTTTGTGCATCACGCCTCACAGTTACCAGAGGTCATACCCCAATTTTTAGCGATGCAACGCCAAAGCTTAAAAGCCGAGCAACCACAACAAAAGCCATCGCCAATACCGGCCTTACTCATAGGTGGTGGTATCGCCGCAGTAGGCATCGCATTAGTAAGCACGCCTGAGTCAACCTCTTTAGTGCTTTCGGGCATCGCGGTCGCTGTCGTGGGGCTGTTCTTACAACGCCAATGAATGCCGCGCGAAGAAGTGGCATACTTACGCGATGAAAAGCGCTATTGATCCCAACATACCGCCCAGCATGAACCCTAATTGGAATGCCGACGGGTTGCTACCTGCCATCGCGCAGGATATTCGAACGGGCGAAGTTCTCATGATGGCGTGGATGAACGAAGAATCGTTAGCGCTTACCCTCGCGAAAAAGCAGGCCATTTACTGGTCGCGCTCGCGACAAGCGCTGTGGCGCAAAGGTGAGACCTCAGGCAATGTGCAAACCGTCGTTGACGCTCGACTCGATTGCGATGGTGACACATTACTTCTACGAGTTGATCAAGCCGGTGCGGGTGCCTGTCATACGGGTCGCCGAACATGTTTTTTTTATGCACCCAGTGATGGCGAGTGGCAGCTAAAGGAAGATCAGGGTGTCTGAGGTGTTAGACGCCCTCGCGTCAGTTATTGCCAAAAGGCGTGCTGCTGACCCCAACGAATCCTACGTGGCCAGTCTCAACGCCAACGGCCTGAATAAAATTCTTGAGAAAGTCGGCGAGGAAGCCATTGAAGTGGTTATTGCAGCCAAAGATGCCGAGTTGGCAGAGGCATCCAATGACAGAGTGATCAATGAAGTCGCCGATCTCGTATTTCACACACTGGTAATGCTTGATCGACTCGGTATCAGTCATAATGAGGTGCTGGATGCGCTAGCGTCGAGACAAGGACTATCAGGGCTTCAAGAGAAGGCCTCCAGAAATCAATAGGCTCATTAGCATGTGCCTGCAATACAGAGTGAATAGATATGGGATTTAGTGGTATCGGAATTTGGCAGCTACTGATCATTCTCGCCATTGTCATCTTAATTTTTGGCACAAAACGTCTACCGGGCGCCGCAAAGGATCTCGGCAGCGCTATCACTAACTTCCGAGAAGGAATGAAGCGTGATAACGGTGAGACTACCAAAATAGAAGACAACAAAGACGAGGACGCAAAGTAAGCGCCAGTCATCATGTTAGATATTGGTTTTGCCGAGCTTTTAGTCGTTAGCGCGGTGGCTCTGTTCGTTGTGGGCCCCGATCGCTTGCCAAGCGCTATCCGCGCCATCTCCTTATGGCTCGGACGGATCAGGCGTGGCTTTGAAGAAATCAAAGCGGATGTGAGCCGTGAGCTTCACAACGAAGAAGTGATGCAGGCTCTCAGAGAAAGCCGTGATGAGGTACAAGACCTTACCGATGTCAGCAGCGCGCTATCACTCGACCCCGTTTCAAATGAGAATGCCGATGCGGCGACTGACGCATCCGAAAGCCCCGCAATCAACTCACAGGCTGATAGCGAGAAACCCGCTCCGTGACGGCTGACGAGCCCATGCCACTGGTTGCGCATTTGCGCGAACTGAGAGATCGGTTTCGAAACGCGCTAATAGCTGTGTTCATAGCATTCATTGCACTGTTCCCCTTCGCCAATGAGTTATACACCTTCATTTCAGAGCCCTTGAGAAGTCTGCTACCCGCAGGATCATCAATGATTGCAACCGAGGTAACGTCGCCCTTTTTGACGCCTTTTAAATTATCGATTGTTCTCGCAGTTTTTCTCGCCATGCCTGTTATTTTGGCCCAAGTTTGGGGCTTCATTGCGCCCGGCTTATATAAGTCGGAAAAGCGCATCGCCATTCCACTCCTGACTTCGAGCGTCATTCTTTTTTACACAGGCGTTGCCTTTGCTTACTTTGTAGTCTTCCCCCTACTGTTCAGTTTTTTTACGACGGTGGGGCCAGGTGACATTTCGGTCATGACCGATATCAATCGGTATTTGGACTTCGTATTAAAACTCTTTTTTGCCTTTGGTTTAGCCTTCGAAGTCCCCATCGCAGCCGTCATCCTCATATTGACGGGTGTTGTGTCAGCACAGCAGCTAGCCGACAACCGCGCTTACGTTATCGTGGGCTGCTTTGTAATCGGCATGCTTTTAACGCCGCCCGATGTCATATCCCAGACGCTGCTCGCTCTCCCAATGTGGCTACTGTTTGAAATTGGGTTGATCATGGGACGACTACTGAAGAAAGGCGATACAACAGATGACCGATAACGCGACTACAGCACCTAGCGATACTTCGGCTTCAAAAGCGAAATCTCTCAAACCGCTTCGTGAGCTGCTCCATTTTTTGTGGCCGCACAAATCTAGGCTCATTGCCGCCTCATTAGCACTGGTCTTTACCGCCATGGCTCAGCTGTCGCTGGGCTACGGAATTCAGATCTTGATCGATCAGGGGTTCGCCAATTCGTCCGAAGACGGGTTGCGACAGGCTGTCGTCTTCATGATCGTTGTGGGATTTGCCATGGCAAGTGGCGCGTTTATTCGTTTTTATCTCGTATCTTGGTTGGGCGAGCGTGTAAGTGCGGATCTCAGACAGAAGGTTTTTAATAATTTACTCACCATTCACCCTGGGTTTTACGAAAAAAACCATTCGGGTGAAATCATGTCCCGCATCACAACAGACACGACGCTTTTGCAGACGCTCATAGGCTCCTCCGTGAGTCTCGCCGCACGCAGTGCGCTAACCCTAGTGGGTGCGCTCATTTTGATGTCACTGACCAACTTCAAGTTGACGCTGATTATGCTCATTGGCGTCCCGCTTACGTTACTTCCCGTACTGTATCTGGGTCGACGAGTCCGCAACCTATCCAACAAAAGTCAGGCAAGCATCGCAAGCGTGGGTAATCGCGCAGGTGAGGTGCTGCAATCGATAAAGATTGTCCAGAGTTTCCAGCGCGAAGCGATGGAGCGTGAGGTATTTGGCGAGGAGGTGGATACCGCATTCAAGATTGCACGAAAACGAATTCAGCAGCGCGCCTGGCTCATGGCGTGTGCCATTTTCCTATTTTTAGGCGGTATGGTTGGCATGATGTGGACAGGTGGCCAAGACGTGCTCGCCGGAAGAATGAGCGGCGGAGACCTAGGCGCGTTTGTTTTTTATGCCGTCATGCTTGGCTCAGCCTTTGCAACGCTTTCAGAGGTGTGGGGCGACTTACAGCGCGCTGCGGGTGCCGCTGAACGCCTCGTTGAGCTCCTTCACCAAGACAGTGACATCCTTGATGAAGGCGGAGAAGCCATCACCTGCAGTCAAGACGTGGAAGCCTCCAATCTCAGGTTTGTCTATCCCTCTCGGCCCAACACGCCCGCTTTGGATGGCTTCAATCTGAGAATCCCAAGCGGTAAAACGCTCGCGCTGGTCGGCCCCTCTGGCGCTGGAAAATCCACTATTTTTGAACTCTTACAACGTTTTTATGACCCGACTGATGGACAACTGACCTATGGCGGTAAACCGCTTAGCGACTACTCGCTAGCTCAGTGGCGCCAAAAATTGGCTTTGGTTCCGCAGTCGCCCATCCTGTTCTCGGGCGATATAACGTACAACATTGGGTACGGCAATGCGGACGCCTCGAGCGAGCAAATAGAAGCCGCCGCTAAGGCAGCTTACGCCAAGGAGTTTATTGAGCGACTGCCAGACGGCTTTAAAAGCGAAATCGGCGCTCAAGGCGTACAACTATCCGGGGGGCAACGTCAGCGAATAGCACTGGCCCGTGCCATCTTAAAGAACCCAGAAATCTTGCTGCTCGATGAGGCGACAAGTGCACTCGACACCGAAAGCGAGCACTACGTCCAGCTGGCGCTGAGCGAGTTAACGCGAGGTAGAACGACCATCGTCATCGCCCATCGCCTTTCTACAATTATGAACGCCGATGCGATCGCTGTAGTCGACAATGGTTCGGTTGTTGATGTTGGCACCCACAACGAGCTTTTAGCACGCTGCGGGTTGTATCAGCGTCTCGCAAGCATGCAATTTAAAGAGCCTGACGGTAAAGTCGACGAAAGTCAGAGTGAGATTATGCCCGCAGCGGTCGTACCCGAAGCTGTCTAGGCGTCACTCAAGGCCGAGATCGGAAAAGACGCGAGATCGGACGCTATCAGCCCAAATGGTATACCCCCTCTCGCTTAAATGTAGTTGATCAAACACATAATTAGCGTCATCAGGTAAACCGTCGACCATGAGCGCATTTCCCGTATCAATAACTGTGGTATTCGCCATCCCACGCGCTAGCTCACTTATCGCGCCATTCACAGCTTTGGCCTTGTCCCAAACCTCCCAGCGCAATGGCGAGGGCGTAATGGCGATATAGTAAACTGGGGTTTGTGGGTGAAATCGCCGGACCTCGCCCATCATCTCCTCAAAAGCTTCTACCATTGCATCAAGGGGTTTTGCGGCCTCGGGAGTAATGTCATTAGTGCCAACAAAGATAACAACAGCGAGAGGAGCTCGCGCTTGAAACAGGGTCTCTGAGTGGTAGATGACATCACCGACTTTAGAGCCACCAAAACCACGATTGATCACAGGGATGGGTGCCATATGCTCGGCGAGATCAGCCCAACGGCGAATACTCGAGCCACCTACAAACAATAAGGCGCCCGATGGTCCCGGTGCTTTACTTGCAAAGGCGGCAATATCCTCGCTCCAGACAGTAGGGTCATCGCTACGCACACGCTCTAAGCTCGCCGATAAGGCGTAAATTTGTACCCCAAGGTAAGCAAGAACGAGGACAACAAGGATCGAAATTCCACGCTTCATGTCTAAAGCTCCTAGAGGTGTTGAACTGTTTTCGCGTTGGGCAAAGAGCCAAGCTCTCTCACGCTACCCTATCGCGTTATCAACAACGACCGTTATCTTTTCCGACCCCATTGGCCAACCTCATGGGAAATGATGTCTTAACCTCGCGCGAGTAATCATATTAAAGCAGCAGAAGCCTGCGCCGCGGTGGGCTCTGTCAGGCAAAAAAAAGGCGCTGTAAACAGCGCCCTTGTATGACCGGGTTAGTTTATGAGAACTCTCTAACCAAACCACCAATCGACTCCTTCGCATCGCCAAACAGCATCCGCGCATTGTCTTTGTAAAACAGTGGGTTCTCGATACCGGCAAAGCCTGACGCCATTGAACGCTTCAATACAAAAACTGTGCGCGCATCGGCAACATTAATCACTGGCATGCCATAGATGGGAGATGACTCGACTTCTCGCGCCGCGGGGTTAACCACGTCGTTTGCGCCAATCACGATCGCAACGTCAACCGCTTCCATCCTTGGGTTAATGTCGTCCATCTCCAGTAGCTGGTCATAGGGTACATCGGCCTCAGCCAACAACACGTTCATGTGCCCCGGCATACGTCCGGCAACCGGGTGAATACCATAGTTCACCTCGCAGCCATTGGCCTCGAGTAGCTCCATGAGCTCCTTTACTACGTGCTGCGCCTGCGCCACAGCCATCCCGTAGCCTGGAATGATCGCAACGTTAGTTGCTGCCTCTAAGACGTAATAAGCATCCTCTACAGAGATAGGCTTAATCTCGCCCTCAACCTCAGTAACTGTGGTTGAAACGCTAGCAAACCCAGAGAATAAAACGTTACTCAATGAGCGATTCATTGCCTTACACATGATCTGCGTGAGAATGATGCCTGAGGCGCCAACAAGTGAACCTGCGACGATCAAAACATTATTGTCGACGGCGAAACCGGCTGCACAGGCGGCCAAGCCCGAGTAAGAGTTCAAGAGAGAGATCACCACCGGCATATCGGCACCGCCGATGGGAATGACCACCATGATGCCAAACAGAAGTGACAGACCGACAACCGTATACAGCATGTTCGTGTCGGTCGGATCCATCACGAACATCGCGGCACTTGCCAAAATGCCAATAACGATGAGGCCGTTTACGAACTTCTGTCCGCCAAATGTGACCGCACCGCTACCGATGGTCTCAGACAATTTGCCATAAGCGACAAGCGAGCCGGTGAACGTTACGCCGCCAATGAGAATCGAGAGGATAATGGTGATGTAAGTGAAACTGCTGCCTTCTAACGAAAGCGCCGACAAACCAACCAAACCCGAGGCCGCGCCACCCACACCGTTAAATAGTGCCACCATCTCGGGCATGGATGTCATTGCCACAGTCCGCGCCGCTATAGCACCCACCGCACCACCAACGATCATTCCACCGAGGATGAACTGGTACTGAACAATGCCTTGGTCGAGGAGTGCAGCAACGATTGCTACCAACATACCGATAGCCGATATGCCGTTACCCTTCCGCGCTGTGTCAGGTGAACCCAACATTTTTAGACCAAAAATAAAGAGGCCGGCCGCAATGACATATCCCAGTTGAATCATTAGATCGATACTCATGCTCAACCCTCCTTTTTCTTAAAGAAGCCAAGCATGCGGTCGGTAACCATATAGCCACCCACGACGTTGACGCTCGCAAGCGCTACAGCGCCTGCACCGAGCCATTGTGCGAGATCTTGATTACCGTTACCGGCCAGCGCTATTGCCCCTACAACCGTGATACCCGAGATGGCATTAGCACCCGACATCAATGGCGTGTGTAGGGTGGCAGGCACCTTGTTAATCAACTCAAAGCCTAGAAAGACCGAGAGCATCAAAATAAACAGAAGATATGAAACATCCATCTTAACCTTCCCCTTCCATTAGGTTCTTAATGGTGGGGTGAACCACCGCTCCGCCGTGTGTAATGACACAACCCGGCAAAATATCGTTCTCCATGTCGAGAACAAATGTCTTAGCTTCGGTATCCCACGTGTCCTCTACCAAGTTAAACAAGTTGCTCGCGTACATTTGCGAGGCATCCCGTGCAACTTCGTTTGCAAGATTCGCAGTACCGACGATCGTGACACCGTCGACGACGACCGTTTCGTCGGGAACCGATCCTTCAACGTTACCACCGGTCTCCGCCGCCATATCGACAACCACCGAGCCAGGCGCCATGCCTTCGACCATGTCTTTGGTCACAAGTACGGGAGGCTTTCGACCAAATACCTGCGCTGTGGTAATCACAACATCCGAGTCAGCAATAACGTCTTTTTGGGCTTGGCGCTGAATATCCACCTGCTCAGGCGTAAGCTCTTTCGCATAACCGTCTGCCGTCTGACCCGTGTCACCCAGATCGATCTCAAGGAACTTACCCCCAAGCGATTGCACCTGCTCTGCCACCACGGGACGCGTATCAAAGGCGGTCACTCGCGCGCCCAATCGCTTCGCGGTCGCGATGGCTTGCAGACCCGCAACACCGGCACCGATTATGAACACCTTGGCGGGCTTCAATGTTCCAGCAGGCGTCATCAACATAGGAAAAATGCTAGGCAGCTTCGCGGCGGCCAACATGACTGCAACGTAGCCAGCAAGGTTGGCTTGCGAGCTCAATGCGTCCATTTTCTGGCTCCGCGTTGAGCGAGGAATCATCTCCATGCTGATCGCTGTAATACCCTTTGCGGCGAGCGTTTTGATCAGATCTCGCTCGTTAAAGGGGTCGAGGTAGGAAACGTGGATGCAACCTGACTTCATCATATCGATATCGTCAGACTCAGGCTTACGGAGTCTCAAAACCATGTCGGCAGAGCCCAGCAACGCCGCTCTATCCGTCACAATTTCTGCACCGAGCTCAGTGTAAATGTTGTCAGTGAATCCCACAGCAGCGCCGGCGCCAGATTCAATAGCCACTTCTGCCCCGAGACGAATCATCTTTTTAACAGTTTCGGGAGTAGCAGAGGTGCGATGCTCGCCCGCTACAGACTCGCGAGGAATAACAATACGCATGGATAATGCTCGCTTTTAAAGTTTGGTGGGTGATACGTAAATGCTCGCTGAGAGGATCTCATTGAGTCCGCTCTATCGCGACAAAAATCCACAATAGCGCGTATACAGCGAATAAATCATTGGGTGCGAATTGCTAGGGGGCTCGGTAAGCGGTGTCAGAGGCAAGTCACCTCGAATCGCGCGCAACGCACCAGCTCGCGAAGTGCGAGCTGTAGCGACCGAGGGGGCGTTAGCCTGCCCGCAACTGCAACAGAGGGCTTAGAAGGCGATGATGCCAGCGCGTAAATCTCAAAGGTGAATCTAATACAGCAAGACATATGCAATCGCCGCCAGCGATGGCTGTGGGAGAGTGTTCCTCACCCGCCTCGCGAGTCACAAAATCTCCCGCATGATACGTACCGCTTTCATCACTAAAGCCACCCTGTAAAACGAGAGTCACCTCAGTCCCGGAATGATTGTGCTGAGGAATACTGCCTCCCTCGGCAATGTGATAAAGCGAAAATTCAGCCGCGCCGTCAATGCGTCCCAAATCCGCAATGCGCAAGGTCTTGGTGACTTTTCTCCAGTTCAAGCCCTCAATATTTCCCTGTCGCACTTGCTTAACGGTCCATGCGAGGTCTGACGCATTCGCATCGTTTGCAGCGGGCGCTTCCTCGACTTCGTCGAGTTTGGCGAGCACCTTGTCAAATATCGCGGTATCCACGTCCACCGGCGGCAGGTCTTCTAAGAGCGCGCCGCCCATACACTCAAGCTCTGCTAGGCGCCGCTGGCATATCTCACACACTTCTAGGTGTGTCGCCACAACGACGCTTTGTGCGGGTGACAACGAATTTGCCGCAAATTCGGTCAACGTGTTTGTATCTGGATGGTATGTAATCATAATCCTTTGCTGCCCTGCCCCACAGCTCCTGATCGGCCTTGCATATCAACTGCTTACTTACTTCGCTCAGGTTACGATCGACTGTAATCGTCGGTTCAACGCTTACAAAGCTTTAATAAGTATATGCAAATTAATACCGATATTTAACCATGCGGATCACTCCCCTGATCCGGCCTCCATAAATACTTGTAGTTTTTGAATCGCCAATCGAACCCGCGACTTCACAGTTCCCAGTGGCAAACCTAACTCAGCTGCGGTCTCAGAGTGAGACTTCCCCTCCATGTAGACCTTCGCAAGAATCTGCGCTTGGTCCTGAGGTAGGTCACTCATCAACGCTCGAACACGAATGGCACCCCTCGACGCATGTAATGCCATCGTCGGCTCATCGCTCTCGAGCTCGAAGCCCACATCTTCAGCTTCCAACTGCGTATCAAATTTTTGTAAGCGCCTAAACATATCTGTCCGGCAATTGCGCGCAATCGTATATACCCAGGTGCTTGCGGCCGCTTTCTCAGGATTGAATCCGGCGGCCTTCTGCCAGACTTTTAACATCACTTCCTGCACCAACTCATCGGCATGAGCAGCGGACAGCGACGAGCCCGATAGCGCAAACGCTTTTATCAGCGGCGCGAAGTGCGCAAAGAATTTTGCGAATGCGGCGCGATCACGATGCTCGGCAATTCTTACGACACATAGACTCCACTCGTCGGTCCGGCGCCCTTCGGGTACGGACCAAGCAGAGGTCGCGGGCTGTCCGCGGGCGCCTTCTCCCTGCTTGTCTACCATCCATCACTCTCCTTTGAGCGCATCTCCGGAAAGAATACACAAAATCTAATTTAGTTGACACTAAAATGTGTATATTAAATATGACATAAAGGAATTCTTGATTCGTGAATTCAGATCGTCCAAATGTGGAAGAAGGAATGAAATGACAACCGCCATCATTGGTTCAGGGATCTCAGGTCTCGGCTGCGCCTACAGACTGGCTAAAGCCGGAGAGCCTGTCACGATTTTCGAGTCCGCCGATAGTGTCGGCGGACACACGGCCACTAAACGTGTGAGCGTTGCCAGCGGAGATTACGACGTCGATACAGGCTTTATCGTCTACAACGACTGGACTTACCCCCAATTCATTGCACTCATGGACGAGCTTGGCGTTGTAAACCAGCCAACCACCATGGGGTTTTCAGTCTCCGATGACACAAGCGGCCTCGAATACGCGGGCAATAACCTGAATACGCTTTTCGCCCAACGCAGGAACTTGCTGTCGCCCACCTTCATCGGAATGGTCCGTGACATTCTTCGTTTCAATGAAGTCGCCATCGCGGATCTTGAGTCTGGTCGACTACAAAGTGGTGAGACACTTCAGGACTATTTAGAACGGCATCAGTTCAGCGAGTTTTTCCGCAGAAACTATTTGATCAGTATGGCATCTGCCATTTGGTCTACAAATTTTGAAGAAAGCCTCAATTTCCCCGCAGAGTTTTTCGTTCGATTCTTTAAGAATCATGGCTTACTCCAAGTGAAAAATAGACCTCAGTGGCGTGTTTTGAAGGGAGGGAGCCAGAGCTACCTAAAGCCGCTATGTGCGCCATTTTTGGAATCCATTAGGACGTCTTGCGCTGTCGCCGCGATACAGCGAGCAGCTGACTCAAAGCCTCAACTTCGCACCCAAAAAGGTGAAGTACTATTTTTCGACGATATCGTCATCGCAGCTCACGGTGATCAAGCACTTGGCCTCCTATGCGATGCAGACCCTACCGAACACGCGATTCTTTCTGAGCTTCCTTACTCCGAAAACGACGCAGTACTGCACACCGACACGCGTCTGCTACCCAAAAGGCAGCGCGCATGGTCTAGCTGGAATTACCGGCTGAAAAGTCGCAATGATCAAGCAACGCTCACTTACAATATGAATATCCTGCAGGGCTTCGATTGCCCTGAAACCTTCTGTGTAACGCTCAACGACACAGCCTCCATTGACCCCAAAAAGATCCTTGGTGAGTACCGATACGCGCACCCGCAATTCACCATTGCCGGCATTGCGGCACAACAGCGCTGGGAAGAAATAAATGGGCCTCGCAATACCTGGTTTTGCGGTGCCTACTGGCGAAATGGGTTTCACGAAGACGGGCTCTTCAGCGGCAACCGTGTTGCCGACGCGATACTGGCCAAAAGAGGTCTAGCAGTAAAAGGCATACCTGCATGAATACTGCCTTTTATGTCGGACAATTGAGCCACGCTCGACTAACCCCTAAACCTCATCGCTTCAGCTACCGGGTCTTTATGCCCTTCGTCGATGTCGATGCTGTGGAGACCCTTACCGACAACATCCCCCTATGGAGCCGAAAGCGGCTGGCACCCGCAAGATTCGTTCGAAGCGATTTTATTGGGCCGCAAGACATGCCTATATCAGATGCCGTCAAAGCACGTATTTTGGAGGCAACGGGTAGTGCGTTTTCTGGTCGCATTTTCCTCCTGGCTAATTGGCGTTACTTTGGCCTGCAAAATAACCCCATCGCTTGTTACTTTTGTTTCGAGGCGAGTAGCGAGAGACTCGACTATATCGTCGCTGAGGTGACCAATACCCCCTGGGGCGAACGTCATAGCTACGTACTCCCCGTCACAGACTCAGCCGAACCTTTCCAAACCGAATTTAACAAAGAGCTTCACGTATCGCCGTTTCATGGAATGGATCAACGCTATCGATGGTTCTCGACGACACCCTCGGAGTCCCTGGCGATCAAGCTGACTAACATCGAAGAAGACAAGCGAGTATTTCATGCTGTATTGCAACTCCGTCGCGTACCGATTTCTGCCAGAGCCGGCCTCTCACTGCTTGCCAAATTCCCCCTTGAAACTGCAAAGGTCACCCTCGGTATTTACTGGCAAGCCCTAGTCTTACTTCTTCGACGAGTCCCGCTCTACTCACACCCTAAAAATAACTCAGCACATTAGGAGAGCCCAATGTCTACTCAAAATGTTGATATCAAACAGATTGCTAAACTGCCCTCAATAAAAAGCTGGAAGAGCACCGAACTGGCTCAGAGAATGGCGTTTCGTCTGTTTAGCAACCTCAAGCACGGCGAACTCATTCTGCGTGACGGCGAACAAGTATTTCGTTTCGGCGGGAACGACCTTTCCGTCGCCCCCAGCGTTACAGTGACCATTCATCACCCCCGAGCCTACTCCCGAATTATTATGGGTGGCACGATTGGCGCTGGAGAGGCTTACATCGACGGTGATTGGAGTACCGAGCAACTCACCGATGTCACACGTGTTTTTAGTGCGAACATGCCGCTTCTCGAAGCCATGAAGGATCAGCAAAACTGGCTCGTAAAGGCGACACTAAAACTCGCACACAGTGCGCGGCGGAACTCACTGACGGGGTCTCGAGAGAATATCGCTGCCCACTATGATCTTGGGAATGATTTTTTCTCTCTTTTCCTCGACCCCACCCTCATGTACTCATCAGCCGTCTTCCCCGAGGGCTGCAACAATCTGAACGAGGCCTCGCAGCACAAGCTTCGACTGATCTGCGAAGATCTTGAGCTCAAACCGACAGACCACCTCATCGAGATTGGTACGGGCTGGGGAGGAATGGCTATTTTCGCGGCGGAAAATTACGGGTGCAAAGTCACAACAACAACGATATCGCGAGAGCAACTTGAGCACGCCCAGAAGGAAGTCAACGCTCGGGGGTTAGAGGATAAGATTACGCTTTTATTCGAAGACTATCGCGATCTAAAAGGCAGCTTCGATAAGCTCGTGTCCATTGAAATGATTGAGGCGGTCGGGCATGAATACTTTGACACGTACTTTAGCTGTGTCAGCAAGTTGCTCAAGCCACATGGTAGGGCAGTGATTCAAGCGATCACCATAAATAAACAACGCTACGACGAGTATCGTCGATCAGTGGACTTCATCAAGCGCTACATATTCCCAGGTGGTTGCCTGCCTTCACTGGACGTTATTAGCAGTGCATTGACGCGAAAAACCGACATGCAGATGATCGGTCTTCGCGATATCGCACTCGATTACGCCAAAACACTTCAGCACTGGCAGGAGGGCTTTTTAGCGGAGCTCGACGCCGTGAAGTCGATGGGGTTTGATGAAAAATTCATCCGAATGTGGCGGTTTTACCTCAGCTACTGTGAAGGTGGCTTCCGTGAACGTATTATTGGTACTTATCAGATAACCATGGCGAAGCCGTACTACCGGCCGACATAACTTATGCTTCTATCGTTTGCTCCGATTGCCCTACTTGTTCTCCTTCTGTTCTCAGCGGTTCAACTATTTGGGGCTGACGCTTCCTATGGGCCGAATCAGGTAGCGCTGCTGATCGCCACGGCATGCGCGGGCTTGGTAGGAATGTATCGCGGCATGAGCTGGGCGGACGTGCAAGACAGCATGGTCGACGGTATAAAGGTTGGGCTGGGACCCATACTCATTCTTCTCGCTGTTGGCGGCTTGATTGGTAGCTGGATGATCGCAGGTACGGTTCCGGCGATGATCTACTACGGTGTTTCGATTCTCGATCCCGATATTTTCTTCGCCGCAGCGGCCATCATCTGTGCGCTCGCATCAATCAGTATTGGCAGCTCTTGGACCGTTGCGGGCACGCTGGGTATTGGCCTCATCGGCATTGCCGATAGCTACGGTCTACCGCCTGCCATGGCCGCAGGTGCCATCATCAGCGGTGCCTACTTTGGCGATAAGCTCTCCCCGCTGTCGGATACCACAAATCTGGCCGCCGCCTGCACCAATGTTGACCTCTTTGCTCATATCCGACACATGCTATGGACAACCGTCCCCGCTTTTTGTGTCGCCTTGCTCTTTTATTCCTTTATAGACTCGGGTTCGGCCGCGGCTCCAGAGCAAATTGCCGAGCTGCGCTCAGCAATTCGAGGCGAATTCAATGTCAGTTTTGGCGTCCTGACGCCTCTTGTCGTCATGCTGCTTCTCATATGGAAAAAGGTTCCCGCGTACCCTGCCATCATGCTCGCAACCGTTGCAGGCATCATTACGGCGCTGACGCTACAAGTCCCCGTGGTGGAAAAGTTCGCCTTGGCAGCAAACCCAGACACAACGAGACCTCTCGTTGAGGGACTGTGGCGCACACTCTTTGAAGGCTTTCAGGGAACGACCGATAATGAGTCACTCAATAGCCTGATTAGCAAGGGCGGAATAGCCAGCATGCTCAACACGGTTTGGCTGATTGTCAGTGCACTGGCCTTTGGGGGTGTGCTAGAGCGAACAGGAATTTTAACGCAGATTCTCGATGCGGTGCTCAAGGCAGTGAAGTCCACGGGGGACTTAGTTTTGGCTACCGTTACCGGTGGGTTTGTAACCAACATCCTCGCAGCCGACCAATTTCTCGCCATTGCATTACCCGGGCGCCTTTTCGCCAATACATACGACGACTTCAATCTGAGTCGAGAAAATCTATCTCGGACGTTAGAAGATTCGGCGACCATGACGTCGGCTCTCATACCTTGGAACACCTGTGGTGCCTACATGGCGGCAACGCTGGGTGTTGCCACATTTGACTACGCGCCCTATGCGATCTTCAACATCGCCTGCCCACTCATCGCCATTACCTTTGGCTATTTATTGGTGAAGCAAAAACCCGCAGCTGTTGAGCCCGCATGACTTGGGATTATCCGACGCCCTTCACACACAGCGTGACGGTCTTACCCCAGCACATTGATGCGCTGGACCACACTAACAACACGCAGTACGTCATTTGGTGCAACGATGCAGCGTGGGCACACACCACTGCACTTGGCTTAGGTGCGAAGGCCTACAAAGCGCTCGACCGAGCCATGGCACTGACAAATGCAGAATATCAATATCTTCATGCCACTCGCCTTGGCGAGCAACTTGAGGTTGGGACATGGATTACAACTTGGGAGCGGCGCATGTTAATGGAGCGCCGTATGCAGATTAAATCACTGCTCACAGGAGAAACCGTTTTACGTGCTCGGCTTCAATTTGTGTGTATTGAGATTTCATCGGGCAAACCAAAGCGTCCACCCAAAGCATTCATTGACGGATACACGCCCGCATTGATTGGCTAGGCGCGGTCCCATGCAAAGGGTAAAATCTCAGCGATAGAGGCTCTCCCCAGACTCAACATAAGCAGTCGATCCACACCTAAAGCGACGCCTGCGCAATTGGGGATTCCTGCCTTTAGAGCCTCAAGCAACCTAACGTCTGGAGTCATCGGCTGTTGCCCGCGCGACTGCCTCTTCGCGTTGTCGTCTGCAAATCGCGCTGCGAGAACCTCCGCCTGGGTCTCTTCCCAATAGCCGTTGGCTAATTCAATACCGGCGTAATAGGCCTCGAATCGGGCGGCTACTGTTCTCGCGCCACGGGTGGTGAGTCGAGCTAACGCTGATTGTTCAGGAAGAAAGTCAGTGACAAAGACGAGGCCCCACCCGGCGATGGCGGGCTCGATTCGATGCGTCATCAGTAAATCAAGACAATCGAGACGAGAGAGAGAGGCATCGATAGAAATACCCTCGGATTCCACCTTCTTGCGAAGCGCCTCTGTCGACACGTCAAACACGTCGACATCTAAAATCTCTGAGAATAACGCCGCATAGGACCAAACCTGCCAGGCGCTGACCGGCAAAACCGTCTTAATCAACTGCGACACCTCGCGAATAAGGTCGAAGTGACTAAAGTCTTTCCGATACCATTCCAGCAACGTAAATTCAGGATTGTGCCGCGCACCACTCTCGCCCCACCGGAAAGCTTTACCCAGCTGATAAATATCACCCAGACCTGAGGCCAAAAGGCGCTTCATAGCATATTCAGGAGAGCTCTGGAGATAGCGCGGGCTGTCAGAGGAGGCAGTGAATAATTCGATATTGGGGTCGGTAACGCCATAGCGAGAAAGGAGCGGGGTGTCGACCTCCAGCACATCACGCTCAGAGAAAAAGGCCCTGATAAATGCTAGTAGCTGCGCACGCGCATGTAGGTCATCAACACGCGCATTGGACTGCCAATCTGACATAACGGCGAAGTGCTAATGGCTTATGATTTAGCCGCGCGACTGACGTACTCACCGCTTCGCGTATCAACACGAATAATCTCGCCTTCTGAAAGGAACAAGGGCACGCGAACGACAGCACCCGTGCTCAAGGTCGCAGGCTTGCTCCCGCCCTGAGCCGTATCGCCCTTCAGACCAGGGTCGGTCTCGGTGATTTCTAATTCAATAAAGTTAGGCGGCGTAACCGCTAAAGGCGCGCCATTGAAAAGCGTAACCTCGTACTTTTCCTGCTCTTTTAGCCACTTCTCTGTATCATCCACCGCGGCCCTGTCTGCAGAGTGCTGCTCGAAGGTATTAGGGTCCATGAAATACCAAAACTCACCGTCGGTGTAGGAGTATTCGAGATCAATATCAAGCACGTCGGCGCCTTCAAGCGAATCCCCCGACTTGAAGGTCTTCTCTAAGACCCGACCCGAACGCAAATTACGCAATTTGACGCGGTTAAATGCCTGACCCTTACCGGGCTTCACATACTCATTTTCGAGAATCGAGCAAGGCTCGTTTTCGAGCATGACTTTGAGGCCTGGTTTGAATTCATTGGTAGAAAAGTTAGGCATGAGTGCTGACCCTGCAGTTTTGTTAAGCGCCAATCATATCAAAGTCGGTGTCTTGCGAGCGAGCACATGGTGCACAGCACCCAACTAAATGCGCATTTCGCGACGGCATGAACGGCAACGTGTTTCACCCCATTAGGTAGAGCGCACCATCAAGTCCAACGTGGGTTAGCTGATACCTAGCTTGCTCTCGAACGACCGGCTTGGCTCTAAATGCAATGCCGATTCCCGCGGCTTGGAGCATCTTGAGGTCATTGGCACCGTCGCCTACCGCCATGGTCTGAGAAAGATCGATCGACATGCTCTTTGCTATTGCCATCAATCGCGCTCGCTTCTCATCGGCATTTACAATCGGAGGAACCACACGCCCTGTAAGCTTGTCGTCAACAATCTCAAGGGTGTTGGCCACGTATTCGTCCATCTTCAGCCGATTGATGACGCTGTCCGCAAAGACATCAAAGCCTCCCGAGAGCACAACGGTTCTAACGCCGCGAGCACGCAGCGTCAGCATCAATTCGTGTGCTCCCTCGCTAAACGGGAGAGAGGCTGCAATCTTGTGAGCCACGCGCGCATCCAATCCGTTTAGCAACCCGAGCCGCTCGGTGAATGACTCGTTAAAATCGAGCTCGCCCCGCATGGCGCGCTCCGTTATATCCACAACACGGTCACCCACACCCGCGTGCTTCGCTAACTCGTCAATAACTTCACACTGAATCAGAGTCGAATCCATATCAAAGACAGCAAGCTTGATATCGGGCGCATGCTCTTTGGCACTGTGAAGGTTCGCATCAACACCATCCTTAAGGCCACTCAGGACGATATCTCTTGGATCAAGCTGCGAAGTGTCTCCTGTGAGGCTAAGTCGTAAAGCAGATCGCTGACCTTCGAGCGTTTTTGGTACTGGTAGTGCCTTTGTTTGCGCTACGCCAACACCTTCACCCTGAAGGAACCCTTTTAAAGAATTCAACTCAGGCATCTCTGCGGACTTAGCCAAAATAGTGAGTTGCATAACGATCACAGTGCGCTCAATTCAAAGTGAGCATGATACTCTGATCTATCTGTAAATTCGGTAAAGCCGGTGAATAATCCACAGGTGAGGGGGTAATCAAACGTGAGATTCTGGGGGCGCCTCGATTTTGGTCAGCGAGCGGGCGTGGTCGCCGCGATTGCTGTCCTGATTGCAGCGCAAATTACCCTAACCCTTTCACTCATCTCGCAGGAAAATAGCGATGACAATGAGCGCGCAGCCTACGCTCGAGTGATTCTCAGCTCAGCCGCATCCCGCACCTCCGGCCTGATTGCCGCGGGTGACTTACTCACCGTATCGAGTGAGCTTAATCGCTTAATTGCTAACGATCTCGTTGCCGCAGCAAGTGTGGCTGATGTAGAGGGCGAGCCACTCGTCACCGTGGGGACGCCCGTAAGTGACGTGCAATATCAGGGCCCGCTCAAAATTGGCCCTGACCTCGCCGGAACCTTGACCATCACATTGAATACGCAGGCCAGGGATACAACCCTTCGCTGGACAATTACAGGCCTTAGCCTCGTGATCGCCATGTTCATTTATGCCCTCACCACATCGCTCTACCGTGGGCACACAAATCGACTCTGGTCACTTGTCGCGCGGGTCTCTCAACAGAAAACATCAGAGCGGGCGGGCGATCCATTAGACGAGCTCGATGATGCCCTTTCCGCACTCCCTCTGGATCTTATCGATACCTCCTCATCTGAAGCTATGGACGAGTCAGCGATGCGCTCAATGGCTGTTGTTACGCTCAGCCTGGATCATTTGACACGATACATCGAAACGCTCGATGAACTGAGCCTTGTCAGCTACGTTGCCACCTACGAAGCCTTACTCAGAGCCGTCGCGCAAATGCTCGGGGGAACAACTGACACGAATCGACCACAGAGCCTTTCGATGAGCTTTGAGGGTGAATGGCGGGGAATGACATCACCGCTGCGAGCAACCGTTGGATCAGCTCTTCTGCAGCAATTACTTCCCGTTGCCGAGCGCAGTAGGCGGTTGAAGTTCGCCGTGGGGATCGGCGTGAGCCACAGTGATCTCAACCGAGGCGAACACGCGTCAGCGTACGCAGGTCTGTTCATCCAGACCGCACTGGATGAAGCTCATGTACTTGCACAGAGGGCTGGCACATCAATTAAGTTGGCCACCTCGATCAGCGGCTTTAAAGAGGTCACCGACCTTTTTGACACCATCGATACTGCAGATGGCGATTGCCAACTCGGCTCGCCAACAAGCGCCTTTTTGCCAGAGCTTGAAAAACAGAGCCGATTACTCCAAAGACGATTATTTCCAGACGTCGGAGATCAAACGGATCTTCCCTTTTAATCGGTCGTCTTGCTGCTACTGCGCAATAACTAACCCACTGACTTTTTGGAATCCCTTGGGTAGGCGATTGCCACGCCTCCCTCGCTCACCACGATAGTGCTCCAAGTCAGACAAGCGCAGTTTTAAGTGCTGCCGTCCCGAATTGACCTGGAGAATATCGTCGTCTCCAAAGACCAATAGTCCAACGAGCAACTCCTCCCTCGACTGCGCTCTCGCCGTGGGAATCCCAATAATTTTGTTCCCTTTGCCTTTGGAAAGCTCTGGAAGATCCGCTAGTGGATATATCAGCAAGCGACCCTCGGTCGTTGCCGCTGCCACCAACAAATTCTGTCGCTCCGGCACCGTTACCGGCGGCATAACCTGTGCACCTTTAGGTAGGCTGAGCAAGGCTTTGCCTGCTTTATTCTTGGCGACAAGATCGCTAAATTTCGCAACAAAGCCGTAGCCCGCATCACTTGCCAGCAAAAACTTTTGATGTTCGGTACCTGTCATCAACCCTTCAAACGTAGCACCTGATGGTGGCGAGATCCTGCCAGTCAAAGGTTCACCTTGACCTCGGGCAGAAGGGAGTTGATGTGTTGGAATCGAGTAGGCCCGCCCCGTCGAGTCAAAAACAACGGTCGTCTGATTACTCCGACCTAGTGCCGCAAACTTAAAGGCATCACCTGACTTATAGTTCAGGGTCTCTGGATCAATATCATGACCCCGTGCAGCCCTGATCCAGCCTTTTTCAGATACGACGACGGTCATTGGTTCGGCACTCGTCAGCTCGAGTTCTGAAAACGCTTTCGCTTCCTCGACCTGAACGAGATGCGACCGCCGGTCGTCTCCGTATTCGTGTGCAATGTCGACAAGCTCGCCACGAATGAGCTTTGTCATGAGCGCGTTGCTACCCAAAGTCTTTTCCAAGCCATCTCGCTCATCGCTGAGATCAGACTGCTCACCACGAATCTTCATCTCTTCAAGCTTAGCCAGATTACGCAGTTTTAAATCGAGAATGGCGTCTGCTTGAATATCTGAAAGCGCGAAGCGCGCCATCAATTCCGCCTTAGGTTCATCCTCCTCGCGAATGATGCGGATAACTTCATCAATATTGAGATAGGCAACCAGGTAGCCCTCTAGAATGTGAAGTCGCTTTAGCACTTTCTCGAGTCGATATTCCAAGCGCCTGTGAACCGTCTGGCGTCTGAACTGCACCCAATCGCGCAGAAGCTGGTCGAGCGAGCGAACCCCAGGGCGACCATTCATACCGATGACATTGAGGTTCACGCGGTAAGAACGCTCAAGGTCAGTTGTCGCGAATAAGTGACTCATCATAGCGTCAAGGTCGACGCGATTTGATCGAGGAACGATCACCAACCGTGTGGGGTTCTCATGATCCGACTCGTCCCGGAGGTCAGACACCATGGGGAGCTTCTTTGCCTGCATTTGAGCGGCGATCTGCTCGAGCACTTTTGAACCCGAGACCTGGTATGGCAGCGCGTTGAGGACGACCGCCCCGTCCTCACGTTGCCATGCGGCACGCATTTTGATACTGCCGCGGCCGGTACGATAGATGTCGCGCACATCGTCGGGCGATGTCGTAATTTCTGCGTCAGTAGGGAAGTCGGGCGCTTGTATGTGTCCGCAGAGTGCGTCTACCGTCGCATCGGGATAATCGAGCAAATGGATTGTGGCGTTCACCACTTCACGAAGATTATGTGGGGGAATGTCGGTCGCCATTCCGACCGCAATACCGGTCGTGCCATTGAGCAATAAGTTAGGCACCTGCGCGGGCAACACGACAGGTTCGTCCAGACTGCCATCAAAGTTAGGTTGCCAGTCGACAGTCCCTTGCCCCAACTCCCCCAGTAGCACGTCAGCGTATTTAGTGAGTTTTGACTCCGTATAGCGCATTGCGGCAAAGGATTTTGGGTCATCGGCACTGCCCCAGTTCCCCTGTCCATCAACGAGTGGATGACGGTAAGAGAAGTCTTGCGCCATCAACACCATTGCCTCATAGGCTGCACTGTCACCGTGCGGATGAAATTTACCAATGACATCACCGACGGTTCTTGCTGACTTTTTGTATTTGGCCGAGGACTTTAGACCCAATTCGCTCATCGCGTACACGATTCGTCGTTGTACCGGCTTCAAGCCATCGCCGACATGCGGCAGCGCTCGATCTAGAATCACGTACATCGAATAATCGAGATAGGCCTTTTCGGCATACTCTTTTATCGAGAGCGTTTCCGTTGCTTGGGGCGTGTTGAACATATCGGACATAAACTGACTACTACCTTTGCAAACAAAGCGTTCGAAATTTAAAAGCGCATGACCACAGTCGTGGTAGCCTTCGCTTCTAAGAATTATCTCATAGTAGCGCTATTAACATGGAAGAAATTAAGTGGCGTTGGCGTCATTTCGACACAATGTCAGCCGCAGCGTGGCATGAAGTTTTAATGCTGCGTGCCGATATATTTGTGGTGGAGCAAGCGTGCCCCTACCAAGACCCCGATTACAAAGACCGAAAGTGCTGGCATCTAACCGGGCATATGGGTGATGAGCTAGTCGCAACACTCAGAGTCGTGCCGCCGGGCGTGAGTTATGACGAATGCTCAATCGGGCGCGTATCCATATCACGTAGACTCAGAGGTCAACGACGCGGCGTCGAGCTCATGAAGATTGGCATGGGGTTTTGTGTGTCCAAATGGGACACGGGCATCCGCATCAGCGGGCAAGCCTACCTGCAGGAGTTCTATGAAGCTCTAGGTTTTATGACCGAGAACGGCCCCTACATGGAAGACGACATACCCCATTACGAGATGCTCTACAGCGGGGCGACTAAATAACGGCCGCTAGGCAGCCGCCCTCGATGCACGCTTACGCTCGTGCTCTAACAGCAACTTCTTGCGCAAGCGGATGCTGTCGGGCGTCACTTCCACAAGCTCGTCTGAGTCAATAAATTCCAGCGCCTGCTCAAGCGTGTGAAGCACGGGGGTCGTCAGAATCAGCGCTTCATCAGTGCCCGATGCCCTCACGTTTGTAAGCTGCTTGGCCTTTGTTGGGTTCACAACGAGGTCATTGCTTCGGCTATGGAGACCAACGATTTGCCCCTCGTAGACCTCTACGTTTGCCTGAATAAAGAGTCGACCTCGGTCCTGAAGTGTAAAGAGTGCATACGCTAGGGTCTTGCCCTTGACCATGGATACGAGGACACCGTTATTGCGCTGTGCGAGCTCCGCCTTACTAACCGGTCCGTAGTGGTCGAATATGTGCGTCATAATCCCACTGCCCGAGGTGAGCGTCATGAACATGGAGCGAAACCCAATCAACCCACGAGCAGGCACAATGAACTCGAGTCGCACACGACCACTCGTATCTTGCACCATGTTCTTCATCTCAGCGCGCCGCTGCCCGAGCTCCTCCATAACACCGCCTTGGTGCTCGGACTCACAATCGATAACGAGCTGCTCGTATGGCTCACAAAGCTTGCCGTCAATTTCTTTCTGAATCACTTCTGGACGTGATACCCCAAGCTCGAAGCCTTCGCGACGCATGCTCTCGATTAGCACTGACAGATGAAGCTCGCCTCGACCTGACACGACAAATTTATCTGGACTGTCGCCTTGCTCAACCCGCAACGCCACATTGTGAATAAGCTCTCTATCCAGTCGCTCTCTGATATTCCGTGATGTGACGTACTTGCCCTCTAAACCCGCAAACGGAGAGTCGTTCACTTGGAAAGTCATACTGACCGTCGGCTCGTCAACCGAGAGCGGCGGGAGCGCCTCACTCGCGGACGGATCGCACAGGGTATCCGAAATGTTAAGGGCGTCGATGCCCGTCACACAGACAATGTCACCCGCTTCAGCAGTCTCAACCTCGACGCGCTCTAAACCGTGATACCCCATAACCTGAAGGATTTTACCGCTTCGCGCACCTGTGTCCCGATCGACAATAGAGACCTGAGTATTTGATGTGAGCTGACCGCGAGTAATTCGACCAACCCCAATCACACCCACATAACTGTTGTAGTCCAAGGCAGAAATCTGCATCTGAAAAGGCCCGTCGGAATTCACCGCAGGTGCCGACACATGATCAACGATCATGTTAAACAGAGGCTCCATATCGTCAGC
The DNA here is from genome assembly GCA_042090345.1 of Halieaceae bacterium. Classification (GTDB taxonomy): domain Bacteria; phylum Pseudomonadota; class Gammaproteobacteria; order Pseudomonadales; family Halieaceae; genus Luminiphilus. The sequence goes on along the minus strand of JBELJN010000016.1, from coordinate 19,596 downwards.
CATGCTCTCCGGGTCGTCACCGGCGATGCCGTTTAATGCCGAGGCATACATGATGGGAAAATCCAATTGCTCATCCGTCGCCCCCAAGGAATCAAAAAGGTCGAAAACTTGGTCAATTACCCAGTCGGGACGTGCCCCGGGTCGGTCAATTTTGTTAACCACAACAATCGGATTGAGACCCCGTTCAAAGGCCTTAGATGTCACGAAGCGGGTTTGAGGCATTGGCCCGTCAACCGCATCCACAATTAGAAGCACGCTATCTACCATCGACAATACGCGTTCAACCTCGCCTCCAAAGTCAGCGTGCCCGGGTGTATCGACAATATTGATGCGGTAATCATTCCACCGAATAGCTGTGTTCTTCGCAAGGATCGTGATACCGCGCTCGCGCTCTTGATCGTTGGAATCCATGATGCGCTCTGCACCCTGGCTTTTTCGATCAAGCGTGCCTGACTGCTGAAGCAGGCAATCGACCAATGTTGTTTTACCGTGGTCTACGTGTGCGATGATCGCAATGTTTCGAAGATTCTCAATCACAAGGGTTGTCTCTATCGTTGGTTTTTTTTGCGGGCGCGACTGTACCACAAGCAGCGCAAGGTAAGACCGTGAATAAGCCCTTATAAAGCCGATTCACAACCATTAACAAAAACGCGGCCACGTTGCTCCATCGACACCGGGGTGGAATGTCAAACAGCCCCCAAACGCACTAAATAAGTGCGCTTAGTGCATTGCCGCACCAAATGCGTGCTTATATTGCCAGCCGCATTACGTTAAATTTTTACTTTCGCAATGAAAAACAGATACTTACCCAGCCATTACTTTGCATCGAGAAGTGGCACAAGCTTTGCTATTATGTTTCACGAAAGTGCATAAGCGGTTGAGTTACGCACACACATACCGATTAGATCGGGTTTTACAGTCCTCAGGAGGCATCCATGTCAGAGCGCACGCTCAATTTAATAAAAGACAACGATATTCGTTGGGTAGATCTGCGCTTTACCGATACACGCGGTAAAGAGCAGCACGTAAGCATCCCCGCAAGCCAAGTCGACGAAGACTTTTTTGAAGATGGCAAAATGTTCGATGGATCGTCGATCTCTGGTTGGAAAGGTATCAACGAGTCAGACATGATCCTCATGCCCGATGACAGCACATCGGTTATCGACCCTTTTACTGACGATGCGACCGCGATTTTGCGATGTGACGTTGTCGAGCCCTCAACAATGCAAGGTTATGAGCGTGACCCACGCAGTGTCGCAAAGCGTGCTGAAGCGTATCTCTCGTCCACAGGCCTCGGCGATACAGCCTTCTTCGGCCCAGAGCCAGAATTTTTTGTATTCGACGACGTAAAGTACAAAGTTGAAATGCAGGGCGCCAGCTATGCGATCAATTCCGAAGAGGCCGCTTGGGCGTCAAACGATAGCTTTGATGAAGGCAACACAGGTCACCGACCTGGTGTCAAAGGTGGCTACTTCCCCGTTCCACCCGTCGATTCACTCCACGACATCCGCGCTGCGATGTGCTCTGCCATGGAGCAAATGGGTTTGGATGTGGAAGTACACCACCACGAGGTGGGTACAGCCGGTCAGTGTGAAATCGGTATTCGCTTTAATACCCTCGTAGCGAAAGCGGACGAAGTGCAAATACTGAAGTATTGCGTCCATAACGTTGCGCACGCTTACGGAAAAACTGCGACCTTCATGCCAAAGCCAATTGTTGGCGACAACGGTTCCGGTATGCACGTACACCAGAGTATTTCAAAAGATGGCGTGAACACCTTTGCTGGAGACGATTACGCAGGACTTTCAGAGACGGCGCTTTACTACATCGGTGGCATTATCAAGCACGCTCGCGCAATTAATGCGTTCGCCAACGCCTCAACAAACAGCTATAAGCGACTTGTTCCGGGCTTCGAAGCGCCCGTCATGCTCGCATACTCAGCGCGCAACCGCTCTGCATCCATCCGGATCCCCTACGAGCCTTCTCCCAAAGGGAAGCGTATCGAGGTGCGTTTTGGTGATCCAACTGCCAACCCCTATCTCTGCTTCGCAGCGATGATGATGGCGGGTATCGACGGCATCCAAAACAAGATTCACCCTGGAGAGGCAGCCGACAAGGATCTATACGATCTACCGGCAGAAGAAGCGGCTGAGATCCCAACCGTGGCATCAACGCTTGAAATGGCGCTCGACGCACTCGACGCTGATCGTGGCTTCCTTACAGCCGGTGGCGTATTCACTGACGACATGATTGACGGCTACTTAGAGCTCAAGCGCGAGGAGGTGGAGCGTCTCAATATGACAACTCACCCCGTCGAATTTGACATGTACTACTCGCTGTAGAACAGCGAGCGCAGCGCCCGCAGTACACCGCGGGCTTTTTTTTGCTCTAAATTTCTAGATATCGCGTAACAAAGATAGGAATGCACCAATATAGTGCAAAAACCAACTCAAGGAGGTCCGCTATGAAAAAGTGCTTGTGCCTTTTGGCTGTGACCATCCTTGCGTTTTCAGCCCTTGCAACCGCGCAAATCTACAAGTCGGTCGACGCCAACGGCGTGGTTACGTTCAGCGACAAGCCGCTAGCAAAAGAGCGTGGGGCGGCTGAGGAAATGAACCTCCCCACTCAGGTCAATACCGCGCAAGCGCTTCCTGTTGTACCTGCTGAGCCAGAAGCGAGCGGAGACATGGAAGAGATGGCTGAGCGAAAGCTCAGCATCACCCGTCCATCCGACAATGCAACGATTCCCATGGGCGCCGGTATTTTTGACGTGCTTGTGAAGGCGTCAGCCAAACTTGGAGACGGTGAAACTGTCGCTCTCTATCTCGACGGTGAAAAAGTGGATGACGCGCAAACGACGCTTCAATGGACCTTAAGCTATGTCATCCGCGGAGCCCATAAACTCGAGGCAAAGTGGTTTGCAAAAGACGGCTCAGTCCTTGCGGTCTCAGAGCCCATCACTGTCTTCGTCTTAAGGCCCTCGATCTTATGAGTCGGCGCCCATGAATGTATCACCCGGCTTTGATCTAGACTCGCTGACAACTTGCGTTGTCCTTATTGACGAGCACGGCATTGTCGACACACTGAATCAGGCCGCACAAGTGCTGCTTGAAACATCGTCGCTTCGTGCAGTGGGTCTGCCATTTGGCGAGCTTGCCAGCGCCGCAGGGGATGCGGCCATACATTGGCATGAAACACTCACAGCGGTAGTTAGTACTCGCTTACCTGCTGTCAGCAGAGACTTGAAACTGAGCCTCAAAACCGGTCGCGATGTGAGTGTTGATGTGGTGATAACCCCCCTCAACTACGACCGTGACTCGCGCATTCTTCTGGAGATATCGGCGCTGGATCGCGCGCGGGCTATCAGTGAAACGGAAAATTTACGCGAGGCGCAAAGCCGCCTTCACAACGTCGTCAAAGGTCTAGCACACGAAGTAAAGAATCCGCTGGGAGGAATACGCGGTGCAGCGCAACTTCTGGCAAGAAAATTCCCCAATGACGAACTCGATGAATACTCAAGCATCATTATTTCCGAGGTGGACCGTCTCCAAGCTCTCGTGGACAGGCTCCTAGGCCCCAGAGAATCACTCGATAAGCGGCCAATGAATGTGCACGAAGTCACAGAGCGCGTCCGCCAGTTAATTGAGGCCGAGGCAGGGAAAAGCATCGCGGTAACGCGGGATTATGACCCCAGCCTCCCTGAGTTCGACGCCGATGCAGACCAGCTGACACAGGCCGTGCTAAACATCGCTCGTAACGCGTGGGAGGCTTCACCTATCGGCTGCTCTCTCACCATTAGAACGCGGAGCAAACGCCAGTACACACTTAACGGTCAGCGACACAAGCTGGTTTGTGCTCTTGAAATAATCGACGACGGTCCGGGCATACCCGAAGACCTTATGTCATCTATTTTCCTACCGATGGTGACCTCAAGGCCTGAGGGTAGCGGTCTAGGACTCTCGCTTTCACAAATGATTTTAACGCGGCACGGTGGCGTTATTCAGGCCAGCAGCCAACCCGGGCATACCTGTTTCACGCTACTTCTACCTATGGATAACTAACATGACAGATGGAAATCAAATTTGGGTAGTAGATGACGACAGCTCCATACGCTGGGTGATTGAGAAAGCGCTGAGCGGAGACAACATCGCATGCAAGACCTTCGAGAATGCAGACGAGTTACTCAGCGCACTTGAGCACGACTTACCTAAAGCCATTATTAGTGACATTCGAATGCCAGGAATGGATGGCCTTACGCTGCTTAAAGAGCTCAAGGCTACCGTACCTGACACACCCGTTATCATCACCACTGCGCACTCTGATCTGGATAGCGCCGTCACCTCTTATGAATCCGGCGCTTTCGAATATTTACCAAAGCCTTTCGACATCGACGAGATGCTTGAGGTTGCCTCTCGAGCGCTTGCTTACACCCAAAAAGCACCATCTGATAGCGTAAATGACCCTAATCGCAGCAAAGAAATCATTGGTAATGCGCCCGCAATGCAAGAGGTATTCAGAGCTATTGGCAGGCTATCTCAAAGCGCCATCACCGTTCTGATCAGTGGTCAATCTGGCTCAGGTAAGGAACTCGTGGCACGGGCGCTCCACCATCATAGCCCTAGAGCAAAAGCCCCATTTGTTGCACTGAATATGGCAGCCATCCCCAAAGATCTGATGGAATCAGAGCTGTTCGGTCATGAAAAAGGTGCTTTTACAGGGGCAGCTGGAAAGCGAGAGGGGCGCTTTGAACAAGCCAATGGCGGAACACTCTTCCTCGATGAAATTGGCGACATGCCCCACGACACGCAAACCAGATTGCTTCGCGTACTTGCCGAGGGCGAGTTTTTCCGGGTCGGTGGCGCTACTGCTATCAAGACAGACGTTCGAGTTATTGCTGCAACGCACCAAGACCTGAGGTCACTTGTCGCCGAAGGGTCATTCCGTGAGGATCTGTATCACCGCCTCAATGTTATTGGCATAAACGTACCAAGGCTCGCCGACCGCCGCGAAGACATACCTGTGCTACTCAATCATTTCTTGGCAAAAGCCGCCTCAGAGCTCGGTGTACCCACAAAAGAATTATCCGCACAGGCCAGAGATTATCTAAGCGCATTGGATTGGCCAGGTAATGTTCGTCAGCTTGAAAATACGTCCCGCTGGCTTACGGTGATGGGTGCGGGCAATACCATTTTAATGAGTGATCTCCCGCCAGAACTGGTATCAGAGCAAGATCAAGGCGCACAGCCCGATGGTTCGTGGGAAAAGCAGCTCTCAGATTGGGTAAGAACCAGACTTCTGGCCGGAGAGACGAATGTACTCAAGCACGCCATACCTCAAATCGAGTCGATTATGATGAGTGCGGCGCTGGAGCACACCGCGGGTAAGAAAGCAGAAGCTGCTGAGCTTCTCGGTTGGGGACGAAATACCCTTACGCGAAAGCTCAGCCAGCTTGTTTAGTGAGTTGCGCCCTCAGCGGGCTGGTCACCACCCTGTGCTGCTTGCTGCGCCATAGCCTGCGCGTACAGTGCATCAAAATTGACAGGGGCGAGCATTAACGCTGGGAAACCGCCTTTTACGACGATGTTATCGATGGCTTCTCGCGCATAGGGAAACAGAATGTTAGGTGCGACCGTTGCAAGAATTTGCTTCAACGGCTCGGCCTCAATACCTGACGCGAAGAAGATACCCGCTTGCTGAACTTCGACCAAAAAAGCGTTTTTATCTTCAATTTTCGCCGTCACGGTGATCGATAGCACCACCTCATGATTACCATCTTCGTCGGCCTTTGCTGAGCGTGTGTTGAGGTCGACGTTAACGCTTGGCTGCCAGTTCTGCCGAAAGATATCGGGCGTCGCGGGCGACTCAAATGAGATATCTTTGGTGTACATGCGCTGCATAGTGAACTGTTGCTGTACTTGGTCATCTTGCGCTGCGCCTGCAGCTTGCTCTTCCGCCATTGCGGTGTCTCCTGTATTCGACGTTTGTTACGCTTCTTCCTGAAGTATGGAATCTAATCGTTGTTGCCGCTCGAGGCCATACAATTCGTCGCAACCTCCGACGTGCTGGTCGCCTATCCATATCTGCGGAACACTTGTTGCACCCGCCATCGCTGCCATCTTTGAACGCAAGGGCGCGTCACCGTCCACCGAAATCTCGGTAAACGAGACGCTCTTATCAGTTAAGAGTTGTTTGGCTCGGACGCAAAATGGGCACCATCGAGTTGTATAGATTGTTACTAGTTTCACTTGTTAGTCACCGGCAAACGTTGCTCGTCCCAATTCATCATACCGCCCGCCATTCGATGCGCCTGGCTAAAACCACTGGCCTTTAGCTGTTTAACCGCTGCACTGGCGTTGGTCCCCATTCGACACACTGCAATAACGGGCTTGTCCTTGTAGTTCTCGAGCTCGCCCAGTCGGCCTAATAAATTCGCAGCCGGTATATTGACTGCCTCTGAGATATGGGCACGCTTAAATTCTTTTGCGTCTCGAACGTCGAGAAAAATGCCACCTTCTCTATTAGTAAGATTGATAGCTTGCTGAGGACTCAGTGCGGGCCCAGCCTTGCGAGACTCAGTGAACAACAGCAAGTTCAGACTCAAAAGTAGCGCAAACACCAAGACCCACTGCTCGGAGATGAAAATCAAGAAATGACTGAACGACACGGGTGCTCTCTGGCCTTACGGGATGGTTTGTGTGCGACGGAGTATACGTGCTTCATACCACCCTCTCCAGTGGCACTATCAACATGTGACACAGGTGATCTTTGCCTGCCATGACTGCTAAAATGTCTCGTGCGCTTAGAGGAAACCTTATGCCCCCAACTAGCCCCGTTGTTTCACCTGCAATCCTTGTCATTCTGGATGGGTTTGGATACCGAAAAGCGAGCGAAAACAACGCGATCTTCCATGCCCAAACACCCACGTTTGACCGGCTATGGCGTGAAGGAGAGTCAACACTTGTATCCGGGTCGGGCCTAGATGTGGGGCTACCCCAGGGTCAAATGGGTAACTCTGAAGTTGGGCATATGAGTCTGGGATCGGGTCGAATTATTTATCAAAGCATCACGCGCATTGATAAAGCGATTGCCGATGGCGACTTCGACACGAATAGCGCTTACTGTGATGCTATCGACAACGCAGTCGCTGTCGATGGCGCTGTGCACTTATTTGGCTTGCTCTCTCCCGGTGGCGTCCACAGCCACGAAGCCCATATTTTTGCGGCCGCACGACTGGCTCACCAACGTGGTGCAAAAGCCATTTATTTGCATGCCTTTCTGGATGGGCGAGATACGCCACCGAGAAGCGCACAAGCATCGATCGAAAGCGCGGAAGCAGAGCTCGCCTCGCTGAAGGCGGCGCGCATAGCTACGGTACAAGGTCGTTACTTTGCCATGGACAGAGACAAGCGCTGGGACCGCATTGAAGCGGCAGCAAAGCTTTTGGTCGAAGGTGAGGCTGCGTTTAGTTGCGACTCCGCAATACAGGCGTTGACAGAGGCCTATGCGCGGGGCGAAAACGATGAATTCGTGGCTCCATCATGCATTGGCGACGCCGCACCGATTATGGACGGTGACGCCGTACTGTTTATGAACTTCCGAGCTGACCGAGCGCGACAGCTGACGCAGGCTCTTACCGATACAACCTTCACTGAAATTTCTTGTCGTCAACCCAACGTGTCGTTTGTCACAACCACCGAATACTATGAGGGTGTGAAGGCTACGGTTGCATTCGCCCCTGACGTAATTGAGGACACCTTGGGCGAGGTCATCGCCGCACATGGCTTGAAGCAAGCGCGAATTGCAGAGACCGAGAAGTACGCCCACGTGACGTTTTTCTTTAGCGGTGGGCGCGAAGCGCTTTTCGATGGCGAAGAGCGGGTTCTTATTCCATCGCCCAATGTCGCCACCTACGACCTACAGCCGGAAATGTCCGCCGATGACGTAACCAATGCGGTCGTCAACAGCATTCAGAAACAGTCACATCAGCTCATTGTTGTGAACTTTGCTAACGGTGACATGGTAGGTCATACGGGAAATTTTGATGCCGCCGTGAAGGCAGTAGAGACGCTCGATGCGTGTGTAGCAAGGCTGGAAAGTGCTGTTCTAGCGGCCGGTGGGCAGGCACTGATTACCGCAGACCATGGGAACTGTGAGCAAATGCATGACCACCACGCAGCGCAGCCCCATACTCAACATACCACCGAACCAGTGCCCTTATTTTATATCGGCTCCCATCCAAGGCGGTTCAGAGAAGCCCCAGGCGTTCTTGCTGACATAGCACCGACGGTGCTCGATCTCATGGGCCTTCCTAAGCCTCCCGTAATGACGGGAACGTCGCTTCTACAGGCCGTCGAATAATCCACCGTGAAGCCGCTTTCGCCTTTTAGTGTTTGTGCCGCCTTACTCGGCATTGGACTCAGTTTTGCCACACCTTTAGCGGCTGCACAACCCGCTGACGACCCGGCCACGGCAGAGGAAGCGAATGAGGAAATTGCTCGTGTTAATCGAGAAATCGCCGCTCTAGAAAGTATGGTGATCTCGAGATCCAGCGAACGTGCCAAGCTTCAAAGTGCGCTTCGTGACACCGACACAGTCATCGCAACGACGAATCAATCCATTGCACAAAGCACCCGCAGCATTGAGATGCTGAATCGCAGAATCAACAACTTGGAGGCCGAGGCTGTATTCCTAGAGCGCGATATTGCGTCTCGGCAATCAGAATTAGAGCGCGCCTTAGGTGCGTTTTCTATTTTGAACCAAGGCGGGGATTTAAAGATTTTACTGGGTGACAGTGGTGCGCATGAAACCGAGCGCCATCGAGCATATTTTGACATATTGCTGCGTGAACAATTAGCGGAGATAAACGCATTCAAAGTGGCGGTCAGCACCCTCGACGCGAATCAAAAGGAACAAGAGGCAATCCGGGCCGATCAAGAGCACAAGCAAAAGGAGCTGAAAAAACAACAGGCAGATCTGCTCGCACAGCGAAATAGTCAGAGATCAATCATCGCCGAGCTCAGCGCCTTACTCGCGCGCGACGGCCGACAAATTGAGGCGCTAAAGGAAGACTTCGCTCGTCTCAATACGCTTTTAACAGAACTCACTCGACGAATGGCCGATCTTAATTTGCTCGGTGATTTTGAAAACTTTGCCTCGACGGCAGGTAAGCTGCGTGCACCGATTAAAGGCCCAAGCAAAACGCGCTTTGGGCAGAAACGCGATCGTGGCGATCTTCGCTGGCAGGGCTGGCTCATGCCCGCCGGTCGTGGAACGGCGGTCCGTGCCATTCATTTCGGACGAGTTGTCTACGCAGATTGGCTCAGAGGTCAGGGTTTGCTTACTATCATCGATCACGGCAATGGTTGGATGAGCCTTTACAGTAGAAATGAAAGCCTCTTGAAAACAACGGGCGACTGGGTCGCGCCAGGTGAGGAAATCGCGCGAGTCGGCTCAAGCGGCGGCGCTACGGACCCTGCTCTGTATTTTGAGATACGTTCTGACGGTGTGCCCGTAGACCCTGCTAAATGGATTCAGTGAGACTGATAAAACGATGACTATCACTACCCCAAATAAACGACGCCCGCGCAATCACCTTTTTGTTGCGGCACTGACGGCGGCATTCTCACTCACAAGTTTGGAGGCTCGGAGCCAAACGGAGGATCCAGTGGCGGTAGGCGTCAAAACGGCGCAGTCCGTACAGGCGATTGAACCGGAACCGGACCCAGCTAAGACTGGCGAGCCGGTCAGTATTTCATTTGATGAGTTGCAACTCTTTGCTGACACCTTTGATGCCATTCGCAGAGGTTATGTTGAGGAAGTCACCGACGCCGAACTCTTCGAAATGGCCGTAAAAGGTATGTTGACTAGCCTTGATCCGCACTCGGCCTACTTAACAGACGACGGCTACAGCAATTTGCAGGAATCAACTGAGGGCCAGTTCACGGGTCTTGGGATTGAAATTGGTTACCGCGGTGGCTTTATTTCCATCGTCACCCCTATTGACGGTTCGCCAGCAGAGGACGCAGGACTTCAAGCGGGAGATGTCATTTTGAAAATTGATGGCACGTCTACTCAAGGCATGTCGACAAACGAGTCCTCAACCTACATGCGGGGCCCTGAAGGCACCACCGTGACGCTTGAAATTGGCCGGGCCGGTGAGAGCCAACCGCTTGATATCGTTGTCACCCGCGGGGTCATCGACGTCCCCAGCGTTCGGTTGAGAGAAATAGATTCTGGCTATTGGCTCATTCGCGTATCTCGCTTTCAGCGCGACTCGGGAAAAGAGGTCGCTGACGCCTTGCTCGATGCCCTCGAAAAAGGGCCCGTTAAGGGTGTTGTGCTCGATGTCAGAAACAACCCTGGCGGTGTGCTCAACGCCAGCGTTGAAATGGCCAGTAGCTTTCTAGATGGCGGTCTTGTTGTCTACACTCAAGGCCGGCACCCCGAGTCAAAAACAGTCTTAGAAGCAGACCCGGGAGAGCTATTACCCGATGTCCCAATAGTCGTAATGGTGAATGGCGGCTCGGCTAGTGCCTCAGAGATTATCGCCGGTGCACTGCAAGACAGAGGCAGGGCCGTAATCATGGGTACCCGCAGTTTTGGCAAAGGGTCAGTACAAACCGTATTACCGGTTTCAGAGACCAAAGCACTGAAATTGACGACATCGCTGTATTACACGCCCAACGGCCGATCCATTCAGGCAGAGGGCATCGTTCCCGACGTAGTGGTAGAGCGAGCGCAGCTTACAAGTCTTGAGCAGGGGCGCAGACTTCGAGAGGCTGATTTGAATCGCAGCCTGAAGAACACCGAGGAAGCGCAAGCCTCCGAAACCGAGGAGATGGCCAGCTTGCGGGAAGACGACAACCAGTTATACGAGGCATTCACCCTGCTGAAGGGGATCAATGTTTATAAGCAAATTGACGCAAAACGTTCAGAGGTGACGCCTTCTGAACTTGCGGCCCCAGATCAGGCGACCAAGGAAGTAAAAGCGCTCAATAAGTAACGCCCGCGGCTAGCGCCGGACATGAATACCCGCACTTGCTAAATGCGCTTTCGCCTGGGCGACAGTGTAAGTGCCAAAGTGAAAGATACTGGCTGCGAGTACGGCATCGGCACGACCTTCAGTGAATCCATCTACGAGGTGGTCAAGATTGCCAACGCCGCCAGAGGCAATTACCGGTATATCGACGGCATCTGAAATGGCGCGTGTAATGCCAAGGTCGTAGCCGTCCTTCGTGCCGTCCCTATCCATACTGGTTAACAGAATCTCGCCCGCACCGAACTCTGCCATTTTTTTTGCCCAGGCCACCGCTTCAAGTCCAGTCGCCTTCCTACCACCGTGCGTGAAGAGTTCATATCGACCCGAGCCATCACCGAGGTCTTTCACGTCCATGGCAACGACAATACATTGTGAACCGAAGCGCTCTGCTGCCTCTTTCACAAGCTCAGGGTTGAAGATGGCCGCCGTGTTGATGCTGACCTTATCGGCACCCGCGTTAAGCAGTGTGCGAATATCGCTTACCGCTCGCACACCTCCGCCAACAGTAAGCGGTATGAAAACCTCTGATGCTATCTGCTCAACTGTGCGGTACGTGGTATCACGCTGCTCGTGCGTCGCTGTTATATCGAGAAAGGTTATTTCGTCGGCACCCGCGTCGTTGTATCGACGCGCTATCTCCACAGGATCACCGGCGTCGCGTATGCCAACAAAATTGACCCCTTTGACAACACGTCCCCGATCAACATCGAGGCAGGGAATTATGCGCTTGGCGAGCGCCATCAGCCGCGCACCAACCGGTCTGATAGCGCCTGCGCTTGAGCCACATTCAAAGTGCCTTCGTAAATTGCACGCCCAGTGATCGCGCCGACAATACCGTTATGGCTAACCTCTGCTAGACAACGAATATCTTCGATGTCGGTGACACCCCCCGACGCAATGACAGGAAGCCCACCCTCAACGGCCAGATTGACAGTCGCGGCGATATTCACGCCCTGCATCATGCCGTCGCGCTCAATGTCTGTGTAGACAATTGCCTCGACACCGGCATCGCGAAAATCGCGCGCCAGATCCACAGCTTGTACGGTACTGGTCTCCGCCCAACCATCGGTGGCAACAAACCCCGCCTTGGCGTCGATACCGACAATAATGTGTCCCGGAAAACGCGCACAAGCCTCGTGGACGAATTCAGGATTCTTTACCGCAGCGGTGCCGATGATGACGTAGTGAACGCCGGCGTTTAAATAGCTCTCAATCGTGTTGCAGTCTCTAATTCCACCACCGATTTGAACTGGCAGGCTGGGTAAAGCCTGCGTGATAGCCTTGACCGCAGCGGCATTTTTGGGGGTGCCGGCAAAGGCGCCATTAAGGTCAACCATATGCAGCCTGCGCGCGCCAGATTGCTCCCACTGTGCGGCGGTCGCTACGGGGTCATCAGAGAACACGGTGCTATCGTCCATGTCGCCTTGGCGCAAACGAACACACTGACCGTCCTTTAGGTCTATCGCTGGAATGACTAACATCTACCGTCCCAATCTAAAAAGTTTGCCAATAACTTCACACCGTTGTCGTGACTCTTTTCCGGATGAAATTGCGTTGCGAACAAATTTTGATGGGCCACCGCGGCTGACCCTGTAACGCCGTATTCGAAAACTCCGCTCACCAACTGGCACTGATCAGCGGGCACATAAAAACTGTGTACGAAGTAAAAGTAGGCATTATCTTCTATGTTGTTCCACATCGGGTGCGGTGTTAACTGCCTCACCCGATTCCAACCCATGTGCGGGACTTTCAGTTTGACGCCCATCTCATCGCGATGGTTATGTGGAAACCGCGCAACGGGACCCGTCAGGCAGTCAAGACAAACAACGCCGCCGTTTTCCTCTGAGTGTGTCATCAGCGACTGCATACCTACGCAAATGCCCAACACCGGTGTGCCTGCTTCAATGACACGCTTCAACGTTTCATCACAACCCAAACGTCTGAATTCACTAATGCAGTCACGAATGGCGCCAACGCCGGGAAAAACGACACGGTCTGCGTTCAAGATCGGGGCGCGCTCGGCCGTGACAACAACATCCTCTGCACCGGCTTTGCGCAGCGCACTTTCTACGGAGTGAAGGTTACCCATGCCGTAGTCGATAACGGCAACTGTTTGTGTCATCGCCTTACAGAACGCCTTTCGTCGATGGCATTGCCGAGGGGGCACGCTCGTCAGCGGATACCGCCATTCTAAGCGCACGACCAAATGCCTTAAACATAGTCTCGGCTTGGTGATGGCTGTTCTCGCCTTTTAAATTATCGATGTGCAACGTAAGTTGCGCGTGATTAACGAGCCCGTGGAAGAACTCTGCGAATAAATCCACGTCAAAGTCACCGACTGATGCGCGCGTAAAGGGGACGGTGTAATGGAGACTGGGACGACCAGAAAAATCAATCACAACACGCGATAAGGCTTCATCGAGCGGCACATAAGCATGCCCGTAGCGCAAGATACCGCGGCGATCTCCAACCGCCTGGGCCAACGCCTGACCCAACGTAATACCAATATCCTCAACGGTGTGGTGTGCGTCGATGTGTAGGTCGCCATGCGCTTTTATGTTCAGGTCAACCATGCCGTGTCGAGCAATTTGATCGAGCATGTGCTCCAAGAAAGGTAACCCTGTATCGAACTCTGCTTTACCGGTGCCATCGAGGCAGATCGAGACAGTAATTTGTGTTTCCAATGTGTCTCGAGACACGGTTGCTGAACGAACTGTCGTTTGAGCGTTGTCCATCTGTTTTTCCTAAACTTGAGTCGACCGCACCTATGAGGCGCTACACTAGGCGGCAAATTGTATAGCAAAGCGCCAGTCAGCTCATCTTATGAACGAATTGCCTCCCTTCTCAGAGCGACTATTAACGTGGTTTGATGAACATGGCCGCAAATCATTGCCCTGGCAGTACAATCGCACGCCCTACCGCGTATGGGTCTCAGAGATCATGTTGCAACAGACTCAGGTGGCAACAGTCATACCCTACTACACCCGATTTATGGCTCGGTTTCCAGAGGTAGAGGACCTAGCAAAGGCTCCTATTGATGACGTATTGAGCCTGTGGACGGGTCTGGGTTACTACGCTCGTGCACGCAATTTGCACAAAACAGCCTGCGTTGTTGCAAGCGATTACGACGGGCAATTTCCGGACTCGGTAGAGGGACTCGAATCGTTACCGGGGATTGGACGATCCACAGCAGGCGCCATTCTCACCCTCGGGCATAGCGGGTGGGCGCCTATTCTTGACGGGAATGTAAAGCGCGTCTTAGCCCGGTATTACGCTATCGCGGGTTGGCCGGGTCGGGCCGACGTACTCACCGCGCTCTGGTCTGCGTCAGAGCAGGTGACACCGCATCAGCGGACCGCTGATTACACCCAAGGCATCATGGATTTGGGTGCGACACTGTGTACAAAGTCGAAACCCGAGTGCCTGTTCTGCCCTCTGACTGACGACTGCCAAGCAAGACTTGCCGGCACGCAAGCCACCTACCCGGGGAAGAAGCCTAAAAAGGCGATTCCCACTCGCAACACCTATTTCGTCATCTGCGTAGATGAACAAGGTGATGTTCTACTTGAAAGGCGTCCACCATCCGGTATCTGGGGTGGTCTCTGGTCGTTCCCGGAAGTACAAAATACTGAAGCCTCTGCTATTCAAACGAATGAATCTCAGGTTGAAGCTGTCAGCCCCGTGATGTCGTGGCTTTCTGAGTATCGACTCGTCACGACTAAACCACCTGCGCATCAAGCCGTACATACACACACCTTCAGCCATTTTCGGCTCGATATTACGCCTGTGCTTTGTCGCGTTGAGACTAATGTGTCAAGAATAGCTGACGGTGACCGTTACGGCTGGTTTACAATAGCGCGCGCTTTGACGCTGGGCCTACCGGCACCTGTGGTCAAAATACTGCAGTCACTCACTGTGTGAGCTCATACTAAGGATTTCTGGAATGCGTACCGTACACTGCCGCCGCTACAACAAAGAGCTCGAAGGTCTCGATCGACCGCCGCTTCCCGGAGCAAAGGGACAAGCCCTTTTTGACTCGGTCTCAAAGCAAGCTTGGGGCGACTGGCAAGCGCTACAGACCATGCTTATTAATGAAAAGCACCTCAATATGATGGATCCCGATGCGCGTAAATACCTATCGGAACAGATGGAGCTTTTTCTAAGCGGTGGTGAACATGACCACGCGGAAGGCTACGTTCCCCCCTCACAGTCCAATTAAATAAAACCCTTACGAGAGATATTTAAATGCGCAGAGTCTTGCCATGGGCAATTACGGTAGCCGGTTGCTTCTTGGTAACTGGCGCGCTGGCCACAGTGAAATACCAACAGATTACTGCCGCCATCGCCTTTGGCGCCTCTTTTCCAGAACCCTATGAAGTGGTCAGTGCACAGAAGGTGAGTACCGTATCCCACACGCCTGTTCGACGTTTGGGTGGCACTGTCCGTCGTCCAGAATATGTGGAGATTAGCCCTGAAGTGGGTGGCCGAATCGTCGCCCTCCCGTTTCAATCTGGCGCAGCGGTCAAAAAAGGACAACCGCTGCTTGAACTGTTTTCAGCCGACCTCACCGCCCAACAAGAGGCACTCAGGGCAGAGCGTGACCTGACGATTACCCAATTGGGACGAAGCCGAAAACTTAAGGCGCAGTCGCTCATTGCACAGGATGACATCGACGTCCAAGAAGCCCGTCTTAACGCGTTGAACGCACAGATCCGTGCCATCGATGCACAATTGACACGGCTGACGCTAACGGCGCCTTTTGATGGCCGCATGGGTATCTATACCCACGTCGTGGGGGACATGATTGATAGCGGCGAAATCATCACTGACTTCACCGGCTTGGGTGCGAAACGGTGGATCGACTTCAAGGTGCCACAAGGTCTTGCACGAATTGGTGTAGGCGATACCGTGAATATTTTCGACCTCGATAATTCTCTTTTAGGAACAGCGAGGGTGATTGTTGTTTCAGACACCATCGACGCCACCACGCGCACTTTCGACGTACGAGCAATGACGCAAAATGCTCGCTTAAAACACGGAGAATTGCTTCAAGTCGAGTTGGCTAGTGGCACACCAAGTATTGTGTATGAGCTCCCACCCGCCAGTATCCGTTGGGACACCGAGGGCACTTATATTTTCGAATTAGCAGACGCCGAAGCCGGTGCTCAACAGCCCCTGCGTGCTGTGCCAATGCGGGTCACGCTCATCGATAAAACCGCAAACTCGGCGATCTTCACTGCGGACTTAGATGAAACGGCGCTTTTTGCGACCACCGGTTCATTTAAGCTCTCAGACGGCGTACTTGCCCGTATTTATTCTGGGACGAGGTGATTATGGCGGATCTGAAAAACCGGCCTCGCTGGAATGACATCTTTGTAAAACGCCCCGTCATTGCGATTGTCGTGTCGCTGTTTCTTCTTCTCGCCGGCCTCCGCTCTGCGGTAGATATCCCCGTTTTGCAGTTCCCGGTTATTCAAAGTTCTTCGATCCAGATCATCACGCCCTACCCTGGCGCGACGGCCGAGTCGGTACAAGGCTTCGTCACCGAACCCATTGAGCGCGTCGCCAACGCGATTCCAGGGGTCGATTACGTTGAGTCCGTCACCACATCGGGCGAGAGCATCGTCACCGCTTGGATGCAGCTCAACGAGGACAGCACAGACGCGCTCGCGGAGCTGTCATCAGGACTGAGTCAGATTAGGCTTGAACTGCCAGACGGTGCCGAAGATCCGTTCATTGAGGTAAGCCGGGCGGACAGCCCCTACGCCAGTTTTTATCTGGCGGTCAGTGTTCCCAAGACGCGGTCTTTAGGCGAGGTTACTGACATCGTTCAACGCGATATCGTGCCACAGTTAACATCCGTTCCGAATGTTCAGCGTGTTGAGAACAGCGGTGTTAAGCCTGCCATGCGGATTTGGCTCAACGCCTGGAAGATGGCGGCTCTTGGCGTAACCGCGCACGACGTGCGAGATACCTTACAGAGCAATAATGTCATTGGTGCATTGGGCGCCAGCGAAAGTGCAACTCAGCGCATCACTTTGAAGACAGATGCGACAGCGAGGACCGCTGACGACTTCCGGTCCATGATCATCCGGGCTGAAGAAGGCGCAGAAATCCGTCTGGGAGACGTAGCTCGCATCGAGCTTGGCATGGAAGACATGCAAATGCGCAGTCGCTATGCACAGGACCTTGTCGTATTCCTGCCAATTTATGCGGCCCCTGGTGCAAGTGAGATCGCCGTTGCCGACGCCCTGTACGATCGCATTGAAGATATTAATAAGGTACTGCCTGAAGACCTCGAACTCATCATGGCGTTCGATATTTCAAATTACATGCGTGACTCGCTTCGAGAAATCGTGACCACATTAGGCGAGACCATCCTGCTGGTCGGATTCGTTGTTGTCGCACTGATGGGATCATTCAGAACCGCGCTTGTGCCGCTCATGACGATACCTATTTCCCTACTCGGTGCCGTGGCCGCCATGTCCGTCATTGGCTTTTCTTTCAACCTTCTGACGGTACTTGCCATCGTCCTATCGGTAGGTTTGGTGGTCGACGACGCCATTGTGGTGGTGGAAAATGTCGCTCGAAATTTGAGGGCCGGTATGAGTCGATCTCAAGCGGCCCTAACTAGTTCGAGAAGGCTGCTCGGACCTATCGTTGCCATGACGGCAACGCTTGCGGTGGTCTACGCACCCATTGGTTTCTTATCAGGCCTTTCTGGTGTGCTTTTTCGAGAGTTCGCATTCGCGCTAGCTGTCGCTGTTCTCATCTCCGGCTTCGTCGCCATGACCCTGTCTCCTGTCCTGAGTGCGTGGGTCTGTCCTGATAAGGGACATGAGTCCCGAACCACACGCTGGGTCAACCAGCGCTTTGACGCAACGGCTGACGCTTACTCCCATGTCGTCGATTTCTCGCTTAAATGGCGTTATCAACTTATCACGGCGGGTGTCTTCTTCTCCTTGCTATCGGCACCGCTATATCTTTTCTCGCTCAAAGAGCTCTCCCCAGTTGAAGACCAAAGCAGTCTCGGTTTGGTTTTTGAATCAGCGCCAGAATCGTCGCTACAAGAGACTTACGAAGGTTTTTATCAGGTCGTTTCTACGCTGGAGGAAAAGCCCGAGCCCTCCTACATGTGGCAAATCGTACAGCCCAATGGCGGGTTTGGTGGACAGGAGTTTGTGCCACCAGAGGAGCGTGATCGCAGGGTCACAGATATGGTTTTTGAGATTTACCAGATCATAAAGAACTCTCCTATTGTCTCCGCCATTCCGTTCGAAGAGGCCTCCTTGCCATCGGCGGGCCGATTTGATGTTGAAGTCGTCATTACGTCCTCAGACACCAATGAGAATATGCTCGACGTTGCGCGAGAAATAGTCGACGAAGCCCAGTCCTCCGGTAGCTTTCTGTTTGTCGAAACGGATATCAAGATTGATCGCGTTGAAGCCGAGTTTGAAATAGACAAGGAGCGTTTAGCTGACCTTGGCATGAGCTTGGGAGACCTCTCTGCACAAATGGGGCTAATGGTTTCGCCTGCCTACGTGACACGCTTCGACGAACGGGGACGTGCTTATCGCGTTATCCCAATGTTAGAGGATGCGCAGCGAAGCTCGCCCTCAGCGCTGCTCGATATCCCAGTTCGCATTCCGAACGGCGAACTTGTGCCATTTGGCTCGCTGGTAACGCTGAGTCGATCTACTCAGCCTAGAGCCCTCACTCGGTTTCAACAAAAAGACGGGTTTAAGATCTATGGCGCCATCCTTCCCGGCACCACAAAAGATCAAGGCCTTAAGATCATCGAAGACATTGCCAGCCGCATGCTCCCGGAGGGATATGTACTCGATTACCTGGGTGAATCGCGTGAATTACGAAGTGAAGGCAACACCATGGCCGGTGTACTCTTGATTGCCACCGCACTTGTTTTCTTGGTTCTAGCCATACAGTTCAATAGCTTTAGAGATCCCCTCATCATTCTCTTGGGGTCCATACCACTGGCGTTGTTTGCCGCGTTGACGATTACCTTCCTCAACTTCAGCACCATTAATATCTTCTCGCAGGTCGGTCTTGTCACCCTAGTGGGGCTGGTTACCAAAAACGCGATATTAATTGTCGACTTTGCCAATCAGGAGCGCATTGCCGGGGTTGAGAAGCTTGCGGCGATCAAAAACGGTGCGATCGCCCGATTACGGCCTGTTCTGATGACAACGGGTGCAACCGTCCTTGGGCATTTTCCGTTAGTTTTGGTGACGGGTGCCGGCGCAGAAGCGAGAAATAGCATTGGTGCCGTGCTGGTATTTGGCATGCTCATTGGAACACTGTTTACGTTAGTAATTCTGCCGGCTGTTTACGCGGTGCTCGCTTCCAATCGCGATATGACGAAAGACGCTAAAAGCAGTGAGATTGAGGCGAGCTTGGATAATGAAGCCGCAATCGCCTAGTTTACTTGACGGCTAAACAACTCAACGGTTTAATACGCGCCCTCCGAAGTACTTTCTTCAGATTAGCCCAGGTAGCTCAGTTGGTAGAGCAGGGGATTGAAAATCCCCGTGTCGGCGGTT
>JBELJN010000015.1:41883-53405 GCA_042090345.1 Halieaceae bacterium | reverse complement strand
AGGCCACTGGGACGCACCACCGTCGTCGTCACGGAACGCCGAAAGCAGGCCTCTGCGGTGAGTAACGCGTCGACAAAAGGGTCACCCGCTGCGAGCGGTGAGTCTTCTTCTACCCAACCCCCCGATTTTTCGGCGTAAACCCGTGTTGATGAAACAAAAATTGCTCGCCTGACACCCTTTAGCAAACCAGCATCGGCGATATTTTGAGCGGCCTTGGCATACCCTTGTGAATAACCGGTCACATCACGACTGCTGGGCACCGGGGTAAAAATAAGGTAATCCGGCTGTGTCTTTGCTGCCTCTGCGAGGCCTTCAACCGAACTGTAGTCACCATAGATCCGCTTGTGCGTGGCATCCGACAGCCGCTCTGGGTTTCGGGAGACGCCCATTACCTCTGCGACCTGCCTGAAATGAGGAAGCGCACGCGTTGCCAAGTCACCAAAACCTATGATCATTACCTTTGGAGTCTTCACCTTAGTGCCTTCGTCCCGCTATTATCAAAGGTGCAAGGTAACCGAAGCTCACTGTGTCGAACAATATTCTTCAACTGCCACTCCGACAATTTAAAGGCGTTGGCCCTAAAGTTTTTAGCAAGCTTGAGTCCATGGGCCTTGAGACTGTGGAAGACTTGCTGTTTCACTTTCCTCTTCGGTATCAAGATAAAACGCGCCTTTCGTGCATAGGTGAACTCAAAGAGGGCATGGATGCGGTAGTGCGCGGAACCATCCGCGCCTCTGGAATCGCCAGAGGTCGACGCCCGACCTTAATCGTCAAAGTCGACGATGGTACGGGGTTGATAACGCTGCGTTTTTTCCACTTTCGGCGAGCACAGGCGCAACAGCTTCGCATAGGCGACACCATCACACTCTTTGGGCAGCCGCGAATGGTGGGGGGTAACACCGAATTCGCACATCCAGAATATGTGGTTGGAGACCGGGAGCCGCAATTAGAAGAAGCACTGACACCGGTCTACCCCGTAACAGAAGGTATGGGCCAGTCGACCATGCGAAATTTAACGCAACAGGCGCTCACTTACCTCACGCAAAACCCTCCAGAAGACCTCCTCACGGGGCTACCCGGAGACAGTCCTTCGATTACCGATTCGATCAAATTTCTTCATCGTCCGTCCCCGGATGCCAACACCGCTGCGATTGTTGCTGGTGAGCATCCCGCCCAACTGCGACTGGCACTGGAGGAGCTCGTGGCCCATCAACTGTCGCTCTTGTCACGACGCGCACGAACACACGAGAAGACCGCCGCACCGGTGAATTCTCAAGGCAAACTCGCTGATGCCATTACCTCTGGACTGCCATTTACCCTCACTGGTGCTCAACAACGAGTCTGTGGAGAAATCTTAGCTGACCTTCGTAAAGCAACGCCAATGCTCCGTCTCTTACAAGGCGACGTTGGGTCGGGGAAAACACTCGTTGCCGCACTGACAGCCGCGCATATGGTCGAGTCAAAGCACCAGGTCGCGCTTATGGCGCCCACCGAACTACTGTCAGAGCAACACTTCGCAGGCTTTCAGAAATGGTTTGAACCGCTTGGCATTAACGTTCTGTGGCTAACAGGGCAAATCAAAGGTAAAGCGCGCAAGGCGGCGCTTGAGCGTATCGAGGCCGGCGAGGTCGACATTATTGTGGGTACGCATGCGTTGTTTCAGGATGCAGTGGTATTTAAGTCACTAGGTCTTGTGTTAGTCGACGAACAACACCGGTTTGGTGTTAATCAACGACTGTCGCTGACACAACGCGGACTCAACGAGATCACGCCGCATCAGCTGACTATGACAGCGACCCCTATACCAAGAACGCTCTCAATGGTGGCGTATGCAGACTTGGATTGTTCAACAATCGACGAGCTCCCGCCGGGTCGTAAGCCGATTACCACCGCACTCATCGATAACGACAGACGACAAAGTGTCATCGAGCGCGTCGGCAATGCCTGTCAGCAGGGTCGGCAAGCTTATTGGGTCTGCGCGCTTATTGAGGAAAGTGAGGCACTGGATGCCACAGCTGCAGAAGTCACTGCAGAGCAATTAGCAGCAGCGCTGCCGGGCTTGCGCATCGGACTCCTGCATGGCCGGATCTCCAGCCAAGAAAAAGGAGACATCATGGCGGCCTTCGCGAATCATGACCTCGATATTCTGGTCGCAACCACGGTAATAGAAGTCGGTGTTGATGTACCAAACGCGAGCTTAATGATTATCGAGAACGCGGAAAGATTCGGTCTAGCGCAGCTTCACCAGCTCCGAGGACGAGTGGGCCGCGGTGCAGTTGAGAGTCACTGCATATTGATGTACCAGTCGCCCTTGAGCCAGACTGCACGGGACAGGCTAACGGTCATGCGTGAGTCTCAAGATGGCTTTGTCCTGGCTGAAAAAGACCTCGAAATCAGAGGGCCTGGCGAAGTGCTGGGAACACGACAGACGGGCGTCTCCTCCTTCAGAGTTGCTCGACTACCTGAGCACAATGAATTACTCGAAAAGGCGCAAGATATTGCATCAAATATGGTGAGTGCCGATGCACAGCGCGCAGAAAAAATCGAACAGCGCTGGACACGCACACTCGAGGCCTTCGCACACGTATAATCGACAGCTGCAGCTCACAGCAACTTCAAATAAAGGCTTTAAACCATGGTATCCCTCACATCAGGTAAGTTCGCTGCGTTACTGCGGGTGATGCGTTTTGATAAGCCAATCGGTACTTACTTGCTCCTTGCTCCGGCGCTTTGGGGGCTGATCATTGCATCTGAGGGGGTACCAGGACTGTTTTTACTCGTTACGTTCGTTGTGGGGTCCGTTGTCATGCGCTCGGCGGGCTGTACCACGAACGATCTGACCGATAGAAACCTCGATGGTTTCGTTGAGAGAACGCGCGACAGGCCCCTTGTAACCGGAGAGATTTCTGTTTTTGAGGCCTTAAGTCTACTTCTCGTTTTGTTCGGGATCGCACTCTGGTTCGTTATCCAAATTAACTGGCTAACCGTCCAACTTTCTGTCGTCGGCGCTGCGCTGACTATTGTTTATCCATTTATGAAGCGCATTACCCACCTGCCACAGTTTGTATTGGGGGCGGCGTTTTCTTGGAGCATACCAATAGCCTTTGCCGCAACATTAAACCAACTCCCCGCAGGTCTTTGGTGGTTGTTTGTAGCTAACCTGCTTTGGGTTGTTGTTTATGACACGCAATACGCAATGGTTGATCGCGAAGATGACCTGGAGGTAGGCATCAAATCGACCGCTATCCTATTCGGCGAGGCAGACACACGAATTATCCTATTCTTACAGCTTCTGTGTCTGGCTTGTTTTGTGGCAACAGGCTTCAGCTTTGAGCTAGGTATCATTTACTTCGCTTCAATTGCCGTTGTCGCAGCGCTTTTCTTTCGGCATCAGCGACTCATCAGCAATCGTTCACGCGAGACCTGCTTCCAAGCCTTTAACGAGAGTAAATGGATAGGACTCATTATTGCGATGGGGCTGCTGGGACACTTTGCGGTCTATCCCGTATAAACAACGATGCAAATAGTCCGGTAGCCGCGTGGAACTTAGAATTTTTCCCAATGTAGAAGACCTTCCTGACAAGGAGTGGGAGCAGGCCTTTTCTTCAGGCTACCCATTTCTAAAACAGCGCTTTCTCAAGGGCCTCGAATCGTCCGGCAGTACGAACGGTGATTCTGGTTGGCAAAATTGCCACTTGGCGCTTTTTGACGATGGGAAATCTATTGCAATGGCGCCGGGCTTTCTCAAAAGTCATAGTTACGGTGAGTATGTGTTCGATTGGTCATGGGCCGATGCTTGGCATCGAAGTGGCCTGGATTACTACCCAAAACTTGTGACAGCCATTCCCTTTACCCCCGCAACAGGACCGCGAATTTGGACCGAAGCGAACAATAGCGACGCGCTGCCAAGTTTTATCAACGCGGTCACCGGTTGGTGCGAATCTGAGAAGATCTCCAGCTGGCACATTCTCTTTCCCGAGGAGGAGACGTCTTCTGCGTTATCTGAATTGGGCTTAGTGCAACGAATGACTACTCAATTTCATTGGTTTAATCGCGGGTATAACCATTTTGACGACTTCTTAGCTGAATTTAACAGCCGAAAGCGCAAAGCACTTAAAAAAGAGCGTGCCGCAATCACAGCTCAGAACCTATGGCTAAGCACAAAAACTGGCGCAGAAATATCCGAGGCCGATTGGAATTTCTTCTATTACTGTTACCAGACGACGTACCTAAAACGCAGTGGTCACGAGGGCTATTTAACCGGTGAGTTCTTCACCGGCGTCTGCCCTTCACTCGGCGAAGATACCGTTATGGTGATTGCACATGAGGGGGAGAATCCGGTTGCCGCCGCGCTCTATTTTGTCGACGGTCAAACACTGTACGGGCGTTACTGGGGCTGCCTCAAAGAGTTTGATTTTTTGCACTTCGAAGCCTGCTACTACCGCGGTATCGAATATTGTATTGAGAAAGGCCTGTCGCGGTTTGACCCCGGTGCACAAGGCGAACACAAGATTCAGCGGGGGTTTGAACCCACCCTAACTTATTCGAATCACTGGATAAGCGAACCACGACTCAAGGACGCGGTTGCTGATTTTTGCCGAAGGGATTGCGATCACGTTCGTCGCTATCGCGATGAAGCCGCCACCTTACTGCCGTTTAAACAACAGCAGGATGCTTAAGTCGGCACCTCGTCGCGCAGAAAAACCCACTGATCACCCTGCGACTGTTCATCGCTGTAGTAGTACCCCGCCTCCGAAAACGATTTCAGCGCCTCAGGCTCTGTTATGCGGTTATCGATGATATAGCGCGCCATAAGACCTCGCGCTTTTTTGGCAAAGAACGAGATCATTTTGTACTGACCATTTTTCAGGTCTTTAAACTGCGGAGTGATGATGTCGGCGTTAAGGAGCTTTGGCTTTACTGCTTTGAAATATTCGTTCGAAGCCAGATTGATCAACACCTCCGTTTTCGCACTTACAAGGTCAGCGTTTAAGGTGTCGGTCAGCTGCTCTCCCCAGAATTCGTAGAGATTTTTACCGCGCTGATTCGTAAATTTAAGCCCCATTTCGAGTCGATAGGGTTGCATTAAATCCAGCGGACGCAACAGTCCATATAAACCAGAGAGAATGCGCAATCGCGTTTGAGCGAAGTCGAGGTCATCCTCTGACAGGGTCTCTGCTTGCAAACCCGTGTAAACATCGCCTTTAAACGCAAGAACTGCTTGCTTGGCATTGTCGCTGGTTGATTCTGACTGCCAATTCATAAAGCGTTCATGATTTAAGTGGGCTATTTGTTCACTAACACCCATCAGCGCACGAATATCGTCCGGGTTTAAGCCTCTTGCGTCCTCAACAAGGAGCGCTGACTGATCCATAAATCTGGGTAGCGTCGCTGACTGAGTAATGGGCGCTGTTTCGTAATCAAGCGTTTTCGCGGGGGACAGTACAGTAAGCACGGTGATTCTCTCTGCAATTGCGGTTCACTCGATGATAACCTTCAACGTCGTCTTGAGAAACGGGTTAACACAGTGAACTACTGGGCAACTTTTGCGCAGACCATCAACCGCACCAATCAAGCCATTGGTAAAAGTGTTGCCTTTGCAAGTATCGCTATGGCTCTCGTGACAACCAGCGTTGTCATTTTGCGCTACGGTTTTGAACAAGGCGCCATCGCAGCTCAGGAGTCGGTACTGTACCTGCATGGTGCGTTGTTTATGCTGGGCGCCGCACCCACCCTGTTGGCAGATAAGCATGTTCGCGTCGATGTGTTTTATCGTAATTTCAACCAGCGCCAACAAACCTGGGTCAATACGCTAGGGCATGTCCTGTTCACAATACCTATTTGTTTGCTCATCGTATTCGGCAGTTGGAGCTACGTCTCCGAGAGCTGGTCGATTATGGAAACCTCACCCGAGCCCGGCGGAATACCGGCCGTCTTCCTGTTAAAGACCTTGATACCCGCCATGGGCACACTGCTATTTTTGCAGGCCGTAAGCGCTATCATCGTAGGGTTGATTGAGCTGAGCGAGGTGCCCGCCCATGATTGAAGGTGAGTTAGCGATCGCTCTCTTTGCAAGCGTCTGTATTTTATTGCTCTTTGGCTTTCCAGTGGCATTGACCCTAGGTGGAACCGCACTGTTATTTGCAGCCTTTGGTGTGATTGCGGGTCATTTTGATGCGAGTTTCGTTGCCGCGCTCTCCGGTCGAATGTTTGGCACCATAACCAACGAGACCTTAGTGGCCGTTCCCTTGTTCATACTGATGGGTGTAACACTGGAGCGTGCAAAAATTGCTGAAGAACTGCTTACAGCAATGGCTAATGCCTTGGGCAATCGAACCGGTGGTTTAGGGATGGCGGTCATTTTTGTTGGCGCGCTGCTCGCCGCGAGCACCGGCATTGTTGGCGCAACCGTCGTCACCATGGGCGTCCTCGCACTGCCTTCTATGTTAAACGCGGGATACAACCCCAAGCTTGCAACCGGTCTAATTTGTGCAACCGGAACGCTGGGCCAGATTATTCCACCCTCTATTGCCCTCGTACTGCTGGGCGACATCATGTCGACCGCCTATCAGCAAGCCCAACTCCAAAGCGGCATCATTAACACGCAGACAGTTTCGGTTGGCGATCTGTTTGTGGGCTCTTTATTACCGGGCCTTGTGTTAGTGGGTTTATACCTAGGCTACCTGTTGTTCGTTGGTTGGCGCAATCCGTCGGACTGCCCTGCACCTAAGGAGGCGGCTGCGACACCCGGCACGACGGTGTTAGGGGCAATTGCTCCACCTCTGGGGCTTATAACGGTTGTCTTAGGGTCCATTATTTTGGGTGCTGCAACGCCCACAGAGGCGGCAGGTGTTGGCGCCGTGGGAGCGATGGCGCTTGCCAGTTTCAAACATGCACTCAACCTATCTGTTCTCAAAGACATCGCACGATCAACCATGCAGACCACCAGCATGGTCTTCCTTATCTTAATAGGTGCCGCCCTTTTCTCACTGGTGTTTCGCGGGTTTGGTGGTGATGAGGCTATCGAAGGGTTCTTCGAAACACTCGGTGGCGGGCCACACGTTGCGTTGTTGATCGTCATGTTGGTCATGTTCTTGTTGGGCTTTATTCTCGACTTTATTGAAATCAGCTTCGTTGTCGTGCCGATCGTTGCACCGATTCTTTTATCCATGGGGTTTGACCCCATCTGGTTGGGTGTCATGATCGCTGTTAACCTCCAAACCTCATTCCTGACACCACCTTTTGGGTTTGCACTGTTTTATCTGCGTGGAGTCGCCGACGA
The DNA here is from genome assembly GCA_042090345.1 of Halieaceae bacterium. Classification (GTDB taxonomy): domain Bacteria; phylum Pseudomonadota; class Gammaproteobacteria; order Pseudomonadales; family Halieaceae; genus Luminiphilus. The sequence continues at coordinate 46,123 of JBELJN010000015.1, read as the reverse complement.
TTCGGTGGCAACGAGCGACATATATCAGGGTGTGATCCCTTTTGTGTTCATTCAGATAGGCCTTCTTGCCACGCTTTGGCTGATTCCTGATATCGTCACCTGGCTACCAAGCATGATGGGACGTTGATCTAACGGGTCAAACAAGCAGTACATTTGACGAGAGACATAACCATGACCGCGCGATTTGGAGTCATAAATGAACCCAATTGATGAAAACCCCAGACCTCAAGGCGAACTAGCCCTGCAAACCGTGGCTATGCCTGCAGATACAAACGCAAACGGGGATATCTTTGGTGGGTGGCTACTGTCTCAAATGGATATTGCGGGAGGAGTTGCCGCGGCGGAGGTGGCGAGGGGGCGCGTAGCAACCGTTGCTGTTCAAGGCATGTCATTTCTAACGCCTGTTCATGTCGGTGCGGTCGTCAGTTGCTATTGCGACATTCTCGATATTGGACGAAGCTCGGTTCGTGTCCTCATCGAAGTGTGGATCAACTCACAACACGATGGCGATCCCATAAAAGTTACCGAAGGCGAATTTATTTACGTTGCCATCGACAACGCAAAACGCACGCGAACTATTGGTCAGTAAACGATATGGGTGGCAACACCCGATCTCTTGCGTTTAGGTAAGCGCGTTCTGATATCTCATGATAGGTACGAACACCATCAAGGAACGTTTGATACGACTCAGAAATTTTAGTCGCCATAGGGTCATCTTGTTTGAGCTTATCCAAGGCAATGACCGCATTGCTGTGCAAAATATCCAATACATCGTCGGGTAATGGCCGCAACTTTGTATCGTACTCCTCAAGAAGTGCCGTCAACGACGAATTGTTACGAGCGGTAAATTCATCGAGCATGTCCTGGTTGGTCGCACGGGCCGCACCTTCAACGATTGCCTGTAGATCTGGGGAAAGACGGTCAAATGCATCCTGATTCACCGTAAATTCGAGCATTGCGCCCGGCTCGTGCCAACCGGGGTAATAGTAATACTCGGCAACTTCCATCAGCCCTAATGTACGGTCGTTATAAGGACCCACCCATTCCACCGCGTCGATAACACCGGTCTGCATAGAGGTGTAGATCTCTCCACCCGCGAGTCGCACTGAGGTGCCACCCGAGGCGGTAAAGACCTCGCCGGCAAGCCCGGGGATACGCATCTTCAAACCTTTTAGGTCATTGGCGGATTTCAGCTCCCGATTAAACCAACCCGCCATCTGAACACCCGTGGAGCCACCAGCAAACGGCCGCACACCAAAAGGCGCGTAAAGCTCACGCCATAGCTCCAGGCCCCCGCCATAATGCAACCAACCATTCATTTCCTGCGCGGTCATACCAAATGGCACTGCGGTGTAGAAAACCGATGAGGGAATTTTACCTTTCCAGTAGTAAGAGGCCCCATGTCCCATTTCCGCAACACCTTGCGATACGGCGTCGAAAACCTCAAAAGGCGGCACCACTTCGCCCGCGCCATAGACCCGGATGCTGAGACGCCCATTACTCATTTCTTCAACACGGCGCGCAAAATTTTCAGGTGCAGAGCCGAGGCCGGGCAAACCTTTAGGCCATGTCGTCACAAGCTTCCACTTAATTTCCTGGGTGCTTACAACTTGCGAGCGCGTTGCTGAAACCGGGTCCTTTTTTTGTGAATCCAGCGCCCAGAGACCTAACGTGCCCACCCACAAAAGCAGGAGACAGACAATGGCTACCGGTAGAACAGTTCTCTCTTTCATGCGCGCCTCACAGTGCTTGCAGATTAGCGTATTGCAGGACCAACCACTTGCTTCCCTCGGCGAAGTTTACCTCGATGCGCGCGTTTGCACCTCGCCCTTCTATATTGAGAACCATGCCCTCCCCAAACATCGGGTGAAGAACGCGCTGCCCCAAACGAAGTCCAGAATCATTCGCGCTCCCGATAGGCTGTTGCAACCGTTCCACCAAGGGTCGAGTCAAGCCGCCATGCAGTCTGACCTCTTCAATCAGGTCGGCCGGTATCTCTCTCACAAATCGGGAGGGCGTATTGTAAGTCTCACTCCCATGAAGACGTCGACTCTCGGCATAGGTAATCAATAGCTTCTGTTGCGCACGCGTAATTCCCACGTAGGCCAACCGGCGCTCTTCCTCCAGTCGCCCCGGTTCTTCGACAGACATGCGGTGCGGAAAAAGGTTCTCCTCAAGTCCAGCTAAAATCACAAGCGGAAACTCAAGACCCTTTGCAGAGTGCAAGGTCATCATTTGCACGCTGTCTTCATAGGGATCGGCTTGGCTGTCGCCAGCATCGAGCGCAGCACTGTCTAAAAATTGCTGTACGGGAGAAAGCGTTTCGTCTTCTGCTCTGAAGGTCTTAGCTGCGGAAACTAATTCCTCCAGGTTTTCGACCCGTGCCTGGCCACGCTCGCCTTTTTCTGCTTTGTGAAAGTCAATAAGTCCGGTTCGATGAATAATATGCTCGACCATTTCCTCCAAGGGAAGCTCAAGCGTCTCGCTATCCAATTCGTTGATCAGTGCAGCAAAGCCTGCGACTGAGGATCGCGCTCTCGCTGCCAATAAGCCTCGCTCCTGAACAAGCTCTATGGCCTGCCACATGGAGATACTGTGTTCACGCGCCACCGAGCGGAGCTCATCAATCGTTTTACTACCGATGCCGCGAGTTGGCGTATTGATGACGCGCTCAAGTGCAGGGTCATCCCCACGACCGGTCATGAGCCTCAGATAAGCAAGTGCGTTTCGGATTTCGAGTCGCTCATAGAATCGTTGGCCGCCGTAGATCCGGTAGGGGAGGCCCACCCTAATCAACGCCTCTTCGATGACTCGCGACTGTGCGTTGGAGCGATATAGAATAGCGCTCGATCGACGGGTATTCCCCTCGTCCGTCCACGCTTGAATCTGTTCAACGATAAATCGAGCCTCGTCTTGCTCATTAAAACCTGCATAGAGCTTAATCGGCTCTCCTTCATCACCATCAGTCCACAAATCCTTGCCCAAGCGCCCCGAATTATGGCCAATCACACCATTTGCAGCGTCTAGGATTGTTTTTGTAGACCGGTAGTTTTGTTCAAGGCGAACCGTCTGGGTGTCTTTGAAGTCGTGTGTGAATCGCTGGATATTCTCGATTTTTGCACCGCGCCAACCATAAATAGATTGGTCGTCGTCGCCCACGGCAACCACGGGTATCGCTTCGCCCGCTAATACTCGAAGCCAGGCGTACTGTATCGAGTTTGTATCTTGAAACTCATCCACGAGCAAAATATTGAAACGTTCTTGGTAGTGCCGGAGCGTCTCGGGAGACCTCAGCCAAAGTTCGTGCGCGCGCAGTAACAGCTCAGCAAAATCGACAAGACCGCCGCGCTGACAAGCCTCCTCATAGGCTTCATAAATTCGCACCATGGTTTTGGTGTAGAGATCACCCATCGGCGGGTCGATATGTTTGGCCCTTAGCCCCTCATCTTTTTGACCGTTAATAAACCACTGCGCTTGCTTGGGAGGCCATTTAGCATCATCCAAGCCAAGCCCTCTACAGATCCGCTTCACCAATCGCAATTGATCGTCGCTGTCTAGAATCTGAAAATTCTGTGGGAGGCCCGCTTCAGCCCAGTGAGTCTGCAATAAGCGATGCGCAAGACCGTGAAAGGTACCAATCCATAGCCCGTGCGTAGGGCGGCCAAGCATTTCTTCAATGCGCCCACGCATTTCTTTCGCGGCCTTGTTGGTAAAGGTTACCGCCATCACGGCATAAGGGGACACGCCCTCTGCACGAATTAACCACGCAATACGGTGCACCAAAACACGGGTCTTACCCGAACCCGCACCTGCGAGCACCAATTGATTGCAACGCTCTGCAGCAACTGCCGATCGTTGAGCTTCGTTTAAGCCATCGAGAATATCTGATACGTCCATTGTCACAGTGTACTAGAAACCGTCATTTACAACGTCACTCTCAGCACCAAGCGCCCACCTTTCTGCTACTCTTTGGTGGAGTTTCGGAGGTTATAGCATGGGCGAAAAAGACGACGACAAAAAACGCGTACTCACACCACCCTCTGAATGGGCTGATGGGCTTAAACCGAAGCCCTCAACTCAAAGTGGTGAAGACGCAGAGATCGATGAAAGTACTGATTGGCTTGAAGATGACGACTTTGAGGTACCTCCATCCTCAGAGTCGTCAGCGAATGGAGAGCCTTCAACAGACGAAGAGCCCTCAGCGAATGAAGAGCCCTCAGCGAATGAAGAGCCCTCAGCG
>JBELJN010000015.1:0-41783 GCA_042090345.1 Halieaceae bacterium | reverse complement strand
GAAGAGCCCTCAGCGAATGAAGAGCCCTCAGCGAATGAAGAGCCCTCAGCGCAAGAGGGGACCGAGGGAGCCACAGGGCGCTCAGCCGATGTGCACTCTGCTTCGAGCGCAGACGCCATACTAACCGACCACGGTGAAGCGCAAGCAGGGAGCGCCCCAAATCGTGGCTCCAAACTACCCTGGTTAGTGGCCGTAGCGGGCTTTGTTATAGCCGGCGGCATGGGCGGACTCTGGCTGGACTCACAAAGCACAGCGACCGCGGAAATTGCGGAGCTTAAAGATACGATTCGCGCACTAAAGCGCTCAGAAAATCAGGCGTCTTCGCAAGACAGCGACTTAGTAGCTGATAACGCTGCACTTCAGCTCCAAATCAGTGAACTGCAACAAAAGAATACAGAACTTGCCGATGAGAACGAGGCCCTAAAAGATCGCGAGGCGGAGCGGGCCCAGCGCGCTATTGCCCAGTCAACGAGGGAAGCACCTGCCACGGCTGTTGCGACCAAAGCTTCCGCATCAACTGGGACATCGCCGAGTTCTGTGCCTCCCAATCAAAGTGGCGGTCTGTGGTTCGTCAATCTCGAGAGTCATAAAACGCAAGCCGTCGCCAATGAGCGCCTGGCTTTACTGCGAAACAAGATCCCCAGTATGAATTTATCGATCTCGAGTGCCGAGGTGAAGGGTCAAACCTACTATCGTGTCAGAGCTGCCGGTTTTTCCTCGAAATTAGACGCCTCCATGGCATCAAAATGGGCGGCGCAAGCATTGAACGCAGGCCCGTTCTGGATAGGTAAAGACAGTGAGAAAAAGCAAAGTGCAATGTCCGAGCCAAAAACGTCACCAAAAGCGCGGGTGGCTAACAACGCCCCTAGTGCTCGGGTCACAGCACCGGTAAAGGCGCCACTGGCCAAGCAACCCGTTCGACTAAGATCACTGCCTATGCGGGATAATTGGTTTGTTTTTGTTGATACATACGACAGCGGACAGCGTGCCGACGAAGTGATTTCAACGCTCAATGGCCAAGGTTTGGACGCAAAAGTCGCAGTTGAATCACGCTCGGGCGAGTTGTTTTATCGAGTCCAAATTGTCGGCATCGAAAACGAAACAACCGGAAATACCATTGTTTCTCAACTGAGGGCAGATGCATTCAAAAATGCGCGCCTGAGAAAGACCGTCAACTAGAACCCGGTAATGCGCGGCTCGGGAAATCGATCCAGCATCATTTCAGTCTTCTCGGGTAACTCACCCACACCCAGTGATATCCACATAATCAAAACGAACACGAAGATCGTGACGGCATCGTGTCGGCGCGTTGAAAGACGGGACTGCTGAGCATATGAAGAAAGGGGGTTCGCAATGATGAGGCTGGCAATCACCGTTATGGCCCATCCTAGATAGGGGTCATTTCCCCAGAAAGACTGCACGAAGCCTGCGTACAGCAGTGGCACCGCGAGCACGAGATAGAGCCACCTTGGCATTAAACGAGCCGCTTTAGCAGCATAATTCTACCCTTTCACACCCAGACATCCTGAGCCGCTGTTAGCTCAGACGCCGTATCGCCCGTATTGACAACACCTCTTGGTTCAACCAGCAGCACTTTAACTTCAGAAGTGGCGTGCGGCCGGTGGCGCATACCCCTGGGAATAACCAACATTTCTCCCGCAGACAACAGTACGGGACCTGACTCAAGGTCAATGGTGAGCTCACCTTCGAGCACAATAAAGGTCTCGTCGGTCTCTTCGTGATGATGCCAAACAAACTCGCCTTCTAGTCGCACTAGCTTGAATTGATAGTCATTCATTTCGGCAATGACTTTAGGGCTCCATTGCTCTCTAAAAAGAGAGAGCTTTTGATTGAAGTTGACCTTTGCTGGAGATGTTTTCAAAAGAGGCTCTCCCTACTGTGACTTACAAATACAACCGTCTTGATGGGCTCAAACAACAGGCGTCCATTGGCTCGACTTTAAAACATAAACCGCCTTCGTCGGCGACTCAGTGTGACTATAAACGCCTCCTAGTTTATTTACGGCTGTTATCGAACGTATATTTTCTGGCCCTATATCGAAGAGTACCGAATCACATAACTTGAAGGCGCGCTCGAGCATCGCGTCTTTGATCTCTCGGTTTGCAGCGCTACCCCAATGTTTCCGAGCGAGAAATGTGAAGCCAATGCGGACACTGTGATCCTCCTCGTCATAACCGTAGAACCGAGTAGAACCGACCACCTCTTGTGTAAGGCGTTCACGAATAACAAAGCAACCAAGGTCATTGGCCAGCCCATTCGAGAAAAACACACTAAAAATATCCCGCTGCCAGCGATTTGACTCCGGATGTTGCTCCCAAATCAGTGGATCGGATGCAACTGCGTAGAGCGATTCAAAGTCAGATTCAGCAACTAGCTCTAGTAGAAAGTGCTTGGTTTGAATGGGCTCAGGAAAAATATCAGCGCTGGAAGGCATAAGACCTCCATAAAAACCATGCAAAGGGCAGACTCTGAATGATTGACCACGCGATTATCGCGTCCTCAGCCTCAAGAAAAGCCGTCAGCACTAACAGTGATAAGGGCGGGAAGAGGGTAAGCTTTTTGAAAAAAGGTTAAAAAAATATCGTTAAATAACGGTCAATATCAAAGGCCTGACGCCTCTCTTCACTCATGGTGTTGTAGCCCGCCAGCAAATAACGCGCGTTAGCAGGCGTGATGACGAAGGCAACTACTAAATATGAAAGCGACATCAAGCCTGTGGTGAACAGTAGCGTCGTGTCCATAAGTGCAAATCCATTTCTCACCGTCAGCTTACGGGCTGGCGCGTGCCGACTTTAGGCGTCGTGAAGCTCTGAAATTAGCAGGGCTGCCTCACGCCTAATCTCTGACGCATCCGGCCCGATGAGCGTCATATGGCCTAGCTTCCTACCTTTGCGGATGCCTTTTCCATAGGTCTGGATTAGCGTTCGAATAGGGCCCTGAGGCATTTTCGCTGGAAGCGCATCGTCGAGTAGATTCACCATTGAGGCCGCCTCGGTAAACACTGGCTTGCGAGCAGGCTCACCCATCACACAGCCCACATGCTGCGTAAATTGATCTGCACCAACAGCACCGATAGTCCAATGTCCCGTATTGTGTACGCGAGGCGCAATCTCATTAACAATGAGCTCACCTTCAGTAAGAAAGAACTCAATGGCGAGGACGCCCACGTAATCCATAGCGGTTACCAGCCGATTGGCGTACTCCTCGGCCAAAGCCGCTTTTTCTTCGTCGATGCCAGAGGGGACAAAGCTCCCGATCAAAATGCCATCACGCATGACATTTTCAGTCATGGGGTAGCACGCTGTGTGCCCATTCACATCGCGCCCAATAATGATGGCGTACTCGAGATCAATGGCGATCTCTGCTTCGGCAATAACGGGGTAAGCCTCTTTGGGAATAAGGTCTAGGGAATCACGATCAATCCGCCATTGACCACCGCCGTCGTAGCCACCCAATGTACGTTTACAGCGCGCATGCTGGCCTGGCAACTGCGCCAAGGCACTACCTAACTGATCTGCTGATGAAACCAAAGACCAAGGCGAAGTGGGGATGCCCAGCTGGTCTAACATTGCCTTTTGGGTGTCGCGTTCGCGAAGTACAACCAACGCCTCATAATTTGGCGCTAAACCCACCTCAGCGGCACGAAGCAACATGTCGTCTGGCAAACTCTCTCGCTCAACCGTGATCGCATCGCATTGCTCAAGAAAGTCATTGAGTTGCTCAGGGTAGTAAATAGGGCCCAGACCCGCGACAACCGGCGTCTCATCTACGCACATGTAGCACACGGCGTAACCAAGCCGATTCGCTGCTTCTCCAAGCATCTGGCTCAACTGACCGCAGCCAATAATTCCAAGACGTTTTGACATTGACCCTCTCGCTCTTAGTCGAACGGATTAATGGGGACACCCGCAGATTGTGCTTCACGGTAGCGATCAAGGGCATCGCGAATGGCTTCATCTTCGTTGGCAAGCATGGCAGCAGCGAACAACGCCGCATTAATCGCACCCGGCGTTCCAACAGCGAAGGTAGCAACTGGGACACCTTTGGGCATTTGAACGATGGACATCAACGCATCGACGCCCTGTAATACTGTTGCGTCGATGGGCACACCCAACACGGGAACAGGCGTCATCGCAGCTGCCATACCCGGCAAGTGAGCTGCGCCGCCCGCACCCGCGATAATGGCTTTTAATCCTCGTTCACGAGCAGACCGAGCATAATCGTAAAGACGATCGGGCGTTCGGTGCGCGGAAACCACCTTTGCCTCATAGCTAACGCCTAGCTGATCAAGGATCTGAACCGCATTTTCCATCACGCCCCAATCTGAACGTGACCCCATAATGATTCCAACGGCACTGTTCGCCATGAATGTCCTCACAAGGCGCGAACTTTTAGATGCGCCAAAAAATGGAAGCCGGCGAGTATACCTGAGAAAGCGCTGTCGTAAAGGAAACGGCGCATACATCTGCAGCGCCTCAGAGTGGCCCGAGGCCGTTACTTAGCCCCTCGTACATCCACATCTTCAAAGGGCGGGTCAGAAAAGCACGCGAGATTAAGTCGCAAATACTGACTCCCATCCGCAAACGCGCACCGAGTTATTCGTCCTGATAACTTTCTTCGAGAACACCCTTTTCCTTTAACGTTTTGGTCAGTAATTCCAAACGAACAAACGCCGCCAAACCAAAAATAAAACCCAATATTCCAAACGCTTCCATTTTGTATTCATCCTCATTCAGAGCTTTGAAGGACAAGGCGCGGTTGCTAACGCCACAAAGGTCATCAACAACTAGGTATAAACTCACAACGTCGCAAGCAAGTGTGCATGGTTAAAACATCAAATACTAACGTTAGGGCTAGATCTAAACGCTCGCCACTTACGTCTTTTTTGATCTTGAGGCAGAAATTAAATAATTGATGGGTGGTCCGGTCAGCACCACCAAACCAAGCAGAACCTTCCAGTACCATTCTCCGAGCGCGGCACCCACGAGGTGCTGAAACGCCCCGTAGCCTATTACGATAAGGAGAAGCGCAATGTTGATGTATAAGTTCCATATTACGAATTTCTTCATACCAACAGCCTCAGTCAAAGTGACTCATATCATTTGATGCGCTTTTGTTTTACCCAACAGACTCGCTACACAAGCCCATCCAGTCGTCATTGATAGATTGCCCAGCGAACCTTCCGATCTTGATCGAAGGTAATCTCACAGCGAAGTAAATTGCGGTGAAGCGCGCTGCTGTGAATAACGCGTTCACCCTGCTCAGAGTTTTCAACTCTGTAAGCCGACAAACTCACGGTTTCGAGTTGCCGTAAAACACTCGAGTGGGAAACTCCCGCTTTAAAGTTTCCACACATGTAATAAATTTCGTCTCTTGCTGCTAATGCGAAGAATGTATAAACCCCCAACAAAAGTACACCTATGGCAGTTACTGCTATCGTATAGCGAGTGCCTCGGCTATTTGTCTGTTGAGTAATCATCACATCGCATCGGTATGTCTACTAAAAGCATTTTAGTTTTTGGCGGCTCGCTGGACCGAGAGGTCCAAGAACCAATGGGTACGCAGAGCCGGGCCTTTAACAACATCGTTTGTCGTAACCTCTTCGCCACGCGTACAAGAGAGACGTTACTCACTTCTTTTCTTAGTTAAGTCGGTAATGAGGGCATATATGGCCGGTAAAAGAATCAGTAGCATGAAAACTCCACCGGGAAGAACGTAGAAGTCACGGTTCGGCCTCCCGTTGATGAAGTACTGCGCGATATCAAGCAGGATACTGCTGGCAAAAATACACAGGACGAGCGTTAAGGAGCCGGTTAGATATTTCTTCATAACATCCAGAAAATTTTCCCTAACATTAGCGAGTTTATGTACTTACATTATGGTTCTGAAAATGGAGTGCAAAATTTACTCCACCGTGGTTGAGTAGTTTTGTATGTAATAGTTTTTCTAGTCTTCACTTTTTTTGGAAATATGAGAGTAAGTTAAAATCCACACAAGTGTATAAAGGGGAAGAACATAATCTAACCTTATCTCTCCGAGAAATATATCCATTGGTATTAACAATAGAACTAAAAGAATTTGAATTATTAGAAGAGTTTTAATTGAAAAATTGAGTTTCATATTTATTCCTTTAACTGCTACTTACAAACTTACTCCACCGTCACAGACTTCGCTAAATTACGGGGCTTATCAACATCAGTACCTTTGGCTACAGCCACGTGGTAAGAAAGCAATTGAAGTACGACGGTGTAGACAATAGGGCCTGCCAGTTCTGAGACCGAGGGCACGTCGATTACGGTGACTCCCGGACCGCTTTCGTACCCCACGGCTTGGTCAGCAAAAACAAAGAGTTGACCTCCTCGCGCACGAACTTCTTCGAGGTTCGACTTCAGTTTGTCGAGCAGATCATCCTTAGGCGCAACTGCTACAACCGGCATTTTATCGTCGACCAAGGCAAGTGGTCCGTGCTTCAGCTCTCCAGCAGGATACGCTTCTGCGTGGATATACGAGATCTCCTTGAGCTTAAGTGCCCCCTCCTTAGCAATGGGGTGGTAAACACCTCGACCAAGAAACAGCGCGTGATCGCGCTGAATAAAGTACGCCGCAAGACCACTAATTTTAGCGTCTTGTGCAATGGTAGCCTCCACCGCCGAGGGCAATTCAGCAATCGCCTGCATCACAAGTGCTTCATCAAGCCTACTTTTTGGCTGGCGACGGGCAATGCAGGTCATAAGCACCATCAGCGCCGCCAATTGAGTTGTAAAAGCTTTTGTTGAGGCAACACCAATTTCAGGACCCGCTTTCGTGAGAAACACCAGATCGCTCGCGCGCACAATGGCACTGTGGTCGACATTACAAATAGCGAGTTTAGCCAGTGCATGGTCATCGGATAGATGCTTAATCGCTGCTAGCGTATCAGCCGTCTCGCCAGACTGAGAAATTGTCACGACCAATGTGCCGGGCAGGGCCACCGACCGCCGATAACGAAACTCAGAGGCCACCTCCACCTGGCAGGGTACGCCCGCGAGGGCTTCTAACCAGTGACGTGCAACGAGGCCTGCGTGGTAGCTAGTACCGCAGGCTATTATTTGTACCGCTTGGACCTGATCAAAGATCGCCGCCGCATTTTCACCAAACAAACTGTCATCGAGTGACTCAAACGTTAACGTATCGCGCAACCGATCAGGCTGCTCATAAATCTCCTTAAGCATGTAGTGCTCGAAACCACCGCGATCAGCTTGACCATCACTACCAGTCAGGCGTGTTTTAGGGCGGTCTATCGCACCACCCTTTGCGTCAAAGATTTTAAAGCCGGTTGGCTTCAAAATCGCAAGGTCACCGTCTTCAAGGTAAACGAATGTATCGGTGACCTGACGCAGGGCAAGTGTGTCTGATCCGGCAAAGGTCTCGCCACTGCCCACACCCAACACCAATGGGCTGCCTTCTCGCGCAACGATCACTTCGTCTTCGTGTTCGATATCGACAACGGCTATCGCGTAGGCACCTTCGAGTTGGGCAATTGTTTGTTGCACTGCCTCTAACAACGTTGCACCTGACATCAGTGCTTTATGAATTAAATGAACGATGACTTCCGTGTCTGTCTGAGACAGAAATTCAACGCCTTCAGCGATCAAGGCATCTCTTAAGTGTGAATGGTTTTCAATAATCCCGTTATGGACAACTGCCACACGATTACCCGCAAGGTGGGGGTGAGCGTTCAAAGACGTGGGCTCTCCGTGCGTCGCCCAACGGGTTTGCGCAATACCACGGAAACCCGCGATAGGGTTTTGCGCATTCGCATCCTCAAGCGCCTGCACTTTGCCTGCATATTTGTGCAATTGAAGCGCATGGTTCTTGTCAATCAATGCCATGCCCGCCGAATCATAACCTCGGTACTCAAGCCGCCTAAGCCCCTCGAGTAAAATTTCAGAGACTTCGCGCTGAGCTGCCGCTGCCACTATTCCACACATAGAAATTCCTACTTCTCAGGTTTTTCTGGGCGTTTCCACCCCTTAATATTGCGCTGTTTTGCCCGACCAACGGCGAGTTCAGACTCGCCAACAGGGGAGGTGACTGTCGAACCGGCAGCAACGAATCCGCTGTCTTCAACGCTTAGCGGCGCGACCAATGTGCTGTTCGAACCAATAAAGACATTTTCGCCCAATTCTGTTCGGTGTTTATTAACCCCATCGTAATTACAGGTGATCGTCCCCGCGCCGATATTGGAACCTGCACCGATTTCAGCATCGCCAACGTAAGCAAGATGGTTGGCCTTTGCGCCCTCGCCAAAGTGACTGTTCTTCACTTCAACAAAGTTTCCAACTTTGGCCTTTGCCGAAAGTTCCGCGCCCGGTCGCAGTCGGGCATAGGGCCCAACTTGGCAATCAGGCCCGACCGTCGCGCCCTCGATATGCGAGAAAGAGCGGACAGTGGCGCCTTCGCCAATCGTGCAGTCCTTAAGCACGCAATTTGCTTCGATGGCGGCACCGCGGCCGATACTGACGTGGCCCTCAATCAGCACGTTGACGTCAATCGATACGTCTTCCGCACAATCCAGCTCTCCCCGGAGATCGAACCTGCTTTTATCAGAGAGGTAAACCCCGCTCGCCATTAGCGCTTCTGCCTGACGAATTTGTAGGGAGCGCTCAAGGGCTTCGAGTTGAATGCGATCATTCACACCTTGTGTTTCAACTTCGTCAGCTGTCACCACAACCTCCACGCTATACCCGTCATCAACCGCCAGCCCTAAGGCATCGGGTAAGTAGTATTCGCCTTGCGCATTGTCGTCCGTCACGCGGGCTAACCAGCTGTTTAAATTCTGAGATTTCGCCGCCAGGACCCCCGTATTTACTTCGCAAACAGACAGCTCCTCGGGGTTGGCATCTTTTTGCTCAACCACCCTCTCAAATGCTCCGTTCGAATCACGAATGACGCGACCATACCCATGGGGATCCTTTACTGATGCGGCCAGTAATACGGGTCCTGATTCAGCTGCTTTAATAACGCGCGACAAGGTAGCCGTTGATAGCAACGGCACATCGCCAAAAAGCACAACAACTGTGCTCTCAGACTGACAATACGGCGCCGCTGCAAGCGCAGCATGCCCCGTACCTAGCTGCTCGGACTGAACATAAGTTGTGACGTCATCAGCCGCAATCGCCGTGGAGACAAGCTCGGCACCGTGACCGACAACCACATGAATTTTGGATGCCTCTAGCGCGCGTGCAGTATCAAGCACATGGTGAATCATGGGTTTACTGGCTAAGGCGTGGAGCACCTTTGGTAATGAGGATCGCATGCGCGTACCGCGGCCGGCGGCCAGCACTATTACTTCAAGCATAGGTCTTTACAATTCAGAGCACGCTCGTGAGCATGTCACAGCAAAATGACAAGAGCTAGGTGAAATAGGTCTCAGAAAAAACGACCGACAAACGTGACACGCTCGCCGGTCCTTCAATAAGAAAAGCGCTTGCTTGCTTAACGGCCTGCGCGGTTTTTGAGCTTTCTCAAGGTCGCAAGTTGCGCTGCAGCCTCTGCCAGCTGTGCCGATGCGCGCCCATAATCGAGTTCGCTACTTTGATTCGCCAAAGCCTCTTCCGCTGCTTTACGGGCTTCTTCCGCTGCAGCCTCATCAAGATCGTCACCCCGAACGGCGGTGTTAGCCAAAATGGTTACGACATCGCCCTGCACCTCAAGATAACCACCCGAGACGTAGTACACCTCTTCAGAGCCACCTTGGGTCACCACGCGAACCGAACCCGGAATGAGGTTGGTTAAAAGCGGTGTGTGACCGTAGGTAATACCTAACTCACCGTCTGAACCGTTGGCAACCAACAGTTCGACGAGGCCTGAAAAGATTTGAGCTTCTGCGCTAACAATATCGCAGTGAATGGTCAGTGCCATTGCTGCCTCCGATTACGCGCTCATTTTCTCGGCTTTCTCTACAGCCTGCTCGATCGAGCCCACCATATAGAATGCCTGCTCGGGCAGGTGATCGTACTCACCCGACAAAATGCCTTTGAAGCCAGTGATCGTATCTTTCAATGATACGTAGATACCGGGCGAGCCTGTAAATACTTCAGCTACGTGGAAAGGCTGTGAAAGGAAGCGCTCGATTTTTCTCGCACGCGCCACGGTCATCTTGTCGTCTTCGGACAACTCGTCCATACCGAGAATGGCAATGATGTCCTTCAACTCTTTGTAGCGCTGAAGCACTGACTGAACACCGCGAGCGACTTCATAGTGCTCAGTACCTATGATGAGTGGATCGAGCTGACGAGACGTAGAATCGAGGGGATCAACCGCCGGGTAAATACCTTTCGCCGCAATATCACGACTCAATACAACCGTAGAATCCAAGTGCGCAAACGTTGTGGCTGGCGATGGGTCAGTCAAATCATCAGCCGGTACGTATACCGCCTGAATCGATGTAATCGAACCCGTCTTAGTCGAGGTAATTCGCTCCTGCAAGACACCCATTTCTTCTGCCAGTGTGGGCTGATAACCCACAGCTGATGGCATACGGCCTAACAGTGCCGACACCTCGGTACCCGCAAGCGTATAACGGTAAATATTATCAACGAACAGCAGAACGTCCCGACCTTCGTCGCGGAACTTTTCAGCCATCGTCAAACCCGTCAAGGCAACACGCAAGCGGTTACCGGGCGGCTCGTTCATCTGACCGTAGACCATGGCTACTTTCGATTCTGGCAGGTTTTCAACGTTTACAACCTTTGACTCCTGCATCTCGTAGTAGAAGTCATTACCTTCTCGAGTTCGCTCTCCTACACCTGCAAACACGGACAAACCGGAGTGCTCGGTAGCGATGTTGTTGATGAGCTCCATCATGTTTACCGTCTTACCAACACCGGCACCACCAAAGAGACCCACTTTACCGCCCTTTGCAAACGGGCATACGAGATCAATTACTTTGATGCCTGTCTCCAACAACTCTTCAGAGGCCGCAAGCTCTTCATAACTTGGCGCAGCGCGGTGAATAGCGGAGCGCTCTTGTTCGCCGATTGGGCCACGCTCGTCAATGGGATTACCCAAGACATCCATAATACGACCGAGGGTTTCGATACCAACGGGAACCGAGATCGGTGCACCGGTGTTATCAACTGACAGGCCGCGGCTTACGCCTTCCGATGAACCCATCGCAATCGCGCGCACAACGCCATCACCCAACTGCTGTTGGACTTCGAGCGTTAAACCTCTGTCGGTGATATTCAGGGCATCGTATACCTTCGGTACGCTGTCGCGAGGAAACTCAACGTCAACAACCGCGCCAATAACCTGTACAACCTTTCCACTACTCATTTTTGAGTCCTCTGTGCTATTTTGCAGCGCTTTTTAACGGCACCGCAGTAAATCTAAATTTGCGCGTTACTGCGCCTATCCAATAGCGGCTGCGCCGCCAACGATTTCCGATAGCTCTTGGGTAATCGCTGCTTGTCGTGCTTTGTTGTAAACAAGCTGTAATTCGTCGATCAGTTCGCCCGCATTATCAGTGGCGTTTTTCATCGCGATCATTCGAGCCGCCTGCTCGCAGGCTCCGTTTTCGACAACGGCCTGGTATACCAGGGCTTCGATATAGCGCGCCAAAAGGCCGTCTAACAGCTCACGTGCATCGGGCTCATAAATGTAATCCCAGTGGTGTGCGTACTGCGCTTGCGAGTCGGCCTCAAGAGGAAGCAATTGCTCAGCCGTAGGGGACTGAGTCATGGTGTTAACGAACTCATTGGATACGAGATACAACTTGTCGATATTCCCATCAACGTATGCATCAAGCATGTGCTTCACTGCACCAATAAGCTGCTCAACCGTTGGCTCCTCACCAATGTCGCGGACAGTTGCCACCACATTGCCCCCCACTGAAGCGAAGAACGCCTGCGCTTTACCGCCAATGAGACAAAGGTCGACTTCATGACCCGCGTCCGAATGCTCCTTCATTGACTGCAATGCACGTTTGAACAAATTGATGTTCAAGCCACCACAGAGTCCGCGATCTGAAGAGATAACGACATAACCAACGCGCTTTATCTCGCGTTGCTGCATGTAAGCATGGCGATACTCAGCAGAGGCATTGGCTATGTGCCCAATAACGGCCCGCATTCGGCGCGAATAGGGCTTACCTACCTCCATACGATCTTGAGCGCGGCGCATTTTACTTGCCGCGACCATTTCCATCGCACTGGTGATCTTTTGAGTACTCTGAATACTCGTGATCTTCGTGCGAATTTCCTTACCAGCTGCCATGGTTGTTTACCAAGTCTGAGTTGAGATGAAGGCTTCTAAACCCGCTTTAAATGCGGCTTCGCGATCGCCATTCCAGTTACCATCGTTCGCAATTTCTTGCATCAATGCACCGTGCTCGGCATGCATGTAAGACAGAAGAGCCGCTTCAAAGTCAGCTATTTTCTCAACTTCGACAGCCTTCAAGTAACCCTCGTTGGCGGCATAAAGCAAAACGCCCATTTCCGCGACGGACTGTGGTGCATACTGCTTCTGCTTCATGAGCTCTGTAACACGCTCACCGTGATCCAACTGGGCTTTGGTCGCCTCATCCAAGTCAGATGCGAACTGCGAAAACGCCGCCAGTTCACGATACTGTGCTAACGCAGTACGAATACCGCCAGACAGCTTCTTGATGATCTTTGTCTGAGCTGCACCGCCGACTCGCGAGACCGAAATACCGGCGTTCATCGCCGGGCGAATACCCGCATTGAACATATCGGCCTCAAGGAAGATCTGTCCGTCAGTAATCGAAATAACGTTTGTGGGTACAAACGCCGAGACGTCGCCCGCTTGTGTTTCGATAACAGGCAATGCCGTCAGTGAGCCCGTTTGGCCTTTTACCTCGCCATTGGTGAACGCTTCAACGTAATCAGCGTTGACGCGAGCAGCACGCTCAAGCAAACGCGAGTGGAGGTAGAAGACATCACCGGGATACGCTTCACGGCCGGGTGGGCGACGAAGCAATAATGAAATTTGACGATAAGCTACCGCTTGCTTGGAAAGATCATCATAAATGATCAGCGCATCCTCACCACGGTCACGGTAGTACTCACCCATCGTGCAGCCCGCAAACGGCGCCAAGAATTGCATTGCCGCTGGGTCTGATGCGTTAGCAGCAACGACAATGGTGTGGTCCATCGCGCCATGCTCTTCAAGCTTGCGAACAACTGACGCCACAGACGATGCCTTCTGGCCAACAGCAACGTAGATACACTTAATGCCTGTACCTTTTTGGTTGATAATGGCATCAACCGCAATAGCCGTCTTACCTACCTGGCGGTCACCAATGATCAACTCTCGCTGACCGCGGCCGATCGGAACCATTGCATCGATAGCTTTTAGACCAATTTGAACCGGCTGATCAACCGACTGTCTGGCAATAACGCCCGGCGCGATTTTCTCAATCGCGTCTGTCTCAGTGGTTTCGATGGCGCCTTTGCCGTCAATCGGATTACCCAAAGAATCAACGACGCGTCCTTGCAACGCAGGTCCCACGGGCACTTCGAGAATCCTGGCCGTACAACGACAAGTCTGACCCTCTGCGAGCTGCTTGTAGTCACCCAGGACTACCGCACCGACTGAATCACGCTCTAGGTTAAGCGCAAGACCAAACACATTGCCTTCAAACTCAATCATCTCACCGTACTGAACTTCGGTAAGACCATGGATTCGGATAATACCGTCTGTTACCGAGACGATAGTGCCTTCGTTTGTCGCCTGTGAGGCCACATCAAGCTGCGAAATACGCTGCTTAATGATGTCACTGATTTCCGACGGGTTCAGTTGTTGCATGACCGGTTCCTCTGTCAAGATTTCAACGCAGTCGCCAGCTTGTGCAAGCGCCCACGAACGGAGCCGTCGATAACCATATCGCCAGCTCTAATAATGGCTCCCCCAATAAGAGAGGGGTCTGTTTCGACAGTCATATCGACTGTTTTTCCCAACTTTGATGTCAGCGATGTCGATAGCTGCTCAAGTGTTGCACTCGGCACATCGAACGCACTCGTGACCGTTACGTTAGCCGCCGCATCCAGTGCGGACTTCAGCTCGGCGAACAATGCCGCGACCTCTGAAGCAAGCGCTAAGCGGTGGTTTTCTGCCATCACGCTGACAAACTGCGCTATACCTGCAGGCATATCGTCACCGAGAACAGCTGAAACAGTGCCTGCGCGCTGCGCTGCCGTGCTTGCTGGGTCATCCAACACTTCTGCTACGGTTGGATCAACCACCACAGCCGATAGTGTCTCCAGAGCACTGTGCCACGCATCGACGGCACCGTCGTCGACGGCAAACTGAAAAGCGGCCCGGGCGTAAGGTCTTGCCAATGTGGTTGGCTCGATCACAATTACTGCTCCTTCACCAGCTGCTCTAAGAGTGCCGCATGTTTGTCAGCATCAATCTCAGCTGCAAGCACCTTCTCAGCACCCGCAATCGCGAGTGTGCTTACTTGAGCCAAAAGCTGCTCTTTCGCCTGCGCCTTTTCTCGCTCAACTTCAGCTGAAGCGAGCTCTTTCACACGATCAGCCTCAGCAACCGCTGCCGTTTTCGCCTCGTCTACTACTGTTGCTGCGCGTTTGTTGGCCGCGTCCACAATAGACGCCGCTTCTTTTTTTGCTTCAGACAGCAGATCAACCGCTGCTTTCTGGGCAAGCTCTAGATCGTGACTCGCACGATCTGCCGCTGCTAAACCATCGGCAATTTTTTGCTGTCGCTCTTCCATCGCCGCTAAAATGGGCGGCCAAACATAGCGCATACAAAACGCTACAAAAACGAGGAAGGCGATCAACTGACCAATAATGGTGTAGTTAATGTTCACAATTCACTCCCGTGGGGATTTTGCATTCGCCGGCCATACCGGCGAAGGAAAATAGTTTTAGCCTGCAACCACGAAGATGAGATACATAGAAATACCGACACCAATAATGGGGATCGCGTCGACCAGGCCGGCACCTAGAAAGAACGTACCTTGGAGTCGTGAAGCGAGTTCAGGCTGACGCGCTGAACCTTCGATGAGCTTACCGCCCAAAATACCCACGCCAATAGCAGCACCCATGCCGCCCAAGCCCATCATGATCGCAGCTGCGATGTAGATCATTTCCATTGTTGTCTCCTATTGAGTCTTAGTATGGAAGGTCAGAAATTAGTGGTCCTCGTGTGCCATGCTGAGGTACACGATGGTAAGAACCATGAAAATAAACGCTTGAAGCGTAATAACTAAAATGTGGAAAATTGCCCACCCCAGTTGCAGGAGCGCCGCAGGAAGGATCCAAAAAATGCCCGCACCAAAGAGCGCGGCAATAAGAATAAAGATCATCTCACCCGCGTACATGTTGCCAAATAGTCGCAAGCCGAGTGAAAACGGCTTAGCAAGCAGGCCAACAACTTCCATGAAGAGGTTTATGGGTATGAATGCGGGATGGTTAAACGGGTTCATTGTTAACTCACGAACAAAGCCAAACCCCTTTACCTTGATGGAATAATACAACATCAGGATAAATACACCAATCGCCATACCCATCGTAATGTTGGGGTCAGTCGACGGTACGATTTTTTGATACTCGACACCTGCGAGCATCAGCGCCTCGGGCACAAGATCAACAGGAATCAAGTCCATCAGGTTCATCAAGAAAACCCAGACAAAGATCGTCAGAGACAGTGGCGCAATAAGCTTGTTGCTACCGTGAAATGTGTCCTTCACTTGGTTATCAATAAACTCGACAACCATTTCGATAAAGTTAATGAGGCCTGACGGCGTTGTCGCTGACGCGCGAACAGCAACCCAGCGGAACAGCGCACAAAAGACAATGCCAAGACCAATAGACCAAGCGAGTGAATCAACATGAACAGCATTAAAACCCATGGCTGATATCTCTTCAGCACCATGCGCAAACGTCCACTCTCCACCTGTACCAACAGTTTGACCATCGTAACGCTCAAACCCCTCAGGTAACTTACCGTATGTAAGGTTGGTGAGGTGGTGAACGATGTAATCTGAAACCGTTTGCTCTTGACCCGCTGCCGCCATTAAACGCTGCCCCGTTTAAAAACACGTGTTCAAAAACGTGCTTTTCAATTCCACTCTTCTTTTCTTGCCGCCAAGTGATAAAACACCGGGCTGCAAACTAAAACCACTGTTGCACCCAAGAACAAAGGCCCCGGATGCGGACTCTGGGCTTTGGCGAACCAAACCCCAAACAACAACGCACTGAAACTAAACTTCGCTATCCCCAGCAACGTCGGCGCCTGCGCACCAAATCGGCTGAACATACTCGCTGCAAGCCAAATTTGTGGGCCTCCAACAATACCCGCACCCACACATACGGCTATCGCCGCGCTGCGGTCCGTCATTACCCACACGACCAGTGCAAGCACCCCAACAACCACACTTGTATACGACAGTGCTCTTATGAAGTGATGAGCCAGCTTTTCTCGCGTGTACTCCATCGCCAAGCACTCCCAAAGCTAAGGGTTCTCAAGCGCGCGCAAGTCTATTCGAATTGAGAAAAGGCATCAACAAAGCAAAATGCCAACTTTTATTGTATACGGCCAAGAATGCCATCTAAAACATCTAAGTTACTGTATTGAATAATGAGTCTTCCTCGACCATTTTTGTTTTCAATACTGACCTTTGTCCCGAACTGCTCAGATAAACTTCGTTCGAGTCGGTCAATATCCGGGTCGGCTTTGGTTTTTATTTCCGCTTCTTTTGGGTTCAATATGGCTTTAACCAGCGCTTCGGTTTGTCTTACTGACAACGCAGCTGCAGCCACTTTTCTTGCGGCCATAACCTGGTGGCTACCTTCGAGCGCGAGCAAAACCTTTGCATGTCCAGCATCGATACTACCCGTTTCTAATAACTCGGCTGCTCCTGCTTCTAGGGACAGTAACCGCAGCAGGTTGGCAATAACGGGTCGAGACTTTCCAACTGCATTCGCAATTTCTTGCTGACTTAGTTCAAACTCAGCCTGCAGTCGCTTTAATGCTCGCGCCTCTTCCATCGGATTGAGGTTCTCACGCTGGATATTCTCAATCAGCGCCATAGCAATCGCGGTTTCATCGCTAATATCCTTAACCAATGCTGGAATACTGTCCAATCCCGCTATTTGACTTGCCCGCCACCGCCGCTCACCGGCAACGATTTCAAACCGATCACTTGAAATCGCTCGGACAACAATCGGCTGCATAACCCCTTGAGCTTTAATGCTCTCAGCAAGCTCATTAAGCGCCGTATCATCAAACTCCACTCTCGGTTGATACTTGCCGCGTTGCAACCGCTCTAAACGAATCTGTTTTAATTCACCGTCAGCTGGAGTGATTGAGGACAACGGTGTGCTCTCGCCACCTTTTTGCTTTGTAAGTTCTGTACCCAGTAAGGCGTCGAGCCCTCGGTTTAATTTTCGTTTCTTTGTTGTCATGTGAATTACCTTAGCCGCGACTTACTGTCGACGCGAAAATTCCTCCGCTAACGCCATGTAAGCTCGAGCGCCTCGAGAATACCGATCGTAAACAATACCCGGTTCACCATGACTTGGTGCCTCAGCTAACCGCACGTTTCGCGGTATAACCGTGCGATAAACCAAATTTCCAAAATGACTGAAAAGCTGCTCAGACACTTCTGTCGTTAATGAATTTCTAGGGTCGTACATAGTTCTCAAAATACCTTCTATTTCGAGGTCTCGGTTAACCGTTTCGTTGATACGACGAATAGTGTTGAGTAGTGCTGATAAACCTTCTAAGGCAAAGTATTCGCACTGCATCGTAATAAGGATTGAGTGACACGCCACCATCGCATTGACCGTCAGCATGTTCAGAGAGGGCGGACAATCGATAAGCACATAATCGTACCGGTGCTCCCCAGGTGCTAGGCCGGTTTTTAATCGTGTCTCCTTTCCATCGACATTTATCAGTTCGACTTCAGCCGCCGTTAAATCACCATTAGCAGGAATCACATCAAACCCACCGGTCGGCGATGCGATTGCGCACTGGTCAAGACCACCCTCGTCGAGTAGCAGATCAAGAATCGAAAACTCTACCGCGTTCTTTTCAACGCCCGAGGACATCGTCGCGTTGCCTTGTGGATCCATATCGACCAACAGTACGCGTTTATCTATCTGTGCCAGCGACGCAGCCAAGTTAACACTGGTCGTTGTTTTCCCCACGCCACCCTTTTGGTTTGCTATGGCAATTATTTTCATTGGTTTCTCTCGCCCTGTTTAACGATTGCGAGCATTCTCGCGTCGTTAAGAAACGGCACCTTTAAATTCACCGCTTTCTGAACGGTAAAATCGAGATCTAAATCCGATATCTCACTCTCCGCTGTCTGCGACTTCATCGCAAGCCAGCAACCGTCATCGCTCAATAAATGATCCGTTACTCGACACATACGATTCAGGTCTGCGAAGGCTCTGGAAATAACCACATCGAAACGTTTTTGTGGGTGATATTTCTCAACACGATCCTGAACGACCTCAATATTCTTAAGATCAAGCTGGTTCACTACTTGTTGTAGAAATCGTGTTTTTTTACCGTTGCTGTCTAACAAAACAAAGTGCGTGTCAGGAAGGTAAATTGCAAGAGGAATTCCGGGTAAGCCCGCGCCCGTTCCTACGTCACAAACGCGCCTTACCAACTCAAGGTATGGCATGACACTAAGACTATCGAGCAGGTGTTTAATGACCATCTCTCGTTTGGATCGCACTGCCGTTAAATTAAACGGTTTATTCCACTTTTGTAACAGGTCTAAGTACTCAACGAGCGCCGGTTTATGGCTGAGGTCTAAACCGAGCGAGGACAGTCCCCCGCCTAATAAGTCTGATGCAGCACTAGCCATTACTTGCGTTAAGAACAGTCGAAGAATGAGACTCTCGTTTGAGATAGACAAGAAGGAGTGACAGTGCTGAGGGCGTCACGCCTTGAATCCTGCCAGCGCGTGCCAAATTTTCCGGTTTTTGATCCATCAGTTTCTGGCATATCTCGTTGGATAAACCGCTTACTTGTGTGAAATCAAAGCCCGCAGGAATCGCGGTATTTTCATGCCGTTTTAATCGGTTTATATCATCTTGTTGTCGCGCAATGTAGCCGGCGTATTTGACGCGGGTTTCTATGTGATCTGCTGTGGCGGTATCGGTAACCGCCTCGCCTTTAAGGCTCGCCACATCCTGGTAGCTAAGTTCTGGGCGGCGCACTAAGTCCGCCATGGAGTACTCACGCGATAGCGGTGACACCAACTTATTATTCAAAGACTGGGCTTGATTCGTATTCGGATGAATAAAGGTTGTTTCAAGCCGATTCAATTCCTGACTAATACGCTCACGCTTTGTTTCGTGCGCTCGCCAGTGTTGGTCTGTTATGAGACCTAAGCTGCGACCCAGGCCGGTGAGTCGCTCATCCGCATTATCTTCCCTGAGTTGGAGTCGATACTCTGCACGCGATGTAAACATACGGTAGGGCTCGAGTGTCCCCAAGGTAACCAGATCATCGACTAGTACCCCAATGTAAGCTTCATCTCGCCGTGGTTCCCATAACGACAATTCGCGTGTGAACCGTGCCGCATTTAATCCGGCTAACAAGCCTTGTGCACCGGCTTCTTCGTAACCTGTCGTGCCATTTATCTGACCGGCAAAAAATAAACCTGCGATTTGTCTTATCTGGAGATTGTGCTGCAAATCTCTAGGATCGAAGTAGTCGTACTCAATGGCATAACCTGGGCGCGTAATATGGGCGTTCTCAAGGCCAGGAATCGTTCTAACCATGGCGTCCTGAACGTCGTAAGGCAGTGATGTCGATATACCGTTAGGGTACAACTCAGTTGTGGTTAGCCCCTCCGGCTCTAAAAAGATCTGATGTGAAGTCTTGTCGGCGAACCGGTGGATCTTATCTTCAATACTAGGACAGTAGCGCGGGCCCGTACCCTCAATGACACCACTGAACATGGGAGAACGATCCAAACCGCTACGGATAATGTCATGCGTCGATTCATTGGTTTTCGTTATCCAACAGCAAACTTGCTCTGGATGTTCGTCAATTAAACCCAGTTGTGACATTACCGGCCGAGGTTCATCACCCCACTGCTCTTGTAAATCAGAGTAATCAACGCTGTTGCCGTCAATTCTGGGGGGGGTTCCTGTTTTCAGGCGTCCTGTCCTAGGGCATAACTCGCGCAAACGATGCGCTAAAGTAATGACCGCGGGGTCACCCATACGCCCGCCAGTTTGGTTTTCTAGGCCAATGTGAATTTTTCCGTTAAGAAAGGTTCCCGCAGTGAGCACACACGCTCTGGTGTGAAATCGAATTCCTGTGGCTGTGCGCACGGCTGAGACTGTTGTGCCGGTCAGCTCAATATCATCTACGGCGTCCTGAAAAATAGTTAGATTTTCTTGTGCAAATAGAATTTGTCTTATCGCATTGCGATAAAGAACGCGGTCAGCTTGCGCACGGGTCGCTCGAACAGCCGGTCCTTTTCTCGCATTGAGAACCCTGAACTGAATCCCCGCATGATCCGTGGCTCGCGCCATTGCGCCGCCTAACGCGTCTATTTCTCTGACAAGATGCGACTTACCAATGCCACCTATAGCCGGGTTACACGACATTTGCCCTAAGGTGTCTATTGAGTGGGTGATGAGGAGCGTGCGCGAGCCAGCACGAGCAGCCGCTAGCGCTGCTTCTGTTCCGGCATGACCGCCGCCAACAATAACGACATCAAATATTCGATTCGCTGTAGTCAAACTTCATCGCCTCCGATGGGGCGCGCGAGTATACGGGCATTTTGGTCATAACTTAAGTCAGCTGTCATTACGAGAATTACGCTTCAATGACGTGAAACGGAGAAGCTCTCTCCGTGTTTGTCTTTTGCCCTCATAGTTATGGAGGGAGGTTACGTCGTTAGGCGGCTGAATCTAGACGCTTGTTTTACGCGCTTGATGCTTTGCGAGAGGAACTCGTTTACTTGCTCGAAACATGATTTTTCTGTGCTGGTCTCAGTTATTAAATAAAGAATATATATAAGAAAAGATACTTTATTGTTGTAGTTATTAAGGGCGTTAAAACTGTGGACACTTCGCTCTGTTACACTTGCGTGTTGGTTATCACGCCCGCATAAGTCGGTAAACAACCACCGTATTTCCTAAGCAGAAGCCTGTGATGACTTCTGGATAAGTGTGCCCTTTTTTTGATTTCATATTCGCCGATACTTACACACAGTTAAGTGCACAGGCTTACAACCCTTGTTCTGCACAGGCTTATCAACATAAGAGGAAAATAATTTAAAGTTGGTGGCAAGGTGTGAATAGACTGTTATTTGCCGATGCAAAAGGAACTGAAAATCTTCCCTAAGATGTCATCGCTCGATACCTTGCCGGTGAGTGAGTCGATGGCGTTTTGAACTGACTTCAAGTCTTCGGAGAGCAGCTCGGCTGCATTGTGTAGGCTGAAGGCAGACAAGGCATTTATAAGATGTTCATTAGCAACGGTCAGTGCCTCAACATGGCGTTGTCTTGCGCTGAACTGGCTGGTTTGATGACCTTCACCAAGTAATATCGTTTCAATAACTGAGGTGAGACTTTGTAGTCCTTCACCTGTCTTTGCACTAACCCTTACTCGAGTTATTCCATCTTGCGATGTCATAACACCCGCTGTACGGCCCGACTGGTCGATCTTGTTGTGCACTTTGATGATTAAGTTGCGTTCACCGGGAAAATCCACGTCGTCATCAAAGTCCTGGTCAAGAAGACAGGTGTCGTCAACAACGTGGATAATCAGGTCGGCCATGCCTGCTGTGTGTTTAGCACGTTTTACACCCTCTTTTTCGATGACATCCTGAGTTTCTCTGATACCGGCTGTATCGATAATTTCTAACGATAAATCACTGATATTGATGGTTTGTTTCAGCGTGTCACGTGTTGTTCCGGGTAAGTGAGTAACAATAGCAACGTCATCGTGTGCTAGCGCATTGAGTAGGCTACTTTTACCCGCATTGGGTGCGCCAAATAGCGCAGCTGTATAACCCTGCGTTTTCCGTTGGGCTGTCGATACTTCGTTTAAAAGTGAAGAGATGGTTGCTTGGCATTCATTTAGGCGCTCAATAACTGAATGGCGCTTAAGAACATCAATGTCTTCTTCAGGAAAGTCGATAGAAGCTTCGGTGAGAGCTCGCAGTTCATTTAGACGCTGGGAGAGCGTGGTCACTAGTGTTGAAAACCCACCCGCGAGTGATGAACTTGCGAGTTTGGCGGCAGTTTCGTTCTCGGCAGCAATGAGGTCAGCAATGGCCTCTGCTTGTAACAGGTCTATTTTACCGTTTAAAAACGCGCGTTCAGAGAATTCACCGGCTTGCGCACTTCTCGCACCAAGGTCCAGACAGCGTTTTAAAATGCTTTGTAAAACCACGTGCCCGCCATGGCCCTGCAATTCCACGACATCCTCACCGGTAAAGGAGTTTGGACCAGGAAAATAGAGTGCGATTCCCTTATCAAGTACATCGCCAGAGGCTGCCGTAAATGATGTGTAGTGTGCGAACCTGGGAGTCAGTGCAGTGTTTGTGACCTGCGAGGCGATGGCAGAAGCATTCGGTCCGCTCAAGCGAATCATGCCGACAGGGCCGTTACCCCTCGCCGTTGCAACGGCTGCGATTGTGTCGGTTTCTAATCCTGTCAAACGACTAAGACCTTATCGGGCCGCTTGTTCAATTTGTCGAGTCACAACGTATTGCTGTGTAAACGACAGCAGGTTGTTGCAAAGCCAGTACAATACTAAACCGGCCGGGAACCACATCATTAGGAACGTAAAGGCAATGGGCATGTACTGCATAATCTTTGCCTGCATGGGGTCGGGTGGCGCGGGGTTTAAGCGCTGCATCAAGTACATGCTGATACCCATAAGAATAGGAAGTACAAAATAGGGGTCCATGGCTGAGAGATCGTCTACCCATAAGAAAAAGGGTGCATGCCGCAGCTCCACGGACTCAAGGAGTACCCAATACAACGCAATGAAAACAGGCATTTGAATTAGCATGGGTAAACAGCCACCCATTGGATTAATTTTTTCTTTCTTCCACAATTCCATCATGGCCTGTTGTTGCTTGGCTTTATCTTCTGCGTACTGGTCTCTGATGCTTTGTATTTTTGGTTGTACCGTTCGCATTTTCGCCATCGACTTGTAACTTGCGGCCGATAATCTAAAAAAGGCGAGCTTGACGCAAATGGTGAGGATAATGATCGCCACACCCCAGTTAATGACAAACCCTTGAATCATTGTAAGCAGCCAAAACAGGGGTTTTGCCAACCACCACAGCCACCCGTAATCAATTACAAGGTCTAAGTTTTCAGCCAGATCAGCAAGAGCAACTTGGTCTTTCGGTCCCACGTAAAGCCTTTGTGAAACCGTTGTTGTTTCTCCGGGAGCGATCGTAATTGATGAGTTTTTAAAACCGATTACGTTGTCGCCATTTGACAGCCTGCTTGCAAAGTAGTCATGTGACTCATCTTGTGCAGGTATCCACGCCGATACGAAGTAATGCTGCAAAATGGCGACCCAACCTGCGGGAAGCCGCTTAGAGAATGGTCCATCAGCAAGATCAGAAAAAGACAGCTTCGTGTAGCGGTCGTCCGGTTGTCTGAGCGCGGCACCGAGATAGGGACTGACGCCAAACCCAACGTTTGCGTTGGGCGCTTCCGTGTTGTCTCGCTTTAGTTGAGCAAAGGGCGTCATCGATGCACTGGCAGGGCCAGAGTTAGTAATCGTGTAGTCAACATCAACGAAATAACGACCGTCGTTAGCGGTGAAGCGCTTAAATACTTGAAGCCCGTCGTCTCGGTTACCCGCCCATGCAAGGGTTAACGTGTCGCTGCCGTCACCATTGGTTGTTGTTCCTAGAGAAATATATTGTGCTCGCTGACCGCTTGCATCAATGCCATTGGGGCCAATGAGACCACTTTGCGCTACGTAGGTTCTCAGCGCACTTGACTCCAACAACACAAAAGGCTGGTTCGGTGTGTCGAGTCGAGTGGGGAATTTTGGTAGAGACGCGTCCATCACATCACCACCGTCTACGCTCACGCGAATATTGAGTGTGTCGGTGGTTAAAGCTGCCAAGCCGCCGGCATATCCGTCTGAAGGAAGGGGGGTGGTGTCTGCAGAGACTATTGGTATGTCTGATATTGTCGAATCAGAGCGCGTATTGGCTGTTTGATCGCTATACGCAGGCGACGTTCCGGGGGCTCTCGACACTTCGGCGGCGTACCGTTCAGCCTGGTTCTTATTGTAATCATCGGAATATTGATTCCATTCGATCAATAGCATCAGCGAAAGAACAGCGGTGGAGCTGATGAGTAATAAGCGTAGGGGGTCCATTACGTCCTCGGTCTATTGGTCGTTTTTGCTTGGTTTGTCAACGGTATCTGGAACTGGATCATAACCGCCGTCGCTCCATGGATGACAGCGGGAAATGCGTTTTATGCTCAAAATACTGCCTTTTATCGCGCCGTGTTCAGTAACGGCTTCAAGCGTATAGGTCGAGCAACTGGGGTGGAACCGACATCGATTACCAATAAATGGGCTGATGCAGAGCTGATAGAGTTTTATGGGTGCGATGATGGCGATGAGGGTAAGCCGGTGAAACAGTGATCGCATCAGGCGCGCTCCCTTTTGTTGACGAGCTTTTGCCACACAACTGCGATGTCTGCACGTAATTCAGCATTGGACTTGTCAGCGACGCCGTGCCGCGCTAAAAAAATGATGTCAATGGGCGTAGGAAGGGGGTTTAAGCGAAAGTGTTCTCTGACAATGCGCTTTATTCGATTTCTTTGAGTAGCGTGTCGGACATTCTTTTTGGCGACAATGACACCAAGTCGTGACTGCTCCTCACCTGACGCAATACTTAGCAACATGCCTGAGGCGCCGCTTACTTTTACGGGGTTACCGTCAAAAACAGCGCTAAACGCCTTTTTGTCGAGTAGTCGGTGGTGTTTTGGAAACGAAGTGCTCATGGGCTTGGTGCCCACAGGGGTTTACGCTGACAGACGGAGACGTCCGCGCGCACGTCGTCGCGCCAAAACTTTACGGCCATTCTTTGTAGCCATGCGTGCACGGAAACCGTGGTTGCGCTTGCGCTTTAAAACGCTGGGTTGGAATGTACGCTTCATGCTAGGTGCCTTTGGTAGACAGTCGTGAAATCAGGGGGGCGGAGTATAGGTATCTCAGCAGTTACTGGCAATAGGCAATACACCACAAATCATAATGTCGCGCCGTGCATAAATTATTTTTGAGTAAGTGCCTGCTAACGCCTCAAGGACCAGATAAAAGGGATCTTTCGTAATAGACAGCCCACTTGCAATGTTTTTGAAACACAAAGTCCATAACTTATACACAAGAAACCCACAGAAAAACCCTTTCCAGCACTTGATTTTTTTTGTTTCTTAATTTCCCCCCAAAAAAATATAACCCGTTGATTTATTTGGGTTTAATTGTTCTTGATCTGGAGATAAATTTGTGGATAACTAGGCGAAGACTGAAGAATTAGCACAGCGTCGATGTTTTATCGGCCACAGCCGCACGAAAACGTACGATTAATGGCGGCGGTTCAAGTCGTCACAGCCATTCATAGCAAAGATTACATAATAAAATGCAACCAACTTCGATCGATCACCTGCCAGCCAACAACCAAAGCCTTTGGGATGAATGTCTTCTTCAACTTAAACGAGAGGTGCCAGAAGTTCAGTTTAATACCTGGGTGAGACCACTAACGCCTGTGGAGGATCGAAACGCGTTTGTTTTGAGAGCACCAAACCGCTTCATTAGAGATTTTGTTGAGGATAAGTACAGTCATCTGATCAATGAATGCTTGTCGATGTTGAGCGCAGATGTGCAGAGTCGAACGCTAAGGGTAGTAACGGGAGAGAGTGGGGGGTCGGGTCAAGGCGCAGCTGCCGCACCCGAACAGTTTGAGCCAAACCTGAATATTCCAACACGTTTTAGTTTAAGCGCCCATTCTCAGAGGCCTGTCAGTCAGCCAAGAGAGCAAAGGGTGGTGGTTCCCTCGCACCAGCATAACCTGGTGGACGGGTATACGTTTTCCAGTTTTGTTGAAGGAAAGAGTAACCAGTTAGCGCTGGCGGCAGCCCAGCAAGTGGTAGAAAGTCCGGGAGATGCCTACAACCCACTGTTTTTATATGGGGGCGTTGGCTTGGGTAAGACGCATTTAATGCACGCCGTTGGTAACGCATTAAGGCAGCGCAAGCCGGATGCAAAGATCGTTTACCTGCATAGCGAGCGGTTTGTAGCGGACATGGTAAAGGCCCTGCAATTAAATGCGATTAACGACTTTAAACGGTTTTACCGTTCAGTTGATGCGCTCTTGATCGACGATATTCAATTTTTTGCTAATAAAGATCGAAGCCAGGAAGAGTTCTTCCACACTTTTAATGCCTTACTGGAAGGCGGTCAACAAATGATACTCACGTGTGATCGCTATCCAAAAGAAATTGTTGGTGTCGAAGAGCGTTTGAAAAGTCGTTTTGGCTGGGGGCTTACTGTTGCGGTAGAACCACCTGAGCTTGAAACGCGAGTGGCTATTTTGATGAAGAAGGCGGAGCAAACCGGTATTAATATCTCTCATGAAGCGGCCTTTTTTATAGCGCAGCGGATTCGGTCGAATGTTCGCGAGCTCGAGGGAGCACTAAAACGTGTTATTGCGAGTGCGAACTTTACGGGCCGTCCCTTTGACATAGACCTTATTAAAGAGAGTTTAAAAGACCTTTTTGCGCTTCAAGACAAGCAGGTGTCGCTTGATAACATTAAGCGCACAGCGGCAGACTATTATAAGATTAAGGTCGCAGATCTGCTTTCTAAGCGGAGGAGTAGGTCTGTTGCTAGGCCGCGGCAGGTGGCTATGGCGTTGTCAAAAGAACTAACAAATCATAGCCTGCCGGAAATTGGCGATGCGTTTGGTGGTCGAGACCACACGACAGTGCTGCACGCATGTCGTAAGATAACCGAGTTAAGAGAAACGACGTCCGATATTGGGGAAGATTACAAAAACCTGCTACGTTTGCTGACAACGTAATATTACAGCGGGTTGCTGAAAAAGAGAGAAAGAAAGAATGAAGTTTTCGGTATCTAGGGATGCGCTTATTCGGCCACTTAATTTGGTAGCAGGTGTAGTTGAGCGAAGGCAGACGCTCCCTATCCTGTCCAATGTGTTGATGAGCTTGGAAGGTAATCGGTTGTCACTGACCGGCACAGATCTTGAAGTAGAGCTTGTGGGGCGCATTGAGGTTGTCAATGCGGGTTCAGACGGCGATATCACTGTCCCCGCCAGAAAGTTAGTCGATATATGTAAAAGTCTACCTGACGGTGTCGATATCAACTTTAGTGTTGAAGACGGCCGCGTTACGGTGAAGGCTGGCCGCAGCCGCTTTACTTTATCAACACTTCCTGCGGCGGAGTTTCCCACGGTCGAGGCTGGTGAGGGCGAGGTTGAGTTAGAGCTGTCACAATTGCTTGTTCGCCAGATGATAGAGCGCACAGGCTTTGCCATGGCGCAGCAGGATGTTCGTTATTACCTCAATGGCATGTACTTGGAGATTAAGGCCGGGCGTTTGCGCTTTGTAGCAACCGACGGTCATCGGTTGGCACTTTGCACTGCGCCGGGGGAGTTGGCCGCAGAGGACAAGTCAGTCATCGTGCCGAGAAAGGGCATATTAGAACTTGCGCGCCTGCTAGACGGCGATGGTTCAGTAACACTCATTGTCGGTTCGAACCACATTCGAGCCGTGACTGATCAGTTTACATTTACCTCAAAGCTAGTTGACGGAAAGTTTCCTGAGTATGAGCGCGTATTGCCAAAATCCCCAGATAAAGCCGTTTCAGGTGATCGGTCGGAGTTGAAGCAAGCCTTTACGCGAACCGCCATTTTATCTAATGAGAAGTATCGAGGTGTGCGATTGTCTCTGTCTGATGGTGCTTTAGAGATAACGGCGAACAACCCGGAGCAAGAGCAGGCCGAGGAGTCGGTGCCGGTTGATTACGCCGGTGAGGAGCTTGAGGTTGGCTTTAATGTCAGTTACTTGCTCGATGTTATGGGTGTTTTGTCAGGCAATACGGTTCGCATGTCCTTGTCGGACTCGGCGAGCTCTGCATTGATCGAAGAAGGGGAAGCTGTCAGCGGCGAGGCAGAGGCTCTGTACGTCGTTATGCCCATGCGGCTCTAAGGTTCTTGCACGCGTTGCTTAATCAGCTTTCGATTGAGAACTTCCGAAATATCACCGCAATGTCACTGTCCCTTGACGAGGGACTAACAGCGTTTACGGGTGATAATGGCGCGGGCAAGACTAGTGTTTTGGACGCTGTTCATCTAATCGGGACAGGCAAGCCGTTCTCTACCCACCGTATTAACCACATTATTCATCGCGAGGCCTCATCAGTTCAGGTGGTGGGGCGCTTATCGGCGCCTGTAAAAGCTGTTTTGGGTGTGCGCCGAGATCGCGGGGGTGGTGGCGAGGCACGAATTTCAGGCGCACCGGTAAAAACGCTGTCTGAACTGGCTAAGGCCATGCCTTTGGTTGTGATGAATGCAGAAACGTTGAATGTTATTCGGGATGGGCCTGAGGGTCGGCGAAAGTTTATCGATTCGTTTGTGTTCCACGTGGAACAAGACTTTGCACAGACGTCCCGCCGTTATCAAAATGCACTTAAACAGCGAAATACTTTATTGCGGGATCGCCGCTCATCTGACGATGCGGTGTGGGTTCGAGATCTGGCAGTGACGGGAGAGTTGTTGTGTGCGGCTCGATCGCGCGCGGTTGACTCGTTAGCTAAAGCGCTCGAAGGCGTTTTGTTGGATGTGGATATTTCGTTGCCCTCGTGGAGATTGCTTCAAAGACCTGGATGGGGTGGTGGCTTGTCGCTTTATGACGCGCTGGGCGCTTCGTCTGATTCCGATAAGCATAGAGGGTTTACGCAGGTCGGTCCGCATCGGGGTGATGTGGTTTTTATGGTTGAGGGGTCGCCTGCACATGAAGTGCTATCACGCGGTCAAATGCGCGTTTTGATGGCGGCGACAAAGCTTGCTCAGGCACGTGTTATGCGTCGGGATACAGGTGTGTCGCCGCTGCTGTTAGTTGATGATGTTGCTGCCGAGCTTGATGCGAATAATGCTGCGGGGTTTTTTCGTAGCATGGTGTCAGATGGTTTTCAGGTGCTCGCTACAATGGTTGATGCGACAGGCGCGTCCGCTTGGACTGAAAATAGATTGTCAAATGTGTTCCACGTGGAACACGGAACGATCATAGATGGCAATTAAGTGGCATAATAGGCGGGAGTTAAAGGAGATCTCATGGAAGACACAACACCCGGCGTAGAAGAAGCCAACTACGATTCATCAAGTATTAAGGTTCTGAAGGGCCTTGATGCGGTAAGAAAGCGTCCGGGCATGTACATCGGTGACACCGATGACGGCACAGGCCTGCACCATATGGTCTTCGAGATTGTTGATAATTCTATTGATGAGGCCTTGGCCGGACACTGCAACCAAATAGATATTGTTATTCACCCCGATGAATCCGTAAGCGTTAGTGATGATGGGCGTGGCATTCCGACTGAGCAGCATGAAGAGGGTGTGTCTGCGGCAGAGGTGATCATGACGGTACTGCACGCAGGTGGTAAGTTCGATGACAACACCTATAAGGTCTCCGGCGGTCTCCATGGTGTGGGTGTGTCGGTTGTCAATGCACTGTCTGAGGAGTTGTGTTTAACCATTCGCAGGCAGGGAAAACTCCACGAACAAATTTACAGGCACGGTGTCCCCGATGCGCCGCTGTCGGTCATTGGTGAGACCCAAGACTCGGGTACGTCTGTTCGGTTTAAGCCTTCAGCTGAGACGTTTTCCAATATTAAGTTTCACTTTGATGTGCTGGCGAAGCGACTACGAGAGCTCGCTTTTTTGAACTCTGGGGTGCGAATTGTATTATCCGACGAGCGCAGTGGTCAGAGCGAAACCTATTGCTACGACGGTGGATTGAGCGCCTTTGTCGATTTTCTCAACCAAGCCAAATCACCTATCAATAAGGTCTTTCATTTTGACGTGCAAAGCGATGATGGTGTCGGCGTGGAGGTGGCCTTGCAATGGAACGATGGTTTTCAGGAAAACATCTTTTGTTACACCAACAATATTCCACAGCGCGATGGCGGAACGCACTTAGCAGGTTTTCGTTCTGCGTTAACACGAGGCCTTAATGGCTACATAGAGCGAGAGGGCTTAGCAAAGAAAGCGAAAGTGAATACAACGGGTGACGATGCGCGAGAAGGGCTAACCGCTATTGTCTCAGTTAAAGTTCCCGACCCTAAATTCTCCTCGCAGACCAAAGATAAGCTCGTTTCAAGCGAGGTTAAGCCAATTGTTGAGCAGGCTATGGGCGCGGCGTTGGGCGCGTTCCTCTTAGAAAACCCAAGTGATGCGAAGTTAATCGTTGGGAAAATGCTTGACGCCGCAAGGGCGCGGGAAGCAGCCAGAAAAGCGAGAGAGATGACGCGACGCAAGGGTGCGCTTGATATTGCAGGCCTACCTGGAAAACTAGCAGATTGCCAAGAGCGAGATCCGTCCTTATGCGAGCTTTATCTGGTTGAGGGAGATTCGGCGGGTGGATCGGCGAAACAAGGCCGAAATCGTAAATTTCAGGCGATTTTGCCCCTAAAAGGAAAGATCTTGAATGTCGAACGTGCTCGGTTCGACAAAATGCTGGGTAATGCCGAGGTGGGCACCATTGTTACGGCTCTTGGTTGCGGTATCGGCAAAGACGAATTCGACCCGGATAAGCTGCGGTATCACCGAATTATCATCATGACTGACGCGGATGTTGATGGATCCCACATTCGTACCTTGTTGTTGACGTTTTTCTTCCGTCAAATGCGCGAGCTGGTTGAAAGGGGCCATGTTTACATCGCTCAACCGCCACTTTACAAGCTGACGCGAGGTAAAACGAGCCAGTACCTCAAGGACGAAGAGGGGCTTGCTGAATATCTAACCAATGCCGCATTAATCGATACGACGCTCTATAAAGATGAAAACAGTGACGGCTTTTCAGGCGAGGATCTTGCAAATATTGTGTCGCGCTACCAGCACGCACAGCACACTATTGAGCGTTTGAGTCGCGTTTATTCGGCAGATATTTTGTGGGAGCTGGTTTATACCGCCCGTTTGCACGTCGATGCTATGGGTGATGAAGCCTCCGTTGCTGCGTTTTCAGAGGCCTTAAGTGAGCGCTTACTATCAATAACAGGAAGTAATACCAGTTACGAGTGTTTACTACGACGTGATCCAGAGCGAGGTAACTACTACGTCGTGGTCAGACGCACTGCTCACAGTGTGGCTACCGATATTGTCTTGGGACACAACCTGTTTAGTTCTAATGAATATCGTGATCTGACAGAGCTTGGTGCACTTTTGGCGGACGTCGTAAGCGCCGACAGTTTTGTGAAGCGGGGAGAGAAAGTGTTCGCGTCTTCCGACTTCGCAAATATAATGCGCTGGCTTCTAGATGAGGCGCGTCGAGGTTGTTCGATTCAGCGATACAAGGGCTTAGGCGAGATGAACCCAGATCAGCTGTGGGAAACAACAATGGATCCCGATGGCCGACGAATGTTGCGTGTGACAATTGAAGATGCGATTCGTGCCGATCAAATGTTTGTGACGCTCATGGGTGATGACGTTGAACCACGGCGCGACTTCATTGAAACCAACGCATTGGCTGTTGCGAATCTCGACGTTTAAGGTAACCGCACGGCCGTAAGCCCCTGTTTATATAGGGCTTAGTACCCTAGTCTGGTTTTTCTTCCTTTGGTGTATTTCCTTTGTCTGTGGCAAGAGACAGGTGATTGGCGTCTGTCTGTTCTGGGAGGACGTCTATGTTTTCTGGAAATGACTTTGACACTCGTGTCGACAGCGTTTGGAAACGATCGACTTTGCCGTGAAGCCCCTGCCGTCCGACCAAGCTTTTAACCGCATCATTGTAGCGTTTTGTGGTTTGCGAAAGCGCACTACCCACGTTTTCCATCCGCTCTGCAACCAAACACACGGCATTGAAAATATCGCCTGCGCGGTCGCTGATTTCGCGGGCTTCTTCGTTGCTACGTTCAACCATCCACAAGTTCGCAACCGTCCTTAAAATAGGCATCAGTGTCGTATGAGAGACTAAAACAACGTTTTTCTTGTAGCCGTAATTGAACAGATCGCGGTTGGTCCGCATGATTTCTATATAGGCGGGTTCAACCGGCATGAACATAAGGACAAAGTCGGGGCTTTGAAGGCCGGCTAAGTTTGCATAGTCCTTGTCTGACAACTGGTCGATATGGCGCTTTACCGCATTGGCATGCGCCGCTAATGCTTGTGTTCTAACCGCGTCCTCCTCAGCAGTAATCGCTCTCTCATAGTCGACCAATGACACCTTACTATCGATGACAACATGCTTGTCTTGTGGGAGAAAAATGACAAAGTCAGGAAGAAAGCGCTGACCGTCCTCGCCTTTGAAGGCTTGTTGCGCCTCATAATGTTCACCTCTGCGAAGGCCCGCAAGCTCAAGAGTTCTCTCAAGCTGGGCTTCTCCCCAGTTCCCAACCAATTTTTTATCACCTTTGAGCGCCTGAGTGAGATTGCTTGCCTCTGAAGACATCACTTGGCCCATGTCGTGAAGCTGCTTTATTTGCGTTTTAAGTACGGCGTTTTGCCCAGTAAGGTCGGTATGAACTTGGTTCACTCTCGATTGAAAGCCATCGATCTTCTCAGAGAGCGGTTTCAGAAGTTGATCCAGTGATTCCTGGTTCCGCGAGGTAAGCGTCTTTTCTCCTTGGCTCACTAAGGTCTGTGCCGCTTTTTCAAACTCTAGCTTTAGAACCTTCTTAGCGTCTTCAAGTAGCGCAAGCTTCGCTGTGTGCTCTGTCTCCTTTATCGAGAGCGTGGCCTTGAGTCCCTCCTCCCTAGCAACGGAGGCAGAGAGTTGCTCATTCAGCGCGGCCATTTCTATTTTGAGCTGTTCTAACCCCTCTTTCGCCACATCTCCGCGGGTTAACGCCTCACTCACACTCTCTTTGTATTGGCGATGTTTTCGATTGTTGTACGTCGTGGCCGCCAAAAATAGGATGCCCAGAACTAAACTAACAACAAGCGCGTCTAAACTCATCGTAGAAACCCTCGATTATCTTGCTAGCACCGCCAAGTCGGCCACTCTCAGAAATTGATTACGTAATGCTTTCAGTAATGCCAAGCGATTTAACCGTATCGCGTCATTGTCTGCGTTGACGAGCACTTGCTCAAAAAATGCATCGATATCGTCTCTGAGACCTGCCAAGCAATTGAGTGATTCGACGTAGTTGGAAACATTTAGCGCTTGATCGAGCTCATTTCGTGTTTTTTCAAGCGATTCATACAGTATTGTTTCGGCGGACACTTCGAATAGTGCCGGATCAACATTACCGATGGTTTCGCCTGTTTTCGCCAGAATATTGGCTACTCGCTTGTTAGCCGCTGCGAGAGTCATAGCAGCCTCAGACCCCGCAAAGCCCTGAATGGCTTGGCTTCGACCGTCAATATCGCCAAGGGTTTGTGTGCCTACAGCCGTAACCGCTCTTAGCATATCAACCGATACGCCAACCTCTTCGTAATGTGCGGGCAGGCGCTCAAGTAAGTAATGTAAAACTGTATCGACGGTATCTGCCGATAGGATGCCGCTGTCAAACTCAGACGCTGCTTGCCCAATCACCCCTCTGATATCGGATTCTGGTGCGTAAGCCAGTAAAAGCCTTATGACTGCGACTGATGCCCGCCTCAGGGCGAAGGGATCTTTTGACCCTGTTGGGCTTTGTCCAATACCAAAGATACCCACAAGCGTATCAAGCCGGTCGGCTAAGGCTAGGGCGGCGGATTCAGGCGTTAGCGGCAGCTGATCACCCGAAAACTTAGGCCAGTAGTGCTGCTCGATAGCGTCTGCGACCCCGTCAGAAAGACCGTCGTTAAGAGCGTAGTGCCTACCGGCAATACCCTGTAATTCGGGGAACTCTCCGACCATATCGGACACAAGATCGGCTTTTAAGATCGCGCCTGCACCACTGACGGTTGCCTCGTCTGCGCCGAGCGCACCACTTAGAGCGACAGCTAGCTGCGAAATTCTGCGCTGCTTATCTGCCAGGCTTCCCAAGTCCCGTTGAAACAGAACGCTTTCAAGGCGGTCAGACTTTACAGCGAGACTCGTTGCTTTGTCTGTGTCAAAGAAAAACGCGGCATCCGCCAATCTAGGGCGTATCACCTTCTCGTTTCCGTAGACTACTGCTTGCGGGTTTGAGCTTTCGATATTGGAAATGGTGATGAAAGCGGGTACCAAAGCACCGTCGAGCGTTTCGATATGAAAATACTTTTGATGCTCTCGCATCGAAGAGACAAGGGCTTGGCGCGGGACTGACAAAAACGCGTCGTCAAAGGCCCCTCGCAATGCAACGGGCCACTCTACAAGACCGGTGACTTCGTTGAGTAATGCCTCATCGATAATGGCGGTTTCAGTATTCGACACCAAAGCCTCGACTTGCTGGCGAATCAGGGTTTTACGCTCGTTGTGGTCTGCAATGACGTATTGCTCGCGCAAAAGTGCTTCATAAGATTCTGGGTTGGGAATGTTGATTTCGTTGTGTCCGTGAAAACGATGACCACGTGATGTCCGACCAGACTGAAGACCAAATAGCGACACGTCGATTGCGTCGTCACCGAGCAATAAAATGAGCCATTGAACGGGGCGCAAGAACTCGTGACGCTCCCTACCCCACCGCATCCGCTTGGAGACGGGAATTTGTGCCACGGCTTGTCGAACAATCTCTGGCAATGCCTCAGCGCAAACGGCGCCTTGGACACGCTTTACTATGCCAAGCCTGTCACCTTTGTCGGTGCCAATGGTAGCGAGCGCGTCAACGGCTATGCACTGCTTTTTAGCGAAACCGATTGCAGCAGGTGTCCAGTCACCCTCTTTTGTTTTGGCCGCTACAATAGGCGGGCCCAAAATTTCCTGCTCACTGTCAGGCGCTTCCTTGGAGACACCCGAAATAATGGCCGTTAAGCGTCGAGGCGTTGCGAGCACCCTCGCCTCGTCAAAGTGCAAACTGTGACCTTTGAGGCCGCTACAAATGCCTGCGGCGAGAGCCTCTGCCATACGCACATATTCACCGGCCGGAAGCTCTTCCGTTCCCAGCTCAAATAAAATCGTTTCTTTGCTCATGCTTGGGCCTCCTTTGCCAGTGAAGCCAATGCAGCCTCGGCAAGGTCGGCGTCCGCCAGAGGGAAGCCCAGTTTGGCGCGTGCGGCCACGTAACCTTTTGCTGCCGCGCGGGCAATTGTTCGAACCCTCAAGATGTACCGTTGGCGCTCGGTCACGCTGATCGCATGGCGCGCATCGAGCAGGTTGAACGTGTGTGACGCTTTCATCACGTACTCATAAGCAGGCAGTGGTAGAGCAAGTGCGACAAGCCGCTCGGCTTCGCTCTCGCAGAAATCAAAGTGAGCAAACAAGTGATCGACGTCAGCCTCTTGGAAGTTAAACGTCGACATTTCAACTTCGTTCTGATGAAAGACGTCGCCATATTTGATGACGCCGGTTGGTGTCTCGGTCCACACGAGGTCATAGACGGACTTAACATCCTGTATGTACATCGCTAGTCGTTCTATCCCGTAGGTAATCTCACCCGTGACGGGCAAGCATTCGAGTCCACCTGCCTGCTGAAAGTAAGTGAACTGGGAGACTTCCATACCGTTAAGCCAAACTTCCCATCCTAATCCCCATGCGCCCAACGTGGGCGACTCCCAGTTATCTTCAACAAACCGAATGTCGTGTTTGAGAGGGTCTAAGCCGAGTCGCTCTAAACTACCCAAATAGAGCTCTTGGAAATTCGCTGGCGATGGCTTCATAACCACCTGAAACTGATAATAGTGCTGCAGTCGGTTAGGGTTTTCGCCATATCGGCCGTCTTGGGGCCGTCGGCTAGGTTGCACGTAAGCGGAGTTCCAGTTCTCGGGCCCTAAGGCCTTAAGAAACGTAGCCGGGTGAAACGTGCCCGCGCCAACTTCTAAATCCAGTGGCTGTAAAATGACACAGCCATTCTCTCCCCAAAAGGCTTGAAGTTCGAGAATGAGCTGCTGAAATGTTAGTGGTGAACTCACGTAAATGTCCCAATACATCGAAGACGCGAGTATACAGTGGCCAGCACTGGCATAATATGAGCAATCATCGGCAATTAAGCGCATCTAGGTGTCAAAGAGTCACAATTCAGCGAAGTTTTTGATTAAGGATCGTCTCGCGGCAGGCGTGCTCAGGGCGAGTTTGCGCCTCTCGTCGGCACTGCCTCTAGAAACGGCTCGTGCTTCTGGTCGTCTACTTGCACGCCTTTTATATGCGATGAACTCCAAAACGGTCCGTGTTATTCGGCGCAATATTGAACTGGCCTATCAAGATCGATCGCCTTTAGAGCGCGAGGCCTTGGTAAAAGCCTCCATCAGTGAGCAAGGGGCGCTGATTAGTGAGTTGGGTCATGTTTGGAGGCGCTCTTCTGATTACGTGATGTCCAAGGTCTCCGTCGTAGGGCAAGCACACTTTGATGAGGCGCTAGCCGATAAGCGAGGTGTTCTTGTGTTGGCGCCTCATGTAGGAAACTGGGAGGTTTTGCCTTATCACTTGGTAACGCAGGGAGATCTCCTTGGGCTGTTCGA
Source organism: Halieaceae bacterium (assembly GCA_042090345.1). GTDB lineage: Bacteria > Pseudomonadota > Gammaproteobacteria > Pseudomonadales > Halieaceae > Luminiphilus. Next base: position 5,017 of record JBELJN010000015.1, on the reverse strand, counting down.
GCCACCGAAGCTTCCAAGTGTCGGTAGCGAGGTACTTGCAAACAGGCAACGCCCTGGGGGTGAATATGTACCGACCACGCCGAAAGGCTTGGTAAAGTTGATTAGGCATTTTAAACAAGGTGGTTTGACCGGTATTTTGCCTGATCAGGTGCCCAGTCATGAATCAGCGGGCCTCAACGTGCCCTTCATGGGTGTCGATTGTTTTACGGCAAGCTTGTGCGCCAATTTGCTTTCTAAATCCGGGGCTAGAGCCTTGATTGCGGGCGTCTTTAGGATCCCTGGCGGCTGGGAAGTGGTTTATAACCCCGTCTCTGAATCGATTTACGACAAAGACTTGAAGACGGCGTTACACGCCATGAATAAAGATATTGAAAAATTGATTTTTGGGCGCGATCAACAATATCAATGGTCCTACAAACGATTTCGCACATTCCCGCGCTCGCTTGCTGATCATTACGCCGGTGTAAAAAACCGAGGAGGGAAAAAATGAATGTTTTCCTAGGGAAAATTTTAGGGACGCTCATCGGGTTTTCTGCATTAGGTGTTGTGGGTGGCTTTGTTGGGTTTTTAGTCGGACACCTCTTTGATTCTGGCCTATTGCGGGCGATAAGGATGACGGGGCCAGATGGGCTCCATGAGTTGCAGCAAGAGTTTTTTGATACGACGTTTGTCATGTTGGGGTACATCGCTAAAGCCGATGGCCGCGTGTCGGAAACAGAGATTGCGCAGGCCGAGGCAATGTTTGCTCAATTACGGCTGACACCCTCACAGCGTGAGGGTGCGATTAAGCGATTCAAGCGGGGTGCCGAGGCAAATTTTGATCCCGCACCGGAACTGACCCGTTTTAGACGAATTGTGGCATTGCGCCCAAACACCTCCCAAACGTTGATGCTGTTTTTGGCCAGTATGGCTCTGGCCGATGGCCGCTTGGACAGGGCTGAGAAAGAAGCGCTCTCTCGAGTTGCTCGCGCGCTAGGGATCTCCGAGACGGCACTGCAGCGCATAGTGAGTATGGTGGCGGCACAAGCAAATTTTGGCGGGCAGCGCCAGCAGCAGCGCCGACAGTATCAGCCGCAGCGCAGTCAATTGGCCGAGGCCTACCAAGCCTTAGGAGTCAAACCCGATGTTGACGATCGTGAATTGAAAAAAGCTTACCGTCGACTAATGAGTGAGAACCACCCGGACAAACTTAGTGCGAACGGTGTTCCGAAGGAAATGGTTGAGCTGGCTACCGAGCGCTCTCAAAATATAACCACCGCGTACGATCTCATTAAGCAATCGCGCGGCTTGAAGTAGCAAATAGAAGGTGACTGGCCTACGGCCGCCAGAACGTGGGCGTAAAGAGAATCAGAAGGGTAAAGATCTCAAGCCTTCCCAGGAGCATCGCTATACACAAGATCACTTTACCCGTGTCGGACACCGCTCCGTAATTGGCCGCTACCGTTCCTAATCCAGGCCCTAAATTATTAATGGCTGCCATGACTGAGCTTACCGCTGAGAGGAAATCGAGTCCTGTACCCAGCATCGCCAGTACCAAAATAAAAGACGAAAACATGTAGACCGCGAAAAAACTCCAGACGGCACTAACCACTTCTGGTCTGACGCGACGGTGATCGAGTTTGAGTGGTATGACTGCGTTTGGGTGCAGCAGCTGGCGAAGCTCCCGCAGCCCCTGACGAAAGATGAGCAAGATCCGCATCGCCTTCATACCGCCGCCGGTTGATCCTGCGCAGGCGCCCATAACGCTTAGCATCAGCAGGAAAATGGGTAAAAAGGAGGGCCAAGCGGAAAAATTATCGCTCGCGTATCCGGTGGTTGTTGCGATAGACACCGTCTGAAACAGGCCGTGAATGAGTGCCTCTTCCAGGGGTAGCGTGTTCATTATGGCGAGCGTTGCACACGTAATAACGACAGAAATAAGCACCATGCCGGAGAAAAATTTCGTTTCAGAGTCATAGCGATAAATCGTCGGGTTTCGTTTCGAGAACGCGACAAAATGCAGCCCGAAGTTGACGGCGCTGATGAGCATAAACAAGCTGCTGATCAACAAAATAACATTACTATCGAAATACCCCATACTTGCGTCGTGAGTCGAAAACCCCCCGATTGCGATGGTAGAAAACGAGTGGCTAATGGCATCGAAAGCGTTCATTCCAGCCAAGAAATACGCTAAGGCGCAGACGACCGTGAGGCCTAAGTAAATGCTAAAAAGTGCTTTGGCGGTCGACGTAATTCGAGGGGTGAGCTTGCTGTCTTTTGCGGGTCCCGTGCTTTCTGCGCGATATAACTGGACTCCACCAATTCCAAGCATGGGTAGAACAGCCACCGCCAACACAATGATTCCTATGCCGCCTAGCCACTGAAGCAATTGCCGGTACAACAAGATCGATTGCGGTATGTTGTCTAGCCCTACCAACACCGTAGCGCCTGTTGTCGTCAGGCCTGACACCGACTCGAAAACCGCATCAAATACCGTAATGTCCACAGCGTCACTGAGTAAAAAAGGCAGAGCACCATAGACACCCAGAACGATCCAGAACGCGGCTGTGACCATGAATCCGTCACGAATTTGTAACTCCGATTTCACACGCTGTGTCGCCAACCACAAGAAGACGCCCGAGGAGGCGGTTGCCGCAAAGGCCTGACCAAATACGGACGCCGTTCCGTCGTTCTGTACCCAGCCTAGAGTCATCGAGGGCAGTGTTCCGAGGCTAAACAGCATAAGCAGTAAGCCAACGATCCGAACACACAGGCCGATATTCATTAGATGAAGCTACCGCCGACCACAAAAAGCTTTTCAACCAAACTTATTTTCGAGGGATCCGTTAGGAACAAAATAACGTGATCATCCTCTTCAACAACGACATGCCGATGCGCAATGATGACTTGGTCACCACGAAGTATGGCACCCACCGTCGCACCCGGGGGCAAATCGAGTTCGTCGAGTCGTCTTCCCACAACCTTTGATGTTTTGGGGTCGCCATGTGCTGTCATTTCGAGCGCTTCGGCAGCGCCTCTTCGCAGCGAGTGCACGGTGCTGATATCGCCTTTTCGGACGTGGGTTAACAAGCTGCTGATCGTGATCTGCTGTGGCGATATGGCGATGTCGATTTCTTGGCCAACCAGCTCTGCGTAGGCTGAGTTAGTGATGAGCGTAATCACTTTTTTAGCGCCTAAGCGTTTGGCAAGCATAGACATCATGATATTGGACTCACCATTGTTGGTGAGCGCGCAGAACACATCAGTATTGGCGATGTTTTCTTGTTGCAAAAGCTTAGAGTCATTTGCGCTGCCATTGAGCACAATGCTCTCCTCTAACTCCTCCGAGAGTTGGCGACAGCGATCGTAGTTGAGTTCGAGTACTTTGACTTGATAGTCCTGCTCGAGTCGTTTCGCCAGCGACGCCCCAATTTTCCCGCCTCCCGCTATCATGACCCGTTTGTAGGGCTCGTCGAGCTTTCTCAGTTCAGAGGTGACGGCCCTTATGTTTTCACTCGCTGCGATAAAAAAGGCTTCATCATCGGGTTCTACAACAGTTGAGCCCTCAGGAATAATAGCGCTTTGAGATTTGCGGAAGATCGCGGCGACGCGCGTATCTACACTTGGCATGTGCTCGCGGATTTCTTGGAGTTCACGCCCTACGATCGGTCCCCCGTCAACAGCCCTCACGGCAACGAGGCGGATCTTCCCGCCGGCGAAATCAAGTACCTGAAGCGATCCGGGATTTAAGATCAACTGGTGGATAGCGTCGGTAACCAGCCGTTCAGGACTGATCGATACATCGACGGGAATGGCGCCTGACTGGAACAATTTCTTGTCTTCATTGAGATAGTCGACTTCGCGAATTCTGCAGATTTTTGTTGGCGTGCGGTAGAGCGTGTAAGCAATGGCACAGGCGAGCATATTGACTTCGTCGCTGTCGGTCACGGCGATGAGCATATCCGCATCTTGTGCACCGGCGTCCGCCAACGTGGTCGGTTTAGAGGCGTCACCTTTGACGGTCCTGATATCCAGACGCTCTTGCAACTGCCGAAGTGCGGAGTCCGAGCTATCCACCACCGTGACATCGTTCTGTTCGTCGGCGAGGTGTTCGGTGAGCGTGCCGCCAACTTGCCCAGCTCCCAAAATAATGATCTTCACGACGTTAGAGGTTCCTTGAACAACGAGTGATCGGTGTCATTACCGGCGAATGGTACTCCGATTTTTCGCGAACTCCAGATTAGACCGCTTTTTCCAGCATGCAGTAGTAGAGCCCGTCTCCGCCGGACGCAGACGGTAAGGTCTGTCGACCCACTTTCTTTTCGATGCCGATGGTCTCAGGCAGAGGTATGACCTGCGCATCATTTGTTACCTCAACGAAGTCGCTGACCAGGTCCTCGTTCTCAGCGGGCATCAGTGAACAGGTGACGTAGAGTAATTTCCCGCCCGGGCGTACTGTTTGCCACGCGGACTGAAGCAGTTCAGTTTGCAGCGCCGCAAACTGCGGTATATCGGTTTTGAGACGAATCAGCTTTACGTCGGGGTTGCGACGCATTACGCCGGTTGCAGAACACGGCACGTCGAGTAAGACCAAATCAAAATTATCGCCAACTGACGGTGCTGTCAGATCACGTCCATCGCCCACCACGGTCTTGATTGAGAGACCCAGTCGCTGGGCGTTGTCTTCGACACTTTTTAGCCGCGATGGCGAAACATCCATTGCTGTGACTTGCGCACCCAGCTCTGCAAGGTGGCAGGCTTTACTGCCGGGTGCAGAGCAGACGTCAAGGACGCGAAGTCCTTTGTTTACTGCAGCCACCGCGCCTGTGATTTGCGCTGATTGGTCTTGAACACTGGCAAAGCCATCAAAAAACAGCGGTATTTGTGACACAGGTAGGGCTGATTGCAGTGTGACACCGAAGTCCCCAGCTGTTGTTGCAGTAATGCCTTCAGCTTCAAGGCGGGCTAAATAGTCAGCTGGGGCTGTTTTTTGCGCGTTGACTCGCAAGGTTAAGGGCGGTTTGTGTCGACCTGCTTC
>JBELJN010000044.1:0-11848 GCA_042090345.1 Halieaceae bacterium | reverse complement strand
GAATGGGGATCACCACCTTGAACCGCTACGGTTCAAGGGCGACACCGTCGGCGGTACTCTGGGTCACACCTCATTCCTAATCGGCTCACGCTATGTCATCAGTGAAGGATAACCTGCGCCGAGAAGCGCTCGAGCGTCGCGCGACTCTTACACGAGCGGAGCAAGCGCAAAAGAGCGAAATAGCGGTGGCACACCTGATAGAGATGCCCGTTTTTCAGGAATCAGACATAGTCGCGATCTATCTTCCTCTTAAAAATGAACTCTCGCTTAATCGCCTGTTAAAGATGGCCTTTGATCGCCCCTATAGATTTGTAGCCCCAAGAACATTGCCCGACGCCCAGATGCGCTTTCATGACGTCACGTGTGACAGTATTTTAGAGCCGGGCTTTGGCCATATCGAACAACCGCTGGAGACCGAGCCGCAGGTAAAGCTGAGCGATATCGACTTATTTTTAGTGCCCTTAGCTGCCTGTGATCTACGTGGAAATCGCCTCGGCTTTGGCGGTGGTTTTTACGATCGCGCTCTGGTGCATCAGAGGGGCTTCAAGCTGGGAGTTGGCTACTCATTGCAACTGGTTACAGATATTGAAAGCGAGCCCCACGATGTCAGGCTCGACGGTTTCATCAGCGAAGACGGCATCGAGTACTTCTAACGACCGATGTGACTGATTCCCGCCGGGTAAGTGCGCTTGCGCTCTGACTTATTGGGACGATACTTGGGCGGCACGGCCCTCGACCATTGATGTATTACTTTGTGCCGTTATGGCACTCGCAGCAATGAGTAGCGCTAGACCCAAAGTCAGAGTGCTAAACAAGCCCGGTTTTCGCTTCCCCACGGTTTCCCCATCTTTTCGTACGTTGGTTCTTGTTTCGTTTTTGTTCTGAGTAACAGAGCCCAGCCCCCATCAGCTGATGACTATAATGGTAATTTGTCACATTTCAAGTGCGCTATTGAAGGTAGGCGCGATACGCGGGGTTATCCGACTCCTCCCAATAACGAAAGCCGACCCTATCGAGCGTTTCGAGCAGCGCGGCCGAGTAGGCGGCACTTCCGGTAAAACCCACGAGGATCCGTCCATAAGCGGCTCCATGATTACGGTAATGGAACATCGAAATGTTAAAACCGTCACCCAGCGCATCGAGGAACTTCATCAATGCACCGGGACGCTCAGGAAACTCGACGCGGAAAACGCGTTCGTCTGATCCAGAGCCGGGCTGCGAGCCACCGATCATGTACCTTACATGGAGTTTGGCCATTTCATTGTCCGTTAAATCAAGAGCTTGGTAACCGCTCTGGGACAACTTTTGAGTCAACTCCGCAACATCATTACTCGAAGGCGTTACCGTTAATCCAACAAATACATTGGCAGAACTATTGTCTGTACCCCGATAGTTGAACTCTGTGATATTGCGCTTACCTATCGCGCCACAAAAAGCGCGAAACGCACCGGGCATTTCGGGAATCTTGACGCTCAAAATAGCCTCGCGCCGCTCACCGAGGTCTGTCCGCTCAGAGATATATCGCAGCCTATCGAAATTCGTATTAGCACCGCTCAAGACAGCGATAACGGATTTGCCTTGCAGCTTATTTTCACTCAAGTAGGACTTCATGCCCGCTATTGCAAGCGCGCCGGCCGGCTCTGCAATGGCGCGTGTATCATCGAAAATGTCTTTGACCGCAGCGCACATCTCATCGGTCGTAGCCGTAATAATCTCATCCACATACTGGCTAATGACACGGTGAGTTTCTTCACCAACACGCGCAACCGCACATCCATCGGCGAAGAGGCCCACCTCAGCAAGAGTCACCCGACTCCCGTTCTTTCGCGCTGCAAGCGCGCAGGCTGCATCGGCGGGCTCAACGCCAATGACTTTGACGTCTGGCCAAACGTGCTTGAGGTATACCGACATACCTGACAGCAAGCCACCGCCACCGCAGGGGATGAAAACATAGTCAGCGGGCGCCCCCGCTTGTCGCGCAACCTCAACACCCACTGTTCCTTGACCCGCGATCACACAAGGGTCATCAAAAGGGTGGAGGTAAGTAGCGCCGCGCTTCTCCACAAGGGTATTCGCATACTCCGAGGCCTGATCAAAAGCATCCCCCTGCAGGACAACATTGGCCCCTCTTCGACGGACCGCATCGACCTTTATAGATGGAGTTGTGACCGGCATCACAATGGTTGCATCAACGCCCAGCTTTTGAGCAGCTAAGGCCACACCTTGCGCGTGATTGCCTGCAGATGCTGCAACGACACCCCTCGCCCGCTGCTCATCTGACAGCGATGCCATCTTGTTATACGCACCGCGGCACTTAAAACTAAAAATAGGCTGAAGATCTTCACGTTTAAAATAAACGTCACACTGCACCCGCTCGGACAGCGACGGCGCCTGAGTGAGCGGCGTCTCCTGCGCGACCTCGTAAACGTCAGCGCTCAGAATTTTATCGATGTAAGGATCTTTCATAGTTCTGCGCAAACAAAAAACCGTGAGTCTACGTGATTGCGCGAGCCTTCGCCGCTATTTGTCGAGCGCTGTGCGCCAAAGCGGCGTTTAAAACCGTTTACCTGTGCCGACTTGAGGCCGCCGAACACTTGAACTCACCGCTTGATACCGCCCTGCCGAATACGCAGGGCCCAAATGCAATAATCAGAGCGTTCCCTCGCTGTAACGCGCTTGCATTTGTGAGAGTGAAAGCGGCGTTATATTCGATGCATGACCCGCACAACCGAATGCCTCAAACCGGGCACTACAAATATCACGCATTGCCACAAGGCTCTCTTTAAAGTACTTGCGTGGATCAAATTCAGCAGGGTTTTCGGCCAAGAACCGACGGATAGCGCCCGTTGATGCCAATCGCAAATCAGTATCAATATTGACTTTCCTTACACCGTGCTTAATCCCCTCGACAACTTGCTCAACAGGTACACCGTAGGTCTGAGGGATAGAGCCGCCAAACTCATTAATGACACTCAACCACTCCTGCGGCACAGCAGAAGATCCATGCATAACCAGGTGCGTGTTGGGTATGTTCGCGTGAATTGCCTTGATTCGGTCAATCGCTAAGATGTCCCCCGTTGGCGGCCGCGTGAACTTGTAGGCGCCGTGACTGGTACCGCAGGCAATCGCAAGCGCATCGACGTGCGTGTCGGCGACGAACTGTTTCGCTTCGTCAGGGTCTGTCAGCATCTGATCATGGGTGAGTTTTCCTGCCGCACCAACACCGTCTTCCTCTCCAGCCTCGCCGGTTTCAAGAGAGCCTAAGCAACCCAGCTCTCCCTCGACGGAGACACCGCATGCGTGGGACATTTCGACAACTTGACGGGTCACGCCGGCGTTGTAGTCGTAATCCATGGGGGTTTTCCCGTCGGTTCCCAAAGAGCCGTCCATCATGACCGACGTAAACCCTAATTGAATCGACTGCTGACACACGGCAGCCGAGGTGCCGTGGTCTTGGTGTACAACGATCGGTATGTGCGGAAACTCTGTCGCAGCGGCATCCATCAGAGCCCTTAAAAAAGGCGCCCCCGCATATTTTCTTGCCCCTGCACTGGCCTGCATGATCACCGGTGAATCACACCGGTCTGCGGCCTCCATGATGGCGCGAGTTTGCTCCAAGTTATTCACATTGAACGCCGGGATACCAAACTGATGCTCCGCCGCGTAATCAAGTAACTGCCGCATGCTAATAAGAGCCATAACTGCCTCCTTCTAGGGTCATATCGTTAAGTACGGAATTAACTGTCTATTTGGTCTTCAAGTATTGCAACAGCCGGCAAAGTCTTCCCCTCAACAAACTCTAAAAAAGCGCCGCCACCGGTAGATATGTAAGACACCTGATCTGCGATCTCAAATTGATCTATCGCCGCCAGCGTGTCACCGCCGCCCGCCACAGAGAATGCCTTGCTCTGTGCCACAGCATTGGACAGGGCTCGTGTACCGCCTGAAAACGCATCAAACTCGAAGACACCAACAGGGCCGTTCCACAAAATCGTGCCCGCGGCCAACAGCACCTCCGCCATGCGGGCCTGCGACAGCGGGCCCACATCTAAAATCATGTCGTCATCAGCCACGTCAGCGGCCAGCTTCACAGTCGCCTCAGCGGTCGCGGAGAACGCTTTGGCCACAATAACGTCGATTGGCAGGGGAATCTGGGTCTTGCTCATTAGCGCCTTTGCCGTGGGAATCAGCTCTACCTCACACAGCGACTTACCAACTGGGTAACCCGCCGCCGCCAGAAAGGTATTGGCGATCCCGCCGCCTACAACGAGCTGATCGCAGGTCTGAGACAGCTGCTCCAGCACGGCCAATTTTGTTGACACCTTTGACCCTCCAACAACAGCCACCATGGGAGTCGCCGGGGCGCTCAATGCTCTCGATAAAGCGTCCAGTTCGCCAGCGAGTAGTGGCCCCGCACAGGACTCAGGTGCGAATTTAGCCACACCGTGTGTAGACGCTTGCGCACGATGCGCCGTACCGAACGCATCCATAACGAACACATCACACAGCGCCGCATATTGACGTGCCAGCTTATCGGCATCCACCTTTTCGCCCTCGTTAAACCTGACATTTTCGAGTAGCCACACCTCGCCTGGTTGCGGCGCGTCAGTCGGCCAATCTGACTTGAAAACGACAGGCATGCCCATCAACGCTGACAGTGCCTCAGCAACTGGGGCCATCGAATACTGTGGATCAAACTCACCCTCGGTGGGTCGACCCAAATGTGACATCAGTATGACCCGCGCTTGCGCATCAACGGCCGCTTGGATTGATGGCACAGCCGCACGCAACCGCGCATCATTCGCCACACGACCATCTCTAATCGGCACATTAAGATCCTCTCGGATCAAAACTCGCTTATTAGTCAGCGACAGCTGATTCATGGTCCGCATAAAAAACTCCAAAACTGTTTGTAGACGTCAATTCGCAGTAGTTTGCTTACTAGATGCCTAATCATCGCTAAATTTTGACATAGCGATGGCGATATCTACCATTCGATTCGTAAATGCCCACTCATTATCAAACCAGAGCATTAATTTGATGAGCTGCCCCCCACTGACCTGTGTCTGAGTTATGTCTACGACACAAGACGCATCCATGCCGAGGAAGTCACAAGAGGCCAGCGGCTCTTCATTCACAGATAAGACGCCTGAAAACGACTGACTCGCTTCCTTTATTATCCGATTGACGTCAGCGGCACTCGTGGCCGTATCAACCGCAAGCACAACGTCCAGCGACGAAACATTGAGCGTTGGCACGCGCAGCGCACGCGCCTGAATTTTTTCACCAAGGTGCGGCAAAAAACGCTCTACGCCTTGAGCCAGTCCTGTTTCGACTGGAATCACTGAATTGAAGGCGGCACGAGTTTTTCTTAAGTCCGTGTGATGGTAAGCATCGATCACCGGCTGATCGTTCATCGCTGAGTGGATCGTCGTAACAATGCCCGCGTTAATCCCCAGCGCATCATCCATAATGGAAAGAATCGGCATCAACGCATTGCTCGTACACGATCCGGCCGACACAACGGTCATACTCGGCGTTAAAACGTGCTGATTGAGCCCCCAGATAATGGTGGCATCGACGTCTGAGCTTCCTGGCTGTGAGAGCAGCACCCGCTTAACCGAACCACCAAGGTGCTGAGAAGCCGCCGCTCTATCAAGCTCCCCTCCCGTGCAGTCAATAACAAGATCAACATCCTCAGCATGCCAGAAATCGTGCTCTGAAGATGAGTAATTCATGAGCGGTATGGAATGCCCATCAATTTTGATGGCACCCTGACCTACATCCACCTTTAAACCAAATCGCCCATGCGTTGAGTCATATTTGAGAAGGTGCGCAACAGTTTGCGGATCGGCAAGCTCATTCGCTGCCGCGATCGTTAAGGCTTCTCGGGTGTCCACACGTTCAGAAATACGGCGCGCTAACAGACGCCCGATTCTTCCGAGTCCATTAATCCCAACGCGCGTCATTAGCTGAGGATTACGTCCTCAATCGCATCGACGACGTTCTCAACCGTGAATCCAAACTCCTTCATTAACTGCGGGCCCGGACCTGACTCACCGAATGAGCTCATACCGACAACGCGACCATCGAGTCCTACATATTTATACCACCAGTCCATGTGCGAAGCCTCAACAGCTACGCGCGCCAGAATATGGCTTGGCAAAACAGACTCTCGATAAACGGGATCTTGACGCTCAAAAACATCCGCACAAGGCATGGAGACAACGCGGACCCCGCGCCCAGCTGCCGACAGCCTCTCAGCAGCCTCGATCGCGAGAGCAACTTCGGAACCAGTCGCAATCACAATAGCCTCAAGCTCGCCCTGCTCTTCACGGAGGATATATCCGCCTCGCCCTACATCAGACACGCGTTCTGCGGCACCCACCTGATGCGGCAATGTCTGCCGCGAGAAAACGAGTGCCGAAGGACCATCCTCTCGAATAATGGCCTGCTTCCAGGCGATGGCTGACTCCACCGCATCACAGGGGCGCCATGTATCGAGGTTGGGTGTTGAACGCATTGACGCCAACTGCTCCACGGGTTGGTGAGTGGGGCCGTCCTCTCCTAGGCCAACCGAGTCATGTGTGAACACATAAATAGCACGCTGACGCATCAGTGATGCCATTCGCACGGCATTACGCGCGTACTCCATAAAGATGAGGAATGTGCCACCAAACGGAATAAAGCCACCGTGAAGTGAAATCCCGTTCATCATTGCTGCCATAGCGAACTCGCGCACACCGTAGTAGATGTAGTTGCCTTCAGCGTCCGATGCATCCACGCCCTGAGCCTCAGGCCATAGCGTGAGGTTAGAGCCCGCCAAGTCAGCACTGCCTCCCAACAACTCAGGGAGTGTCGGTGCAAGTACTGCAATCGCCTGCTGAGAGGCTTTTCGAGACGCAACATCGGACTCATTGGCCACACATTGGGCAATGAAATCGTCTACGCCCCGCATAAATTCTGCTGGCAGCTCACCCTTCATGCGGCGCTCGAATTCGCCAGCCAACTCTGGATGTTCACCACGATATTCTTCTAAGACCGCAGTCCACGCAGTTTCTGCTCTCACACCTGTGTCGCGAGCATCCCAATGCGCGTAAACATCCTCCGGGATCACAAACGGTTCATGCGGCCAGCCTAGTGCTTCGCGGGTCAAACCAATCTCACCCTCACCCAGCGGAGATCCGTGGCACGACTCGGTGCCCTGCTTATTAGGGCTACCCTTACCAATAGTGGTCTTACAGCAAATAATGGTTGGGCGAGACGTCTCCGCAATGGCTGCGTCGATAGCCTGATCTACCGCTTCTGAGCTATGGCCATCTACATTGGGGATAACATGCCAGCCGTAGGCTGCGAAGCGCGCAGGCGTGTCATCGGTGAACCAGCCCTCAATCTCTCCATCGATCGAAATACCATTGTCATCATAAATGACCGTCAGCTTGCCTAGACCCAACGTTCCCGCAAGCGAGCAGGCCTCATGGCTAACACCTTCCATGAGACAGCCATCGCCGACGAAGCACCATGTTCTGTGATCAACGAGCGTGTGATCACCTTTATTAAATCTAGCAGCCATGAGCTTCTCAGCCACTGCCATGCCCACAGCATTCGCCAAGCCTTGTCCGAGAGGTCCTGTGGTTGTTTCTACACCGGGCGTGTAACCGTACTCGGGGTGACCAGGCGTTTTACTGTGAAGCTGTCGAAAATCCTTGATGTCGTCGATGGACAGATCGTAGCCCGTTAAATGCAACAGCGAGTAGATCAGCATAGAGCCGTGACCATTGGAGAGCACAAAGCGGTCCCGGTCTGCCCAATTTGGATTTTTAGGGTTGTGCTTTAGATACTTCGTCCACAAAACTTCGGCGATATCGGCCATGCCCATGGGTGCTCCGGGGTGACCGGAATTCGCCTTTTGAACCGCATCCATCGACAGGGCACGGATGGCGTTAGCGGCTTGCTGCTGCGTTACAGGTGCGGCGGAGTCTTGTTGCAAAACGAAGTCCTCATTAAGACGTGACAATTAGGTCGTAATCATCGCACGGATTGATCATAAATTCGTGTGTTGTAATGCATTTTGTATTACCTACTTTGTAGTAGCTCGCGACGTCATTGGATTAACCCGCGGCCTTCTAACCGAGGCTTGCTGTGTTATTTGCTAAGATTGTGTTTTAGGGCTGCTTCTTGTGACTGCGCGGCCACCACCAAGCACGGACTGTAAGCCCATCCACTTGAATAGCAGTACCCCGCTAACGGAATGGTGGGTACCAAAGCCGCAAATGCGACGAACAAAGCGCCTTAATTGTTTCATTTTGCATTTAGTTTTGTTAAAAGCCATGTTGGAAAACCAGAGTGCGGACTATTGTCTCCACTCTCCATAAAAAAAGGAGTCGAACTGAGATGTTCAGATTAAAGCCATTAGCGGCCGCGACTCTTCTGGGGACTTTGTTTTCAGCGTCTGCTGCGTTAGCCCAAGAAGAGCAACTAGAGTCGTCAACAATAGAGGCTGTTGCGGAAGATTCCGCCACAGCCGATACAGGATCAGTGGAAGAAGTCGTAGTAACGGGTTCACGTCTGAGAAGCTCTACGTATTCGAGCGTTTCGCCACTGCAAATTATCGATGCAGAATTCCAGCGTGAGGTCGGTCTGATCGACGCAACGGATATTCTTCAGAACTCTACGAGTGCTGGTGGTCAGCAAATTGATCTGACCTTTAACGGCTTCGTTTTGGACAACGGTCCAGGTTCGACCACCATCAGCCTTCGAGGGCTCGGTGCAAACCGAACCTTAGTTCTTATGAACGGCCGCCGTCTTGCGCCGAGTGGTGTGGAAGGCGCGCCCTCTGCACCCAACATCTCGCTGGTTCCCCAGCTGATGGTTGCTCGCTACGAAAACTTGCTCGACGCAGGTTCTTCGATATATGGCTCTGATGCGATTGCAGGTGCAAGTAACATCATTACCCGTAAAGATTTCGATGGCCTTGAGGTCCAGGTGTTCACAGACACGCCAGACCGAAACGGCGGCGACAGCAGCACAATCGCCGCAGCGTGGGGCTTCAATACCGATAAAAGCGTATTTGGTATCGGTATCGAGTACGCGGAGCAGGAACGTGTCTTAATGTCCGATCGTCCCTGGACCAACCAGTGCACAGGAAACGTAGAAGTAACTGAAAGCGGCGAGATTCGTCGCCAAGACCAGTACTATGCCAACCTCGGATACCCTGATGTAGGTCAGTGCTCGTCACTGTCACTTGCAGCACGAACATTCGTTCCGGGCACACCGTTTGGCTCCATTTACTTCACACCGGGATCCTCTAACGGTGGCTGGGGTAACTTCACAGAGTCAGGTGACCCCTACACAGGCTTAGCCGCAGATGGTGACGGTGATGGCGTTGGTGATATCAACTTCCTGAACTACAACCTCAATGGTGCCCCGAGTGATTTGGCATCGGACCTACTTCCCAAGTCCGAGTCAATGAACATTCTGGCCTACGGTGAGACAACGCTCGATGGTGATATGAACATCACCCCTTATTTCGAAGCGATGTACAACACCTATGAGGTAAACCAGAACAGTGGAGAAGGCCAACTTTTCCCTGAAGTGCCTGCGCTGAACCCCTATAACCTTTGTAATCCAAACGCTGAAAATGGTGTGGATTGCGGTTTGGCATACGATGCTTACTTAACTAATCCAAACATCGTGCAGAACTTCGCAAACTACTACTTGGACGCAGCGAACTGCTTCGGCGTTCCGGCTCCTTTCTGCTCGCCCGCAACCTTCGGTCTTTTGACCGGCGGCTACGGCGCAGTACCCACGTTACCGATTGTCTCTGTCCGAGGCGACCGAAACTTAGTTGACGTGGAGATGGAACAGATGCGCCTCGTAGTAGGTGCTTCAGCGGACCTTCCCTTCCTTGATATGGGTTCATTGAGCAACTGGCGTGGTGATTTCTCAATTGCTTACAACCGCTCTGAAGGTGATTCCGCACGATATGGTGTTCGTGAAGACCGCTTGGAGCTCGCTTTGGGCTATTACTCATCAACCAGCACACCGTGTGAAAACGACCTAGGCGCAACTTTAGCGTCGGACACCGCAGGCTGTGTTCCAGTCAATATGTACGCGCCATCGCTTTACCCCGTAGGCACCGTTACAGGCGACTTTGCAACACAGGCGGAGCGTGACTACCTGTTTGACTCTCGTGATTTCAACACGGTTTACGAGCAAACGCTGGTGAGCTTGGTTCTAGATGGCGACATCTTCGAAATGCCTGGTGGTGAAATGGCCAAGATGGCTATCGGCTACGAATATCGCAACGACGATATTCAATCGAACCCCGACGCAGTTGCTCGCGACGGTCTTTTCTGGGGCTTCTTCTCAGATAAAGGCGCCTTTGGTGATGTCTCACTCAACGAGGTGTTCGGTGAAATTGAACTCCCGTTGCGCGCTGACATGCCTCTACTCAAAGAGCTGACACTTAACGTATCAGGGCGTTTGACTGACCACGACTACTATGGTGAGAACGACACGGCATCTGTAAAACTAGGCTATCGCCCAACCGAGCCCTTCTTACTTCGCGCAACTTGGGGAACGGCCTTCCGTGCACCTAACAACCGCGAACTATTCCTCTTGGGTTCAACAGGCTTTACCAATGTGAGCGACCCTTGCTACGTGCCTGAATCTGCTATCGGCGGAATTGGTGACGGTGCAGGCGAAGGTGTCTACATTCCTGAGCGAGATCAACGTGATCCGGAGCTCCTGGCTAACTGCCGTGCAACAGGCGTTGATCCCACTCTGGCAAATAACGGTGGCTTTAACACCTTCAGCACTGAAGTTCAGACGGGCGGCAGCCTGACGCTGGACCCAGAGGAGTCTGAGTCTTACACCTACGGTTTCGCCTACGAGCAAGACTTCAGTAACAAGTTCGACCTCTCGATGGGTATGACTTACTACTCTGTGAAGGTAGAAAACACGGTTATTGAGCCTTCTACTAGCTTCATCATCTCCGACTGTCTCTTTGACGAAGCTGGAACGGGTGCTTCGGTCTTCTGTGAGCGCATTCAGCGTGATCTCTCAGATCCTACCGACCCTCGTATTCAGCTGATGGACCTCGGCTTTATTAACCGTGACTTGGAGCGTGCGCGTGGTATCGACTACAACCTCACATACCGAGATGTAATCGATCTAGGTGTACCGGTCGACCTGTCTGTTAACCTGACAGCAAACCGTAACCTCGAGCGTTCACTGACCTACACAAATGCTGACGGTTCCGTTGATTTTGAGGACTACTCGGGTGAGTGGGGGCTCTCTGAGTGGCGTGCACTGGGTCAAGTTCGGTTGAGCTGGGATCGCTGGACATTCAACTGGCAAACACGCTACCTGGGCGCGGTTTCTCAGGATGTCGATGCCATTGATGCGTTCTCTGACGCGTTTACAGCTTCAGACACTTGCTTGGGACCACCCGATGACGAGCTTTGCCGTGACTACGGTGAAACTGGCAGCTACATGGTCCACAACGTTTCCATGTTCTACCGAGCGGACAGCTGGACACTCGGCATGGGCGTAAGAAACCTTGAAGACAAGGCACCACCACTGGCTGACCCCAGTGAAGTAACCGGTGTTAAGTCGAATCCAATTGGCTACGGCTACGACGTCTTTGGACGTACGTTCTTCCTGAACGCGTCGTACAATTTCGATCTCGGCTTCTAAAGCCAAGTTAATTGTGACAAAAGCGCACTTAGGTGCGCTTTTTTTTTGTCAAATCGGCTAGCATATCCGCTACCAGATAGAGGAGACGTTCTATGTACCGCGCTGGAGGCATCGCCTTACTCTTGTGCCTGCTTGTTACCGAGGTAAC
>JBELJN010000043.1:0-12021 GCA_042090345.1 Halieaceae bacterium | reverse complement strand
ATTGAATGCAACGGTCAGCGTCAGCGTGTTCGCGCAGCTAAAGGCGTGATCTTGGCATCGGGCGGGTTTGAGAAAAACCAGACCCTCAGAGAACAGTATTTACCGGCTCCGACCAACACCACTTGGTCAGCAGGGAACCCCGGTAACGAGGGCGACGCGCTCTTAGCCGGTCTCGAATTGGGTGCGAAAACGCGTTTGATGAACGATGCTTGGTGGACGACCACGCTGTGCGTGCCTGATGAGCCTGCGCCACGACTCGCGATTATGGAGAAATCGTTTCCAGGGTCCTGCGTCGTCAACCGTGATGGCAAACGATTTGCCAATGAGTCTCAGAACTACATGGCTTTCCAGAAGGATCTTTTCAAAACCCATACGGATGAGCATCCGAATGCACCTGCATGGCATGTCTTTGACGCCACATTCCGTGAGAATTTTATGGTGGGGCCGCTGATGACCAAGGCCATGAAGCCGGACTCTCAAATCCCCAAAAAGTGGTTCGATGAGGGCTTTGTCGCTAAGGCAGACACCATTCGCGAGCTAGCCGACATGCTCGGCATCGACGCCGACGGTCTTGAAGGAACCATCGGCAAGATGAATCACTACGCTGAGACCGGTAAGGACGAGGACTTTGGTCGAGGGGATTCGGCGTACGATCGTTACTATGCGGATCCGGCGATTAAACCCAATCCCTGTCTCGCGCCCATCGTCAAAGCACCGTTTTACGCCATGCGCATCGAAGCGGGCGACTTTGGTACCTTGGGTGGTTTGGATACCGATACTGATGCTCGGGTCAAGAAAGCCGATGGTGGTGTCTTTGAAGGGTTGTTTGCGGTGGGTAATTGCTCTGCAGCCATTTTGCCAACCTATCCCGGTCCCGGAGCAACCTTGGGTCCCGCAATGACCATGGCGTATCAAGCCGCCTGTCACATGAACGCCTAGGGGGCTGTTATGTTGGATCTGGAGTCAATTGAACTCATTAAACAATTGAAGGCACGCTACTTTCGCTTTCTTGATACGCGCAACATCGAGGGCCTGCAGACGGTCTTTACGAGCGATGCGACCGCGTCTTTTGTGGGCGGTGATTATGACTTTCAGCTGGATGGCTGGGAGCAGTTGGAAGCGTTTTATAAAAAGTCATTCACGGGCCAGAACTTCGGCATGCACAACGGGCATCACCCGGAAATCTGTGTCGATGGCGATACCGCGACAGGCATCTGGTACCTGCAGGATATTTTTGTCTCCCTCGAGCATGACATCACCATCACAGGAAGTGCACTCTATGAGGACGAATATCGCCGCGAGGGCGGAGAGTGGCGCATTGCGCGAACCGGTTATCAGCGGCTGTGGGAAGAACATCATAAACGCGGCGACAACGTTCGTTTGCGGGTGAAGCCGATTGCCGACTAAGGTGAGCGGCAGAATAAGAGAGGATTGGATATGAGAGATGTAGTGGTAGTAGATAGCGTTCGCACTGGTTTAGCGAAGTCGTTTCGTGGGAGTTTCAACTGGACGCGCTCCGACGACATGGCGGCCTTTTTGATCGATGCATTGATCGAACGGAACCCCCAGTTTGACCCCGGTGAAGTCGATGACATTATCCTGGGCGCCGCGAATCAGTCGGGTGAGCAAAGCGGCAATCTGGCCCGCATGGCATCCTTTTTATCGAAGCTCCCCATTGAGGCGACGGGCACCACAGTCAATCGTTTCTGTGCCTCGGGCCTCCAGACCATCGCAATGGCGGCAAATCAGATTGGTTCGGGCTATACCGATGTGATGATGGCCGGTGGCGCGGAATCTATTTCGATGCGCATACGCCAGGAAGAGGGTAAGTCCCAGCAGAACTACACGCTGCTCGAGAACAAGCCAGAGGTGTTCATGCAGATGGGTAATACCGCTGAGGTGGTTGCCCGCCGTTACGATGTGTCCCGTGAGTCTCAGGATGCCTATGCACTTCAGAGCCAGCAGCGCTACGCGCAGGCTTGCGAGAGCGGCGCGATACAAGAAGAGATCGTTCCCATGCCTGCGACCATGAAGCTGGTTAACAAGGAAACGGGCGAGGAGGCGTTCAAAGACGTGATGGTAGATCGCGACGAATGTAATCGCGTCGACACCACGCTCGACGGTTTGTCCATGCTAAAGCCGGCTTTCGAGGAGGGCGGTAGTGTCACTGCTGGCAACTCGTCGCAGCTCAGTGATGGCGCCTCGATGACGCTTCTCATGAGTGCTGAACGCGCGGAACAATTGGGTGTGAAACCACTGGGGTATTTTCGCGGGTTTGTGACAGCAGGCTGTGAGCCAGACGAGATGGGTATTGGCCCCGTGTTTGCGATTCCAAAACTCCTTAAACGGGCGGGTTTGAGCCAAGATGACATTGATTTGTGGGAGCTCAACGAGGCGTTTGCATCGCAATGCGTTTACTGCCGTGACTTCCTAGGCATCGACAATGCTAAGTACAACGTCAATGGTGGCAGTATCGCCATCGGTCACCCCTTCGGCATGACGGGCTCGCGCATGGTAGGTCGAGTCTTACGTGAGCTGAAACGCACAGGCGGTCGCTACGGTGTAGTAACCATGTGTGTTGCAGGAGGGCAAGGTGCCGCGGGGTTAGTCGAGGCCTGCTAGAAACCGGTTACGCAGGTTTTGTTGTACCGACCACTTCTCGAGCGATTCGTACGGGACACTAGAAATGGCCCCGTCTTGTCGCGGTGCGACACAGCAAAAAGGCGCCTAGGGCGCCTTTTTTATTTCGTGAAGCTCACCGTACAAACAGCCGTTTTACGAGCGATACATCAAGACTCACAGCGGCTTCATCACAGAATGGGGGGTAACTGCTTCGTCAGTGGCATGCGCTCTTTTACCGCCTGGCCTGTCAGGGCGAAACCGAGTAACTCACCCTCGGGGCTGTGGAATAACGCTTTGACGTCTTGTCCATCAGTCTCAATGGTCCATTCGCCCTCAGCGTCACGCGCCACAGGAGACACACAGACCGGGCACGCGGGTGTTTTGATGGTTACCGGCATGGCGGGATAAGCGACTTCAGTTGGCGTGCCCGTCAGCGTGGCTGCAAGTGCGCGCGCAGCGGCCATGAGTGGCGCCACATAGACCAAGACATGGCCTTCAACCTCCGCACAGTCACCAATGGCATAAACGTTGTCGACGTTGGTGCGAAGAAACTTATCAGTCTTCACACCACGTCCACACTCAATACCCGCATCAGCTGCGAGTTGCGTGCGTGGACGAACACCCACGGCAGACAGCACAGCATCGGCCTCAATGCTCTGGCCGTTATTCAGTGCAACGCTATAACCATCCGCCGTTTTGTTGACGTCGGTTGCAAGAGGACCAAAGTGGAAAGTGGCGCCTTTTGCCTCCAGTGCGCTCTGCACCGCGCGACCAGCAGTCTCAGGTAAGAGCGTTGGTAAGCAGTAGTTCATGGGATCAACGGCTTCGACCGCATAACCGCCATTTAAAAGGTCGTTTGTAAACTCACAGCCAATAAGCCCGGCGCCAATTACAGCGACTTTATTGCCACCGGTGCTGGCGAGCGTTTCACGGAATCGTCGGTAATCGTCGAGATCATTAACACCCATCACCTCATCCGCGGCATCGCCTCCCATGGGGGGACGAATTAGTTCAGCGCCGAGCGTCAATACGAGGCTTGAGTAGGGCACTCGCTCTCCAGTTGTTAAGACAACTTCACTCGCTGTTGTATCGAGCGAGGCGACCTCGGTACGCGTTCGCACCGTGACACCGAGGTTGTCTGACATGTTCTGTGCTGTTTGGGTGGCTAGCTGCTCGGGTGTAAATTTCTTGGTGAAACCGGTAGAGATCATGGGTTTTGAATAGTTTTCACCGCCATCGCGTGTAATGAGCGTAATGGCTGCTTCTGCATCCGTTTTCTTAATCGCGTTAGCCAAACCGTAGGCCGCCAAGCCAGAACCGACCACAACGATAGGATGATCAGAGGATCTGGTGTCGCTCGAAGCGGGGGCGTCCTCGGAATCTGCCTCGTCCTCAGTGCCGGGGATCAGTTCAAAGTCATCTTTGCCAACACCGCAGTCGGGGCAGGTCCAATCGCCAGGCACGTCCGCCCACTTGGTGCCGGGTGCGATACCGTCATCGGGCCATCCCTCTTTCTCATCGTAAATGAGTCCACAAACAATGCATTCCCACTGGGCCATGAAAATTCCTTTTAAAAACTTTGGTGCGTCATCGAGTCGATTTAACGCTGCGCAGTTTGCCTAACTTGTGGTTCACAGTCATCTACTGCAGGGACTAGAGCAACGCCGAAATTGGAAAAAAGCTGAACTAAAGGTTGAGAATCCAGAGGAGACTGGCTGTGCTCAACCCGCCCCACAAAATGAGCGCCATGATAATGAGGCGCGGACAAATGGTCCTGAGTGACTCTAATGACATTTGAGAGCCGATAAGAAAGAGTGCCAACGCAAACAAGCTTTTGCTGACCATGGAAAAGCCACTGGTGACTACACTCTCGAACTGGAAATAGCCACCAATCAGACTGGCGATGAAAAATAAGGCCACGAAGAGCGGAACGCGCACTTCATTCGCAGTAACCCGTTTCATCGAATAGCTAGCAAGTATGATGACAGGTATGAGCCAGAGAATACGAAGGACCTTTAATGTTGCGGCCGTCGTCATCGCTTCATCACCGTATGCAGCCGCCGCACCCACAACAGAGGAAGTATCGTGGATCGCCATGGCCGCCCACATGCCAAATTGTTGCTGGCTCAAATTTAACTGCTCGCCAATAGCGGGAAACAAAAGAATGGCGATGCCGTTAAGTACAAAAATGATCGTCAGGGTCTGTGCGACCTGCCTGTCTTGAGCTTGGATGACCGGTGCCATCGTAGCCACTGCAGTGCCCCCGCAAACGGCGGTGCCTGTTGTCAAAAGCTTACCACTCGTCTCGTCAGTGCGGATGACCTTTAGAAGCAGATATCCCGAAAACAAGGTTGCAACGACCATTACCGACACGATCAGTCCGTTGCTTGAACCGAGTGTGACGACCTCACGAAAGGGGAGTGCTAACCCGAGAATAACGACGCCGCTCTGAAGGGCGCCTCTCGACAATTTCGATGCATGACTCATTGGGGCGGGGCCAAGCGTTAGCGCAAGGCCGATACCGAGAAACAGTGCAACCGCTGCTTGCTGGGTATAGATCGATAGCCCTGCGGCCAATGAATAGGCAATAACGGTATGCATTTTTGTCATATGCAAATTATGACAGTTATCTCGGTAAGTTCCAGCCTCAAGATAGCTCTTTTGAAGTATCTGTCGGCGGCCGAAACCGAATCGAGGAAGCGTCTTTTCGACATAGGACGGCGAATCAGTATTCCCCGCTGATTGAAAAGTCAGCGAGCGCTCTACTGTTCTTGCGCAGCCTTACCTGAAAGACGGTATATGAGTATGGCGGCGCGCTTAATCGCTAGGGCCATGGAGTCTAGTGCAAGGCTTTCATTGGGCGTATGCCCGCCCTTTCCTAATGCACCCATACCGGCTAGCGCATCGGTATAAGGTGCAACAAAGGAAATATCGGCGGCGCCACGTCTCAGTGGATCCCACGTTTTCATAGCCCCACGTCCCAATGCTTGATTGATCGTAGAGAGCTCGTCGGCAAGGGCACGATTGCCCGGTGAGGGTGCCATCGGTGGGTAGCTGTCAGTGAATGTGATTGACGCCGACGTCTTTGGAAGATGGCTTGCTACGATAGCTTGCATCTTTACTTTTGCGCGAGCCAACTGCTCGACAGACAGCGCACGTATTCCACCGTGCGCGATAGCTGTATTGGGAACAACATTGGTTTTACCGAATGTTTTGCCGCGATTTTGGCTCGGGTCATAGCTGACTGTCGTCCCGCCTTGCAGCGTGCCCGCATTAAAGGTCAGTCCATAATCGCCCCGAACATCTGAATAAAAAGCGTCAATGATGCGGGCTGCTTCGTTAATAGCGCCTGCACCTGTTTGCTCACTGAAAATGCTCGAAGAGTGGGCCTGCTTACCCTCGACTTCAAGCATCCAACTACTTGAGCTCCGGCGCGCAATGGTCGCCCAATCTGCACCTTCTGTGGTGATGGCACCCTCGAATCCGAGCGCAATATCGGCCCATTTTCCAGCTTCAATTAGATCTCTTCGGCTAATTGATAAAGGTCTCCCTGACTTTTCTTCGTCACCAGTGTACGCAACGGTGATAGGAATGCCGTCGAGCGCACCAATGTGTTGCAGTGCTCTGAGTGCGTAGACGATCACAGCGTTACCGTCTTTCATGTCTGCAATGCCGGGGCCTGTTGCGATATTGCCGTTCCGTGAGAAGGCTTGAAAATCGTCGTCGGCCTCAAAAACTGTATCGAGATGTCCGATCAGCAGGAATTTCTTACCTTTGCCTTTTTTTGTCGCGAAGAGGTGTCCCGCGCGGTTCATTTCCTCGGGCATATCGATCCATCGTGTCTCTAATCCCAGTGAATCAAGTTCTCGGGCCATGACATCACCAACAGCACGAACCCCTGCGTGATTCATCGTTCCGCTGCCGATATTGACCGTCTCTTCGAGTAGCGCTATCGCTTTATCTTGGTGCGCGTCAATCCAGCTCACCATAGCTTTCTCGTTCTCGGACAGTTGCCCCCCCTGCGCTGACACACTCGCCGAGACGGCAACCAAAAGCGCGCTGGCACAAAACCTTTTCATCCCTTTCATTCTGTCGGTCCTTACTTATCGTATTTCGTGTTGCGGCAGACCATGCCACCAAAGCTTGGGTGCTTCGGAATCGCCCGTCACCTCCTCGCCAAGATCACTCGCACGGTAAAGGCGACCATTGAGCATGACATGTGTTATCTGATCGGTGACCTTAACGTTCTTAAGCGGGTTACCGTCGACAACCTGCAAGTCGGCTAGCTTGCCTTTCTCGATAGACCCCAAGTCACTATCCATGCCCAAATATTTCGCCGGATTAATGGTGGCCGTTGAGAGCATCTGCATGGGGCTCATTCCGCCCTCAGCAAAGCTCCACATTTCCCAGTGAGTAGCTAAACCCTCACGCTGACCATGTGCACCCGTGTTCACGATGACACCGAGTTCCATTAGCTCCTTCGCCGCGGCAGCCGCGTCGTCATCTCTGAAATCTGGCTCGGGCGAGGTGACACGCCGAACAGAGCGCGGCTGGAGTACGGTTGGTGGGACAAATTGCGCGAGTAGGGGGTGCTTCCACACCTCGGTATCACGGTAGAAGCGGTCTTCTGAGGTCAATCCGCCATAGGTAACAACGAGGGTTGGTGTATAACCCACATCGGTTTGTGACCAAAAGTCCCGCACGTCATCGTAAATGTTCAGTGTCGGAATGTTGTGCTCGATACCGGTTGAACCGTCAGCCACCAGGTTCATGTCGAGGTTGTAGAGCGAGCCACCTTCAGCGACAACGAGCATTCCCGCATCGCGCGCAGCTTCAATCACCATTTGGCGCTGCGCACGGCGCGGTTGATTGTAGTTCTTAACGCTGATGGCCCCCTGTGCCTTCAAGCGCGCTACCACTGCCTTGGCATCGTCAAGCGATTCAATGGGATCAAAGCCCGTGCTTTTGGCACCATAAATAATTTCGCCGGTAGAGAAAATCCTTGGGCCCAATGTCACCCCGGCACGCTGATATTCGGCGGCCGGAAAAACCTGAGCCGCTCTACTCGAGGGATTGTGGACTGTCGTGACGCCCAGACCTAAATGGGCCAGCAACGACCAATTTTGCTGAGGGATAATGTCGTCGCGAGCGTAGGGCCCGTGTGCGTGCGCATCAATGTAGCCTGGCAATAAGGTTCGCCCCGCTAGATCGACGATTTTGGCCTCTTCAGGGATCGTTACACTCCCCATATCCCCAACGGCAGAGATTCGGTTTTCGGTCACAACGACCGCGCCGTTTTCTATCGTCTTTCTCGCGTCATTCATAGTGATGACGTGTGCGTTGATGAAGGCGACGACGCCGTCGGGTCGATCAGCCTTAACGGATAAGCTCAAGTCGGCGAGCTCGACAGACTTACGCGTGCTGGTTCCTAGCGAGCCGTCGAGGCGATAGGCCATAAACTTAGGACCGACACTCCACGAGACCTGCTTAGAGTCGGCACTCCATTTAACAAACTCACCGCCGGGTGCGCTGACACGCTCAGTAGCGAACGCTGAAGGTCTGGATGTGTTGTCAGCAATACTCGATAAGGCAATAGAGCGCCCGGTCACCGGTAATGCTGCGACGTATAGGCGTCCGGCCTCTCTGTAGGCAACATGGTGTCCGTCGGGTGATATAAACATTACTGTCGCTAGGGGTGATCGGGCATGCGATTTGATGTCCTCGCCAGCACGGTTCATGGAGATAAGTTCACTCGAGGCGTCGTCACTACCTCGTCCGACGGCTGAGCTCACGCGCTCCGTGGCAAAGATACGATCGTTAGGCCCAAAGTGCGGTGAACGACCGCGCTTACTGACAAATTTTGCCGTCTTGTCACCCAGGGTGTAAGTGTAAATCCCCGGTTTTTTCCCCCAGTAGGGACTTGTCAGCGAGCTACCGCTTAGTTTTGTAAATAGCAGTGTTTTTCCATCGCTGGAGACGCTCAAGTCAACATAATGCCCTGGGGTGCTATAAACCGCGGCAGAGCGCCCACCGGTGGCTCTCACTTTACGGATCGAGCCGAGCCCTGAGTCCGTCCATGAAATATAGAAAACTGTCTTTCCATCTGGCGAGAAAGCGGGAGAGAGCTCTCGCGAGTTGCTGTTGTCTCGGGAAAGTCGCTTTGTTTTACCGTCCGGATATCGGCTGTAGAGCTTACCCATGGATTCAAAAACAACGGTGGTACTGCTGGGGCTTTGGACGGCAAACCGCGGCATTGATGTTTTGAGTGTATCGGGCGCGACCTCCACGGCGACTTGAACAGCAGGGTAAGCCGACCGTTCATCGTTGACTTCAAACGGAATATTCACAGACCTCTTCGTCGCGACATCGACCCGCCAAATTTTACCTTTTGACCAGTAGACGATTTCTTGGCTATCCGGCATCCACGCCATGGTGGGGTAGGCACCTTGAACAGCCCAGGTTTCTTGCATATCCGGATCCAGATCATCTACCAGCATCGTTTGCTCACCTGATTCAAGGTCCATGACAAACAGACGCGAGGCGGCTCTGATGCGTTTCACGAAGGCGAGTGACTTGCCGTCGGGGGAGGGGGTTGGTCTCACTGCGCCACCGGCTCCGCCAACCACTTTGCTGGTTTCACCGCTCTTAAGGTCATAGCGTTTAATGGCCATGACTTCTCCGTTACTGTCCTCGTGGTAGATGAAGGTGTTACCCGGCGTTGTATTTTGAATGTAGAACACGGACTGCCCGTCTGCGCTGAAGGTAGGTTCACCTAGCTCTTTTTGAAAGGCCGCGCTCGGTCGCTCCACCAGCACCGACCCCGAGAGGTTTTCACGCGCTATACCTGCATCGATATTGGCGTCGTAAAGCCAGACTTCGCCCGTTCCGAGAGATCGAGATGTCGTAAAGTGCTTTTTGGCCACTAAGTAGTTGCCCGATGGATGCCAGTTCGGGTTGTTTAGGAGGCGAAACGTCTCATGCGTTATCTGCTGTTTATTACCGGGGTTAGATAGGTCCATGACCCAGATGTTGTCAGCGCCATTGCGATCCGATGTGAAGGCAAGGAATCGGCCATCGGGACTGTACTGTGGTTGAATCTCCCAGGCATGTCCGCTTAATAAGGGTTCAGCTTTCCCGCCTGAAATCGGTAATTGGTAAATGTCACCGAGCATGTCGAATGCGATATGACGACCATCTGGGGAGACGTCAAGGTTCATCCATGTCCCCTCGCTTACGTTTAATGGAAGGGTTTGGGCATCAACGGAATAGTGAGGGGCCGCAACGTCCCATGTCGGGCTGCTGGGCTCGTCATCGAGCGCGTGGCTTGCACTGATGTATGAGGCACTTAGGAGGAACACTACAGCGAACAGGTGCGAACGATATGGGTGTGTTTTCGACATAGAACTCAACCGTCTATATTTTGATTATTTGGCACAAAGGAATAACACACTGCCTCTCTGTTTTCGACCCGCATATGGAGAGGTGAGTTGTAAAGATGGGTGTTTTGGATTATCCCGTCCTTACTGTCCGCGAAGTTCTGTAGGAGGCATGCATTGTTATCGATAATTGATTGGGCGGTGGTCGCGCTCTATTTGCTGGGACTGGTGACGGTGAGTCTTTACCTGTCTCGACAACAGACATCTGCTGAGGATTATTTTGTCGCTTCCAATAGTGGTAATGCACTGAGCATCGCTTTGTCCGTCATGGCGACCCAGTGCTCCACCAACAGTATTTTAGGGGCTCCAGCTTTCGTCGCCTTCGTGGTTGGCGGCGGGCTCGTATGGCTGCAGTATGAGCTCGCTCTGCCACTCGCGATGATCTTTATCGCTATTTTCCTCATTCCTATCTTTCACCGGGAACGCCTTGTCTCGGTGTATCTGTATCTGGGCCGCCGATTTGATGAGAAAACACAGTGGCTTATCAGCGGTCTGTTTCAGGTTTCTCGCGCCGCCGTTGCTGGAATCACTGTCTACGGTGTGGCGAGTATGGTTTCTGTTGTGACGGGGCTTTCCTTCACGCAATCCGTACTGCTCTTCGGTGCCATTACCATCGTCTATGACGTTCTTGGGGGGATTAGGGCTGTTATTATCAGCGATGTCGTCCAGATGGTGATCCTGACCAGTGTTTTGGGTTATTTGGCCTTCCTTTTGGCGGCCAGTGCGGGCGGTTTGGGTGAAATGCTGGCTCAGCTGCCTGCCGAGCGAACCGCAGCGCTTTCCTTTCGACACCATGGACTGGGTGATGGGCATGACTTCGCGTTCCTCCCCATGTTGATTGGCGGCTTCTTCCTGTATGTCGCCTATTATGGGTGTGATCAAAGTCAGGTTCAGCGCCAGCTTTGTGCAGCCTCACAGGATGATGCTCAGAAAGTGTTAGTGATCAACGGTTTTTTACGGTTCCCGCTTGTATTGCTCTATTGTCTAATTGGTGCAGGTTTGGCGGTTTACGCGACGTCACAGCCAGATTTCTTGGAGTCACTACCAATGGTTAACGACGCCCCTAATTACAATATGGCGCTCCCCGCACTCATTGCTCGTGAGCTCCCGGTGGGGTTGGTTGGCTTAGCGGTTGTCGCGCTATTAGCCGCAGCGATGTCCTCGCTCGACTCGGTCATTAACAGTTTGTCGGCGACGACGTTGAAGGATTTTGTAAAACCCTTCGCGGGGAATCGTATTGTCACTGCGCAACAAGAACTTCAATGGGGTAGAGGGCTGACGGTCTTTTGGGGGCTTTTTGCTTTAGTGACGGCATTTTATGTCGACGATATTGCCTCGACGATTATCGTTGCTGTCAACAAAGTGGGCTCGCTGATAAACGGCCCCATCCTCGGGGTGTTTTTGTTGGGCCTTCTCACATATCGCACAACGGGCAAAGGGGCTAGGCGAGGGTTCATTGCGGGTCTTCTGACAAATGCAGGATTATGGATTTGGGTGCCTGAGGTGTCTTGGCTGTGGTGGAACGTCATAGGTTTGGCAGTCACGTTGGCGGTGGGGCTGATAACCAGTCGACCCGTTATCACCTCAGACGCATCGTCCGACCTTGTCTGGCGCAAGCGCTTGTACCGGGAAATGGGATTTTCACGCAACTGGGTCCCCGCTTACTGGTTATTAGGGGTTTGGACTTGTGCATTGTTCGGCGTGCTGGCGCTCTTTGGTTTCCGCTAGCGGTGTTTTATTGGTTCGAGTCAGCCCAGTCTTACCCGCAGCCCCGCGAGTTTGTTTGTCAGCTTGAGGCTCTTTAGGGTGCACAGGGAATAAAAACGGGCCATCGAAGCTCTGGGTTCTTATCGGCGACACACCCCTGAAACAAAAAAGCCCCGTCCGCAGGACGAGGCTCTTTACTATGTGGCGCGCCCGGCACGATTCGAACGTGCGACCCCCTGATTCGTAGTCAGGTACT
>JBELJN010000042.1:0-12156 GCA_042090345.1 Halieaceae bacterium | reverse complement strand
CGTTCCAAAAGTCGTGCATACCGAGATTAATAATCAAGGTCATACCCGCGAACATAAAAGCCACCTGGCTGACGCGCATTCCAATCATCAACATCACCCCACCGCCGATTTGAAGAACGATAGTTATCGGGAGAAGTAAGTCTGGAGCCGGTATGTTGTGAAGCGCCATGTAACTCAGGGTGTCAGCGTAGCCCGTTACTTTGGAAATACCGGGAAGGAAAAAATACAGACCGAGCAAAAATCGGCCGAGGGTTACGGCAAAACGCATTGTTATTGTTCTCCTTTAATTGTGCTCCCATTTAACACTGTCTCGACTCGCTTGCCCACGTAAAATCGTATCAAGCGCAGATACAAAAAAGGGCGCACGAAGCGCCCTCAAAAAGAAGTAGATCGGCTTAAGCGAAGGTTTCCCCCGCCGCCAGTTTCTCAGCCACGATGGCTGGAGCATCAAAGCGTTCACCGTACGCGGCACTCAGCTGTGCGCACCGATCAATGAAGTTTTGTAGCCCAAACGTGTTGACGAACTGTAACAGGCCACCGGTCCACGCAGGGGCGCCGATCCCCATGATGGAACCGATATTACCGTCAGCCACGCTACGCAGCACACCCGTTTCCAAGCACTTGAGGGCCTCAATCACCTGACGGAACAGCAAACGCTCTTTGACGTCTTGATCTGAGATCTCGACACCCTCTTTACCGTAAAGCGCTTCAAGTCCTGACCAGACCTCTTTAGACCCGTCAGCACCGTACTCGTAGAACCCTCCACCGTGATAACGGCCGCCGCGGGCGTGCTCACCGATCATCGTATCAACAACACCCGCGGTAATAGAGCGATCGTCTCCGTCAATAACAAGGCCCATCTCTTTCCATGTCTCTTGTGCTTTGCGAGACAACTCAAGACTGACCTCGTCATAGACTGTAAGCGGTCCCACGGGCATTCCGACTGCTTTACCGAGGTTATCGATACGGACAGGTTTCACACCCTCCACAAGCATCCGCACACCCTCATCAAGGTAAGTGCCAAATGTGCGTGAAGTGAAGAAGCCAAGCGAATCGTTGACCACAATGGGTGTCTTTTTGATCTGCTTGGTGTAATCGAAAGCCTTCGCAAGCGCGACATCGCCCGTTTTTTCACCCACGATGATCTCAACCAGCGACATCTTGTCGACCGGAGAAAAGAAATGAATGCCGACGAAGTTTTGGGCGTTTTGGCTCGCCTCAGCAAGCTGGGTAATGGGCAGCGTAGACGTATTTGAACCCCAAATTCCTCCCTCTGCGAGACGAGGCTCGAGATCACGTGTCATTTGGTGTTTGAGCTTCATGTTCTCAAACACCGCTTCGATGATTAGATCGCAACCATCGAGGTCTTCATCGGAGGCCGTTGGGTGAATCAATGACAAGACTTCTGCCATCTTCTCCGTAGTCATTCGACCTTTGTCGACCCGCTTTTGAAGCAGCGCTTCTGTGTACGCCTTACCCTTTTCTGCGGCCTCCAGACTAATGTCTTTAAGCACGACCTGAATGCCCACCATAGCTGAGGAATAAGCGATTCCCTGCCCCATCATACCCGCGCCCAGCACACCAACCCGTTCGGTTTTCTGGGGGGGAACGTCTTTGGGACGCGAGGCACCACCATTGATCTTGTTCATCTGGAAGAAGAACGTATTGATCATGTTCTTAGCTTGGGGCGTAAGCGCAAGCTCGGCCAGACCCCGGCTCTCGATACGCATCGCCGTTTCAAAATCGACCGTAAGCGCCTGCACTGCCACGTCAAAAATCTTTTCGGGAGCGGGAAGCAGACCGCGCGTATTCTTTCGAATCATAGGTGCGCCCATGGTCACCATCTGAGCAACTTGGGGATTACGAATATTACCGCCGGGGATCTTGTAACCCTTTGTGTCCCATGGCTGAGTTCGCGCCGCCTCATCATCTTTGTTATCCAGCACCCATTGCTTGGCGACAGTGAGTAGTTCGTCCTTGGTATCGACAACGGCGTCAATCAAACCCGACCCCAATGCTTTTTCAGGCGCAACACGCTTACCCTCTACGATATATTCGTTTGCCGCCATGAGCCCCATGAGGTAAACCGCCTTGACGTTACCGCCACCACCGGGAAGAAGGCCCAGAGTGACTTCAGGAAAGCCAAGCTGCACACTACGATGGTTCCACGCAATGCGGTGATGACATGACAATGCGAGCTCAAGGCCACCGCCCAAAGCGGCACCATTGATAGCGGCACATACCGGCGTATTTAACTTCTCCAGCCGCCGCATAGCTGCCTTGGTTGCGCACATTCCGTTGAAAAAATCTTCAACGGTCTCTTCGGTGACCTCACACAGCATATTCAGATCACCGCCGGCAAAAAAAGTAGATTTGCCCGACGTCAAAACAACCCCTGCCAGTTCTGTCTCAGCTTCTAACCTATCGAGCGTTGCTTCAAAAAGCGGCAGGAAGGCGTCGCTCATCGAATTGACTGGACCGTTCATGTCCATGGTGACGGTGACGACGTGGTTGCTGTCTTTCTCGTAATGGAAACTCATTTCGTAAAACTCCTGTTACCGCTTAAACCCGTTCGATGATTGTCGAAATACCCATACCACCGCCGACGCAGAGTGAGAGCATGGCGCGCTTTAAATCACGACGTTCAAGCTCATCAACCATGGCACTGACCAGACAGCCACCTGTTGCCCCCAGTGGGTGTCCCATTGCAATAGCGCCACCAACAACATTTGTTATCTCGTGGCTGATTCCGAGGTCCTTCATGTAGCGAAGTGCCACTGATGCAAAGGCCTCGTTTATCTCCCACAGATCAATGTCATCCGGCGTCAGACCTGCTTTCTTCAGGCACTTCTTTGCGGCGGGCCCGGGCCCGGTCAGCATAATGATGGGGTCGGTCGATAAAACAGTCGTTGCAACGACCCGAGCTCGTGGCGTGAGGCCCAAATCGTTTCCGGCTTTTTCACTGCCAATTAGAACGGCGCTAGAGCCATCCACAATGCCCGATGAATTGCCCGGCGTATGCACGTGCTCTACTTTGCTGTATTCGTTGTACTTCGCAAGGATCACGTCGTCGAAGCCCATCTGCCCGGGCATTTCAAACGAAGGCTTGAGTCTTGCCAAACCCTCCATCGTGGTGTCCGCTTTGATAAAGTCGTCGCGCTCTAAAATAGTGATGCCCGATGCGTCTTTGACCGGCACAACTGATCTGTCGAACCAGCCACTATCACGTGCGTGTGCAGCTCTTCGCTGTGACTCTACTGCGTACGCGTCGACATCCTCACGGCTGTACCCGTCAATGGTGGCAATCATATCGGCACCAATGCCTTGCGGAACAAAACCCGTCTTCAGTGCAAACGCGGGATCACTGGCCATGGCACCGCCATTGGAACCCATAGGCACGCGAGACATACACTCGATGCCGCCGGCGACCACCAGATCATCCCAGCCTGACGCAACTTTCTGCGCTGCCGTGTTGACTGCCTCAAGCCCAGACGCACAAAACCGGTCCAGCTGAACGCCGGGAACGGACTCATCCCAGTCAGCGTTTTGAACGATCATTTTTGTGATGTCAGATCCTTGCTCGCCGACAGGTGTCACACACCCCATAACGACATCATCCACATAACTCGTATCGAGGTCCTGACGTGATTGAAGCTCCCGCAGCAAGCCCGCCCCCAGATCCACGGGCTTTACTTCGTGAAGCGTACCGTCTTTTTTTCCTTTACTCCGCGGCGTGCGAATCGCATCAAATATATAAGCTGCGTGTGGCATAGAGAGTCTCCAATAGAGTGAGGTTTCATCATTTTTCGGTCGTACACAGTGCCAAAACTCGACAGGAAAATCGATCATTTACGGCGATAAATTTGAACTTTGAGTATGTTTTTTAAATTCTGAGCATGCCTCGCGTACTTCTCGCAAAAATCCCTAAAAAAAATGGGATATCTCTTTGCGATCGCCATAAGCTGACTAAACTTCGAAAAGACTTGTGCCGCAGACCAAGTTCATAGCTAATGCGTGGATGGACCAGCGCACTCAATACCTACTTACGGCACCAGCACTCCCCCTGCTTACGAAACTATCGCTACCGAGCAGCGTCGCTTTTATTGTGCAATCGACGGTGAGTTTGACCGAGGTCTGGTACGTAGGTCAGCTCGGGAGCACCCCACTTGCAGCCATGGCTTTGGTTTTCCCAATGCTGATGCTTATGCAGATGTTGTCAGTGGGTGCGTTGGGGAACGCCGTCTCCTCAGCAATCGCAAGGGCTTTAGGGGCCGGCCATCAAGAGCGCGCTGAGGAGTTAATGTGGCATGGGCTGATCTTAGCTGTGGTGGGGCCAATCATATTGCTCATCGCATTTTTGATTTCGGGAAAGTTCTTTTTGTCTCTGCTGGGCGGCACCGGCGAAATCCTCGATCTGGCCTTTGCCTACAGCGCCATGTTGTTCGGAGGCAGCGTCACGATCTGGATGATGGGCGTGGCAAGCTCCATTTTTCGAGGCCTAGGGGACATGCGCTACCCCGCTCGAATGATGATTGTCGCATCGCTGATACAAGTCCCATTCTCGGGTGCCTTGATCTTGGGTTACTTTGGGGCACCGAAGCTCGGTTTATTTGGCGCGGCGGTGTCCGTCATAGCAACAAGCGCAGTAATGGCTATCGTCATCCTCATGCGTCTCGTAAAGGCAAAATTGCCCGCGAACCTGCGACTCTCTCGCTTAAAGCTTCAGGCGCACCACTTTAAGGACATTGGCCGTGTCGCATTGCCCGCATCACTGTCCCCCATTTCAACCGTCACCACTATTTTGGTGCTCACAGGCCTGGTGGGACAATTCGGTGAGGAAGCTCTTGCTGGCTACGGGATTGGCTCACGCATCGAGTTCTTAATGTCATCGCTCATTTTTGGCATCGGAGCGACAATGACATCTCTGGTGGGTATGAGTATTGGCGCCAAGAACGCCGATCGTGCGGAAGAAATTGGTTGGACCGGCGCAGGTATGTCCTTCATCTTAGGGGGTGTTATCGGCACGTTACTTGCGGTTTTCCCCCACGTCTGGATACCTATTTTCACCGATGATCCGATGGTCTATAAAACGGCCAAAGGATTCATTCAAATCGTCGGGCCTTGTCTCGCCATCCATGGTGTCGGTTGGGCGCTCTACTTCGCCTCGCAGGGAGCGGGTGCCATGCGGGGCCCTGTCGCAGCGTTGATCGCCCGGCCGTTAGTGGCTATTGGCCTAGCATTCTTTTTACTCGGTCCTATGGACATGGGTATGACAGGGGTGTTTATCGGCGCGGTCGGGGGGATGTTTGCCTACTCCGCTATCGTAACGGCCTCGATGAAGGGCGGCGCGTGGCGCCGGCAAGTACCCGTGAGTACCGGTCAGGTCTAGTCTGAATCACACTGCTGCTTTGACTGGTTTGCTGCCGTGCCGAAAATACCCTTCGCCATCAGCGATGTTTCGCCCTCACGACGCTTCTGATACACCTCCGCGCGCAGATGATGAACGGCTTTATTTTCTGGCTCCGCTTGCGCCGCAAATTCCGCCAGATGACAGGCTAGTCTCGTATCGGTCTCAGCTATCTCTCGTGCACGCTGCGCCAGCTTGAGCGCACCACCAGAGAGTTTCGCAAGCTCCGCCGCAACCGCTGCATCGCGGGCAGGCTTCAGATTGGCGGGATTGCCTTCATACCAGCCGCCGTATAAACGCCAAATATTTCTGACTACAAACTCTGGCTCGTCATAGGTGGGGCCCAAGTACGGCTTTGCCAGTAACTCCGGCGCAACCTGCACCGCATGGATAATATCGTTCAACGAGGCCCCTTCGTTCATTAACGCCAGCGTTTGACTGACCATGGTCTCCAGAACCGTGGCAACCTCGTTTAACACTTGTTTAATGCGATCCTTACCCTCAATGGGTAAGCCGTGTGCCGGTAAAAAGAGCTCTGCATCCCGAGAGGCCATATCCCTCAATGCGGCGGCCCACTCCTTGGGGTATCGCTGTGCTTTCTGAGGATTACCGGCGTTGGGAAACGCCCAAATGAAAAAGTCACCGGCACAAATCGCTTTGTGCTTGGGAATCCAGGCCCAGGTATGGTCGTCGGTCTCACCTTTTGCGTGGTTAAGCTGAATCTCGAGCCCGCCTACGGACATTGCCAGTTCATTTTTGTAGGTAACATCGGGCGCTGGAGTATCGATTGGCAAAAAATGAGACTGTCCAGCAAGGTCGTACCCTTTTTTCTTGAACTGACCAAACTGCCGCTCGTTGATGACATGGTTATACCCATTTGTCATTCGGTAGCGATCAAAGCGTGCAGCTACATTCTCGTGCCCTACGATCGTAGGTTTACGCCCCTCATAGGCCGCGCAAAATGCGCCACATCCGCCCACGTGGTCAATATGCCCGTGCGTGAAGACCACCGTATTAAAGGGATCGCGCGTCCACGACTGAATGGCGTGGACACACTTTGTGCCGCCATGCTCATTCGATGTGTCAAAGGTCACCAGTCCATCATCTGTTTTGAACACAATGGAATGCGAAAAGGCCTCAACCACAGCCAACTCTGATGACAGCTCCGAAAGTTGATGATTTATGCGATTAATCGGACCGGCTTCGCGTATATCAGCGCGCCCATCGATGATATCCGCAGACATCTTGAGTAGATCAGCCATGTTTCTTCCTTGTTGTTATTTCAGCGTCCGTCAGGAATGCGCTGTGCCTACACTCTAAGTTTTCGATTACACTCAGTGCAACGACTAATCCGCGAACGATAGCCACATATACATTCTGGGGGCAGAAGAGATGGACCAAGTAATGGCGGTTATGCAAGACGACTGGGTCATGATGGCCCTGCCATTTTTCTTTGGCGCGCTTGCCCTTGAGGTTCTGTGGGCCTACAACGTCACCACGAAGCATTACGAGTCAGTCGACTTTTGGACGAGCATGCGCGTCATGTTGCTCACCGTTTTTGTCGACTTGATCCCGAAAGCTATCGGTATTGGTTTGATGTTCGCGGTCTATTCGCTCTCACCCTTGAAAGGGCTTGTCGACACCAGCTGGTACTGGTGGGTGTTACTGTTTTTTCTCGATGATCTAACCTATTACTGCTTTCACCGAGGCAACCATGAAATCCGCCTACTCTGGGCAGGTCATGTCTCTCACCACAGTTCCCAGTACTACAATCTGGGCACAGCGCTGAGACAAGGTGTCGGTGAGCGCATCTTGAAGTACCCGTTCTGGGTCCCGCTCGCTGCGATGGGCTTTCACCCCGCCATGATTGTTACCATGCTGAGCGTGAGCCTGATCTATCAGTACTGGCTACACACAGAAGCGTTCTACAAGTTTCCAAGCCCCATCGAGTTCATCTTCAACACGCCCTCCCACCACCGCGTACACCACGGGTCAAACATACGCTATCTCGACCGTAATCACGGCGCGACGCTGATCATCTGGGATCGGCTATTCGGCACCTTTTCTGAGGAAGTACCGGAGGAGCCCGTACGGTACGGTCTTACGAAGAATATCGAGACTCACAAAGTCATGCGCGTGGCGTTTGGCGAGTACGGTGCTATGTGGCGCGATTTTAGCCGAGCAGCCACGTGGCGCGACAAGCTAGGTTACATTTTCAAGGCGCCGGGATGGAGCCACGATGGACCTGACCTACGATCTGACACGCTGAGGAAGGCGTAAGCTTTCTGTGACTGATCAAATTTTGGCTATCTACGATGCGGACTTTACTGTGCTTGGCGAAATTGCCTATGCCATAGGTAAAGTAACGGGTACGCGACAGTGCTCGCTGTGCGATATCTCGCATGGGTTGAACCCATTCGGAAAAAAGAACTGGCACCAGTACTGTGAAATACGTCCCGACATCGAGTGGATACACCGCAACGATTTGGACAGTGAAACGAGGACGACACTGTCCTGCCACCTGCCATGCGTAGTACTAAAAGACTCAGCTGGTGGCTACCGTACATTGCTTAACGATGACGAACTCGGTGCCTGCAACGGCGATGTCACGCAATTCGACAAAAAGCTTTCCCAAGCGCTAGCAAAACACGTCGCTATGTCCGATGACGCACATGCATCATGACCTGCTCTGCAGGTCGCGTTGTCAGTCTGGCGGCTGGTACAACCGTTTGATCTGGGACGAGCGCAAAATCAAATTTACTCACAAGTTGCGACATGATGAGCAAGCTCTCAACCTGTGCAAAACCCGCACCGACACAAAGGTGGGGGCCCTGGCCAAACGGTATATAGGCCCCCTGAGCGAGGTTTTTCTCATTCTCAGGCAGAAACCGCTCGGGCTTGAAAGCGTGGGGGTCTTCCCAGTATTTGCTGTGACGCTGTAAGGTCCAGGGCGCGATCATTACCAGAGCTCCCTTGGGCAGTCGCTTACCTTCAATCTCCACCTTTTCAAGGGCGACGCGCGGGACAAAGGTGATGGGCGGATAAAGCCTCAGCGCCTCTTTGAAAAACGCCCGCGTCAACGGCAACTTCTTCGTGGCTTCAAAAGACAGATCACCCTTACTCATGTAGGGATCAATCTCTTCGCGTAATCGCGCGAGCCACTGGGGTCGCTCGGCCAACATGTAAAAGACCCAGGTCAGCGCGCTTGCCGTGGTCTCGTGACCTGCAAGAAAAAAAACACCCAACTGATCGATCAACTCATCGCGACTGAAGGGTAATCCTGTGTCCTTATCTTTTGCTTCGATTACGGCTGAGGCGATATCATTGAACTCACCCTCCTCCGCATTTAAATGGGTATCAATCAAAGACCCAATGTGATGTCTGATTCGCTCACATGCCCCAAGGACTTCAGGGGTTTGTTTTATCTCCGACCAAGCCGGCTTCAAGATCATTCCGAGTATGTCGACCTGCGCCACTGACTTTTCAAAGAGCGTGAAGTCCTCGAAAACCTCTTTGGCGACATTCGAGGCCAGTGGTGTTGAAAATACCGTACGACAGATAACGTCTGCCGTTAGGTGACTCATCGCCAAATCCAATGAAAAGGATTCTCCTGAATCTGCCAGCTCACTGATCGCGGCAACATGGTCATTCGTCGCGGCGCACATTGCACCGTACGCGATGTTCAAGCGCATCAAACTGAATGCAGGGTCGATCATTGCACGCTGACGACGCCATTTAGGACCGTCTGTCACAAACATGCTCTCGCCAATAAGTGGATCAAGCGCCCCCACCATTAAATCGCTCTTAGGAAAGACGCCTTGTTCGTCGCGCATAATTTCTTTGACTGCCGAGGGGCGGTTAAAGAGCACGGTTCCGCGCCGAGAACGACCAAGATGCCCGATATCGAAGTGGTAAGCCTCAGCGGGAAGAAGCTCCAGCAAATTGCCGTCTCCCTTCCACAACGACCGGATTAGCGCAATGACCGCGGGCAGAGAGTTTGGCTTTGGCGGTATGTAAAGTGTTTCATCCACGGAAACTATCCAATAGTATTGACACTATGCACAGTATGGAGCGCCAACATGGGCCTGTCGACCCATAGCATTTTTGAATCGCTGGTGATCATGCACATCATTACGGGGACCGTAGGGCTTATCTCTGTCTGGATTCCCATTGCAGGTCAAAAGGGCGGCCTACTTCACAGGCAAGCTGGAAATATATTCATCACTAGCATGCTGACCACAGGACTCGTCGCCACGGGCATAGCCCTGACAACCCTTTCTGACCCAACCGGTACTCATCCGCATCTTACCGACCATGCGTTATTTAGCGACCCAAAGCTCATTGCTGGGATATTCGGCTGGATGATGCTTTATCTAGCCACCTTGACGATCAATCTGGCATGGCATGGCTGGCTCTGTATGCGCAACAAACGTGAGCATCACAAAAATGCCGCCTGGCATAACCTCCTATCGCAAGTCGTACTGACTGCCACTTCGGCTAATTGCTTCGTCAGAGGGTTCGAGCTTAATCAGCCAATGATGATGGGGATAGCCCTCGTCGGCTTTGCAACCGTCGCCACCAACCTCTGGTTCATCTACCGAAAGCCACTGACACCCAAGGCGCGAATTAAAGAACATATCAAGTCGCTGGTCGGTGCTGGCATTTCTGTCTACACCGCCTTCTTCGCATTTGGCGCCGTTAGACTGCTGCCCGAAATTGCACTCACACCGGGACTGTGGGCGATCCCTCTGGTCACGGGACTCACGCTCATCATTTATCACCAGCGCGCTGTCATGGCGCCGCAACGCCGCATTCAGCCCACCGGATGAGCAAGCGGGCCATTATTGTTGGCGCGGGTGCAGGTGGACTCTCAAGCGCTATCGAGCTCGCTGCAGCCGGTTGGCAAGTAGACGTTTTCGAAGCGCACCATGAACCCGGCGGTAAGATGCATCAGCGAGACGTGGGAGGAGTTGGAATAGACGGTGGTCCAACCGTGTTTACGATGCACTGGGTCTTTGAAGAATTGTTTAAACGCGGCGGCAGACACCTCGACGATTGCGTATCACTCACCGAGAGTCGTCGCTTAGCGAGACACGCGTGGACCGATGGGAGTCATCTCGATTTATTTCACGACATCGATCTGTCCAGTCACGCCATAGCCCGCTTCTCGGACGAGGAAAATGTCGAGGGCTATCGACGATTTTGTGAGCATGGCGAGATTATCCACGACCTGTTAAAAGATAATTTTATGGCCTGCCCCCAACCCTCTCCTGCAAAATTGGGGTATCGGCTGCTCAGGGACGGCGGCAAGAACGCGCTCGCCGTCGCGCCTCATCAATCTTTATGGCGAGCGCTAAGTCGTTATTTTAGTGACCCTCGGCTGAGGCAGCTTTACGGTAGGTATGCGACTTATGTCGGCTCATCGCCGCTGCTCACACCCTCGACCCTTATGCTTATTGCCCATGTTGAACGCCAGGGTGTGTGGTGCGTGGAGGGCGGTATGCGTGCACTGGCCCACGCGATGGCGGAGGTCGCCCTCGACAACGGCGCCAACTTCCAATTCAACAGCCCAGTTGAGGAAATCACGGGTGATGCACACAGTGTGTCTGGCGTGCGGCTCAAGTCAGGGGAGACTTACAAAGCCGATGTCGTTATTTTTAATGGCGACGCCGCCGCTTTAAACGACGGTCTATTGGGTGACCGTGTTCGTAAAGCAGCGGTGCCACGCAGCCGCAAAGAACGGGGGTTATCGGCCATCACATGGTGCATGCGTGCTCGCACATCGGGACTCGACCTCGATCACCACAACGTCTTCTTTGCCGAAAATTACGAACGCGAGTTTACGAGTATCTTCGATCATCGCGGCATCTGTGCTGAACCCACAGTCTATGTGTGCGCTCAAGACAGAGTGAATGGGGAATGCAAATCGACTGAGGGTGAGCGACTGTTGGTGTTGGTTAACGCGCCAGCCGATGGCGACCGCAGCACATGGACGCCTGACACATTGCGCCAGCAGCGCGACCGTGCGATGGACGTGATCAAGCGTGGCGGAGTCGACATTTTGGTCGAGGAAGAAAATTGTGTCGCAACAGGGCCCGACGATTGGCATGCGCGCTTCCCTGCAAGCGGCGGTTCGCTTTACGGTGCCGCATCGCACGGTATGTTTTCCAGCTTCACCCGCGCTTCAGCGAAAAGTCGGGTGCGCGGTCTCTTTTTGGCCGGTGGAAGTGTTCACCCCGGACCGGGCGTGCCCATGGCGACGCTCTCAGGGTCGCTGGCGGCCCGTGAAATTCTTGGACGCGCTGTCTAGCACTGGGCGTAAAATGTTTCGATCACCGAAATGGTCTCTTGCGGATGCTCCCAATGCGGCATACCTAAACTCGGTGTGACGCGAGAAAATTGCCAGTTAGTATCCGTTTTAAAGTCCGCAAAGCGCTCAAATGAAACGTTTGGATCACGATCAAAAATAACTAGCACAGGCAGATTTAAGCGCTTGTACAGGGTGTCCACGGCGTCTTGAGTAAACAAACCCATCGATAGGAACTGCAGCGGCATCAAATGGGCGTCCGGTGCTTTCGTCGTTTTTAAGGCGTAGTCCACCAGTTCACTCGGTATGACACCCGAAAAATTCATACCGTAAAAATAGCGAATACTTCGCTCAGTGCGCAGTAGTTTGAATGCGTTTCGCCCAAGTCCCGCAAAATTTAGAACCCCCTTCAACCGCTTTTGCGCTTTTTGTGAGGGTGGTT
>JBELJN010000041.1:0-12420 GCA_042090345.1 Halieaceae bacterium | reverse complement strand
TGAGTGTGTAGGTATTGGCCGACTCCTCAACATAGACATCAAGGCCAATACAGCCGTCAAAGCCCCGTGTCGCACCCAGCGATGCCTTGAATACCTCGGCCATCTGGGCGAGCTTCCCTTCTTGTGCTTTAAAGTGCGCAATGATTATTGCTGCCATGATTTTCCCCCTCGTTAGCTACATCTTTGATATCTAGCACCCCTTTTTCTTCATGGGTCAAGACTCGTCGTCTTTGATACAGACACCAAAACTCCACCAGCGCTTTGAGCAGGCATACACCAATCGACCTCGCTGCCCGTGCTGCATATCCAAAATACGCTGAATCGATTCGGTGGGTGCCATGCCCAAGATCTCGTTGTCCTGCAATTCATCGAGGGGTCGTGGATAACTTGCCCAATCTCTGGGTGGACGCCACCCCGGAGGAGGAATCAGCACCGATCGCGTTCCGCTGATCGGGTAAAGGGCGCGCCAATCAACTATCGCCCGCGCCATCTTATCGACAACGCCGGGGTACTCGGACGCCAAATTAATGTATTCGTTTGGATCCTCTGCAATGCGGAACAAATAGTTGGTCACTGAGGTCGAGAGCTGATCCTGCTCCATTTCTTGGACCAGTTTCCATTCATCATCGAAGGCCGTAAGCTTAAAGCTCCCATAAATCGGTATCTCGGAAGCGAACATCACGAGCTCGTCACGCTGATGAACAACGCCCTCTTTTATCGACGGCCACATACTTTTCCCGTCAAACTTAAAGGTATTTTGGGCCTCAATACCCGCTGCATCAGCCAGTGTTGGGAAAACATCCATCACGGTCATAATTTGATCAAATGTCTGCGCAGGCGCCAACTGCTCAGGCCAACGCATCAGTGATACAACGCGAATACCACCCTCAAACGTCTCTCCTTTGCCGCCGCGCAGCGGCGCATTATCGGCGCCTCCGTAGGAATAGGCCGCACCACCGTTATCGCTGAAAAACAGTACGATGGTGTTCTCTGCGAGGCCCTCCGCGTCGAGCGTATCTAGGACCTGACCGATTGCCTGATCCATAGCGTCTACAACCGCGGCATACATGGGACGTGCGCTTTCGCGCATCATCAGCTTCGACATACGACGTGTAGAATCCGTCTGGTTAGAACGCGCGGGTGCCAGGTCGGTTTCAATATCTTTGTACTTCTCTTTCAGTTCCTCTGGTGCATCGAGTGGCGTGTGAGGTGCAATGAAAGGCATGTAAACGAAAAACGGCTTTTCCTTATCGCGCTCTTGAATATACCGACTGACCTCGTCAGCGAGCAGGTAAGTTTCGTACCCCTCATCGTCAATGGAGACACCGTTTTCCTGAAAATCCTTGCCGCCAACATTGGCAAAAGGCGGATAAAAGCCAACCTCGGTGTGAAGGTGCCCATAAAAATGCTCAAAGCCGCGCTGGTTTGGGTGGTAAGTCATCTGGGCATGGCCCAAATGCCACTTACCGACCATTGCGGTCTGGTATCCCGCCGCTTGAAATGACTGCGGCATAAAATGCTCAGCCGGATTCACGCCGATATTATCCCAGGGAAGAATGACACCGTAGGCAATGCCCAAACGCATCGGATCGCGCCCTGTCATGAGGGCCGCGCGGGTTGGCGAACAAATGGGCGTCGTATAAAAGCGGTTTAGCTGAATACCCTGCTCTGCGAGTTTATCAAGCGATGGCGTATCGATATTCCCACCGTGGTAGCCCACGTCGGCCCAGCCTAAGTCATCTGCCACCATGACGATTACATTTGGACGATCGACATCGCTAGCGAGAACAGAGGGAACGACGCTGAGAGATAAGAGGACTGTTATGAAACC
The DNA here is from genome assembly GCA_042090345.1 of Halieaceae bacterium. Classification (GTDB taxonomy): domain Bacteria; phylum Pseudomonadota; class Gammaproteobacteria; order Pseudomonadales; family Halieaceae; genus Luminiphilus. Next base: position 10,589 of record JBELJN010000041.1, on the reverse strand, counting down.
AAGAGAACGAATTAGCGCACACATATTTTTGTCTTTTATCGTTTTTATAAAATAGTCGAGAGCCGTTTGACCCTCTTCACCAGCAATACTCTCTACGAATCAGAAATTGAGCAACGCACAAACGGACGTGAAAACGTAGCGTCACTCATTCTCCCCGACCGCTAACCGGTGTCAATCGGACACGCCCCCAAGGTGTTCCGTAGTGAATACGCCCGTCTTCATCGATAGACGTTCCGGAGTACATTACGTTGTAGCGCTGCCCGCCAATAACATAATGAAAGTCGGCTTCACCAGTACTCCAGTCCAGTGCTTCAAGTGTGAACTGGTTATCTCTGGCGCCGATGAAGTAGACCCGGTCTGACAGTATGCCCACCGTCGGCACACTGCTGGGCGAGCTGATTTCCCGGTTAACCCATGCGTAATCAAGGGTCTGCGTGTCCGAATTCCAGACAAATTTCTGAAGCCCATAGGGCTGATACTCGGGATGACTACCCAGGTAACCCACTAACAGCCCCGTAGCACGCTCCGGTAGATACCAGGGAATATTTCGCGGCGCGTTATTGACGACCATCGCACCATAGCCAGACACCACAACCGATTGCTCTGATTGAATCTGCGTAAGCGATGAATCACCCATCGTCACTGGTAATTGGCCAGCAATTCGTCGATTAGGTGTATTGGGGAGCCGTTGCCAGTTTTTCGGAATACCGTTTCGCCAAAAAAGCAGCATGTTCATTTGAGGCTGGCCATCCGTGATGACAACAAACTGATCCTCCTCGCCAAAGCCCATCAGCGAGGGTGTTGCTCCGGTACCGTGTCCCCAGCCGTTTAAGTACTCGGCTGTCCACGCACCGTCGGTTTCATTGACACTCAACCGGTCTCCCGTCCATATCACTTTGTGCATATGCGATTGTGAGGCAATGTAAATACCGCCATCCTCATCAATGGCAAAAGCATTGCGAATCCAGCCATACCCCGTGGGCTTCGTTGCTCTGTCCTCTGCGCCCTCGCTGTGCTGTAAACGCACCCAATGAAATTGACTAAGATCACGACTCACGGCAACGATGTACCCATGTTCAGTGGCCGCAATCAGCCAACCGTCATAGGTCATGCTCAGTCCCATAACAGGACCTGTCACCGAATCGGGAAACTGGAATTCACCCTTTTTAACAATTCGTGAGCGAGAATCACGGGGATCCTCATCCCCAAACACCAATATCTGCCCGGTTTTACTCCCAATGTAATAGTTATGATCACGATCCAGCACCGTGTATAGATTGGCAAGATCGCGCAGTTTCCCCGCTTCCTGAAACGCGTGAATCAGTGCAAAAACCCCCGAGTTGCTCTCGTCAAAACGCGCAATAGACGTCTCAGCTCTCGCCTCGTCGTAATACGTTGTGCCCGGAAAAGGGTACTCGTCGATCATCTCGTAGGTGTCGTAATCGACTTTCACAATGCGATCGATGCCGTTACCCCAGAAGACACGCTTACCGTCGGCATACTCACCCGAGATCACCTGCCCAAAGTGTGCAGGTCCTGTATGCAAATACTGGATTTCATGATCGCCAAGTTGGCGTGATGAACCCGAAGGACCTGCCAACATCTGCGCATCTTGTTGCGCGGGATCGTTGTGTGCCATGGCATTGTGACTGTCGGCTAAAAAGAGATTCCGACTCGGTAGGTTTGCTGCCGCGGCTGTTTCTAATAAAAACACCTCGGTGAAGGCCAACAACAACCAGATAACACGTGAAACGCTCGCCCGAGAAAAGCCCCGAAGGCGCCGGCTCGAAGGGGATTGGAGGGTTGAGACCACCACACTCGTTAGGGGTTTAGGGCGTGAATGAATCTGCTCAGGCCCCAGTGAAATTTTGCCCATCGTGCTCATTATTATATCCATCGCTGTCTGCACACGAGGACTCTACGATACTTTTATCGAAAAAGAACAGGTACGGTGTTTGAGCCGACATATTGATTTAGCCGCGAAACTCGCTGAAGCTCTCAGACAAATAATGAAAGAGTGTTTGAATGGAGCGCCTTTTCACACTGAACAATGGAGAACTGTGCTTTACGGCCGTCGAAGAAGGTCACGGCCCTTTGGTACTGTGTCTTCATGGATTTCCTGACTGCTATCAGTCCTTTCGGTACCAGCTGCCTCTTCTCGCAGAGCAAGGCTATCGCGCTGTTTCGGTCAGTCTTCGTGGGTATGAGCCAAGCTCCCAACCCGTTGAGGGGGATTACTCCCTCGAGTCGATCGCCAATGACGTCATTGCCTTTATAGATGAGCTGGGGGAGGAAAAGGCACATCTTGTTGGCCATGATTGGGGCGCCGCTATTGTCTACACCGCAGGTGCTGCAGCACCAGAACGGTTTTGCAGCCTTACCACGATGGCCGTACCGCACTCGGGTCGCTTCGTGAACGATGCGTTTTTCAAACCAAAACAGGCCTTACTGTCGTGGTATATGGTGTTTTTCCAATTGCGGGGCATTGCCGATTTTACGGTTCGCCGAGATAATTACGCCTTCATCCGCTGGCTATGGAAGGTGTGGAGCCCTAACTGGCACCCCGGTGAGGAAGCCTTATCAGAGGTGATCGATACCCTCCGACAACCCGGCGTACAGCGAGCCTCTCTGGCCTACTACCGTGAGGCGTTGAGTCCAAAACAACTTCCACTGACCCCAGCACGAAGAGCCGCCAACGCCTACCCGGTCCCTGTACCCACTCTGGCGATAACTGGCAGAAATGATGGCTGTATCGATAGCGATATTTTCCAGGCCCTGTGCAAAAACGAAGACTTCCCCATGGGCCTTGAGGTACGTGTTGTTGAGAACGCAGGCCACTTCCTACACCAGGAGCAGCCAGAGGCCGTCAATGAACTTCTATTGAGTTGGCTCCGCCGGCACCCGTGATGCGATCACTGGCAAAAATCAAAGAATAAAGACACCTAACACAAGGAAACCAAAGATCATGCATAAGCGCCTAGACGGGAAACGGGTTTTGATCACGCAAGCCAAGGACTATATGGGTCCCGCCATTAGCGAATTGTTTTCGGAGCACGGTGCGGAGGTCATTGCCGATACCCGCGATCTGACCCAAGCGGGCGCGGTCGAGTCGCTCATTGAATCAGTCGGGGACATCGACGTGCTCGTCGCGAATCTAGCAGCTTCCGCTCATTTAGGCTTGTCCGTTACACAAACGGATGACGCGACGTGGGCTAAAGCGTTTGATGTGATGGTGCATCCGCTACATCGACTCTTCAGATCAGTGCTACCGCAAATGTATCAGCGCGAGCACGGGAAAATCGTCGTCATTGGGAGTGCTACCGGACTCAAGGCCCTTGAGGGTGTCGTTGCCTATGGTGCTGCTCGGCATGCGCAGGTTGGCTACGTTCGCGCTGCCGGCGTTGAAGCTGCACGACACAATGTGCAGATCAATTTAATCGCGCAAAACTTTGTGGAGAACCCCGCGTACTTTCCGCCTGAATTTACCGAAACAGAGGCGTTCAAACAGTTACTTGCAAAACATGTCCCGCTGGGCAGATTAGCAACAGCCCGAGAAGACGCACTGTTCGCGCTTTTCCTCGCATCAGACGAGAGTGACTTTTTTGTCGGTCAAGCCATACCCTTCAGCGGTGGCTGGGCACAGTAATAAAGCCACGCAATAGGCTGGCATTCATTGAAACACGCGCTTAGACGCCCCCCCATCAAAAGGCACTTATAAATGCAGTCGTGTGAACACCTAAGTGCTGCATCAGGCGCTCGCTGACTGCCCAGTCTCAGCCAGGAGGATTTTGCTCAAACGCCGGCACATCAGGATTCAACTCAACCCAACCCTGCTTGGTACTAGACCAGCAATGGAACATGGCGACAAAGTCATCAGTATCGTCCAAGGTGCCGGTTTTTAAATAGGCCATTTCGGGTTGCGCAGATATTTCAGAATACAAAGGCGATCCACAGGTACCGCAAAAGAAGCGCTTAACCGTGTTGCCCGTATCCGTGTCGCTGTCCTCGTACAAAGACAACTCACCTGAAAAAGCGAGGTCCGCCTTTTGAAAAGCGGCGAGCGTAGAAAACGCCGTGCCCGCTTGCTTCTGACAGTTTTTACAATGGCAGACACCCGTCATCAGGGGATCCGCATTTGCCTCATACCGCACTTTGCCGCATAGACATCCGCCACTTCTCGCCATGGTCTTTCCTCGCTACTTTACTTGGTCGTTGTCACTCTAATCAGAACAAACCAACGATCTGCCCGTCAACAACGTCGATATTTTGGCTGGCAGGTACCTTAGGGAGGCCCGGCATGGTCATAACATCACCACAAATGGCCACGACGAAACCGGCACCAACTGAAAGCCTGACCTCGCGAATGTCCATCGAGTGCGCCGAAGGCGCGCCCTTGAGCGCTGGATCTGTCGAAAATGAGTACGGCGTTTTGGCAATGCAGACTGGCAAATGTCCGTAGCCGCCTTCGGTGAGCTCACGCAGGCGATCGCGCACTTTACTGCTACCGGTAATTTCTGAGGCACCATAAATTGTGGTCGCGACCGACTCGATTTTGTCCCAAAGGGTTGCCGAATCTTCGTAAACAAATGAATTATGAGGGGTATTAGCCGGGGTAGTGTCACCCTCGCAGATCTCAGCCACCATCTGTGCAAGTTCAGTCGCTCCGGCACCGCCATTCGCCCAGTGGCTCGATAGCGCCACCTGAATACCACGAACGCGGCAATGCTCGACAATGAGGTCAATTTCCGCCTCGGTATCCGCAATGAACTGATTAATGGACACAACCGCTGGGACACCGAAGTTGTCGCGAATATTCGTGATGTGCCGATCAAGGTTAGTAAGCCCCTTTTCCAGCGCCGAAAGGTTTTCCTCACTGAGGTTTTCTCTCGCCACACCACCATGGAATTTGAGCGCCCTCACCGTTGCGACTAGGACAGCTGCGGAGGGACGAATGCCCGCCGATCGACACTTAATATCGATGAACTTCTCCGCCCCTAAGTCAGCCCCGAAACCTGCTTCAGTGACGACGTAGTCGGCCAGACGCAGGCCAGCTGTGGTCGCGATCACACTGTTACAGCCATGCGCAATATTTGCGAAAGGTCCGCCATGAACAAATGCTGGCGTGCCCTCGAGCGTTTGAACCAAGTTCGGCGCTAAAGCGTCTTTGAGGACTGCAGTGAGCGCACCCTCTGCTTTTAGGTCAGCTGCGGTCACCGGCTGGCGATCGCGAGTGTACGCCACAACAATACGACCCAAGCGTGCTTTCAAATCGTCGAGGTCAGTCGCTAAGCAGAAGATCGCCATAATTTCAGAGGCAACAACAATGTCGAAACCGTCTTGTCGCGGATAACCGTTTCCAGGGCCACCCAGCGACACCGTAATGTCACGAAGCGCCCGATCATTCATATCGAGGACCCGCTTCCAGGTGACTCGTCGCACATCGACGCCCAACGGATTGCCGTGGTGCACATGATTATCTAAGAGTGCGGCCAACAAATTGTTCGCAACGCCAATGGCGTGCAAGTCGCCATTGAAATGCAGGTTAATATCCTCCATTGGGATGACCTGTGCGTGACCACCACCGGCAGCACCACCCTTCATACCAAAGACGGGACCTAAAGACGGTTCACGCAGACAAATAACGGCATGTTTACCGATTTGCTTTAAGGCATCGCCCAGCCCGACTGTTGTCGTGGTCTTACCCTCTCCCGCCGGGGTTGGACTAATTGCAGTCACCAAAACCATCCGAGCAGAATCGCGAATAGGCTGTTCTAGCAGCCAGTCGAGATTAACCTTGCCTTTGATGCGACCATAAGGCTCAAGCGCCTCCTCCGGGATGTGGAGTTGATCAGCAATTTGCGCGATCGGCCGAGGTATCGCTGCCTGAGCGATTTCAATATCAGATGCCATGATGGAGTCCCCTGGTTCAGCTTTTTATTAGTCGTTTTTAGCCGATGTTATTTATCGCGCCACGCTAAAACCAAACCTTGCCGCGAGCAATAGATTGGAACTGATAATTTCAGTGAAAAGTTGGCCTAAATCAGGGTGGCTTTAGGCCCACTATTGCCTGTGGGTGTGAGAGTCGCAGGCCACAGGGTCAATATGCTACCGTCTCACTCGACGAGCCAACTACAAACACCTAAGAACAATGACAGACTCGGTAAGTTCAAACTGGCAAAACTGGTCAAAATCGCTACCTCCATCCAAGGCGCAGGTGTACACCCCTGAGAGTATCGACGCGCTCTCAACACTACTGAAGGCACATAAAAGCGGTGTTCGTCCCGCAGGTTCAGGTCACAGTTGGATGCCGCTCATTCCGAGCAAAACTGCCATCATAAAACTCGACCACTTCGCCAACGTCGGTGATGTGGATCCTCAGACACAACAAGCCTGGCTCGGTGCAGGCGGACGGCTCCATGACCTCTCCCCCGCCTTGGCAGACAAGGGTTACGCTTTCAGAAATCTAGGTGATATCGACGTGCAAACACTGGCCGGTGCTACCAGTACAGGCACGCACGGCACAGGTCAGGCGCTACCGGGACTTGCAGCGGACATTCAAGGTCTTCGCTTGGTGACAGGCGCAGGTGAACACATTGAGATAAGCGCCGATGACAATCCACAGTGGCTTGATGGCGGGCGGGTAGCACTAGGCGCGCTTGGCATTCTCACGGAGATAAAGATGCAGCTGGTTGAGCGCTTCAAATTGCATCGGCAGGTTTGGCCCGAGTCGCATGCACACACCCTTGAGCATGCCGAGCGCTATTGGCGGGAAAACCGTAACTTCGAATTTTTCTATATCCCTTTTTCCGATACGGATTTATTGATAACACACAACAGAAGTGACGCACCGGCGACACCGCGTGTGGATGATGACAGTACCTCTGCTGTAATGGAGCTTAAATCACTACGTGATGCCCTGAAGTGGTGCTCACCGCTTCGACGCTGGCTATTGAAACGCGCGATCTTAAAAGCACCGACAGAAAATATTGTGGGTGAGAGCTGGGATATGCTCGCCAGCGAGCGAAATGTGCTGTTCAACGAAATGGAGTACCACCTTCCTGTCGACAAAGGCCTGGAGGCTCTGGAGGAAGTTCGTCACTACATAGAGAAAAAGCGGCCGGACGTTTTCTTTCCCTTCGAGGCAAGACAAACGGCCAGCGACACCGCTTGGTTATCGCCTTTTAACGGTGGCGGGCGCATTTCAATCGCGGTGCACTGCTATCACAAAGACGCTTTCGATTTCCTCTTTACCGATGTTGAACCGATTTTCCAAAAATACGGTGGCCGACCACATTGGGGGAAACTCAATAGTATGACGGCCGAACAGGCACGAGCTTGGTACCCGAATTTTGAGAAATTCGCGGCGCTGAGACGCGAGCTTGACCCCGATGGACGATTACTCAACGGTTACTTGTCGGACTTATTCTTGAAATGAGTAACAACCCCTTGTCCGCTAACTACTTTCAACAGCTCCAAAGCGCGTTAACGCGCGCACAATTAGCCGAACCGCTCTTGGTAATCGATCGCGACCGCCTTGATGCCAATATCAATAGCCTCCGAGCGGCACTCCCCACGGGTATGGCCTATCGTATTGTTGCAAAGTCGCTGCCGTGTACACCGCTTATCGAGCACATTGCGCATCGCATGGGTACAGACAGGCTTATGAGCTTTAATACCAATATGGTTGAGCAGCTGCTAGCGACCATGCCCACTGCTGACCAGCTACTTGGAAAACCTATTCCAATTAGCGCGGTTCAGGGTGTTTTTAGTCGCGCGAATACATCCACAACAGCACTGCTCCAACATCAGGTGCAGTGGCTTGTTGATACCCCTAAACGTCTGATGCAATACGAGGACTTTGCGGCAAGCATCCAGCTAAATCTCCGAATTAATCTTGAAATTGACGTGGGATTACACCGCGGTGGAATGGAGCCCGGAGCATCACTGGCATCTGCCCTTGAGATCATCGATAAAAGCCAGAATCTTCATCTATCCGGACTGATGGGCTACGAGCCGCATCTTACCAAGCTCCCAAATCTTGCGGGCTGGCCCAAACGGGCCAAGCAAGGTGCGGCCGATCGCTTTCGTGAGGCGCTTACCCAAGTCTCTGAGGTTTTTGGGGAGGACCGCAGCAAGGCAATGGTCAGGAATATGGCGGGCAGCCCCACCTTTAAGCTTTACGAAGACACTGAACTTGCCAATGAGATTGCTGCAGGCTCGGCACTGGTAAAGCCCAGCGACTTCGATTTACCCATTCTCAGAGACTTTTTACCCGCAAGCTTCATTGCCACGCCGGCCATTAAGGTGAGTACCGGTGTTCGCCTCCCCGGCCTTGAATACGCGAATCGTGCCCTAGGTAAACCCCAGTCAGGAAAAACGATATTTCTACACGGTGGTTATTGGAAAGCCGATCCCGTCTATCCCGGAGGCCTCAAGAACAGCAGTCTATTTGGTCGCTCGAGCAACCAGGAAATGCTGGTGGCATCCAGGAACGCCTCAATTAACGTCGACGATTTCGTCTTCTTGCGCCCAACACAAAGCGAAGCCGTGTTTCTTCAGTTCCCCAAACTCCTTATTTATTCAAAAGGGGAAATCATGGATATCTGGTCTCCGCTGCCTGTTACCGCTTAAAAATCGGCACCAAGATCGCAGCACTGTTGTCGCTTAAGCGGCCTAAGCGATCGCCTGAGGGTTTTAAGCGACCCATTCTCACCGCGCTTAGCTTACCGGCCAGGTAGGCCGAATCGATTCACGGCATACGCTCGATGCACACCGCTTGGACCCTCGCAAACTCATTTTTCTAGCGAAACCTCCTGTGCGTCATCGCACGGAAGAGGCCCAAAAAGCTCACGAGAGATCCGATCCCTTACATTGAATAGAACACGCTTGCACCCGGGCCGAGTGGCAAGTCGAGAACAACCCAGAAAATCGTCATCGCAAGTCCCGATATCAGTAACCCGATCGAATAAGGCAGCATCGTGGCCGCCAAGCTTCCGAGACCAAAGTTACTCTGCCACCGCTGACAGAAAATTAAAATCAACGGGAAGTAAACCATCAGCGGCGTAATGATATTGGTTGCACCATCACCCACACGGTAGGCGGCTGTCGCCATCTCGGGTGAAATACCCAGGAGCATGAGCATTGGCACCATCACTGGCGCAATCAGTGCCCATTTTGCACTCGCAGAGCCGACAAAAAGGTTGAGCAGTGACGAGACCAGAATAATGGATGTAAGCAACGCCCACGCCGGCATGTTCGTCGAGCTCAAGAAGTCAGCCCCGTGAACGGCCAGAATGAGACCTAAGTTAGACCACGAAAACATCGCCACAAAATGCGCAGCTGCAAAGGCCAGCACAAGGTAATAGGCGAGATCTTCCATTGCACCGGTCATCATTTTCACGAGATCGCGATGGTTTTGCACTGTGCCAGCGCCCTTCCCGTAGGCCCATCCGGCCAGCAAGAAGAGCACAAAAAATGCTGCTACGAGACTTTTATAAAATGGCGCCATTTGCGCTTCGGCTGATGCGCTCTCGTCAATCAGCGGTGTGCCCGGACCAATCGTGAAATAGGTCCAGAGGCCAACCACAAATAGCACCGCCCACCCGGCATTCTTAAGACCCTTGCGCTCTGCATCGGTTAGCGGCCGATCGCTTTCAGCCTCAGCCCCGGTAGCAGCTGCAAGCGATGGGTCAAAGACCCCCAAGCGAGGCTCGATCATTCGGTCAGTGACGTACCAAATGACCGGTAAAAAGACGAAAGTCATACCCGCAATAAAGAACCAGTTACCCGCGATATTTGCTGTGAAACCATCGAATACGGTGGCCACACTCGCTTCGGTAATGCCAAACAACAGAGCGTCCAGCTGACCCGGTAATAAGTTTGCAGAGAAACCGCCTGAAACCCCTGCGAACGCCGCAGCGATACCAGCGATCGGATGCCTTCCTGCCGCGTGGAAAATGATGCCGGCGAGCGGAATGAGCACCACATACGCGGCGTCAGCGGCGAGGTTGCCCAACATACCCACGAGCACAACCGTCGGTGTGAGCAACACATTGGGAACGTCCCTCACACCAGCTCTCATAGCGGTACCAAAGAGCCCTACACGCTCAGCAACGCCTGCACCCAGCATGACAACGAGTACATAACCCAGTGGATGAAAATGCGTAAAGGTCTTGGGCATATCCACCCATAACCTCGCAATGTTCTCAGCTGACAATAAGCTGGTTGCGGTAATCACTTGCTGTGCACCGGTAGCAGGATCGATCCTCGTGGGATGCAGCGCAGACAAACCCGACAGACTGGCAAGGACCGAAATAGCGACCAAGCCAATGATCAGCCAAAAGAAGAGAAAGACCGGATCGGGTAACTTGTTACCACTTCGTTCAACCCAACCTAAAAATCCACCCATGCCCTGCTGGGCATCGCTCGTCGACGTATTCATGGTGTGCTCCCCAGTCGCTGAATCGAGTGACTCAACGCGCCATGGTTTGTTTGATCTCCAGAGGCAGTGTACCTGCGTCGCTTTTCATTTCCAGCCGCACCATCCGCACACCAAGGTCAGTCGCCTATTTTTATGGCTCTTGTTGATG
>JBELJN010000040.1:9927-12879 GCA_042090345.1 Halieaceae bacterium | reverse complement strand
GTGCTTCACGATGGCCGCAGTGGCGATGAGTTTGATCGTCCTGTGACCGTGGGTTACATGTACATGCTCAAGCTCAACCACTTGGTGGATGACAAGATGCACGCTCGATCAACCGGCTCTTACAGCCTTGTCACGCAGCAGCCGCTGGGTGGTAAAGCGCAGTTTGGTGGTCAGCGATTTGGTGAGATGGAGGTTTGGGCACTTGAGGCTTACGGTGCTGCGCATACCCTGCAGGAAATGCTGACTGTTAAGTCGGATGACGTGGCAGGTCGAACCAAGATGTACAAGAACATCGTTGATGGTGATCACAGCATGGATCCGGGAATGCCCGAATCGTTCAATGTATTGGTCAAAGAAATCCGCTCGCTCGGCATCGATATCGATCTCGAGTCCGAGTCATCAGGCTTCTGAGGGGAGAGAACACGTGAAAGATTTACTAAATCTGTTGAACCGCGAGAAATCTGAAGATTTTGATGCGATCCGTATTGGTCTTGCCTCACCCGAAATGATCCGATCGTGGTCTTACGGCGAGGTTAAGAAGCCCGAGACTATTAACTACCGTACGTTCAAGCCTGAACGCGATGGTCTTTTCTGCGCCAAGATTTTTGGCCCGGTCAAGGACTACGAGTGCCTCTGTGGAAAGTACAAGCGACTCAAGCACCGCGGTGTTATCTGTGAGAAGTGTGGGGTTGAAGTTGCGTTGGCAAAAGTTCGTCGAGAGCGAATGGGCCATATCGAACTTGCGAGCCCAGTTGCTCACATCTGGTTCTTGAAGTCCCTGCCGTCGCGCATCGGCTTGCTCCTTGATATGACACTTCGTGATATTGAGCGCATTTTGTACTTTGAATCATACGTCGTGACCGATCCCGGTCTCTCTAGCCTCGACCACGGTCAGCTTCTGAACGACGAGCAGTACTTCGAGGCCATGGAAGAGTTTGGTGACGAGTTCACTGCGAAGATGGGTGCCGAGGCGATTCAAGAGTTGATGATTCAGCTCGACCTGCGCAGTGAGATCGAGCGTTTGCGCGAGGAAATTCCTCAGACGAACTCTGAGACAAAGATCAAGAAGCTGTCAAAGCGGTTGAAGTTGATGGAAGCGTTTGACAAGTCAGGGAACCGTCCTGAGTGGATGGTACTCAACGCCTTGCCTGTCCTACCGCCCGATCTGCGACCATTGGTGCCGTTGGATGGCGGTCGCTTTGCAACATCAGATCTCAACGATTTGTACCGACGTGTTATTAACCGTAACAACCGGCTTAAGCGTCTGCTTGACCTCAACGCACCCGATATCATCGTGCGTAACGAGAAGCGCATGCTACAAGAGTCTGTCGATGCGCTGTTGGATAACGGACGTCGTGGTCGCGCCATTACAGGCTCTAACAAGCGTCCGCTGAAGTCGCTTGCAGACATGATCAAAGGTAAGCAGGGTCGATTCCGTCAGAACCTTCTCGGTAAGCGAGTTGATTACTCTGGACGATCGGTGATCGTAACGGGCCCAACCCTGAGACTTCATCAGTGTGGTTTACCCAAGAAGATGGCGCTTGAGCTCTTTAAGCCTTTCATCTTCGGCAAGTTAGAGCACCGCGGTCTTGCAAGTACCATTAAAGCTGCCAAGAAGATGGTCGAGCGTGAGCCACCCGAGGTTTGGGATATCTTGGCTGAGGTGATTCGTGAGCACCCTGTTCTCTTGAACCGTGCGCCAACGCTTCACCGTCTTGGTATTCAGGCGTTTGAGCCAGTGCTTATCGAAGGTAAGGCGATTCAGCTACACCCATTGGTTTGTGCTGCCTACAACGCCGACTTCGACGGCGATCAGATGGCGGTTCACGTACCTCTGACGTTGGAAGCTCAGCTCGAAGCGCGCGCTTTGATGATGTCGACAAACAACATCTTGTCGCCCGCATCGGGTGATCCCATCATCGTACCTTCGCAGGACGTTGTACTGGGCTTGTACTACATGACTCGTGAGCGCATCAACGCGCCGGGCGAGGGCATGATATTTGCCGATACAAAAGAGGTGTCGCGCGCTTACGCAAGTGGCGCTGCGCATCTTCAGGCACGTGTCAAAGTTCGTATTCACGAAGAGGTTATCGAATACGGCGAGGCAGCTCAGGCACGAACACGCGTTGTCGAAACGACGGTGGGTCGAGCGCTTTTATGGAACATTGTTCCTGAAGGCCTAGGCTACGACATGATCAACCGTCCAATGGTCAAAAAGGCGATCTCACAGGTGATAAACCAGTGCTATCGTGCGGTGGGTCTGAAGCAGACCTGTATCTTCGCTGACCAGCTGATGTACACGGGTTACGAGTACTCGACAAAATCGGGCTCATCGATTGGTGTTAACGATTTCGAGATCCCTGACGCGAAGACTGAGCTCATTGAGAAAGCCGACGCTGAGGTTGTTGAGATCGAGCGGCAGTACTCGGCGGGTCTGGTAACGCAAGGCGAAAAGTACAACAAGGTGATCGACATTTGGTCGCGTACTAATGAGCAGGTTGCTAAGGCTATGATGTCTAACCTGTCTTCAGAAATAGTAATCAATCGCGACGGTGAAGAGGAAAAGCAAGACTCGTTCAACTCGGTGTATATGTACGCCGACTCAGGTGCACGAGGCTCGCCCGCTCAGATTCGTCAGCTTGCGGGTATGCGTGGCCTGATGGCAAAGCCGGACGGATCGATTATTGAGACGCCCATTACGGCGAACTTCCGTGAAGGTTTGAACGTACTTCAGTACTTCATTTCGACACACGGCGCGCGTAAAGGTCTCGCTGATACGGCACTGAAGACAGCGAACTCCGGTTATCTGACCCGTCGTCTCGTGGACGTTGCGCAAGACGTGGTTGTGGTCGAAGAAGACTGCGGTACCGAGCGTGGGTTGCTGATGACGCCCGTCATTGACGGCGGCGACATCATCGAATCGCTTGCTGATCGTGTATTGGGTCGAATCAT
>JBELJN010000040.1:0-9827 GCA_042090345.1 Halieaceae bacterium | reverse complement strand
CAGCTGACGATGCGTACGTTCCACATTGGTGGTGCGGCGTCAGGTCAAGCCGCTCAGGACAACATTCAGGTGAATTCAGACGGTACCGTTCGTCTTCACAACATGAAGGTGGTCGATCGCGCCGATGGTTCGTTGGTCGCGGTTTCTCGATCAGGCGAACTGTCTGTGATGGATGCCGTTGGTCGTGAGCGAGAGCGCTACAAGGTGCCCTACGGCGCCGTGATTAAGGTCGGTGATGAATCACCTGTTTCGGCTGGCGATGTCGTCGCAACCTGGGATCCTCACACGCACCCAATCGTTACTGAAGTAGCGGGTGTCGTGAAAATGGGTGGCATGGAAGAAGGTGTGACCATTAAGCGTCAGACCGATGAGTTCACAGGCCTCTCAAGCATCTCGGTTATGGATCCCTCTGAGCGTCCAAGTGCGGGTAAAGATATTCGACCTGCAGTAACGCTCGTTGATGAGTCGGGTGAGGAGCTTTACCTGGCGGGTACCAATGTACCGGCACACTACTTCCTGCCAGCGTCTGCGATGGTAAACCTCGAAGACGGTGTCAAAGTGGAAGTGGGCGACGTGATTGCACGTATTCCTCAGGAAGGATCAAAGACGCGTGACATTACCGGCGGTCTCCCGCGTGTTGCTGACCTCTTTGAGGCGCGTAAGCCGAAAGAGCCAGCGATTCTTGCTGAAATCTCGGGAACCGTTAGCTTTGGTAAAGAGACTAAAGGCAAGCGTCGTTTGGTGATTACGCCAACCGATGGCAAGACATTGCCTGATGGCTCTGATCACTACGAAGAGCTTATTCCGAAGTGGCGTACGCTTTCGGTGTTCGAGGGTGAGCAGGTAGAGAAGGGTGAAGTCGTCTCTGAAGGTCCACTCAGCCCGCACGATATCCTGCGTTTGAAGGGTATTCCCGAGCTTGCGAAGTACATCGTTAACGAAATCCAAGAGGTCTATCGCCTCCAGGGTGTGAAGATTAACGATAAGCACATTGAAGTTATTGTGCGTCAGATGCTCCGTAAGGCAAATGTCGTCTCTGCCGGTGACTCTACCTTTATCAAGGGCGAGCAGATCGAGTGGAATGCGTTCCTTGAAGAATGCGACCGTATGGATGCTGAAGGGTTGGTTCGACCGTCTGTTGACCGAGAACTTCTGGGCATCACAAAGGCGTCACTGGCGACTGAGAGCTTCATCTCTGCCGCTTCGTTCCAGGAAACAACACGTGTTCTTACCGAGGCTGCGGTGACTGGAAAGCGTGATTACCTCCGCGGTTTGAAGGAGAACGTCATCGTTGGTCGTCTGATTCCCGCTGGTACGGGTCTTGCGCACCACGAGGAGCGTCGACGTCAGCGTGCCCTGGACAGCGAGTCAGGTGTTCAAATGTCGGCTGAGGAGTTCTCAGAGAGCTTCGCTGAGGAACTCGAAAAAGCGGGGGCCGCCGATGATTTGGCACAAGCACTCGCCGCTGAGATAGAGAATGCAGCAACCACCGAGGGTGATGCTGAGTAATTGGGTGGCGCGAACTTGACGGGGCAGGTCCCCGTCATTAGACTTCGCGCTCTTTTTTATAGCGCCTTTTTTGAGGCGCGCTTAACGACTTGGAGTTAAGGCCGAATGGCAACAATCAATCAGCTAGTGCGAAAGCCGCGCAAGCGTAAAGTAACGAAGAGTGGTGTACCTGCATTGCAGGCATGCCCACAGCGTCGAGGCGTTTGCACTCGCGTTTACACAACAACACCAAAGAAGCCCAACTCGGCACTGCGTAAGGTTTGCCGTGTTCGTTTAACAAGTGGCTTTGAGGTGTCGTCATATATCGGTGGTGAAGGCCACAACCTGCAGGAGCACAGCGTTGTTTTGATTCGCGGTGGTCGTGTAAAGGACTTGCCTGGTGTCCGATACCACACGGTCCGAGGAAGCCTCGATACGTCTGGCGTTGCTAACCGCCGTCAGGCGCGTTCTAAGTACGGAGCGAAGCGACCTAAGTAAGGTCGTCATACAAAGAATCGGCTGCTTTGCAGCCAGAGTGTCACCCCGTGTGACAGTAAGGACAGCCCGAACGTGGCTGTGTAACCTGAAGAAGAGAGAAAGACATGCCAAGAAGACGCGTTGTTGCAAAACGTGAAGTGATTCCCGATCCCAAGTACGGGAACACAACCCTCGCAAAATTCATGAACCACGTGATGATCAGCGGTAAGAAGTCTGTCGCTGAGTCCATCGTTTACGGCGCACTGACACTAGTTGAAGAGCGCAGTAATCGTGACCCCATTGAAGTCTTTGACGAAGCGCTAGAAAATATCGCGCCGATGGTTGAAGTGAAGTCGCGCCGTGTTGGTGGTGCGACGTATCAGGTGCCCGTCGAAGTTCGTCCTGCCCGTCGTATCGCTTTGTCGATGCGCTGGCTCGTAGATTACGCCCGCAACCGTGGTGAGAAGTCTATGCGTCAACGTCTCGCTGGCGAGATCATGGATGCATCACAAGGCAAAGGAAATGCGGTGAAAAAGCGTGAAGACGTGCACCGTATGGCAGAGGCCAACAAGGCATTCTCGCACTTCCGATTCTAATTTCGCTGACTACAGCGACGAGGTATCAACGTGGCTCGCAAAACCCCGATTAACCGCTATCGCAATATCGGAATTTGCGCCCACGTCGATGCCGGTAAGACCACCACTACCGAACGCGTTCTTTTTTACACCGGCGTCTCCCATAAAATTGGAGAGGTTCACGACGGTGCTGCGACCATGGATTGGATGGAGCAGGAGCAGGAGCGCGGAATCACCATAACATCGGCTGCGACAACATGCTTTTGGCGAGGCATGGATGGGCAGTTTGATGAGTTTCGCATCAACATCATCGATACGCCCGGACACGTAGATTTTACGATCGAAGTTGAACGCTCTTTGCGTGTTTTAGACGGTGCTGTGGTCGTGCTGTGCGGGTCCTCAGGTGTGCAACCGCAAACAGAGACGGTGTGGCGTCAGGCTAATAAGTACGCCGTACCTCGCATGGTATTCGTTAATAAGATGGACCGCGCCGGCGCGGACTTCATGAAAGTCGTTGATCAGCTAAGAGATCGACTCGACTGCAACGCAGTGCCCCTGCAGATGACGATTGGTGCCGAGGAAGATTTTGTTGGTGTTATCGACCTGATCAAAAATAAAGCGATCATCTGGAATGAGAGTGATCGCGGTACAACCTTCGAATATGCGTCGATCCCCGAAGATCTGGTGGATCAATGCGATGAGATGCGGGAGTACCTTGTCGAGTCGGCGGCTGAGGCAAATGACGAGCTCATGGAGCTATACCTTGAGACGGGCGAGCTGTCTGAAGAGCAGGTCAAGGCGGGCATTCGTGCGCGTACACTCGCTAATGAAATTGTCCCCGTGCTCGGTGGTAGCGCGTTCAAAAATAAGGGTGTGCAAGCGGTGCTTGATGCGGTCGTTGAGTTCTTGCCGTCACCCACTGAAGTAAAGGCCATAGAAGGGACCGAGCTCGACGGAGAGACGCCGGTTACGCGCGAGTCAGGAGATGATGAGCCGTTTTCGGCATTGGCCTTCAAAATTGCAACCGACCCTTATGTCGGCACCTTGACGTTCTTCCGTGTTTACTCGGGTAAGCTCGAATCGGGTAACGCGATTTTTAACTCGGTGAAGGGTAAGAAAGAGCGTGTTGGCCGAATGGTTCAGATGCACGCTAATAGCCGTGAAGAGATAAAAGAGGTTTTGGCGGGTGATATTGCGGCGGCCATTGGGCTAAAGGATGTCACCACAGGGGATACCCTTTGTACCGTCAATAGCCCGGTCGTTCTCGAGCGAATGGAGTTTCCTGAGCCCGTGATTTCGGTGGCCGTTGAACCGCGCTCAGTGCCCGATCAGGAAAAGATGGCAGTTGCGCTATCGAAGCTTGCTCAGGAGGATCCTTCGTTTCGCGTCAGGACTGACGAGGAGACCGGGCAGACGATCATCTCAGGCATGGGTGAACTCCACCTCGATATTATTGTTGACCGAATGCGACGCGAATTCAGTGTTGAGGCCAATATTGGCAAGCCACAGGTGGCCTACCGAGAGCGTATTCTCAATACTGCCAAGATCGAGGGTAAGTTTGTACGCCAGTCGGGGGGGCGCGGGCAGTACGGTCATGTGTGGGTGCGCTTTGAGCCCGCAGAAGATGAGGGTGCTGAAGGCCTCGAGTTCGTAAATGAAATTGTAGGTGGTGCGGTGCCTCGTGAGTATATCCCCGCAGTCAACAAGGGCATTGAGGAGCAGATGCAAAATGGTGTGCTCGCTGGTTACCCGTTACTGGGCTTGAAAGCCACCTTGTACGACGGGTCATTCCACGATGTCGACTCCAACGAAATGGCCTTCAAAATTGCGGCAAGCATGGCAACAAAGAAACTGTCAGAAGAGGGCGGTGCGGTGCTGCTTGAGCCAATCATGAAGGTGGAGGTGGTCACGCCTGAGGAGAATATGGGCGACGTGGTCGGAGATTTAAATCGGCGGCGTGGTTTGATCTTGGGCATGCAAGATAGTGCGTCTGGAAAAATTGTTGATGCCGATGTCCCGTTAGCAGAAATGTTTGGGTATGCGACAGATTTGCGCTCAGCGACACAGGGCCGTGCTACCTACACTATGGAGTTTGCCCGATATTCCGAGGCGCCTAGCAATGTGGCCCAGAGCATTATTGGGAAAAACACCTTTTAGATTCCGGTGCAGGGTTGCCCTGCGCACCGAGGCTGTTCTTAAAACCCGTATTTTGCGGGTTTTTTTTGGCAAGAAGCCTGTTCTTTGTTAAAACCGTAGCAACACCAGTATTCAGATAAGACTAATAACAGAGGACGCACCATGGTCAATTTCATGTTGAACGGTGAAGTGGTCACCGCAGCGAGCGAGAGCGATACGCCGCTGTTGTGGGTGCTGCGCGAGGAGTTAAAGTTGCGTGGCACAAAATTTGGCTGTGGTATTGCGCAGTGTGGCGCATGCACGGTCCATATCGATGGGAACCCAATGCGCTCGTGTATTACGCCGGTGAGCGCAGTTTCGGGAAAGTCGGTGACAACGATTGAAGGACTTGCGACACCCGTTGGAGAGGCACTAAAGACCGCATGGACGGAGGTCCAAGTGCCTCAGTGTGGTTACTGCCAGTCAGGTCAAATCATGCAGGCTGCAGGTCTTTTGGAATCCAATCCGAATCCTTCTGACCAGGAAATTGTTAACGCGATGAATGGCAACCTCTGTCGCTGTATGGCTTACCCTCGCATTAAAAAGGCCATTAAAACGGCGGCGAGCGGAGGGGCAATGTCATGAGTAAGGTTCTTAAAGAGCGTTTACAAAAAGCCGAGCAGGGTCTGTCGCGAAGATCGTTTATTGCGGGGATTGCCGGATCGTCGCTCATGATGAGTATGGGCTCGCTTGTGTCCGGTTGCAGCTCCGATCAAGCATCGAAAGCGCTTGCGACCGGTGATCTCACAAAATTATTTTCGCCCAATATTTGGTTTGAAATTAATGGCGCCGGCGAGGTGCTGATCAATATTGTACGAGCGGAAATGGGTCAACACGTAGGGACGTCGCTGGCTCAGATCGTTGCGGATGAGCTGGGAGCGGATTGGTCAACGGTGTCCTTCAAGCACGTCGATACCGACCCTAAATGGGGGGTAATGGTGACGGGTGGCTCGTGGTCTGTTCATACATCGTTTACGGCCCTGTCACAGGCCGGTGCAGCAGGTCGGACGATATTGATCGATGCGGCGGCAAAGCTCATGGGCGTTGATGCGCAAACCTGTCGTGCTGAGAAGGGCATTATTTCCTCAGGCACAAAGTCACTGACTTTTGCTGAGGTGGTGAGTAACGGTGATTTTTCGCGGACCATCACCGAAGATGAGCTCGCGTCGATGCCGGTTAAGGCGCCCGCCGATCGTCAGGTGATTGGCCGTGACCTCAGAAACCTTGATGTGGCTGATAAATCACAAGGTTCTGCTGTGTACGGTCTCGATGCAGAGCTTCCAGGTATGGCGTACGCTATGCCGCTTCTACCACCTACCCGCTACGGGAGTCAGGTGGTGCAGATTGACGAGCGCGCAGCGAAGTCCATTGATGGCTACATCGGCGCCATTGAAATCAAAGACCCAAGTCAGACTGTTCAAGCCTGCGTGGTCGTCGCTGCTGAGACGATGCCGGCCGCATTAAAAGCCGCGAAGGCCGTAACGGTGGAATGGGTGTCTGGCCCTACTGCCAAGGTGACCGAGTCCGCGATTTTGGAGGAGGGTGCGCGTCTCGCGTCTGACCCTGAAGCCGGTGCTCTTTTTGTCAGTGAGGGAGACATATCGGCCGCGAAGGCTAGGGCAGCGGGTTCATTGACTGCCACGTACACCACGAGCACCGCGCTGCACTTCACCATGGAGCCGCAGAACGCGTTGGTGGAATTTGGGGCTGATGGTAAATGCCATATTCACGCGGGCAATCAATGGCAGTCATTGATTCTGCCTTACCTTGCCCAAGCGCTCGAGATGCCTGAGACGGATATTGTGATTCACCAATACTATTTGGGCGGCGGTTACGGTAGGCGGCTGTTTGGTGATCAGATGATCCCAGCGGCGCTGGCAGCACGTGAATTGAACCGACCGGTGAAGCTCATCTTTGATCGGTCATCAGACAGTCGCTTTGACTGCGTGCGGTCACCCTCGGTCTGCGCCTTTGAGGCATCCTTTGATGACGACGGTTCGCTGAGTGGTATCGACCATGCGGTTGTGGCTGGCTGGCCGACTAAGACCATGGCGCCAGGGTTCATCGGTACCGGCATCGACGGTGAAGGACAGATCGACGGTTTTTCGATTAATGGGGCTGACCATTGGTACAGTTTGCCAGCGCACCGAGTCAGGGCGATCAACAATGAGCTTGCTCAAGAGACATTCTTGCCAGGATGGCTGCGTGCAGTGGGTCCTGGATGGATAAGTTGGGGAGTTGAAAGTTTCCTTGATGAGATTGCGCACAAGCAGGGGCAAGATCCGGTAGCTATGCGGCTTGGCATGCTTGATGGAGAGGGTAAAAACGCCGGTGGAGTCGGGAGTACCGCAGGCGGAGCAAGGCGACTGGCTAGGGTGCTCAAAGATGTTGCTGAGCGCGCTGGCTGGGGTCGCAATATGCCTGCCAATGAGGGCTTGGGCATTGGTGTGGGACACGGCCAGGAGCGCGGTATGCCAACATGGGTCGCCTGTGTGGCGCATGTTGCTGTGGACCCAGTCTCAGGCGATGTGACGCTAAAGAAACTATGGCAAACGATTGACGTGGGTACCGTTGTCAACCCCGACGGCGCAATGGCGCAGGCAGAGGGGGCGGCGCTTTGGGGCGTGAGTCTCGCGCTTCGCGAGGGAGCGAGCTTTGCCGATGGCGAGGTGGCCGAGCAGAATCTCGATCGCTACACACCTTTGCGAATGCGTGATGTGCCTGAGCTCGATATTGCGTTTATCGAGAGTGAGGAGTTCCCAAGTGGTCTGGGCGAGCCACCTTTGATTCCCGTAGCGCCAGCGATTGGCAACGCCATCTTCGCGGCATCAGGGCAACGTGTCCGTGAACTGCCGATTCGTTTGAGTTAGATCATTGGTCGCGTGGCTTTTTGAGTCGCGGGAATTATGCAATTGTCAACGGGCCCGAGGGCCCGTTTTTGTTTTTTGGAAAAAAACAGGCAAACGGTAATAACTGACACTAAATTGCAGTTGACACTACCCACCCACGTCCTTAG
This sequence comes from Halieaceae bacterium, assembly GCA_042090345.1. Classification (GTDB taxonomy): domain Bacteria; phylum Pseudomonadota; class Gammaproteobacteria; order Pseudomonadales; family Halieaceae; genus Luminiphilus. The sequence goes on along the minus strand of JBELJN010000040.1, from coordinate 2,096 downwards.
ACTTCGCTCTCTTTTTTTCGGGATCCCTTAGCGGGTACCGGTTTTTTTTTAGGAGATTGCTTGTGCAGAATCAACGTATTCGAATCCGCCTCAAGGCGTTCGATCACAAACTCATCGACGCTTCCACACAGGAAATCGTCGAGACGGCACGCCGAACAGGCGCGCAGGTCCGTGGACCCATCCCACTTCCAACGAAGAAGGAAAAGTTCACCATCCTCGTATCACCTCACGTGAACAAGGATGCTCGTGACCAGTACGAGATTCGCACACACAAGCGACTCATGGACATTATCGAGCCAACGGAAAAGACCGTTGACGCGTTGATGAAGCTAGATCTAGCTGCGGGCGTAGAAGTCCAAATCAGCTTGGGATAGTGACAATTTAAAGTAAGCCTGCCCAGTTCGCTGGGTGTGTAACGAGTAAGAAAATTACTCGGCCATAGAGGGTTAAGCCCCGTACACGGAGAGGTTAGTACCATGACTGTGGGAATAGTCGGCCGTAAATCAGGTATGACACGTGTGTTTACCGATGACGGCGTATCAGTACCAGTGACCGTAGTGGAAGTTGTTCCAAACCGCGTCACTCAAATCAAAGAGCAAGATACCGATGGGTATCGAGCAATTCAGGTCACAGCGGGTAACCGCAAGGCCTCAAAAGTTAGCAAGCCAGAAGCGGGCCATTTCGCTGCCGCAGGTGTTGAAGCCGGAACGGGACTCTGGGAGTTCCGCTTGGATGGCTCAGACGAGGCGTTCGAATTGGGCGCTGAGCTAACCGTTGCACGATTTGAGCAAGGCCAGAAGGTAGACGTCGCGGGTCAGTCAAAAGGTAAGGGATTCCAGGGCGGTGTTAAGCGCTGGAACTTCAGTATGCAAGACGCCACGCACGGAAACTCGCTGTCACATCGTGCTCCGGGTTCGCTCGGTCAATGCCAAACCCCTGGGCGTGTGTTCAAGGGTAAGAAGATGGCAGGTCATATGGGTGCTGAGCGTGTTACCACGCAGGGTCTCGAAGTGGTTCGTGTTGATGTTGAGCGCAATCTGTTGCTCATCAAAGGTGCGGTACCCGGAGCTCCCGGCGGTGACGTAATCGTTCGCCCAACGACCAAGTCGCGTCGCTAAGGAGGCTTACCGTGGAATTAAATGTAGTTAAGCCTGGAAAGAAGAAGCCAGGCACTGTTGAGGTCTCCGAAGCGACATTCGCAAGGGACTACAACGAGTCGTTGATCCACCAGGTGGTTACGGCGTATCTCGCGGGTGGCCGTCAGGGCACACGTGCTCAGAAAAATCGCTCGGCGGTTGCCGGCGGTGGCAAGAAACCATGGCGTCAAAAGGGTACGGGTCGTGCTCGAGCGGGAACGATTCGCTCTCCAATATGGCGGAGTGGTGGTGTGACCTTCGCGGCGTCACCGCAGGATCACAGCCAAAAAGTGAACAAGAAGATGTATCGCTCTGCGATGCGTTCAATTTTGTCTGAGCTGGCGCGGAGTGAGCGTTTGGTTGTGGTTGAGAGCATGAGTCTTGAGCAGCCGAAAACGAAGCTTTTGGTTGAAGCGCTCAAGGGCTACGGCTTAGACAATGTGTTGATCGTGGCATCTGAGGTAGATCAAAACCTCTATCTTGCTTCGCGCAACCTGCACAAAGTAGACGTGCGTGACGTGGAAGGCGTGGATCCAGTCAGTCTCATTGCTCATGAGAAGGTTGTGGTGACCGTCGACGCAGTGAAAAAGTTTGAGGAGGCTTTGGCATGAATCAGGAGCGAGTATTCCAGATTTTGATGGGGCCTCACGTGTCAGAGAAGGCGGCTATTGTCGCAGACGCGAACAACCAATACGTTTTCCGTGTTGCACTCGATGCAACTAAGGAAGAGATCAAGCACTCCGTGGAGCAGCTGTTCAAAGTGGTGGTTGACGACGTTAAGACTCTGCGCGTCAAAGGCAAATCGAAGCGCAACCGTTTTGGTTTGACGACGAAGCCGACGTGGAAGAAGGCTTATGTTCGTTTGGCGCAAGGTCAAGAGATTGACTTTGCGACGATCAATTAAGAGGTATAGGTCATGGCAGTCGTAAAAAGTAAACCGACATCAGCAGGCCGCCGTCA
>JBELJN010000039.1:0-13242 GCA_042090345.1 Halieaceae bacterium | reverse complement strand
TGGATAGTATTGCTGCGCGATGCGGTGTCGATCGGGCCGCGGTAGCCACGGCATTCTTGTTAGCTCATCCGGCGAAGATCACGCCAGTCCTAGGTACCAATAACCTCGAACGAATCGCGGCGATCTCAGCAGCGGAAACCGTTCAGCTCGACCGGCAAGACTGGTTCTCTCTTTACGAGGCCGCGCTTGGAAGTGAGGTGCCCTAATCCAAGAGTAATGCCAGCAGTCAGTCGTGAGCTGCACTGAAACCAGCGATAGGAAATGCGCGGTAGGAAGTAAGCGTCAGGAAATAGTCACAGAAAGAGACCGCCGATATAGACTGCGTACACTGAAGCAATCCCAAAAAAACAATGAGAGTAGATAAAAACCACTATTTTTCAGGCTCATCATGATTAAGCGCTTGGTGGCTATCGCAATAATATCCGCACTTACAGCCTCATTTCCCGCTGCTGCGGAGAGGTCTGACGTTCCAAGTATGACATTTATTGAGCTTGGAGAATTGGGTGAGGCCCTTGAGAATTCCGAGCAATGGTCCTACAACGGGTCAGAGTGGTGGCTTAGGAATGTCAATATCCCGGCCATTTCTGTATATCCTGCAGCCAAAGAGAAACATACGGGAGCCGCAGTACTCGTCATACCGGGAGGAGGTTTTCAGTTCGTTTCGATGTCAAATGAGGGCTGGCCCATTGCGCTTCGACTTGCGGAGCGTGGCATTACAGCGGTCGTATTAAAGTACAGAACGGCTCAGACACCGGTGGCTGACCTCGAATTTTTTGATTTTATCGGACGTTTGTTTTCAGGTCAGCTCGATCCGGATACTTCGAAAAAGCAAAGAGATGAAGCCGTGATGGTGGCAAAGACTGATGCTCGACGAGCGCTTGAATGGATGCATCAAAATGCCGCTGATCTCCAGGTCGACCCCTCACGTATCGGTGTGCTTGGGTTTTCAGCGGGTGCCACGACAGCTATGGCAGTTGGGCTGGATAACACCAATCTATTTCCACCGGCTTTCCTTGGGGCGATTTACGGTGACTTAGGTTCCGTTGTGCCGCCAAATAATCCTATGCCGCTTTTTGTAGCAATTGCCTCGGACGATCCTCTGCTGGGACACCAAGAGTTTGGTCTTATACGAGGGTGGCACGGTGCAGGTGGTTCAACGGAGCTTCATTGGTACCAGGGCGGGGGGCATGGTTTTGGAAGTTTTACGAAAGGCACTACCAGTGATCGATGGTTTGATCAGTTTGTCGCTTGGTTAGACGCCGAGGGTTTTTGCTCCACACCTGAAACCTAAGAAAATTATTTCTCTTTGAACATGCTTCGGTATTGGCGCGGGCTATAACCTGTTGCATTCCTGAAAAATTTACTGAATTGGGCTGGGTCGTCATAACCAATTTCGCGTCCTACGGTGCTGATAGGTGTTGAGGTGGTGACCAGTATTTGTTTTGCGCGCTGGGTTTTCAGCGAATCTAAGTAAGATTTCACACTCATGCTCATTGAATCTTTGAATAAATGTGCCAGTCGAGACTCACTTAAATTGCAGTGAGTCGCGATCTCGGAGAGAGAGGGCCTTGTGCCGATTTGGGATTCGATGTAGTCACAGGCCAGGCTCACTCGTGAATCTTTGACCGATTGGTTTTTCAGGGTTTGAGCCGCAATAAGCAGGACTCGCTCTAAGGTATTCGTTAAATATTGTTCGAAAAAGCGAGGGGGCGACGAATACTTGCGAACGGCATCGTCGAGCAGAGTGGCGATATCGCTCAGCGCACCCGCGTCGGCAATGGATAACTTTCGAATACCGTAACCTACGGTCTGCCAGTTCATAAGATCGAGCATGCTTTTTGTTGGCGTAAACAAGACCCAGGAATGCACCCACTTGGGCGAATGTGTGGCCCTGCGATAGTGCAGGCTCGCGTCGGGTGCAATGAGTAGCAAATCTCCAGCTTCTGTTTCTATTGGTCTGCCAGCAATGTAGGTGGCAGCTCCCTCACGCGTGGCGTGTAACACCCATGCGGGCCGTTTCGTGTGATAAGACGTTTTGAAGTCGGAGGAGGGAACGTTCTCCATGGCTCCTGTATGCCCTACGCTGATGACGCTTGCGAAGAAAAGCGAGTGGTTAATCTCATAGATCAGCTCACGTATGAAATGCTGCGCTTTTTCAATGGGTTTGGTTGGAAAATTTGCGTTTGCGTCATCCCAAATTTTTAAAATGTTATGCCGCCACTGGTCAAAATCAGAGGAGTGAAGCTGTTGATGCCAATAGGCCCCCATATCGATGCCCCCCGTCACATGGAAGGCAGCGCTGAGGTCTTGTTGTGTTATCAGGTTATTGAGGACGCCCGGTTCCTCGCTCGGAGATTGGTGCCAGCGGATTATCCGCTGGGTCATCTCTAACACTCGACGGTTCGCATCTGCTTCGTTCATCGCCCAATTTTTTAGCAGGATTTGACAATAATTTAGCATCTTAAGCGGTTCTGCCCACCAGATTTTTGCAATAAATTGCTAGTAGCCATTAAAAAGCCGAGTTGCGTTTAAGGAGCAAACCATGAATAAAAACAATGTTGGGCGGTACTGTGCGCTTGCTGTGGCGGTGTCTTGTGCAGGTTTTTCACAGACCGCAATGAGTCAATCAAGTAACACCGCACTTGAAGAAGTGATCGTTACCGCGCAGAAGCGAGAACAGGGATATCTCGATGTACCTGTGTCCGTTGCGACTTTAAGTGGAGAGATCCTTGACGTTGCGAAGGTCAATGAATTTCAAGACCTCGTTCAGGTAACGCCGTCGCTAACCTACAGTCAGACTGGAGATCAACGCGGTGTGGGTATCTTGATGCGTGGTATTGGAACCACCGCTTTTCAGACCGCCGTTGAACCAACGGTATCGACCGTTGTTGACGGTATCACCATGGGGCGTACCGTGCAGTTTGTTAGCGACCTCGATGATATCGAGCGTGTAGAAGTATTGCGGGGCCCACAAGGAACGCTTTTTGGTAAGAATGCGTCCGGTGGTTTGGTGGCGATTCATACCAAAAATCCAACAGATGAGTTTGAGGGTAGGGTGCGTGCCACGATGGCCGATGACGATGCGTTTTCAATCAGCGCAATGGTAAGCGGTCCACTCTCCGATAACGTGCGGGGGCGACTCTCGGTTTACTCGAAGACCTTCGATGGTTGGCTGAAAAATGCTTACACCGGAAATACGATCAATGGCGACGAGAGCTTTGGTGCTCGCGGTAAGTTGGCGATCGATCTGTCAGATTCGAGCAGCCTGATGCTGATAGCTGATGTGAGCAACCAGGACAGAAATTGCTGTGCTCAGGTTTTAACCAGTGGCAACGCCGCTGTCGTTGCTGAGTATGCGGCATACGGTGTGACGTTGGATCGCAAAAATGACGTGACCCTTGATAACGAGGATGGATTTTCAAATACCGACACCTGGGGCGTCTCCGCACAGTATGACCGCGATTTTGATAATTGGCGTTTTGTCTCTGTAACGGGATACCGAGGGTTTACACTCGAGTCGCAGCAAGGCGTGGATGGACGACCCTACAACCTGGAGAATGCGGGTCCTGGGTTCTTATTCTTCTCTAATGGTGCAACGACCTCTGACCTCGACCTTCCATCACCTATGCCTGGCGGTGATCAAGAGCAGACTCAGTTGTCACAAGAGTTTCGCTTGGAGAGCACTGGGTGGGAAAATACCGACTTAACCTTGGGTTTGTTCTACTGGAATCAATCTGTTGAGCGTTATTTTGAGCGTGTTGCCAAGTTCAGTGGCGTGGGGCCGTTTTACGGGTGGTTAGATTCAGATGTTGACACAACTAGTTGGGCGGTCTTTGGGCAAATGGACCATCGCCTCTCCGAAAACCTGTCGCTGATAGCTGGTCTTCGGTACACCGACGACGAGGTCGAAGTTGATTACGACAAGGTCACTCCATCCCCTGGGCCTGCAATTTCACCCGGATCCGAAGGGTCTAGTAGTACGACGGAGTCAAATGTCTCTGGCAAGCTGGGCCTTCAATACACGCCAAGCGATGAGTGGACCTATTTTGCCACTGTGAGCACGGGCTACAAGGCGCCAGCGTTTGATCTTATCTTCAATGTGACACCTGAAACCATTGAGAATCCAGTGCCAGAAGAGACGGTCACATCTTTGGAGCTGGGTGTGAAAGGTGTATTTTGGGATGGACGGGCAAGACTTGGTGCGACCCTATTCGACAGTGAGTTTAAAGACTTGCAGGGACAGGGTCTTACACCTGACGGTCTCGGTTTTCAGCTGATCAGTGCCGGTAAGGCGGTTACCCAAGGCCTTGAGGTGGATCTTGCTCTGAAGCCCACTGCCAATTGGCTGTTAAATATGGGCTTTGCCTACACCGATGCGACGTATGACGAGTACAGAGGGGCGCAGTGTTATCCTGGGCAGTCTGAGGCGCAAGGGTGTGTTGGCGGTGTTCAGGATCTTTCGGGACAGCAAATTGCCAACGCGCCGAAGCGGAAATTTACGCTGCAGACGCGATATGACCTTGCCTCAACAGGATCTATGGTGCCCTACGTCGGCGCTTCTTATCGCAGACAGTCTGATTCACCTTCCGACCTAAATGGTGACCCAAGAACCAATCGTCCTGGTTACGGCATTCTGAATCTGAATGCCGGCGTCGAGGCCGCCGATGGTAAATGGCAGCTGGAGGTGTTTGTGAAGAACGCTACGGATCGGTTCTACAACGACCGTGTAGGTTGGTTCGGATTCCAAGCGTCGGGCATTGCTTATAACGCGCGAGATGCGTGGAGATACATGGGCGTTCAAGGAAGCATCCAGTTCTAACAAGCTTTGGGACTTGAGGTGCCCGGGCCGAGGGCACCTCTTTTCATTCTGTTTTGTTTTTATTCTGGCTTGGTTACCTATTTAGATGAGGAGGGGGTGCATGCGCTTTTTTTTCGCCGTGATGGCATTTATTTTTGGGTTCACATTGCAAGCATGCACCAGCGAGACTTCTGAGGACGGTTCAAAGGCTTATATTGATCGCAACGGGAACGGCGAGATGGATATTTTTGAGGATAATGCGGCCTCGAGGTCTGAACGCGTTGCTGACTTACTTCAAAAACTGAGTGTCGAGCAAAAGGTATCGCTGGTAAGTGGTATTGGCTTTGCCATTCAGCCTGAAGAGATGCAATCACGCAAAGTACCTGGTGCCGCTGGCTTTACGACGCCAATCGAAGACCTGGGCATACCTTCTATTGTTTTGGCTGATGGACCTGCAGGTGCGCGTATTCTTCCAACGCGACAAGGAACCGACGAAACCTATTACGCTACCGCCTTCCCTGTTGCGACCTTATTGGCATCATCCTGGAATTTGGATCTTGTCGAAGAGGTCGGCGTTGCCTTTGGTCATGAATTTAAAGAGTACGGGCTAGATATTTTATTGGCGCCTGGCATCAACATTCATCGCGACCCAAGAGGTGGCAGAAACTTTGAATATTACTCGGAAGACCCCTTGCTGAACGGAAAAATGTCAGCGGCCATGGTCCGTGGTGTCCAGAGTCAGGGCGTTGGCGCAACGCCAAAACATTACGTCGCTAACAACCAAGAAACGAATCGCTATGTTGTCGACACTTTAGTCAGCGAGCGAACGCTCCGAGAGATCTATCTAAAGGGATTTGAGATAACGGTCAAAGAATCTGACCCTTGGGCAATAATGAGTGCCTATAACCAAGTTAATGGCACACCGGCCTCACAAAGTAAGTCTCTTATTACGACTGTTCTGAGAGATGAATGGGGCTTCAACGGTGTCGTGATGACCGACTGGTTCGCAGGTATGGACGATACCGTTGCTCAAATGATCGCGGGCAATGAGCTCTTGATGCCCGGTATGCCAGATGGTTCGAAACAGATAATGGCGGCGCTAGCCGATGGTTCGTTATCAGAGGCGCGGCTGGACGAAAACGTTGGGCGCATTCTTGATGTAATCATGCGTAGCTCTTCGTGGGCGGGCTACGAATTTAGTAACAAACCGAAGCTTGCGGACAGTGCAGAGCTTGCCCGGCGCGCAGCGGCAGAGGGTGCAGTGCTCTTAAAAAACGAGGGCGCCGTTTTACCGCTCTCCGATAATGTTACGAAGCTCGCCGTATTTGGAAATCAGTCTTATGACTTTATCTCAGGTGGAACAGGAAGTGGCGATGTTAACGAAGCCTATACGGTATCACTCGTTGATGGACTGTTGGCAGCGGGTTTGTCCGTTGACGATGACCTTCGGTCTGCCTACGTCGAATACCTCACAGACTACAAGGCCGCTCAGCCCGAAAAAGAGCGTTTCTGGACGTATGAGCCACCGGCACCAGAGTTATGGCTCGAAGCTACAATGATCACCGAAAAGGCTGCGGATGCGGATGCCGCCCTGATTACGATTGGCCGTAACTCAGGTGAGTTTCAGGATCGTCCGTTGCAGGGTGACTTTTATTTAACGGCTGAGGAGCTGTCGTTAATCGAGACTGTCTCAGCCGCCTTCAAGCAGACGGATAAGCCGGTTGTTGTGGTTCTCAATATTGGCAACGTCGTAGAGACGGTTAGTTGGCGAGCTGCACCTGACGCGATATTAGTACCGTGGCAGGGTGGCCAAGAAGCGGGCAATGCTGTTGTAGATGTTTTGCTGGGCAAGGTGTCTCCCTCAGGTAAATTGCCGACCACCTTCCCAGTAAGTTATGAGGTTGTCCCATCGGCCGAAAACTTTCCGGGCGAAGCTACCTCTGATGAGATAATGGTCATTTTAGATATTTTCGAAGCGCAGCCCTCCGAGGTGAAGTACGAAGAAGGCATTTATGTTGGATATCGGTATTACGATACGGTAAATCAAGAGGTCGCATACCCGTTTGGCTATGGCTTGGCATACACCAGCTTTTCATACAGTAACCTTTCTGTCTTGGGTGATGTGGCATCCGGAGAGCTCGAGGTCGAGGTTGTTGTAACTAACACGGGTGAAAGAGCAGGTCGCGAAGTCGTTCAACTCTACGTGTCCGCTCCTGAGGGCGTTGGTGTTGATAAGCCAGAGCAGGAGTTACGTGGCTTTACTAAGACGCGGCGTCTGGCGCCCGGTGAGTCTACATCGGTGGTCATAAGCCTCGATGCGCACGATCTGGCTTCTTTTGATACTGATCGCCGAGCGTGGGTGGCTGAGGCTGGCGAGTACGAATTGCGGGTTTCTGCTTCATCGCGTGATACGAGAGCAACGCATGTCTTCAGTATTAACGAGGCGATTGTGACACAGGAGGTTATTGCGAGGCTTGACGTCGGTGTCGTCTTGAATGAGCTTAAGCCTTAGTCATATCAGTATGATGCTGAAAATAAGGATAGCCACTTTGGACTTTCTGATGAAGCTACCGATAGCGAGTTCTCTCTTATGGGTTTGTCTGGTCTTTGGTATCGCAAGTACGTCTGCGGATGATATCGAAGATCAGCTTCCCCCTAACGTCATTATTTTCTACACCGATGATATGGGTTGGGGGGACTTATCCAGTTACGGTCACCCCTCTATTCGTACACCGCGCTTGGATCGCCTCGCTGAAGAAGGGCAACGATGGACCGATTTTTACGTGCCATCACCCGTATGTTCCCCTAGCAGGGCTGCGCTTTTAACCGGTCGACAGCCTGTTCGCTCTGGCCTCTACGGTGAAGGGACAGCGGTCATGTTTCCAGGGGACAGTCGAGGTATCCCTCAGGATGAGTTGACGCTCGCTGAAGGCTTGCAAACGAGAGGGTATCGCACCGGTATGTTCGGTAAATGGCATCTTGGCGATGCGAGAGAATTTCTGCCGACCCGCCATGGTTTTAATTACTGGTTCGGTGTGCCTTACTCAAACGACATGATGTTTGTCGGACGCCCTGGTATAGACGAGCTGTATCGATTGCAGATAAGCGGACGCGGTGGGGAGCTTGCAGGTATCTATACGGCGTTATTAGATAGTTTCAAGAAGCCTGATTATCGGAACTACGACGTGCCCCTTTGGCGGAGCGCGTGTCGTGACGGCACATGCTCAGATGTCATTATCGAGCAGCCCGTGGTTCAGCCAACGTTCACCCGTCGGCTGACCGAGGAGGTATCTAACTTTATTCGCAGCACTGAGGGGCAGCCGTTTTTCGCGTATGTTCCCTATTCTATGCCACATCTACCGATTTTTGCGGATGAGCCCTTTACCGGAAAGAGTTTGGCAGGGCCTTACGGCGATACCATTGAAGAAATTGACTGGAGTGTGGGATCCATTATTGATCTTTTAAAAGAGTTGAACATTGATGACAATACGCTGGTTATTTTTTCCAGCGACAATGGTCCATGGCAGTCAGCGAGTACGGAGTTTGCCGGTAGCGCCGGCCCCTTACGAGGCTCAAAGCAGGAAGTCTATGAGGGAGGCGTCCGCGTGCCTGCCATTTTTTGGTGGCCGGGAAGAGTGGTCCCACAGGTGACGTCAGGTGTAGGCAGCATTATGGACGTCTTTACGACCGTGATGAATCTCGTGGGTGCTGAGTTACCCGAAAAGCTGGACGGCGTTGATCTGTCGAGTGTTCTTTTTGACGGTGATGAGTCGCCGCGGACTGAGCTAGCTTTCTATCGCAAAGGTGTTTTGCGCGCTTATCGTTACGGTGACTACAAACTACATCTCTTCGGTCAGGCACAAGGCGGTGAGCCGCTCGAAGCGCCGGAACTTTACAATTTGAGGCGAGACATGTCGGAGCGAGAGGATATAGCGGCGACCAACCCCTCAATTGTGCAGGAAATTCTCACGGCCATTGCAGCCCACAAAGCTGAAATAGAGCGCAAGCCACCGCTGTTTGATCAGCGATTTCTCGAGTTAGAGCCTACGCCTGCGGGCGGGTAAGCGTAGTTTAAAAAAGGTGCACTCATGCGAGTACTAATTTATGCCCTGTCGCTTTTGGTTTTTACTTATTCGAGCTTGGGTAATGCGGCGGAGCAAGGCGGTAGCCAAAAAAATATCATCTTTGTAATCCTGGATGACCTTCGTTACGACGGGCTCGGCTTCTTAACCCCAGAGGTTCAAACCCCCAACATTGACCAGCTGGCAGCAGACGGCACCTATTTCCCCAATGCTGTTGTCACGACATCGCTGTGCTCACCCAGTCGAGCAACGATTCTGACAGGACTCACAACGCAAAATCATGGAATTGTCGATAATAATAACACCACAGAAGAGGGGCTCGTTTTCTTTCCTCGCTACTTGCAGGACGCGGGTTATGAGACAGGGTTCTTCGGTAAGTGGCATATGGGTGAGGGGAATGACTCGCCTCGCCCAGGGTTCGATCGCTGGGTGAGTTTCGCGGGACAAGGTCATTACTATCCAGTGAGCCGAAGTGATGGAAGTAACAACGTGATAAATGTCGATGGCGTCCATGTAGAGCAACAGGGCTATATCACGGATGAACTCACTGACTATGCGGTCGATTGGCTTGAAAATCAGCGGGATCCCTCGAAGCCCTTTTTTATGTACTTGAGTCACAAAGCGGTTCACTCGAATGCTGTGCCCGCGCCTCGTCATCGAAATCAATACAGCGAGACCGAATTCGCGTTACCCGAGACGGTTGAGATCACCGAGGACTACACGAATGGCAAGCCCATGTGGGTGAAAAATCAGCGCAATAGCTGGCACGGCATAGATTTTTTCTATGCCAGTGATCGCAAGATGACGGATTATTTACGGGACTATTACGGTGCGCTTTCGTCGGTAGACGAGAGCGTGGGACGGCTCAGAAAACGTCTGCAGATGGCGGGCCTTGACCAAGATACGGTCATCATCTTTTACAGCGACAACGGCTTTCTTGCTGGCGATCACGGCTTAATTGACAAGCGAAATGCGTATGAATCGTCTGTGAGAGTGCCGATGATTGTTTACGCGCCGGGCGATGCGCAGCCGGGCAGTAAAAATATGACTCGCGTGCGTAATTTGGACTTGGCGCCTACTTTTTTGGATATTGCTGGCGTCGATGCGCCCAGTCACTTTGAGGGAAAGAGCGCCTGGGCACTCATAACGGGAGAGGAAACAAGAGCGACTTGGGGCGAGCCCGATTTCTTATACCAATATTATTGGGAATGGTCCTTCCCTATGACGCCCACCACACTCGCTATTACCCGCGGTGATATTAAGTACATCCAATATCATGGCATTTGGGATCTCGAGGAGCTCTACGATCTTGCTAAAGACCCTATGGAAAAAGTCAATCGAATCAACGATCCGGATTATTACTTTATTCGTCAGGAGCTCCGCGAGTCGCTCTTTTCACAGGCAGCCAACCCTCGCGGCGAAAATGCGATTCCTTATACGCCTCGTCTCGCTGAGGGTATGAACTTGCGAGATAAAAACGGACCTAAGGTCGCTCCATTCCCTGCAGCGTGGCAAGTGGCACCAAACCGTCCTGATAAATTTATGGGGCTCATTCCAGATGTTCCTGCAAAGAAGGCCGCTGTAGATGAGGGTAAGCTGTTTATCCCCTGGTTAATGGCACCTCAAGATGAAGACAAGGATCAGTAAAATGCCAATGAAAGCCGTCCTGGTGTGGTGGCTCTTGCTTATCATAAGCGCAGTGGCGAATGGCATTGAAGCGAGGACTGATGCTCCTAATATTCTGCTGATCGTAGCTGAGGACATGAGTCCCCGATTAGGCGCTTACGGGGACAGCCTTGCAAAAACTCCAACCCTCGACGCGCTCGCAGAAAATGGGCTTCGATTCACGAGAGCCTATACCGTGTCTGGCGTGTGTGCGCCCAGTCGTTCATCTCTGATCACGGGGGTGTATGCGACGTCGATGGGGACGCATCAAATGCGAACTTCTCAGGGTGTTCTAGCCGATGGGAAAATTGGTTACGAAGCTGTGCCCCCACCGGAAGTTAAGGCATTCCCAGAATTACTAAGAGCTGCGGGTTACAGCACTGCAAATTGGGCTAAGAAGGATTATCAATTTGGTGAGCCATCGACAATTTGGGATGTCGATGCAGGTCGTTTTATAGGTCCTATTGACCCGGCACTTTGGCGAAGACTACCCGATGACAAGCCTTGGTTTGTTATGATGAATTTGGTGTCTACGCACGAGTCGAGATTAGTTGTAGCGGGGGATACCTATCCGAAGCAATGGGCGCCATTCGTCAAGGCCATTGCTGATGAACGAGCCAGTACGGTGACGCCCGTTACTGACCCATCTGCAGTCATTGTTCCGGGTTATTTCCCCGATACTCCCAGGGTGAGACAGTCGATAGCACAGCACTACGACAATATCCATTTCATGGACTCGCAAGTCGCGTCAATTCTTGACGCACTGTCTGAGGACGGCTTGTCTGACGATACTATTGTGATTTGGACCACAGATCATGGTGACCCGTTTCCTCGTGCAAAGCGCGCGGTCTACGAATCTGGCACACATGTACCTTTGATCATTCGAGCACCGGGATCCGCAAGCCAAGGTGCCTTGAACGAACAGCTTGTTTCTTTTGTTGACCTTGCGCCGACGATCCTCGGATTTGCTGGCGTGACATCTCCCGCATTTATTCAGGGTAGGGATATCTTCACTGCGGGCAAACGCCAGTATGTGTTCTCAGCGCGCGATCGCATGGACCAAACATCTGATCGCGTTCGCGCTGTGAGGGACGAGCGTTATCGGTTGATTAGAAATGATGTCACGGAAATCCCCTATTTTAGGCCACTAGCATTCCGGGATATGTTCCCCATCATGCGCGAAATGTGGCGAATGCATGAGGTCGAAGATTTAGACGCTGAGCAGGCTTATTTTTTCAGTTCACCAAGGCCTAAATTTGAGCTTTACGACGTCACTCAAGACCCTGATGAGTTAATCAATATCGCAATGGATCCCGCGATGAAGGCGGTGGTCGATCGCCTCGGCAAGGCGCTGGAAAGCTGGATAAGTGAGGTCGGTGATCTCGGTTCGGTTCCCGAGCACCGCATGGTCAAAAACATGTGGAGTGGCGGCGATTCTCAACCTGTCACTAACCCACCCAAGGTATCGATAATTCAGACCTCCCAGGAAAATGCCCGGGTATTTCTCTCCGAGGAAACAGAAGGATCATCTATTTCCTGGCGACAATCTGATGCGGAGCCGTGGAAGTTATACACTTTACCCATTGATGTCGTGTTCGGCGCTTCGCTCTCAGTTAAAGCGATTCGTTATGGTTTCTCCGAGAGCCCTACGCTCTGCTTCACTGTGGCAGAGGGGCCTGAAAGTTTGCCATGTGAGGTGGTGGCAAAGAGATAACCGGCCAGTGCTGGTTATATGCAATTCGGTTATCTAGTTGCAGGATTGAATCAGCTTTTCTTCATAATACTGCGTGCCACGGACGAAGCTATCCGCCTGAGCACCGCAAGTAACTTAGACTTACCGATGTAATTTTTAGGGGTTTAGTTCCGCAGGCCTGAGAGGATCGCGGCTGCAGCGTCGCGGGCCGCCATCTTGTCACTGCCTCGACCCTCGGTCATTGGTGTTCCGACCAGTGGTGGAAAAGCCTGAAGCACAGTTATTCAGGCACGTTCCAGTTGATACCGCAGTGTGCGCGAAAAGTTCTCTAATGCGGCTTTACGGGCGCAATACACGGCGGAGGTTGTTTTTGGCGCCAGCGCTGAGTCGCTGTTTACATTGAGGACGCTGCTTTCTTTGCTTGCTTTCAGTTCGGGTAGAGGATGTGAGGTAAGTCTACAGATAGCGGTGAAGTTGATGGCTACCTGGCGCTCGATACTGTTCACATCGAAGTCGTCGTCTGTGAATCTCGGCGTGAACCGAATCGCAGCGTCGTTTATCGACACATCGATTTCTGTGAATCAAAAATAAACCCTGCTGAGCGGTACTGAGCCTGTGAAGGTGGCGCCGTTTTTCTCGGCGAGTTACCGTTAATGAAAATGAAGCGGTCGTAACTTTGAGGACTTATGGCTATGACGTTTTTAAAGCATCCATTCGTTTGTTTCTCGTTTGCCCTTTTCACACTGGTGACGGCCTCACCCGGCATGGCACTGGGCGCTGAATCATCTGCGGCCATTTTGATGCCGAAATCGGGGACTTACTCACGTCCCATTTCGACAGATAAGACAGCTGCGCAACAGTTCTTCGATCAAGGTTTGCGCTTTGCCTGGGGCTTTTACTTTCCCGAGTCGATCGCGTCCTATCAGCAGGCATCATTGTTTGATCCTGAACACCCAATGCCGTACTGGGGTATCGCGCATGCTGCCGGTCCAAACCCCAACTCA
>JBELJN010000014.1:0-58738 GCA_042090345.1 Halieaceae bacterium | reverse complement strand
GAGCGCAACCTTGCCAAGGTTGAGGTCGCGAGTTCGAACCTCGTTTCCCGCTCCATTTTTTTTCTCACGTCTGCCAATAAGCGCGTACAATGCGGCGCGTTGAAGCGCATTGAGCGCGCAGATGTGAGCAGAAATCATGAAAGACTACTCCCCCGCAGAACTCGACACGCTAGCTCTTCATGCTGGCGGCAAGCCCGACCCCACAACTGGCGCACGTGCGACACCAATTTACCAGACCGCATCGTACTGCTTCCCCGACTCTGACTACGCAGCTGCGCTGTTCAATATGGAGCGTCCAGGCCACGTCTACTCGCGCCTGAGCAATCCAACAACCGCTGTGCTTGAGGAGCGGATTGCGGCGCTTGAAGGCGGCGTGGGTGCAATTGCCACCGCAAGTGGTCAGGCGGCCTTACAGTTGGCCATCATGACGATTATGGACGCCGGTGCGCACATCGTAGCCTCGAGCGCACTCTACGGCGGCAGCCACAATTTGCTCGCGTATACGCTCCCGCGCTTTGGAATTACGACGACATTCGTAGATCCACGCGATGAAGAGGCGCTGCGAGCAGCGATAAGGCCTGAAACGCGACTTATTTTTGGTGAAACCGTGGGTAACCCTGGGCTTGATGTGCTGAACATACCCCGCGTATCGGCCATTGCCCACGAGCACGGGCTCCCGCTTCTCGTCGATTCAACCTTCACCACGCCCTACCTCATAAAGCCCTTTGAGCTCGGTGCCGATCTCGTTATGCATTCCGCTACTAAATTTTTGAGTGGTCACGGCATCGTTATTGGCGGCTTATTGGTAGACGGCGGGCGTTTCGACTGGGATGGATCCGGAAAATTTCCTCAGTTATCTGAGCCCTACAAAGGTTTTCATAACCTCGTCTTTACCGAGGAGTTTGGCCCAGCGGCGTTTATATCAAGAGCCCGCAAAGAGGGACTTCGTGATTTCGGTGCCTGCCAGAGCCCGACCAGTGCCTTCTACATTTTACAGGGCATGGAAACGCTGGGTGTGCGCATGGAAAAGCACATTTCCAATACACGTGCAGTCGTGGACTTTCTAAGCACTCACGCGGCTGTGAGTGGCGTCGCGCACCCGGACCTTTCGAGTCACCCCGATCACGCCCTGGCCCAAGAACTTTTCCCCAAAGGGACCAGCGCGGTCTTCACCTTCGAAATAAAAGGGGGCCGAGAGGCTGGAATCGCCTTTGTTAACGCACTCAATTTGTTCTCACATCTTGCCAACGTCGGTGACGCAAAGTCCTTAGTCATTCACCCAGCGAGTACCACTCATTTCCGGATGGACGAGGCAGCGCTTGCCGCGGCGGGAATTGGAGAGGGAACCATTCGCCTGTCGGTTGGACTCGAAGACCCGAAAGACCTCATCGCCGACCTCAAAGCGGGTCTTCGGGCCGCAGAAAAGGCATCTGGGGGTGCCGGCGCATGAAGTTGACGATTAACAATGAAACGGCCTATCTCTACACCAACAACAAAGAGATTGACTCTGCAAAACCGTCCGTCGTCTTTATTCATGGTGCCGGCTTTGATCACAGTGTCTGGACGCTCTTTGCGCGACACTTTTCACGCCATAACTACAATGTCTTGGCTATCGACCTTCCAGGCCATGGCCGATCGTCAGGCGACGTGCTGACCTCCATTGAGGCCATGTCTGACTGGATTATCGAAATTCTCGATCATCTCGGACTCCAACGCGTTGCTTTGGTTGGCCACAGCATGGGAAGCCTCATCACGCTTGAGACAGCTGCAAAAATGCAGGCTCGTGCAGTAAAGATGGTACTGATTGGGTCGATCGCCCCAATGCCGGTTTCCGACCCGATACTCGACGCAACGGCAAACAGCCCTGGGTCGGCGCACGCGATGCTCACATCCTTTAGTTTCAGCAAGCGGAATCTGATGGGGGGCAACCCCAACCCGGGCATGTGGATGGTGAGCGACAGCATGCGACGGTATGAGGAAGAAATACAGGCCGCACTGGATGTCGATATGCGCGCCTGCAATGCCTATCGGAATGGACTCGAAGCCGCCGCTATGATCACAGCACCGAGTTTAATGATCCACGGCGACGCCGACCGTCTAACACCATTGAGAGCGACGCAGACCCTGCAAGCGGCGCTCAACGATGCAAGATTTTGTGTCGTACCGGGCGCTGGCCATTCGCTAATGGTCGAAGATCCAAATTTGGTACTCGATCAGCTCAAAACACACCTTCTGTCATAAACTCAGAAATGAGAGCAAGAACGCATGTCTAAAATCACCCTACTCGATGGTGGCCTTGGCCAAGAACTCATCAAGCGCAGCTCTGCGCCGCCCCATCCGCTGTGGTCGACCAAAGTAATGCTGGACGAGCCCCATCTCGTAGCTGATATTCATCGAGACTTTTGTGATGCGGGTGCGCGCGTTATCTGCCTTAACACCTACGCGATAAGTCGCCATCGCCTAAAGACGTATGCACCGGAGTACTCGGTGAAGGAAATGCTTGGCGCGGCAGTCAGCACAGCGCGCCAAGGCATCGGCTCAGCGTCTTCAAAGGACTCTGTATCGATCGTTGCATCGCTGCCGCCACTTAATGCCTCTTACGATCACACCGTCGCCCCCGATTTTGACAGCGCCTATGAGCAGTACAGCGAGCTCGTCATGTTGCAGAAGGATACCGTCGATGGATTCTTACTCGAAACCATGAGCAACATCACTGAGGCAACAGCCGGCGCAAAAGCAATACGCGACGCCGGTGTCGTGGGCGCTGTTGCGTTTACTTTGAGCGACAAAGATCCTCGAAAGCTACGATCAGGGGAGACGCTTGAGGCGGCGATTGCAGCGGTTAAGCCCTATACACCAGACGCCATTATGGTGAATTGTTCAACACCGGAGGTGGTGACCGAAGGACTCAAAATAGCTTTGAAATCGGGTGTCCGTTGCGGTGCCTACGCCAACGGCTTTACCTCAGTGGAGGCCTTGGTACCTGGCAGTACGGTGGACCGCCTATCGAGTCGCGTAGACCTTGGCCCCGCTAAATATTTGGCCTACGTCAAAACGTGGCTCGAGATGGGCGTTCAGATTATCGGTGGTTGTTGTGAAATTGGCCCCGATCACATCAGAGCCATACGAACATATCTTGACGAGAAGGCTATTGAGACGACGGACGCGTTGATTCCCTGACTCGCCGTTGCCGGCGGATTACCGCGCGGGCTCCGTCTAGCCCTCCTTGTCGAGATCGATGGATAAGCTGTTAATGCAATATCGTAAGCCCGTATCCGTGGGCCCGTCGGGGAAAACGTGCCCGAGATGCCCGCCACATTTTTGACATAGCACCTCCGTTCGAACCATCCCGTGACTCGTATCGCGCTCCTGCGCGATGGCCGCATCACCGACTGGACGATCGAAGCTCGGCCATCCACAACCTGCATCAAATTTGCTCTCCGACTGGAAAAGCACCTCACCGCATCCGCGACACTTGTACGTCCCCGTATCGGTGGTATCCCAATATTCGCCAGTAAATGCGCGCTCCGTACCTTTCTGCCGAAGCACATGGTACTCGTCTGAGGTTAGCTTCTCTCGCCAGTAGGCGTCGTCTTTGTCCTTCATAACCGGCTCTCCGTGTACTTTTTCACTTTCTGTCTGCTGATATAAGGGGCAATTCCCCGATTTCAATGTCTCACCGTGACACCAAGCGCCTCAAGCCACCCATTCAAGCGCAATGATGAGGCTTCTCCGCTCACCAAAAGCCCCTCAAGTTGTTGGCGCATGGTGTATTCGCGCCGCTGTCGCTCAAACGTATCGGGACCTTGGTCTCGTGCCCATGCCGCGCGAAACTTGGCGTCGTCGGCCTCAATTCTCCCAACTGAACTAAGTAGAGACGCCAGCACGCTGTCATCTGCACTCCCAAAAGGCAAAACGATATGACTACTCTCGCCCTGAGGGACAGCTCCGTGGTCCTCGAGCTCCAGCGTTTCAATAAGGGGCGGGATGAGGAAATCTGTGGCATTGTTTTTGGCTGTCTCGGAATAACCCGCGATGTGGGGGGTCGCGTAGCGCGCGCCCTTTAACAGCTCGAGCGATACCCGCGGCTCATTTGGCCATGTATCAAGTACGAGGTCGACACCCCGCTCCACAAGATAGAGAGCGGCCTCCTCGCTCAGCAAACCGCCTCGTCCTGCATTAATAAACAAGGTATCGCGCCCGATGATCTTGGCCTCTTGAACGCCAATCATCCCAAAACTCGGAAATGGCTGGGAGTCATGAGAAGCCGCGTGCAGACTAACAACACCGCAAGAGAGAACCCCTTGCAGGTCCGTTTCCCGCACATGTGAGTCGAATTGTGTTACCCAAGGATCATAAGCACGGACTCGGGCTCCAAGCGCTGCCAATCGCTTTGCGAGACCTCGCCCTACGTTGCCATAACCAACGAGTCCGACCTCCGCGCCAGCTAAGATAGACTCTAACTTCCCACACAGTGCAATAGCAGCGAGCACGTAGTCTCCAACGGCGGATGCATTGCAGCCAGCGGCGCTTGAAAAAGGAATGCCACGCGCCGCCAGGTAGTTCAAATCAATGTGATCTGTACCGGCGCTCGCGGTACCGACAAATCGGACATCGCCACCATCTAAAAGACGCCCATCGACACGCGTAACCGTTCGCGTTAGCAAGGCTTGCGCGTCAACCAGCGTATCGCGCGAAATATCGGTGCTAACCAGTGGGACAAGTTCTATGGGTAGCGCTCGAAGCCTTGGTGTCACCCGGATAGCACTATCGATAACGACTTTTGGCTTACTCATGGCAAGGTAACGCGTCTCCCTTCACTCAGACCACTAAATACATTGGGTCAATGCTCTGCGAAATAGCTCAGCTCTCTCAGGTAAACCACACCTCGATAGCCGGTCAAACTCGCCTTTAACCGCCGCAGTGAAGGATGCAATGGCCGGGTCCGAGTGCGACACTGATAAGTTATCGACACTGACCTTAAAGTCGATCCCTAGCGCCTCACAGAATATTTTTTCGATCGCCTGCGGTCTTACTTCAACGCCATAAAAAGCCACCTGCTGCGCCTCGTCGCGTCCGTCGGGCGCGTACCAGTAACCATAGTCAGGCAGTCCTCGCCTTGCAGCGCCTGCAACGCACCAATGCGCCACTTCATGAAGCGCGCTGCGACTAAAGTCTTCCCTGAAATAAATGACGTTAGGCGAGCCGGGGCGGTAATAAGGCTCATTCGCACCCCCCTCAAGAACAGTGTTCTCAGTGAGGCTGAAGGCGCGATTGAAACACTCAGTAAGGCGGAGTGCGGTTGGCTCAAAAAATAGTTTATTAACAGCCATTTAGCTTGCTTTCTTCACTCGATAAATAAATTGCTCTTGAGTAAGGTTCGTCTCCAGCAAGCTGTGTCCGAGAAACTCACAAAAACTGGGCACGTCGCGCTGTGTAGAGGGGTCAGTCGCCGTTAAACAGACGACATCACCCACACCCGCCCGACGTATCGCTGCATGGAGCATCATAACGGGCTCCGGGCATTTGAGGCCCGTCGCGTCTACTTGTTGATCGTCGTTGGACACAGCTACTTGCCTAGACTGATAGCATTACTCGGGCTTCTTAAAGCGCAGTGTCATTCGATCACTTTCACCAATCGCCGCATAACGCTGGCGGTCCTTATCCCCCTCAGTAAACGAGGGCGGCAACGTCCAAACGCCCCGAGGATAGTCTTTCGTATCTTTTTGGTTCGCATTGATCTCGCTTTTCGCATCGAGAACAAACCCTGCCGCCTGAGCAAGCGAAATAACCTTTGATTCCGGGACGTAAGCTTTGCGTTTCATATCTTCAAGGGTCGTGCCTTCAACACCTCGATGTTGAACAATCCCCAGTGTGCCGCCAGGCTTCAGTGACCGAAAAATATCAGCAAGTGCCGCTTCGGCATTATCCGCGCGAAGCCATGAGTGCACGTTCCTAAACACGACAGCCAAATCAATGGACTCGGCCGTAACATCGAGGGGGGTTTGCGGCGGCTGCATTACGCGGACGTCTACACTTGCATATACGTCATGGTTTTCGCCTAGCTTTTGCAAATAGCGACCCAATGAGCGACGACTGTACGCACTGCCGTTGGGTGACCCATGACCGGCCACAAGCCTTCCCTGCTCAGCAAGAAGTGGCGCAAGTACCTCGGTATACCAACCTCCGCCAGGTGAGACCTCAAGAACGGTCATATTGGGCTTCAAACCGAAGAACTGTAGTGTTTCCTGCGGGTGCCGGTGCGCATCACGCGCCTTGTTTGCGTCGCTTCGATGCTCACCCGTAAGCGCAGCATCCCAATCTAACGAAACATGTGCACCATGATGTCCATCAGCAAAAACACTGGGTGCAATAGCGATCAACAGTAAAGTTAGCCATCTCATAGTCAACTCCTTAAGCGAAAACTGCGTATAGTCCCGCACAACTTGCGCAGAAACTGGTTAGTGGAAAGTGATCATACCCGTAACGCGTCTGAAGGGGGATGCATGAAACAACAATACGTTATTACCTTTGCCGGCGCAGACCGCACAGGCCTAGTCGAGACATTGGCAGATATGGTGGTCGCTCACGGTGGTGACTGGCAACAAAGTGAGCTGACACGTCTTGGAGGGGCCTTTGCAGGCGCGATTTTGATCAACGTTTCGGAGTCCGGCTTTAAGGACCTAAGCAGTGCTATCGAAGCGAATTACACCGACGATTTGGTTGTGAGCTTGACTGCTGTTGATGCCTCGCCAAGGCACGAGCCCAATCTTTACCTGACATTAACCGGCCCAAACCGGGCAGGAATCGTCTACGAGGTTACCCACGAACTGAGCGAATCAGATATCAATATCCTGCAATTAAGCTCACGGGTGGAGAATGCCGCGTGGTCCGGTGGCGATCTTTTCATCGCAGAACTAGCCACCCGCGCTCCTGAATCACTGGATATCGGCGAGCTTAGAGAACGATTGGATACGCTAGAAAACAAAATGACGCTAGACATTGATATCGAAGCAGGCGCCCACTGAGATACGCCTGCCGGTGAATCATTTCCTGCCTCGCAACGAGCGCAACAGCAGCGCGAAAGGAATGGCTCCCAACACGATTAAGACCACGCCTTGCGCGCTGATCCATAAGTACCCCATCAGTGCCTCGCCAGAGACCCCAACAATATCAACAGCACCCCAGATTAGCGCTGCGGTGGCCAAAATACCGAGGGTTGCTGTTCTAAGGGCTTTTACGTAGCGTCGCTTCAACATCGCAGCAATCAAATAACAGGGGTCGGTGAGGCAACATCGGCGTTCTGACCTCGTTGTCTCAAGGCGTGGTCCATTAGCACCAGCGCCAACATCGCCTCAGCAATCGGCACTGCACGAAGACCGACGCACGGGTCGTGGCGCCCAGTGGTGATGACGTCGGCTACCTCGCCGTTTACATCGATGCTTTGGCCCGGGACCTGTATCGAAGAGGTTGGCTTTAGCGCGATCTTCACCATCAACGGCTGACCACTGGAAATTCCACCCAAAACGCCCCCGGCATGATTACTCAGAAAACCCGTTGGCGTGAGTTCGTCGCGGTGCTCGCTGCCACGCTGATTGACGACGTCAAATCCATCACCAATTTCGACACCTTTGACCGCATTAATGCCCATCATGGCCGATGCAATTTCAGCATCGAGGCGATCAAAAATGGGTTCGCCCCAGCCAGGCGGAAGCCCGTCAGCGATAATTTCGAGTTTGGCGCCTATCGAGTCACCCTCTCGCCGAATCTGGGTCATAAACGACTCAAGCTCGGGAATTAACTGCGCGTCGCCACAAAAAAATGGGTTCGTTTCAACAAGGTCCCAATCGGTATCTGTTACCTGCAAAGGCCCTAGGGCGCTAAGACAGCCGCGAATCCGTACGCCATAGCGCTCAGCGAGCCATTTTTTGGCCACCGCTCCCGCCGCCACCCGCATCGCGGTCTCTCTGGCAGATGATCGCCCCCCTCCCCGGTAGTCTCGAACACCGTATTTTTGCTGATACGTGTAGTCCGCGTGCGCAGGGCGAAAGACATCCTTAATCTTGCTGTAATCTTTGGATTTCTGATCGGCATTCATAATCAGCAATCCAATGGGAGTCCCCGTGGTTTCACCCTCAAAGACCCCCGATAAAATCTGAACTTCATCCGGTTCTTTTCGCTGCGTTGTGAACCGCGAAGTGCCTGGCTTTCTGCGATCAAGATCGGGCTGAAGGTCCGCGGCACTCAGCGTCAATCCCGGCGGGCATCCATCAATAATGCACCCGAGCCCCTGTCCATGACTCTCACCGAAGGTCGTAACGGTAAATAATTTCCCGAATGTATTACCAGACATATCGTTTCCTAAACCTGTAACGCCTGAACCGCCCTAGGGGGTGTTCGACTCCTGAGCGGCCCATTGTGCCAGATCTTGCGCCATAAAGACGGCAACGCCATGACCGCCCTGCTCTAATTCAACCCACAAGGGCGGGAGAACCTCTGAGAGCCCTTCCAGCGCATCGATACTGTTGCCGACCTCAAGGATCAAAATCCCCGCAGGACTCAGGATTCGCGCAGCATCAACGAGCATCACTCTCACTAAATCCAAACCATCCTCGCCACCGCTCAAAGCAAGGCCTGGCTCGTGAAGATATTCAGGCGGCAAGTCGCGCATATCCTCAGCATCAACATACGGGGGATTAGCTAAAACGATGTCAACAACGTTATCGGCACACCAAGAAAGCAAATCTGCCCTGACAATCGCATCGACATCGTGAATCGCAGCATTATCCCGAGCTAAGCCGATGGCGTCGGAATCGATATCACTTAGCAGTACCACAGCCTCTGGAAATGCCGACTTTGCGAGCATGCCAAGGCTCCCTCCGCCACAACAAACATCAACAATAACCTGAGGACTGGTGTCTTGGTACCAAGGCTCAAATCGATTCAGTATGAGCTCAGCAACAGGCGATCGCGGCACCAACGCCCGAGCATCCGATTTGAAACAAAGCGGACCGAGCCAGGCCTCTCCCGTGATGTAGGCAACCGGTAGTCGCTCGACACAACGCTGGCTCATAAACGCGGTTAAGACATTTACAGCAAAGTCAGGGTAAGGCTCATCAAGGATCTCAGCACCCGTATTTACGACCGACAGGGACGCTGCTGTCAGCACCAACGCTACCGCCTCATCATGCTCCGACTCATACCCGTGACCGCAAAACACACCGGCGGCGATGAGCTGTTCCTCAGCAGCAATAAGCATTTCACGAAATGTTGTCACGCGACTTTCCTGTGTTGGTACGGACGAATTCTACCATCTTGAGGGAAAGGAGACTTGATCGGTCTATCCGCGTCGTACACTTAAACTCGAGCGGATGAGATCATCGTGAGACGGGCATTGAACCAGGCCGCTGTTCAGGGAGGTTGGCGGTAAAGACCGCCGCTCTATGACTTTGGGCTATTGGCTCCCTAGCGGATATGAAGACAGGGAAATCAGCTTGCTTGCCGAATGGAGGTAGACCGCTGCCCCATAACACCTGTGGCAAAGAAGCTGACAAGCATATCTGCAAGCGCCTGTACGTCGCCTTCCATATGGAAGTGGTGAGGCCCTGCTACAACGACAGGGTAGAAGCGATCTACCAAGGTTTTGATTCCAGCGATCGTCGCCTGCGCATCGTCACTGGTGAAAAAACCCTCGTCACCGGTTATGGCCGCAACGGGCGCTTTCATCGCTCGGTAAAATGAGTCTGACGCCTCCTCTGACAGCTTCACGGTGCTGCTGCCAAACAATTTGGGGTCACTCAGCAAAAGCCACCCGCCCTCAACCTGCTTTAACGCTCGTGGGACCAACAATTCGGCGTTCTCTCGTGTAAAACCATAGCGTGATCGGGAGTTGATAAAGTCTTCAACGGAGCTGAATATTCGCGGCGGCCGTGACATATATTTTTTTCGTTCGGCGATTGAACCCTTAAACAACTCGGCGCCATTGTCGTTCTCGAACGACCGCGAAATCATCCCGTCCAACATCGAGAGAGATGCGCACTTGTCTTCGAGAGCCACCGCGAAAGCACCTGCTACAGCGGCGCCACGGCTATGCCCAACAACATGAAGGGAGTCGACGCCCATCTGCTCAACAATATCCAGTAGCTGCGGAATATCATCCCAGATATGGTAGTTCGCATCAGGCGATCGATGACTACTCAAACCGTGACCCGATAGATCAATGGAGAGCACTCGATAACCTTTGAGCAGTGGTGCCAGGCGAGCGAAACTCAGCGCATTATCAAGCCAACCATGAATTGCAAACACAAGCGGATCGGCAGGATCACCCCAAAGGAGTCCCCGATAAGTCAGCCCGTCCACCTCAAACCCAATCTCATCGGCGTGACTTGTCAAAATAAAAATCCCTCTGGCTCGTAGTAAAGCAATTCACCGCCACCGCGACTCGGCATGAGTAGGCGAATGATCGCAACACCACTGGTTGACAGCCCATGGTATTGCGCGGTGTCGCACCATACATTAATGAGCTCAGAAAGATAGGGCTGATGGCCCACGATCAACTGATGGGCTACATCGTCCTGAAGGAAACGTCCTTGACTATAGCTGCGCTGACCCGGCGCCAGCTGGTCATGAGATACCAATGTCTCAAAACACAAATGGGCGTCTAAAATGCTCGCTGTTTGACACGTGCGAGTCAGCGGGCTGTGGGCGCAGTAACTCGGTAGTTCAACTTTAGTGTTTTGGCACCAGTCTTTGTAAGCCTTAACCGTCATGCCGACATGTTCGCCACCACGCACAGTCAATTCACGCGCGGCGTCTGAGGCGGCCTGTCCCGCCTCGCCATGCCGCCACAGGGTAACAAGCACTCTAGGCGCTCATCTCCACAAGGAGTTTATTCATCCGCGCGACGTAGCTTGCTGGATCTTCAAGCTGTGAGCCCTCTGCCAGCGTTGCTTGATCTAGTAAAATCAACGCAAGATCCGCAAACCTGTCTTCATCCTGCTCTGCATCCATGCGCTTCACCAGACCGTGACTCGTATTCACTTCTAGAATCGGTTCACTGTCAGGGAGTTCTTGACCGGCGGCCTCTAAAATACGTCGCATCTGGGCTCCGAGCTCATGCTCTCCCACGACAAGACAAGCCGGCGAGTCAGTCAAGCGAATGGTAGGTCTAACCTCACTCACCTTGCCCTCGAGCACCGACTTGAGCCTTTCCAGAAGACCTTCGTTTTCGGTCTTAGCAGCCTCAAGCTCCGCCTTCTCCTCCTCGGTACTCTCACCTAAGTCCAGCTCACCTTTTGCGATATCCTTCAGCGACTTGCCATCAAACTCGTTCAAGTGCCCCATTAACCAGTCGTCGATACGATCTGACAGCAACAGTACTTCGATGCCCTTCTTACGGAACACCTCGATGTGAGGGCTGTTCTTGGCTGTTACATGATTGTCGGCCACGACGTAATAGATCGCATCTTGCCCGTCTATCATGCGTTCAACATAGCCCTTGAGTGACACGTTCTGTGTGGCGTCGTCAGAGTGCGACGAGGCAAACCGAAGAAGTTCCGCTATCTTCTCTCGATTAGCGAAATCCTCGCCCGGGCCTTCCTTAAGGACATTGCCAAAGACATCCCAGAAACTCTGGTACTTCTCGCTGTCCGACTTTGCCATTTTGCTGAGCATATCAAGCACACGCTTTGTCACAGCGTTGCGAAGCGAATCCACCTGAGGGCTCTGTTGCAAAATCTCACGTGAAATATTGAGCGGCAAGTCCTGAGAGTCCAGCACACCTTTCACAAAACGAAGATAGAGAGGCAAAAACTGCTCCGCATCATCCATGATGAAAGTGCGTTGAATATAGAGTTTGAGTCCGCGTGCTGCCTCACGATTCCATAGATCGAAGGGCGCTTGGCTTGGAACATACAGAAGTGATGTGTAGTCCAGTTTGCCCTCGACGCGGTTGTGACTCCAGCTCAGTGGGTCTTGATAGTCGCTTGATACGTGGCGATAAAACTCGGTGTACTCATCATCGGTCACCTCGGACCGGCTTCGCGTCCACAATGCCTTCGCCTCGTTAATTCGTTCCCACGAGGGCTCGGGCGCCGTTTCCTCGTCGTCTTCGGTCGAGGGCGGTGTCTCGAGCATCAACACCGGAACCGAAATATGGTCAGAGTACTTTTTGATGACGCTGCGTACTCGCCAAGACGATGCGAACTCTTCTGCCTCGCCGTCTAAGTACAAGATAACGGTTGTTCCAGGCGCATCGCGCTCAGCCGCGTCGATGCTAAACTCGTCTTCCCCAGTGGATTCCCAGCGAGTCGCTGTTTCCTCACCAACTTTTCGAGAAATTACCTCTACGCGATCAGCAACAATAAAGGACGAATAAAAGCCAACACCAAACTGCCCAATGAGCTGGCTGTCTTTCTGCTGATCACCACTGAGTTGATCCATAAAGGCCGCGGTACCTGATTTGGCAATGGTCCCAAGGTTTTCAATGATGTCATCGCGCGACATTCCAATGCCGTTATCAATAAGGGTGAGCGTTTTTTCATCCTCATTCACGTCTACCCGGATCTCATAACCCTCACCACCTACATCAAGCGAGCTATCTTCAATGGCCGCAAAACGCCGTTTATCGATCGCATCTGAGGCATTCGAAATTAGCTCCCTCAAAAAGATCTCTCTGTTTGAGTAAAGTGAGTGAATCATCAACTGAAGCAGACGCTTCGCTTCAGTTTGGAATCCCATGGTTTGTTTATCGGACATGACGAGCTCCTGTTATTTCGCTTAGCTTACAAATGGGGAATGATGCTGCCGTTTTCAAGGCGTTAGAGTGAAATTTCCAGCAAGCTTTTGACGTGAGTCTCAAGACCCTCACTCGTAAGCCTCGAGCACGAAAAAGCCCGCATAAAGCGGGCTTTGGGCTTGCTGCTGCCTGTTTCTTACCAGCCCGTTATTTCTGCCATTGCCGACCCAATTTCAGCGAGCGAACGAACGGTCTTAACGCCCGCATCTTCCAGCGCCGCAAATTTTTCGTCAGCTGTGCCTTTGCCGCCTGAGATAATCGCACCGGCATGGCCCATGCGCTTGCCTTTGGGTGCAGTCACGCCAGCGATATAGGATACGACCGGCTTTGTAACATTATCCTTGATGAAGGCGGCGGCCTCTTCTTCAGCTGACCCGCCAATTTCACCAATCATCACAATTGACTGAGTAGCATCGTCTTCCTCAAATAAACCGAGAATATCGATGAAGTTAGACCCAGGTATAGGGTCTCCACCGATCCCAACACAAGTAGACTGGCCAAAGCCCGCATCGGTCGTCTGTTTCACCGCCTCGTACGTCAAGGTACCAGAGCGCGAGACAATGCCGACCTTACCAGGAAGGTGAATATGCCCAGGCATAATACCGATCTTGCACTCCCCAGGCGTGATTACACCAGGGCAGTTTGGACCAATAAGACGGACACCCAGCTCATCGCAACGCACCTTTGCATCGAGCATATCCAGAGTGGGAATGCCCTCAGTGATGCAGACAATCAGTTCAACGCCTGCATTAGCCGCCTCCAAAATGGAGTCTTTACAAAATGCCGCAGGAACATAAATCACCGACGCATTGGCACCTGTTTGCGAGACCGCATCACCAACCGTGTCGAATACAGGCAGTCCAAGATGCTCCTGACCGCCCTTACCAGGCGTCACGCCGCCAACCATTTGTGTACCGTAAGCAATCGCCTGCTCAGAGTGTGACGTACCCTGAGAGCCTGTAAAGCCTTGGCAAATGACGCGTGTATTTTTATCGATAAGAATACTCATGCTGCACCCCCGGCCGCAGCGACGACTTGCTGAGCCGCATCGGTCAGACTGGTTGCTGCAATAATATTTAAACCACTGTCCGCAAGGACCTGACGACCGAGCTCTGCATTGTTGCCCTCGAGACGCACAACCACAGGTATTTCGACCCCTACTTCATTAACGGCACCGATAACACCCTCCGCAATCAGGTCGCAGCGAACAATCCCTCCGAAGATATTGATCAGAACGGCTTTCACGTTTTCATCACTCAAGATAATTTTGAATGCTTCAGTAACTCGCTCTTTGGTCGCACCACCGCCCACGTCGAGGAAGTTAGCCGGCTCACCCCCATGAAGTTTGACGATATCCATTGTCCCCATCGCCAAGCCCGCGCCATTAACCATGCAACCAATATTGCCCTCAAGCGCAACGTAGTTCAGGTCCCAAGCGGCGGCGGCGGCTTCGCGCTCATCGTCTTGCGACGGGTCATGCATCGCCTGCAAGTCTTTATGGCGATACATCGCATTAGAGTCGACAACCACTTTCGCGTCGAGGCAATGCAAGTTGCCCTCGTCGGTAATAACGAGTGGGTTAACTTCGATTAACGCCAGGTCTTTATCTTTGAAAAGATTTGCCAAGCCATTGAAAATATTAACAAACTGCTTCACTTGCTGACCTGTCAGCCCCAGCTTAAAAGCCAACTCACGCCCCTGAAAAGGCTGAGGTCCTACCAGGGGATCGATTGCTGCTTTGAGAATCTTCTCAGGCGTCTCTTCTGCAACCTTCTCAATTTCAACACCGCCTTCCGTCGAGGCCATAAATACAATGCGGCGCGAGGATCGATCAACGACGGCGCCCAGATAAAGCTCATCGGCGATGTCTGTGCAGGTTTCCACCAAAATCTTAGACACGGGCTGGCCATTGGCATCCGTTTGATAAGTGACCAAGCTTTTACCGAGCCAGTTCGCCGCGAAAGCGCGAGCCTCGGCGGGCGAGTCGACAAGCTTGACGCCCCCTGCCTTACCGCGTCCACCGGCATGGACCTGAGCCTTAACAACCCACTTATCGCCACCGATTTCATTAGCCGCAGCCTCTGCGGCTTCCGGCGTATCCACGGCCTGTCCGACAGATACGGGCAAGCCGTACTCTGCAAACAGTGCCTTGCCTTGGTACTCGTGCAAGTTCATACATTCCCCTTTTATGGTTTATACAGACTGCACCCTCGTACAGTCGTAACCCCAACATGAGCATGCTGGGGATTTAAATTGATTTATCGTTTTTTGCGATTTGGCATGTGAATCGCGATGCCATCGACCGCTAACGCCGCCTCGTGAACGGCTTCGGACATCGTCGGGTGACCAAATACCATAAGCTGCAAGTCTTCAGTGCTGCCACCAAACTCCATGGTAATCACCATTTGCTGCACTAAATCAGCCGCTGAAGGCCCAATTGCGTGAGCTCCGAGAACACGATCCGTCTTAGCGTCCGACAGAATCTTCACGAAGCCGTCCGTCTCGCCACTCGCCAAGGCACGCCCAATGGCTGCAAAGGGGAACGAACCCGCTTTATAGTCAATGCCCTCTGCCTTTAGCTCCTGCTCCGTCTTTCCGACACCTGCAATCTCGGGATGGGTATAAATAATGGATGGCACGCAATCGTAATTGAGCTGCACAGGTTTACCGTGAATACGCTCTGCCACCATCACGCCTTCTTCAGATCCTTTATGGGCCAGCATGGGGCCACGAACAATATCGCCAACGGCCCAGACACCCGGCGCCTCGGTCGCACAATAATCGTTGACGAAGACAAAGCCTCGCTCATCGGTTGTGACACCCGAGTCAGTGGAGAACAAATCCTTCGTACGCGGTCGGCGTCCAACCGCAACAATCAATCGATCAAACTCCGCCGTCTTCGTTTCGCCTTTTTCGGTGTAGGTAACGGTCACTGCGTCGCCTTCCACATCGGTTCCTGTGACCAAAGCGTTCAAGCGTATGTCCAACCCCTGTTTCTTGAAAACTTTGGCCGCTTCCTTGCCGACCTGCGCGTCCATAGTGGGAAGGAAGGTATCGAGAGCCTCAAAAAGGACGACGTCTGATCCGAGGCGACCCCATACGCTACCCAGTTCTAGCCCAATCACACCTGCTCCGATGACACCAAGCCTCTCTGGCACAGCATCAAAAGTCAGCGCACCCGTACTATCAACAATAACCTTGTCGTCTGTGGGCGCGGGTGGGATGGTGACGGGCTCGGAACCTGAAGCGAGCACCACATTTTCAGCAGACAGCAGCTGCTTACTGCCATCTGCGGATGTGACCTCGACTTGGCGTGCCGCCATTAACTTTCCGGTTCCTTGGACAACCGTAATACCGTTGTGCTGAAGTAATGATGAGACACCGCCGGTAAGCTGCGCCACAATCTTACTCTTGCGCTTCATCATCGCCGCAACGTCGATTGAGGTTTCGCCAACGCCGATACCATGAGCAGCAAAATGATCGCTTGCCTCCGCAAACTTGTGCGAGCTATCGAGCAGTGCTTTTGAAGGAATACACCCAACATTTAAGCAAGTGCCGCCAAATACGGGCTTCCCCTTGGTGTCACTCCACGTTTCTACTATTGCCGTGTTCATCCCCAGCTGTGCGCACTTTATGGCGCAGACATAGCCTGCAGGTCCGGAACCGATAATGACGACATCGAAAGAATCACTCATAAGGTTTACCTCTCCCTTTAAAGCTGTAACAGGATGCGTGAAGGGTCTTCAAGCAGCTCTTTAACCGTCACCAAGAACTGGACCGCCGTCTTTCCGTCGATCAGTCGGTGGTCATAAGACAACGCGAGATACATCATTGGCCGGATAACGACTTCGCCGTTGACTGCCACAGGCCGCTCTTTGATCGCATGCATACCCAAAATAGCGGTCTGTGGTGGGTTTAGAATTGGCGTTGATAACAGCGAGCCAAAGACGCCCCCGTTAGATACCGTAAAAGTTCCACCCGTCATCTCTTCGATGGTGAGCTTTTTGTCGCGAGCCTTGAGGCCAAAATCACGAATAGCTGCTTCGACATCAGCAATACTCATGAAGTCCGCATCTCGCAGTACAGGAACAACCAAACCGTCTTCGGTCGAAACTGCCACGCCAATATCCTGATAACCGTGGTACACGACGTCGTTACCGTCGATCGAGGCGTTAACTTCTGGATAGCGCTTGAGTCCCTCACAACATGCTCTGACAAAGAAACCCATAAACCCGAGACGCGTGCCGTTGTGCGTTTTCTCGAACTGCTCTTTGTACTGCGACCTGAGCTTCATTAATGGCGCCATATCGACCTCATTAAACGTGGTCAACATGGCGGTTTGCTGAGTGGCAGACAACAGACGCTCAGCAATACGCGCACGCATACGCGTCATGGGGACCCGACGTTCAATTCGCTCACTTGTAGGACCTTGAACATCGTTTGACCCTGTCGCAGCCGCTTGAGTGCTTGCGGGTGATGAGACAGAAGCTGGTGCGGGTGCGGGTGTGGATGCAGCGGCCGCGGTTTTTGCGGCGAGATGCGCAAGGACGTCTTCTTTGTTGATGCGCCCCCCCTTACCTGAACCAGTGATGGTACTCGGATTAAGTCCGTGCTCCTCGACTAGCTGACGCGCAGCGGGGCCCATGGGGACATCTCCCGCCGCTTCAGCCGACGTTTCGGCTGACTCGTCGGCGGGCACAGCCGCCTCACCCTCGCCGGGTGTGATTTCAGCCAACAACGTCTCACTTTCAATCGTACTGCCTTCAGAAACGTGAATGCGATCAAGTCTGCCTGCTTCAGGCGCCACAACTTCCATCACAACCTTGTCGGTTTCTATCTCGACAAGTAGCTCATCGCGTTGAACGAAATCCCCCTCCTGTTTGTGCCACAGCGAGACTTCACCGTCTGCCACTGACTCAGGAAATACCGGCGCCTTAATTTCTATTTTCATGTTAGTCGTCCGTTTTTTGTTTCGTTAATTGGCCACTCACCCAAGGGCCGCTGAAATAAATGCATCTTGTTCTTTCGCGTGAAGTGCCATGTATCCGGCTGATACTGATGCCGACGCAGTACGCCCGGTATACCGAAGTTCTGCGCCAAACATTGATAGCGACACTAGGCGGCGCAGTGGGTCCTGGATGGCATACCACGCACCCTGATTCATCGGCTCTTCCTGACACCAGACGACATTTGCTTCACGAGGATAGCTACTGAGGACCTCTTTTAGCTGCGCCTCCGGTAACGGGTACAACTGCTCGATACGCACCAAGGCAACATGCTCAGATCCCTTTTCGTCGCGCGCTGCATCGAGGTCATAAAAAACCTTGCCCGAACACAAGACGACGCGTGTGACCGCTGACTTGTCCGCAACATGTGGATCGTCGATCACGTTTTGGAATTGCCCTGTGGCAAGTTCGTCCATGGTAGACACGGCAGCCTTGTGTCTTAACAGGCTCTTGGGTGACATGACAATCAGCGGCTTGCGCAGTGGTCTAATCGCTTGACGTCGAAGCATGTGGAAAACTTGCGCGGGTGTGGACGGAACACACACCTGAATATTCTCTTGCGCAGACAGTTGCAAATAACGCTCAAGGCGCGCAGAGGAATGCTCGGGGCCCTGCCCCTCGTAACCGTGTGGCAGAAGCATGGTTAAACCGCACAAACGTGCCCACTTGTACTCGCCACTCGTGATGAACTGATCGATGACCACCTGGGCGCCATTCGCGAAGTCGCCAAACTGGGCTTCCCAAATAACAAGCCCTGTGGGTGCTGTGGTGGCATAGCCGTATTCGAAAGCCAGCACGGCTTCTTCGGATAGCAAAGAATCGTAGATATTGAACTCTGCTTGATCGTCAGAGAGGTGTTGAAGCGGCACATGGGCGTGCTGCTGGTTTTGCGCATGCAATACGGCGTGTCGGTGGGAGAATGTCCCGCGACCCACATCTTGCCCCGTCATGCGAACTGGATAACCTTCGGCAAGAAGCGTCGCGTAGGCCATGTTTTCCGCAAAACCCCAATTGACCTCCAACGCACCTGCCGCCATTTTATTGCGATCTTCGATGAGCTTTTTGACCTGGCGTTGGACTGCAAAGCCCTCAGGAACTTGCCCCATACCCTCTGCTAGCTCGCGCAAGCGCGACAGCGCCACGGTCGTGTCGCACTCTATGTCCCAGCTGTGGCCGATAAAGGGTTTCCAATCGACGAAAAGACCTGTGTTGGGTTCCATGACGAGCTGCGCCACCATGGGCTCGCCTCGATCGAGAGACTCTCGATAACGCTCCATTAGCGCATCGTCTTCTTCCTTAGTCAGAACATCCTCGGCAATGAGTCGCTGCGCATAGAGGTCTCGCGTCGATGCGTGCCCCTTAATCGTCGCGTACATCATTGGCTGTGTCACCGATGGTTCATCGGCCTCGTTGTGACCGCGACGTCGGTAACATACCAAGTCAATAACGACATCTTTTTTGAACTGATTACGGAAATCGACCGCCAGCTGGGTAGCAAATACCACCGCTTCTGGGTCATCACCGTTTACGTGGAAAATCGGTGCCTGCACCATCTTGGCAATATCAGTGCAGTACTCTGTTGATCTTGCATCGTCTTGCCGGCTAGTGGTGAAACCCACTTGATTATTAATGACAATATGCAGCGTTCCACCGGTTTTATAACCGCGGGTCTGAGACATTTGAAATGTCTCCATGACCACACCCTGACCTGCAAAGGACGCGTCACCATGAATGACAATCGGCACTACGGCATCGCCTGTTGTGTCCTTTCGACGGTCCTGACGGGCACGAACCGAGCCTTCAATAACCGGCGACACGATTTCGAGGTGTGACGGGTTAAAGGCGAGCGCGAGGTGAACTTCGCCACCAGGCGTCATGATATTGGAGGAAAACCCTTGGTGGTATTTGACGTCACCCGATCCAAAGTAGGACGCCCGTCCCTCAAACTCATCGAAGAGTTCGCTGGGATTTTTTCCAAGGATATTAACGAGGACATTGAGACGACCGCGGTGGGCCATACCAATACACACTTCTTTGGCGCCGTAGCCGCCACTGCGTTGTATGGCCTCGGCCATCATCGGGATGAGGCTCTCCCCGCCCTCTAGGCCAAAACGCTTGGTCCCGGGGTATTTAGAGGCCAGAGACTTTTCAAGTCCTTCGGCTTTGATTAAGCGACGCAGGATCTGAATACGGCTCTCACGATCGAGCGCGGGCGCGCTGCGCACGGACTCCATTCGACTCATGATCCAGTGGCGCTCATCAGTATTCACAATATGCATGAATTCGACGCCAATCGTGTTGCAGTAGGTCTTTTCGACTGCCGCTCTTATTTCAGCAAGCGTTGCATCGGCCTTGCCGATGTACAAACTACCCACCTGAAACACGGTATCTAAGTCCGCCTCGGACAGTTCGTGGAACTCCAATTCCAAATCGGGTACCGGTGCTCGCGGATGAAGCGCGAGTGGATCGAGCTGAGCCTTTTGGTGACCACGCTGACGGTAGGCAGAGATCATCTGAACAACCCGAACCTGCTTGCGTTCGTATTCCGTCGCTTGAGAGTCCTGACTGCGAGTTGCCTCAGTGCGAACACGCATCTTGCTGATGCGCGCAAACTGAGCTCTGAGCACTGAATGTGGTAAATCGCGAGCGGCGTGCGTAGTCGTCTCGACCTTTGGAAGTCGGTCGAAATACTCGCGCCACTGCTGTGGTACATCGTTTGGATCTTTTAAGTACGCCTCATATAAATCCTCTACGTAGGCTGCATTACCGCCAGAGAGGTGAGACGTACTTCGCTGCTGCTCCATGCTAGGTAGGTCTTTCGACTCATCCATGGACACTTCCCCCGAAGTCTCACGCAGTGACCTTTTTGATTTGTGTATATATCACTGCTTTCGGAGGAATATCTTACGCCCTTCACCTCCAATTTCCCACGAGTTACGGGCCCTAAAAACGGAAAAACGCCGCAAAAGCGGCGTTAATTTTCCATAATATTCCCTCAAGGAATATATTATATAACCAAGGCGTCAGGCGGCTCGATTTAGCAACATCGTCCGGATATGACCGATCGCACGAGTGGGATTCAAACCCTTAGGGCAAACATTTACGCAGTTTTGAATTCCATGGCAGCGAAACACGCTAAAGGGGTCATCTAGCTTGGACAATCGCTCGTCAGTCGCCTGATCGCGACTGTCTGCGAGGAATCGATAAGCCTGAAGCAGGCCAGCCGGGCCGATAAAACGATCGGGGTTCCACCAGAAAGACGGGCAACTCGTAGAGCAACACGCACACAAGATACACTCGTAAAGCCCATCGAGCTTTGCGCGATCCTCTGGCGTCTGAAGACGTTCGATTGCAGGTGCTGGTGTATTGTTTTGTAGGAACGGTTCAATTTTCTCGTACTGAGCGTAAAACAAACTCATATCAACCACGAGATCACGCACAACCGGCAAGCCGGGAAGTGGCCGAATCACTAGCTTGTTATTCTTCACAGCCTCTGACAGCGGTGTTATGCACGCCAGACCGTTTCTGCCGTTCATGTTTAGACCGTCCGATCCACATACACCTTCACGGCAACTCCGGCGGTAGGTGA
Organism: Halieaceae bacterium; assembly: GCA_042090345.1. Taxonomy (GTDB): domain Bacteria; phylum Pseudomonadota; class Gammaproteobacteria; order Pseudomonadales; family Halieaceae; genus Luminiphilus. Next base: position 37,347 of record JBELJN010000014.1, on the reverse strand, counting down.
CGCTCGCATCGTAGTCGGCTTTAATCATCTCAAGCACATCAAGTACCATCAGGTCCTTGCCGCTCGTGTCGACGTTATAATCCTGCATTTTTGGTGCAGAATCGGTTTCAGGATTGAAGCGATAAACGCTGACCTGCAACATTACTTATCTCCTAGCAGATTAGTAGGTACGAATTTTCGGTTGGAAAGTTTCGACAGTCTTCGGCGTGAAGTTAACCGACCGCTTACTGACCGTGCGCCCTTCACGGTGATATATCGAGTGGCAGAGCCATTCGTCATCGTTCCGCTCTGTGAAGTCCTCTCGGGCGTGTGCACCGCGACTCTCTTTCCTTGCCTCGGCAACGATAGCGGTCGCCTCAGCCGTTTCAAATAGGTTCTGAAGCTCTAAACACTCGACGCGCGCAGTGTTAAACGCGTTACTCTTATCTTCGAGCTTAACGTTTGCGATACGCTCCTTGAGGTCATCAAGCTTCTTAATGCCTTGCTGCATGAACTCGCCGTTTCGGAATACACCAAAGTAATTCTGCATAACGCCTTGCAATTCTTTGCGCAGCGCCGAAACGTTTTCACCGCCCTCGCGCTCATTGAGCGCAACCAAACGCGAATTGGACTCTTCTATGTCGCTTACCGTGGCGTCGCGCATGTCGATTCCCTGCCGGAGCGCATCCTCGATAAACAAACCCGAGGCGCGTCCAAAGACAACCAGATCAAGTAGTGAGTTACCGCCTAAGCGGTTAGCGCCGTGTACTGACACGCAGGCGATCTCACCGCAGGCATATAAACCAGGGATAACTTCCTCGTTACCGGCCGCATCGACCGTTAGGGCCTGACCGTTAATATTGGTCGGAATACCACCCATCATGTAATGGCAGGTTGGTACTACAGGAATAGGCTCTTTGACGGGATCAACGTGTGCAAAGGTGCGCGACAATTCACAAATGCCAGGCAGCCGCGACTCTAATACCTCTTCTCCAAGGTGATCGAGCTTTAACTTTACGTGATCACCATTTGGACCGCACCCGCGCCCCTCAAGGATCTCCAGAATCATGGATCGTGCAACAACGTCTCTGCCCGCAAGGTCTTTTGCGTTCGGCGCGTAACGCTCCATGAAGCGCTCGCCGTCCTTGTTTACCAAGTAACCGCCCTCTCCACGACAACCCTCAGTGACCAACGTGCCTGCACCGTAAATACCAGTGGGGTGGAACTGCCACATTTCCATGTCCTGTACTGGGACACCGGCCCTGAGCGCCATACCCACGCCATCGCCCGTATTAATATGCGCATTGGTCGTTGACGCGTAAATACGTCCCGCACCGCCAGTAGCGAAGACAGTCGCTTTAGATTTCACGTAGACGGTTTCGCCGGTTTCGATGCAGATCGCGATGACGCCTACGACTGCGCCATCCTGGTTCTTCACCAGATCAGTAGCAAACCACTCGTTGAAGAAAACCGTCTCGTTTTTGACGTTGTTCTGATAGAGCGTGTGCAACAGCGCGTGCCCTGTTCTGTCGGCAGCTGCGCAAGTCCGCGCCGCCTGGCCACCTTCGCCATAATTCTTCGATTGACCGCCAAAGGGTCGCTGATAAATGCGTCCCTCTTCGGTTCGAGAGAACGGTAGTCCCATGTGCTCGAGCTCGAAAATAGCCTCGGGGCCAACTGAACACATGTACTCAATGGCGTCTTGGTCGCCAATGTAGTCACTGCCTTTGACCGTGTCATACATGTGCCAGCGCCAGTCGTCCTCAGGATCTGCACTGGCAATGGCGCAGGTAATACCCCCTTGAGCACTCACAGTGTGAGACCGCGTTGGAAACACTTTCGAAATCACGGCCGTCTTATAGCCAGATTGTGCAAGTTGCAAGGCTGCGCGCATACCCGCACCGCCGCCGCCTACAATTACTCCGTCGAACGAGATAGTTCGCATTGCTTTGCTTCTCCCAAGCACGCCACGCTGTTGCGCGGCTTATCCCCAAATAACTTGAACAACCCAGATGGCATAGACCACCAACGTTAGTACGACTGCAATCTGTAACACCGGTCTGACGACATTACCGATAGGCCCAAGCATGTACTCCGTTAAGTAGTCAGTGAACACCGTCCACAGGCCAATCCAGGCATGCGACACATACGCACCGATTGCAAGAAGGGAAAACACCTTCATTGCGGTGGAGTCGTGCAACGCTCTCCACGAAGTGTAGTCAATCCCAGTAGCTATCTGGAAACCAATAAACAAAAAATATGCCAGCATGATCAGCGAGCTCACCCTCTGAATGAGCCAGTCCGATAAACCGTTGCGGCTAAAGCTCGTTACCTGCGTTACCACAGCACTACTCCCCATGCTACGGCGGCAAGAGCTGCCGCGACGAAAAGAATACGAGCACCGAGGGCACCCGTTTTGAAATCTTCTCCTACACCCATATCCATAATCAGGTGCCGGATACCTGCAAGTATGTGATACGAGAACACCACCAAAAACACCCAGAGAATCACCTTAGCGGTCGAAGAACTCAAGATCGCCACGAGCGAATCAAAGCTCTCTTGAGACGCTAGGCTCATATCCAGAGCCCACACCAACAACAGGCTTGATGCGAACAGCAACACCCCCGTGATCCGGTGGGAAATCGATGCCACCGCCGTGATTGGCAGCTGGATGGTGCTGATGTCTAGATTGACAGGACGGCTGTCCTTACTTCCGCGTGGTTTCACTTCATAGCCCCCAGAGCATTCAAGTGGTCTGAAATTGAGGCGTGAGTATAGGTAGTCGCTTGGCAACTGACAAATTCATATGGCAAAAGACGATCATTAGTGCGGTGTTCGTAGTTGGATTGATGTAAAATTGACAGCAACAGTCAGCGCCGCTAGTTTGGCGCCACAAAAAATCAGTCGGGGGACTCTCAATGACAAGCAAGACGGCAAAACTCTCTATACCGCAGCGCGACCATACGACGATGGATATAGACTTGCCGGTCTATGAAGGCTCAGAAGGTCCCGACGTAGTCGATGTCGCAAAACTTACCGCTAAGGGTCACTTCACCTTTGACCCGGGATTTACATCAACCGCCTCTTGCGAGTCTAAGATCACATACATCGACGGCGAGAAAGGCATTTTGCTCCACAGGGGCTACCCTATCGAGCAGCTTGCAGAGCAATCCGATTATCTCGAGACGTGTTATCTCTTGCTAAATGGAGAGCTTCCAAACGCCGATCAGAAAAGAGAATTTGTCGACATGGTCACGAACCACACCATGGTTCACGAGCAGATTCGGACGTTCTTTAATGGCTTTCGACGGGACGCTCACCCGATGGCCATTATGTGCGGGGTTGTAGGCGCACTCTCGGCTTTCTACCACGACTCTACTGACATTTCAGACCCCTACCATCGAGAAGTCGCCGCGTTCAGGCTGATCGCTAAAATGCCTACGATTGCAGCCATGAGCTACAAATTCTCAATCGGACAGCCGTTCATGTACCCGCGAAACGACCTCGATTACTCGGCAAACTTTTTGCACATGATGTTTGGCAACCCCTGCGAGCCGTCCGTTATTTCGCCTACGATCGCACGCGCAATGGATCGTATTTTCCTTCTGCACGCGGACCACGAGCAAAACGCGTCTACGTCGACAGTTCGCCTAGCTGGCTCGTCACAGGCCAACCCATTCGCCTGTATCGCAGCAGGTATCGCTGCGCTCTGGGGCCCGTCGCATGGCGGAGCTAATGAAGCCGTAGTAAAAATGCTCGATGAAATTGGTGACGTATCGCGCATTGATGAGTTCGTTGCAAAAGCAAAAGACAAGAATGATCCGTTCCGCCTCATGGGATTTGGACATCGCGTTTACAAAAACTTCGACCCGCGGGCCAAAGTAATGAAGGAGGCGGCAGATGAAGTGCTTGCAGAGCTTGGGATCCAAGATGAAAACCTTGAAATCGCCAAGCGACTCGAGGAAATCGCCCTTAACGACCCTTATTTTATTGAGAAAAAACTCTACCCCAATGTGGATTTTTACTCGGGCATTATCCTCAAGGCACTGGGCATTCCAACGTCCATGTTCACCGTAATCTTTGCCGTTGGTCGAACGGTTGGCTGGGTCGCACACTGGAATGAAATGATTGGCGGTAGCTATCGTATCGGGCGACCTCGCCAGCTCTACACTGGCTATTCTGCCCGTGATTTCGTGCCGGTAGAGGACCGATAACCATGCCTAGCGGCAATAAGCGCGTTGCCCTCTCCGGCGCGGGTCTCTTTACGCCAACGGAATCGGTCAGTAACACCGAGCTCGTGGAATCATTCAACGCCTGGGTCGATCTGTACAACACGAAACACGCGGCAGCGATCGAGACAGGAGAGATAGAAGCGAAAGGTCACTCTAATGTCGAGTTCATTGAGAAGGCCTCTGGTATCAAGTCGCGCTTTGTCATGAACAAGTCTGGAATCATTGACCCCGAGCGTATGGTCCCACGTCTCCCGGCTCGCTCTAATGACCAACCCTCGATTATGTGCGAAATGGGGGTGATCGCCGCGAAGCAAGCGATGGCGCAAGCGAATGTTACCGCTGACGACATCGATGCAGTCCTCGTTGCCGCCTCCAATATGGAGCGCGCCTACCCTGCCATGGCCATTGAAGTACAGGCTGAGCTGGGCATCAAAGGTTTCGCCTTTGACATGAATGTTGCTTGTTCCTCCGCTACATTCGGGATTCAGCAAGCTTACGATATGGTTGTCTCAGGTAGTGCGCGACGCGTACTCATGGTGAATCCGGAAATCTGTACGGGACACCTCAACTTCCGTGATCGCGACTCGCATTTCATCTTTGGTGATGTTGCCACCGCCGTGGTGGTAGAGGCCGCAGAGGGGTGTCAGTCGTCTCACGCGTTTGAAATTCTCGATACCAAGCTGCAAACCATTTTTAGCAACAACATCCGCAACAACTTCGGCTTTCTAAATCGGGCGACGGAAGAAGGTATGGGCCAAGTGGACAAGCTCTTCGTGCAAGAAGGCCGAAAAGTGTTCCGAGAAGTTTGCCCAGCTGTTGCGGAACAAATCACCGAGCAACTCCAAAAAATGGATATAGAGCCCGATGACTTAAAGCGCATTTGGTTGCATCAAGCCAATCGAAATATGAATGAGCTTATTGCCAAGAAAGTACTTGGAAGAGTACCCAGTGATGAGGAATCTCCGACTATTCTTGATCAGTACGCCAATACATCGTCCGCCGGCTCTGTCATTGCATTTAAGAAATACAGCGAGGACTTTCAGCCTGGTGACTTGGGTGTCCTATCATCGTTTGGTGCGGGTTACAGCATCGGATCGATCGTGCTCAAGCGCATATAAGCTGAGGCCACTAAGCCTCACCCATTCGCATCATTAACTCAGCCAACAGTGTCTGCTGTTGGCTTTTCGTCCCTACCGTAATGCGGACCCAGGGCTTCAAATCCTCGCTGGACCAACTCCGAACGAGAATCCCCGCCTCTCGAAGTTTCTCGGTCAACTCAACACCCGAAAAGTTTGGGTGTCTTGCGAGAAGAAAATTCGCCTCTGAGGCCAAAACGCTAAATCCAAGATCCTCCAGGCCAGCCTTCAACTCGCGACGATTCTCTTTAATCGTATTTGACGCTTGTTCGAACCATTGAATATCTGCGATTGCGGCGGCGGCTACGGCCTGTGCGTGTGCATCAACTGGGTAGGAGTTAAACGAATCTTTCACTCGTTGGAGACCTTCAATCAATTCGGGTGCACCGAGCGCGTAACCAACTCTCAAACCGGCCAATGCATGGCTTTTAGAAAAGCTTCGCGTGATTAGTAAATTATCAAAACGTGCAATCAGTGGCACCGCCGTCTCTGCCCCGAAACCATGATAAGCCTCATCGATGATAACCAAACGATCGCGATTGCCGGCACAGAGGGTTTCGATATCAGACAGTGAGACGGCCATTGCCGTCGGCGCATTTGGATTGGGAAAAACCACCGGACCAGACCACAAGGCCATTGCGTCGAGGTCGATCGATAGATCGTCTTTCATGGGCACACGTTGCAGCCCCTTACCCAAGAGCTGTGCCCATACGGGATAAAATGTATAGGTCATTTCCGGTATGGCTGGTTGGCGCTCGCTGTCGGATAGAAAGGCCGTCCAAGCGAACGCCAGAATTTCATCTGAGCCGTTCGCTATGAGTACGTTATTGTCTAAGACGCCACAAACGTCAGCGATCGCGCTCGTTAGCGCCTTTGAATGCGGATCAGGGTACTTGCGAAGCCGCTCAGGGTCGAGGCTACGACCCACCTCTATCGCCGCATGCGAGGGCGCTAACGCGTGTTCATTCGTGTTCAGCTTGATCACATCGTCGCGCTGCGCCTGCTCACCAGGCACATAGGGCGACAATCGGTTCAGCGTCGTTGACCAGAAGCGATTCATAATTAGACCCGAGAAAACGCCGAGTGTATTCAGTTAGCCGAAGAATGTCAGCTCACTAAGTCACGAACCGCCAAAGCATCCAAATGCCTGACATCAACACCGCGCGTTAAAAAGATCACTTGTTCTGCAATGTTGGCAGCGTGATCGCCCACGCGCTCCAGACTTTTCAAGATACCTAGGTAGGCCAGTGATACCTCTAAAGCTTCGGGTTTCGCATGGATTTCTGCTGTAAGCCAGTCCTTCGCAGCGACGTAGGCCTCATCGATATCATCGTCTCGCAGGATTAGGGCTGCCGCTGCGTTTACCTGAAGCCGCGCGAAACTGTCCAGCGCTTCTTTCAACATGGCATTTACCTGCCCTGCAATGTCGCGAACCCGAGCCCCGGCCTCTTCTTGAGCACCCGCCTCAGTGAGGGATATTGCTTGTCGTCCAATCTTTACGGCTTCGTCCCCGATCCGCTCAAGATCATTGGTTACCTTAATGGTCGCCAGCACTAAGCGCAGATCGCCCGCAGCAGGCTGTCGCAATACGAGGATTCGTGTACATTGCTCATCGATCGATCGCTCGAGTGCGTTTACATCGAGGTCTAAGTCTATCGCCTCCTCTGCCAGCGACGAATCACCCTCTAATGTCGCATCGATCGCCCGCTCAATTTGCGATTCGACAAGGCCACCCATTGTCATGAGATCGTTTCTAACACTTTCTAACTCGGCGCTAAACTTCGCCGAAATATGCAGTCTTTGTGGTGATTCTCGCTCCATAAAATCTAACCTTGAGTGTTAGCCATATCGCCCAGTGATGTAATCCTCTGTCTCTCGATTTTCCGGAAAGGTGAAGACGTTTTCCGTTATACCAAACTCAACGAGGCGCCCATCATTCATAAAGGCGGTGTAGTCCGCGACCCTCGCCGCCTGCTGCATATTGTGGGTAACGATAATGATGGTGTAAGAATGTTTCAGTTTGTATATCAACTCCTCGATTCTGAGAGTTGAAATCGGATCTAAGGATGACGCAGGTTCATCCAACAGCAACACTTGAGGCTCTAGCGCAATGGCACGGGCTATTACCAGTCGCTGCTGCTGCCCCTGAGACAATTTCAACGCAGAGTCGCCTAGACGATCCTTTACCTCGTCCCACAAAGCAGCGGATCTAAGCGCCTGCTCAACGAGCTCCTCTAGCTGACGCAGACTCTTCACCCCACTCAACTTTAATCCATAGGCGACGTTGTCAAAAATAGACTTAGGAAAAGGATTAGGCCGTTGAAAAACCATTCCTATTTGTCGACGTAAGGCAGTGACATTCGTCTTCGCGCTGAGAATATTTGACTGCGAAAAAATAACTTCACCTTGATAGTGAACGCCGTCAATAAGATCGTTCATGCGGTTGAGGCAACGCAGCAACGTGGACTTACCGCAACCACTCGCGCCAATAATCGCCGTGACAGATTTTTCCGGAATATCCAAAGAGATGTTCTTCAATGCCGCAGGATTATCTCTATACCCGAGCGAAAGATCGCGAATACTCAAGATCGGCGATTTATCAACTGAGGCACTGTTTCCCTCTAATCTGTCGTCTCTATCCATCTTTAGTTACCTTAAAAAGGGTTCAACGGCGCGCGCCGCCGTAAAATAATGGCGCGTAATGCGACAGCAATAAGATTCAGGGTCAAAATCAGGACCACAAGGACCAGTGCAACCGTCGCAATCCAACCTAAATCGCCCGGCCCTACACGATTGAACAAAACGGCATCAAACAACTGAAACCCCACGTGCATGAATTTTTGTTCTAACTCGATGAAGGGCGCTTTCGCTGAAAAAGGCAACGAAGGCGCGTACTTCACTGCACCCACCAACAGTAACGGCGCGACTTCACCGGCGGCTCTCGCAGTGGCCAAAATGAGCCCCGTAAATACACTGGGTAAAGCCGCCGGAAGAACAGCTCTAAAGACCGTCTCTCCCTTGGTAGCACCCAAGGCTATACTGGCCTCTCGCAAGTCACTGGGCAAGGAGTCCAGCCCTTCTGTTATAGCGACAATGACAATAGGTAGATTCAACAGAGCGAGCGTCAAGGCCGCCCATAATAATCCGGGAGTACCAAAGGTCGGACTCGGTAAACGGTCGCTAAAGAAAAGTTCGTCTACCTGGCCACCGAGACCATAGACAAAGAATCCTAAACCAAAGACACCGTAAATGATGGCTGGCACTCCTGCCAAATTCATGATGCTGATTCGGATTAATTTCGTATACCAAGTTCGACGTGCGTACTCGGTCAGATAAAGCGCTGTCGCGATACCCAGTGGGGCAATGAAAAGAGTCATGAGCATCACTAAAGCAAGCGTGCCGAAAATAGCGGGCAAAATTGCCGAGAGTCCGTAACTTAGACCTACACCAGTGAATACAGTGTCATACAACAACTCGATTGCAGAGATGTCCCTGCTAGCGGAGACACTTATTAACCACTGCACCGCACTGCCGAACAAAAGGAGAAATAAACCGGTTGCTATCAGCATGATGGTTGACACCATCGAGGCTGACAGACCGATCATAACGAGTGACCAGAACCGATCTCTACGGGACCCCATCAATTGCCGCCGACTGCTCGATAAAGGCGCTTCAGGGTTATTAGACACCTCGCGCTCTCGCTTTTACTCGGTCTTTAATCAGTTCTGCCGCCGTGTTTATCGCAAACGTGCAGGCGAACAATAACAACCCCATGACAAACAAAACGTGATAGTGAGAGGAGTTTCTCGGTGCCTCGGGGAGTTCAAGCGCGAGCGATGCACTAACTGACCGAAGCCCCTCAAAAATATTGCTATCAATGACCCCCGCATTTCCAGACAGCATCAATAGGATCACTGTCTCTCCCGCCGCGCGTCCGAATCCGATCATTACTGCTGCAATCATCCCTGGCGTCGCTAGCGGCAAGACAATGTCCCTGTAGCTTTGCCAAGGGGTAGACCCCAGGGCCAAGGCTCCAGATGATAGATTTTGCGGAACAGAATGAATTGCCTCCTCCGCTACCGAGAAAATCGTGGGTGTAATGGCTAACGCAAGAATTAAGCCCACCAAAAGAGAATTGAAGTAACTGAGGGTTATCCCCTGTGTTGCAAGAAAACCACCCAGCGATCCACCGGGAAGCGTGGATGCTGTAGACACCCCACACCAGGCACCCACGATCAGAATAACAAATACCATTGGAAGTAACTTCAGGGGCCAATCATCCAGTGCACCAAGTCTTAATATCCGTAATCCCCCACTTCGCAGTAAAAAAAAAGCGAGTGTTGCCAAAAGGGGAAAAACGACGGCAACACCTATTAACCCGGCTAAAAAATACTCAAAGTAAGGAGCGACCCAAAACAAGCCGATAGCACCAAGCACCACGGTGGGGAAGGCCGTTAGTAATTCGATAGTTGGACGAATGCGTCGGCGCTGTATCTCAGACACAAAGAATCCGACATAAATAGCAGCACCCATACTTAAGGGGACGGCAAAAATTAGGGCGAGGACTGCCCCTTTAAATGTCCCAAACAGCAGTGGCGCTAACGAATATTTTGGCTCCGCTTCCTCGGAGGCTGGAAGGGGCAACCAGAAGTAGCCAGGCTCTTCGTAGCCCTCATAATGTACTGGGGTTACCAGTCGACGCCAAGCGCCCGCAATGTCTGTGGTTTTAAAGTCAAATGCGCGTCTTTCTTCTGCGCCGACAGCCACCACGCGAGCGGAAGACTCCCAATACAAGGCGATGGGAGCGAAACCTACGTCTTGTGCGAGTAGCGTCTCAGGATTCCGAAAGTCGAGTATCTCAATTGTGTTCAGCGAGGTGGCTATAGCAACGACTGACAGTCTTGGATGGCCCTCGAGTAAGGCAACGTCACTATCAACGGTTTGTTGCCCAACAAGTTTCGTACTGGGTGCATCCCCTTCCAGTTTTGGCTCGATATAATAATGATGGCTGATACCACCCTCTTCTGATAACAGCACCAGACCTCCACTACTCCCAACCACTGTAGCCTTTACCCAATCGGTTGGCAGGGTGGTATTTTCAATGCGAAAACCCGTAAATTCGTGAACCCAGAACCAAGGCTTACCTGAGTCACCACGAAGCTCCCAACTTCCAGCGACGGTAAATACAAAACCTTGATTCGACGGACTCGACGTGTCATCCGTCGCGCTTGAGAGAGCGGGGCTGGAGGTATCGAATACAACGCTCGACGCTGCGGGGGTCAACGAGCTCGACGCCAAAATGGGATAGGCAACCGTCACCATTTGAACGAACATGCCGAGCAATGCAAACATAACTAAAAAGCCAGCCAGACGGATAAAGAAGCCCGACAATCCCGACCGTATAGCTCTCCACTCAGCGACAAACATCTGCGGCCTCAGCGAGGGTGAGCGAGCCCTCTGCTTTTATGGGTTGCTCGAATCCTGCTTCACGCAATGACGCGAGCCCCGTCGGACCCGCAATAAACTCGATAAAACGACATTCGGTAGAGTCTTTAGCGTTTCCTAATGACGTTACGGTATACATGTAAAGGACGCGTTTAAAGGGATAGTCAGGTGCACTCGGTGAAAGAATGCGCCCGTCGCGCGCAATGATGTTGAGTATTTTGACGCCTTTATCAACCTGTGCTTGGGGTGCATACGCAAGCCCCGTGGGTAGTCGAGCAACAGTATTGACCACACCACTACTTCCCGGAATTTCATTTGTGAACACGCCCGGGTCACCATTACAGAGCGCTGCTCGGCGAAAATATTGATAGGTACCGGACGTTGCACTTCGGCCAAAGACCTGAATCTTTTGATGGCCAAACGTATGCATCGGACTTAGCTCTGACCACCGCGATACCCGCCCACTCGTCCCACAGGTACCCGGCATGCCAAAAATGCGAGCCACGTTATCGTATGAGATTGAATCCATAGGGTTTGATGGATGAGTGATCAACACAACCGTATCGCTAGCGATGGCAATTTCTGTCGGTGGGTACCCTCTCGTCGCCACAAACCCAGATCGCTCGTCAGCATTCATAGGCCGGCTCATACTGCCAATATTCGCCGTACCATGCTGTAAGGCAGGAGGAGCTGCAGCTGAACCTACGGCCTGAACCTCAACAGAAATAGAGGGGTATCTCGTATAAAACGCCTCGGTCCACTCAGTCATTAGACGGGAAAGCGTATCTGAGCCCACAATCGTAAGGCTACCCGTCTCTGCCTGCTCGGACGCGGCCCCCACAAACCCCGAGCAAGGCAATAGAGCGACTATGAAAACTCTTTTAAGCCACGTCATTAGTATTAAAGATAAGTGAGAAGCGAGACCCCTCTCCCAATTCGCTTTGAATTCTGAGTTCCGCATTATGCGCTAGCGCAACGTGCTTAACGATGGCAAGCCCCAGACCTGTGCCGCCCGTCTTTTGACTGCGGCTCTTGTCCACGCGATAGAATCTTTCGGTTAACCTCGGAATGTGGACGGGATCAATGCCCTCGCCCTTGTCAATGACACTCAGCACAGGTTGACCCTCTTGTAACGTCCACTCGACAAGAACTTCGAATTCTTCGTCACTGTATTTGAGGGCATTCACTATAAGATTACTTGCGGCACTGTGTAATTCCATCGGATCGCCAAGAACCAACCCATCGAATTCATGCACCAGCAAGATGTCCCTCTCTGGCCACGCGGCTCTAAGATCGCCTACCAATTCTGTGGTCAGATCGCACATATCAACAGGGGTCGTCTTGTCAGAGTTTTCAATCGACTCAATCCGCGAAAGCCAGAGGAGGTCCTTAAGAAGCATCTCCATCCGAACAACTTGCATATCCATTTGAGCAAGCGGCCTTTCAATAGGGGCCACAATATGGGCATCTAAAGACTGTATTGTTTGCACATAACCTTTGAGGACGGTCAGTGGCGTTCGCATTTCATGCGACACGTTACCGATGAAATCTCGGCGCATTACTTCTAGCTTGTATTGCTCAGTGACATCTTTGAAAAAGATCAGACGATCACCACCCGAAAATGTCGTTACTTCAACTTGAAGGCAGCGATCTTGTTCCGGTGTCGGAGGTAACCTCAACGGAATTTGATAGTCACCCTCAGCGAGATAGTCCGATAACTGTGGAGCACGAACCAAATTTACGAGGGACCGTCCTACGTCGCCGGGTGGTTCAATGCCGAGTAACGTACCCGTCGAGTCATTCACCCAAGAGATGTTCCCACGCTGGTCAACAATAATTGCCGCGTCACGGAGTTGTTTCAGGGAGTCTTGAAGATAGTTTACCGACGACTCTAAACGACCTTGGGTTTCTTTGCTTTGTCGCTGCAGTCGGTATATGTGATCAAAGAGGCGACCCCATATCCCACGCGCCTCAGGGGGTACTGATTGACTGTCCTCTAACCACCTCTCTAGCCGATTAAGTTGCCAACCCCAATAGATCACCAACGCCCCGAAAACTACGATAAGCGTTAGGCTGAATAGATCGAAAGCGTACCCAATCGCCACCAGAGCAATAATGATAAGCGGTGTGCGCAGAGAGGTACGCCAATTACGGCGCAGAGCGGTCACGTGTTTATCACACCCTTTGTTGAAAATCGGTAGCCAGTACCACGAACCGTTTGAATGAGATCGCTGTAATCTTTGACACCACCTTCTAAGGCTTTCCTCAGACGCCTGATGTGTACATCAACCGTTCGCTCCTCGACATAGACGTTGGCCCCCCAAACATGGTCAAGAAGTTGGTTCCGCGTGTAAGCGCGCTCTGGATGCGACATAAAGAACTGAAGTAGGTTGAATTCAGTTGGGCCCATCTCAATCGGTGTGCCTGCGACGAAAATCCGTCGACTGTCCATATCCAGCAGGAGGTCTTCAACCTCAAGACGGTCTCGTTGCTCTCCCCCGGCAACACGGCGTAACTGCGCTTTTATCCGTGCAATCAGTTCTCGAGGTGCGAAAGGTTTTGTGACGTAGTCATCAGCGCCCACGTCGAGACCTTGAATGACATTGTCCTCGGCTGCCTTTGCCGTAAGCATAATGACTGGTATTTCAGCGGTAGCGTCGTTTCGCTTAAGACGCCTGAGTAACTCTAACCCGCTTCCTCCGGGTAACATCCAATCGAGTAAGACGATTGCGGGGCGTTCGTCGACAATTAATCTGTGCGCATCTTGGATGTTCTCGGCTTCTATGCACTCAAATTCAGCGATTTCCAAAGCCATTCTTAGCATGTCACGAATAGAAAACTCGTCGTCGACAATTAGAACTTTTTTTCCTGTCATGCTTTCAATCCTCTAGGCCCACGCACATTAAATGAAAAAAAAATGACAGAAACATGACGGTGACTACCACCAATCCAACCACCCCTTCTTTTTAAACTCGTCTTGACAGGATGCCAGCTGCCGGTTGTAAAGATTCGCCCTGCGATCAACCTTTCTAGCCACCTCCACTAACCATGGCTTTGCTCGGTACGTTCCCCGCTTATAACCACCATGTCCTTCGTGATAGGCGAGGTAGAGTCGAAAGGCATCGTCTTTCGCAATACCGTTCGTCTGGTGTGTTATTTGGTTATACCAGCCCACGAAGTCAATGGCGTCATCAAAGTCATCACGGTCTGCGCCGTGATTACCTGACTTGGTTTTATACCAATCCCATGTACTGTTTTTCGCCTGAGAATAGCCGTACGCGTCGCTGGGACGAGGACCTGGAATAAAACCCCAAATTTGCTTCCGCGGCGGTTTTGCCCCCGCGACAAAGCGTGACTCCTGATGCATAAATGCCATCATTACTGAGATAGGCACGCCCCATTTCTGCCGCGATGCTGCGGCATCTTGATACCAGTCATCTTTATCTCGAAAAATATCGCAGATATTGTCGAGCTTGGAGGGCGGTTTTGTCGCACATCCAGCTACGGCCAGTATCGCCAGGAATATGCCCATGGTCCAAAGTCTATTCACGACGGCACCTCCCCAATGAGTGCTAAGAAACCGGCTTCATCAATGATGGTAATTCCCAGCGATTGTGCTTTGCTGAGCTTTGAACCTGCGCCAGGACCGGCGAGTAAGACATCTGTCTTCTTGCTGACTGATCCAGCCGTCTGTCCCCCGTGACGACGAATAAGGCTCCCCGCCTCATCTCTGGACATCGACTCCAGCTTGCCCGTTACGACCCACGTTTGATCGCTGAGAATGCCATCGCCGGTGGCATCGTTACTCGCCGATTCCCAGTGCAAACCGGCATTTAAAAGACGTTCCACTAACACCGTATTTGGCTCATAGTTAAAAAACTGGTGAATGCGTGCCGCTACAACAGGTCCCACGTCGTCCACCGCTTCTAAAGCGTCTCGAGAAGCCTTACTTAACAACTCCAAGCTGCCAAAATACGTTGATAAATTGCGGGCAGTCGCCTCGCCCACCTCGCGAATTCCCAGGGCATAAATAAATCTTGGTAATTCCGTCTTCTTACTCGCGTCGATGGCACTCAACGCTTTTTTAGCCGACTTGGCACCCATTCGCTCAAGGTTGGCCAGGGTATCGAGGTCAAGACTGTACAAATCGGCTGCATTTTTTATCAACCCCGCATCAAAGAGTTGATGTAGCAACTTTTCACCGACGCCATCGATGTCCATGGCTTTTCTTGACACGAAGTGCTCCAGGGCTGCTTTTTGTTGAGCAGGACAACCCGATGCGTTTTCACAGCGAACAGCGGCCTCGTCCAAGTCGCGCGTAAGTACTGAATGGCAATCGGGGCAATGTGTCGGATACATAATTTTAGGCAAAGGCTCGCTGCGACGATCAGCAAGCGCTCGGACAATCTGAGGGATAACATCCCCAGCGCGCCTCACAATCACCTCATCTCCCACCCGCACGTCGAGTCGGGCAATTTCGTCTGCGTTATGTAATGTCGCGTTACTGACCGTTACGCCGCCAACGAAGACAGGCTCGAGCCGTGCAACGGGCGTTACCGCCCCTGTCCGTCCAACTTGAAAGTCAACATCGATTAATCGGGTCACCTCTTCCTGTGCCGGAAACTTTCGAGCGATCGCCCATCGAGGCGCACGCGCAACAAAACCGACCGCGTTCTGCTGGTCATAGCTATCAATTTTGACTACCACCCCATCGATATCGACACCAATGGCATCCCTACGCTCGAGAATACGGGCAACGTATGCCTCAGCGGCCTCCCAACCCTCGGCGAGCTCGATAAGATCGGACGTTTTAAAACCCAGCTCGTTAAGGTGGTTGAGTGTCTCTCTATGCGACTCGGGCAACTGGGCCGCTTCTGAGTAACCCACCGAGTACGCCATAAAAACAAGCGGACGTTTTGCCGTAATTCGGGGGTCAAGTTGACGCAAACTTCCCGCCGCTGCGTTTCTGGGGTTTTGAAAAACGGACTCACCGCGCTCAATTAAACGCCCGTTCATCTTGGAAAATTCAGCGCGAGGGATCACAACCTCACCGCGAACTTCCAATACAGGCGGCGGATGATTTGTTGATAATTGCAAAGGCACCGTGGGGATAGTGCGCGCGTTGTGGGTAATGTCTTCACCCACGCTACCGTCTCCACGACTCGCCGCGCGCACAAGGATGCCATTTTCGTAAACCAAGCTCAGTGCCACCCCATCGAGCTTGGGCTCACAACAAAACGCCAGTTTTGGCAGGTTTAGCTTGGCTGCGTTACGTTCCTCGAACGCCTTCAAGTCTTCGCCACTAAAGGCGTTATCAAGACTTAACATGGGCGCCTTGTGCACAACACTCCGAAACTCGCTCAGCGGCTTATCGCCCACTCGTTGTGTCGGTGATGTTGGCGACAATAAATGCGGATTTTCCGCTTCGAGCTCACGTAGTAATCGCAGCGCCCTATCGTATTCAGCGTCGCTAGCAATGGGGTTGTCGTCGCGATGATAAGCAAGTGACCATGCATCGAGCTTGCTGACAAGTTCTCTAATTTCTTGCTCTATCGCCCGCATTAACGAGGCTCTATTTTACACTTGGCTTCAAATTCTCTAATTGCTTGGCGCGCGCGCTCTACATATTGTTTTGTCAGCACGCTGCGGGTCTCATCCAATACGTCGCCACCCAGATTTTCTGCAACCGTTTGCGCTGTCTGCAACATCAAGTCAAAAGCTCGTGTCATGTCAGCAGGCCCCGGAAGCGTTACGAAAAGCATTAATCCTTTGGTCGACAGCGCCTCCATGTCGTCAAGATCAAAGACACCGGGCTGCATCATATTCGCCACGCTGAACTGGATCGTTGGCGCTCCCCCCTCGATCTCAGACAGATGAAAGAAATCCATATCGCCGAACCGCAAACCACAGCCAAGCAATGTTCGAAGTACATCGTCTCCGGAGAAGCCTTGTTCAGCTCGCGCAACCACGTTGAGGGAGTAGACCTGTGCATCTTCATGCCTGGGAAGCCTGGCTGTTTGTCCGCCTACCGGAACCGCTTCAATCTCATCGAGCCAGTCCACTGTACCGGGCTTTTCATCTACGTCATCGGGGGCGGTGGTATTTGCCTCGTCTACGTGATCGTCAAAGACGCGGCTGGGGACAAATACTGCCTCATCGTCGAACTCAGGAGTAGCCATGCCGGTCGCGGACTCATCGAAGGTTCCAAAAGTAGGATCTTGTCTGCCGACAACCCGCGCACCCCCATTTGGGAGCTCTCTTGCAGACCGGTCATGTGGGTCGGGCACAGGTGCCTCATCACGCATGACACGCGCATTCATCTTGTAGCCTTGTCGACGCCGCCGACGCGCACTGACAATCAGTGCCACACACAGCACCACCACAATTATCAGTGCTAATACCGTCTCAATAGTTAAGGCAGAGAGTACCCCTGACATCGCTTTTCACCCCTAGCTAGCTGCCAATCTTGCAGCTTCCTCAATATCAACCGTTACCAGTCGGGAGACTCCTGGCTCATGCATCGTCACACCCATTAGCTGCTCGGCAGCTTCCATGGTGATTTTATTGTGCGTTATAAATACAAACTGGACTTTTTTGGACATCTCAGAGACCAGTCGCGCATAACGACCCACATTTGCGTCATCGAGCGGCGCATCCACCTCATCCAACATACAAAATGGCGCTGGATTCAACTGAAAAATAGAGAATACCAAGGCAATGGCCGTCATGGCCTTCTCACCACCAGACAGAAGGTGAATCGTACTATTTTTCTTACCCGGTGGACGGGCCATGATCGCGACGCCCGTATCCAGTAGATCATCGCCCGTCATTTCTAAAAAGGCAGTACCGCCGCCAAATACCTTTGGAAACAGCTCGCTGAATCCCGCGTTTACCGTGTCAAAGGTGTCTTTGAAGCGGCTTCGTGTCTCTTTATCAATTTTCTTTATTGCGTTCTGAAGCGTTTCCAACGCCGTCCGCAAATCGTCGTCTTGCTTATCGAGATACTGCTTGCGCTCCTGCGCTCGGCTTGTCTCATCAATGGCGGCCAGGTTAATGGGGCCCAGACGATGAATCTTCGCGCCGATTCGCTCAACACGAATCTGCCACTCGCTCTCATCGGCGTCCGCGGGGAGTTCAGCCTCTATTTGCTCAACCGTTACTTCAAGTTCGTTTAACAAAGCGTCAATTTGTTCAACACGAACCCCTGTTTCGGCAAGCTTAAGACGCGCACCTTCACTTTGGGTCTGCACGCCCGCTGCCGCCTGTTCCGCCTGCATACGAGTCTGCTCTCGTTCACGCAAGGTACTCTCTAGCTCCGACAATACCTGGCGAGCCTGTGTGAGCTGAGCCTCAACACCAAGTCGACGTTCCAAGAGTTCACTCAGCTCACGCTGAGCCTCGCGGTCGGGATCCTCCTCGGTTGGCATTTCACTTCTGATTGAAGCTTCACGTTGCTCGTAACTCTCCAGCTGCTGCCGAGCACGATCGATCGACTGAGAGAGCGCTTCTCGCTGTGTCAGCAACTCGCGATGCCTTACTTCGCTGCGATTAAAGGCCACATCCGCTTGCTGCTTTGCCTGCCGACTTTGACGAACAACATCACGTGCAGACTGGCGTTGATCTTCTAACGCCTCACGTGAAGTCTCATCGGACGCCACCTGTGAACGCGCGCGCCCCAGCATCTGGGTGGCCTCAGAGATGACCGACTGCTCTTCAGAGACACGTACTTCGGTGTCGGCTAAATCCTGTTTCAACTGCTCTTCACGCGCCAGTCGTTGAGCTTGCTGCGAAATGAGCGCGCGCTTTTGCGATTCAAACTGAATCACTTGCTGCTGGGATGCCTGCAAGATTTCCTGCTGCGTATCAATTGCTTGTTCGGCATCAGCTCGGTTACGACGCAGTGTCTCTAGCGCCTCATCGACCTCGGCGAGCTGCGTCGAGACACGCTCAAATTCCTGTATTATCGCCGCCAGACGCCCCTGGCGAGCGATCATGCCCTGCTCCGCATCGGCTTGTGTTCGAGAGCGCATCCATGAGCGGCCGACCCACAAACCATCCTGTGACACCACAGACTGCCCGGACAATAAATGTGATCGCGCTGCAATAGCTTCTTGCCAGGTTTTAACTACCCGCACACCGGCTAACACATCTTCAATCCCGGAGGGTCCACTGATGTAATGTGACAACATCGTTGGGTCCGCACTCGCTTCAGATAGCGTCGAGTCAATTAACGAAAGGCCCGACGGTGGCTGCGAAGGCTCGGCGGGCATGTGCTTGAAATCGGCGCCTATTGATGACAGCCATTCCGCTAACACCAAATCCGCGGCCGACTCATATCCGCTTTTCACGGACACCAAATCAAGTAGCGCACTTCCTTGAGAGCACAAGGTCTTTTGGAGCCAAGAATTTGCCTGGGCCTCCGCGTCCTCATCCCTTGCATCCGCTTGAAGGGCCTCTAGAGAAGCTCTCTGACCCGCTAGTACCTGCGTTTGGCGCCGCAACTCGTCTTGCTCTTCGCGTTTTAGACCCAATTGGTCACGCGAATCTACCAAGACGTGCCGTGATCGCTCCAGATCATTGCGCTGAAGTGTTGCTGCAGCCTCTGCCTCGGCCAACGATTCGACAATAGCATCCAGCGATGCTGTCTCCTCGTGCGAACTCAAGGACTCGAGCTCCTTCCCAATACGATCCAACCGCTCAGTCAGCGTGGCCAAATTCCGCTCCGCGTTGGCTTTTCGGCCCTGCTGGACTTCAACCTGCTGTTTGGGCAGCGCCGCTTGTTGCGTAAAACTCTCCCAACTGCCATCGGCGGTTTGGGCCGCTTTCTCTGCTTCAGCAAGCGCTACATCAACCCTAGCCACCTCTTCTCGCTCCCGAGCCAAGGTGGGCTCGATGGAGGCTAATGCCTCAGCTAGCTCAGTCAATCGCTGACTGTCCGAATCAACCAAACCTAATTCTCGCTGCTTACCGTCGAGGGTTTGCTCAAGATCACGTGCAAGTGAATCGCGTCGCTGCTTCGCAAACTTAATCGTCTGCTCGATACGACTAACCTCGCTGCCCAATGCGTAAAAGTTTCCCTGGAGATTACCTGCAGATTCATTGGCATCAGTGATCTGCTGTCGCAGCGACTCTATTTCCGAGACCGCCGAAGAAACCTGAGCTTGATGACGTTCTCGCTCGGTCGCAAAATCATCAATTTCACGCTGAGCGCGGGTCGCTACAGTGCTTTGCACTCGCCGCTGCAAGACCAAGAGCTGCGCCTTTAGCTCCCGCTCCTGCTCTTTGTATTCTCCAAAACGCTCCGCCGCCTGAGCCTGACGCTTAAGATGCGATAGGTTGCGCTCTAACTCCTCGCGTAAATCCGTCAGTCGGTCGAGGTTGTCCAGCGTCCGCTGCATGCGGTTTTCAGTCTCGCGACGGCGCTCTTTGTATTTCGATATGCCAGCAGCTTCTTCAATGTAGACGCGCAAATCTTCGGGACGCGATTCGATCAACCGAGAAATCATGCCCTGCTCGATGATGGCATAGCTTCGAGGCCCTAGCCCGGTGCCTAAAAAGAGATCTGTAATGTCACGACGACGACACTTGTTACCGTTGAGGAAATAGTCTGACGCACCCTCGCGACTGACAACACGGCGGACTGAAATCTCGTTGTAGGCGGCGTATTCGCCGCCCACCTTCCCCGTCGAGTTATCAAACAGAAGTTCAATACTTGCCTGCCCGACTGGTTGTCGGTGGGTGGTACCGTTGAAGATGACGTCCGTCATGGACTCGCCACGCAAGGTCTTCGCCGAGCTTTCACCCATCACCCACCGAACCGCATCAATGATGTTGGACTTACCACAACCGTTCGGTCCAACCACTGCACACATGTTGCTTGGCAGCGTGACCCGGGTCGGATCGACGAATGATTTAAAGCCTGCGAGAGAAATCGACTTTAAGCGCATTTACTCTAGAATCCCGGCGCCAGAACGCGCCACCGCTTTATTATTAAAAACACTAGATGTAGTGTACCTACAAAGAAGGGCTAACACTATATGCAAAACGCATCTTATTGAGCGTTAGCGCGAAGTACGATCTCAGAAGTGTCCTTGCCGCGTACCGAAACCCCTCGCAACTCGCCAGTAAACCGAGCGTTGTCGAGGCCGGGCTGGCCGTTGTCAGAGACCTGAACCTCCAGGTCGACCGAGGTCAATGACGATAGTTTCTGACCCGCCATACTGTTGTCATCCGTAAGTGTTGCTCGCAATGGCCAGTCACCGGCGACAACTCGAGCCACGGCAGTCGGCATTCGCGCAGTGCTACCTGCAGGCCTCGCGATGACAAATACGGTTTTACCTTTCAGGGCTGCGGCTTCCACACCTTCTGGCACCCGGACCGACAGGGTTACCGACGCTGTCGGTGCAGGCATTTCATTGATGCTCACGGGCGCCTGGCTGGGTGCCTCTTCATTCAATCGTGTTTGCGCCTCGACAATGGCATTGAGCATCAGTTGGTGGCCTTCGGAGCCCGGCACTTCCAAATCTCGCAAAACGCGCATGTAACCGATGGCTTCCTGATATTGCTCAGCCCCAAAGGAGCCCATCGCCAACGTCGCCAGCGCCGACTTTTGACGAGGATTTCCCGCAAGCGCCTGCTCTGCTCGCGCCCTTGCACGCTCGGTCAATACTTGACCTTGTGCAACAAATTCAGCCTGCGCCGCTCGACCCAACACATCTGGTGCGTTCGGTGCTTCAGCCAGGATCAGCTCAAATCGTTCCAAGGCCCCTGCCGCGTTACCGGTCGCCACGTAATACTCACCCAACAGCGACTGATAATCGAGATTTGTGGGTCTAGCAGCAGACCTTGCTTCAATTCGTTCAATCAGGGCCGTCACGTCATTGGGCGTCGCCTCGCTGAGCGACGCGATTGCGCGCGTGATTTGAACGTCTTCATACGCGCCAAGTCGGTCGTAAAGAGCGATGGTTGCCAGAACTATCGCGCCCGCTAGCGCCACTTGATATCCGGGTCTCGACGCGGCCTTCGTAACCGACAGGCCGGCATCATCAAACTTTTTATCGGCTTCCTTGTCATCCCAGACTCTGAGCTGAGCATCGGATAAAAGGGTCTCGTCAGTTATCTCCTCTCGCCGCACGGCCAGCCAATCCTCGACGGTCTCACCCTCAATTTGGCGACGCCAGATCATCGGCAGTCCAACGACAAAAATCACTGCTAGCGCGCAGAGTGCAACCACTATTGGCCATAACTCAGTCATTATTATTTTCCGTCGTACTTTTCGCGCAACTCACGCGCGCGCTCAGCGTTGGATTCAACTTTTGTGACGTCACGGTCGCCCCGAATTTGTAACCATACGACGGCAAAAGCCATCAGAAATAAGATAATCGGCGCGGACCAAAGCCAAAACGTATTGCCGTCAACGCCAGGCCGATATCGAACGAATTCACCATAGCGGTCTACGAGATAAGTAATAATCTGATCGTCACTTGCGCCTGCCTCTAACTGCTCATGGACAATTGCTCTGAGATCGCGAGAGATCGGGGCATTAGAATCGGCAATATTCTGATTCTGGCACTTGGGGCAGCGCAGCTCTTGGCTCAAGGCCTTATACCGAAGCTCGAGCTCGGGTGTACTGAATTCGTAGGTCTCTATAACCGCGATCGCGTTCATCGAGGCTATCGACATCATGACACTCACCAGAACAGATGAAAAAAGCACTCGGATCATTAATTGGCCTCAAAGAAAGGTTGAAGTTGCTCTGTCCAGACCTGCGCGGTCACCACGCCCACGTGCCTGTGCCTAATGATCCCATCTGCGCCGATAACATAGGTCTCTGGCGCACCGTAAACGCCCAAATCGAGTCCAAAATCGCCACGTTGATCCACGATAGTCTCCGTGTAGGGATTACCTAAATCGACTAACCATTGGGCGGCCTTTTCAGGCTCATCCTTGTAATTAAGCCCGTAGATGACAACACCCTGTCCAGCAAGCTCGAGCAAATACGGATGTTCCACACGACAGGAGAAACACCAGGTGGCCCAAACATTGAGCAGTGCGGGCTGGCCTATCCAATCATCAGCACTGCGCCACTCCTCGGTACTCAAAAGAGGTAAATTAAAAGCGGGTATCCTGTCGCCAAGTCGCGCAGACGGCAGCTCAGTCGGATCCAACGATAAGCCCCGCACAAGCAGCAGTACAAGGACTAGAAATGCCACAAGTGGAAGAAACCGTTTAAGTAGCAAGCGCCTCATCTCCCCTAAGATGCCGTGCGGCCGATACTCTCCGGTACCGTTTATCCAGCGCGGTGGTCAAACCACCCAAGCCAATCATCAATGCACCCAACCATATCCAGCGGATAAGCGGCTTGTGTTGCACGCGAACGGACCACGCACCATCACCTAGCGGCTCACCCATCGCAATGTAAAGGTCGCGCGTAAAGCCCGCATCAATAGCCGCCTCCGTCATGATCTGCCCACTGGCAACATACCGCCGCTTTTCCGGCAACAATGTCGTGAATAATTCGCCGTTGTATTTCACCTCAAACACACCCCGGTCGGCTGCGTAATTGGGACCTTCGACGACGGTAAGATCAGTAAGCGTAAAGGTGTAGCCATTTAACTCAACCGCATCACCCGCCTCCAGGCGCAAATCACGCTCAGCGCTGAACTGCGTAACAAATACGGCACCAACCATCGTAAGCGCAAACCCAGAATGCGCTGCGAGCATCCCGATATAAGACGGTGAAAGCCTTGCCAACGCGCTGCCAAGCGACGTCACACCGCGCATGCGTTGCTGTAAATCGCGAACAAGACCCATCACCACCCAGCCAGCCAGCAGAACAGCAAGCGATGCCCACACATTCACTTCTCCAACGCTTAGGTAGGGAGCAATAACGGCAACAGCCAGACAGACAATTGCCGGGACCAGCAACTCACCGAGCCAACGGGTCGCCGAGTCAGCCTTCCACCGTGAAATGGGGCCAACCGCCATGAAGGGCGCTAACAGTGCCATAGCGGGTACAAAGACTGCATTGAAGTAGGGAGGACCGACCGAATACTTGCCCTCACCCAGTGCGTCCATCAGCAGGGGAAACAGCGTACCCAAGAGGACGACGATCGCGGAAACCGCAAAAATGAGGTTATTGGCCAGCAAAAGTGACTCGCGGGACTCCAGTCGATAGTTGATGGGACTTGAAACGGTCGGCGCACGGAATGCGTAGAGCGTCAGAGAACCCCCAACAACCAGAACAAGAAAGACCAAAATGAACAAGCCACGCTCCGGATCAGCAGCGAAGGCATGAACAGACGTTAATACACCCGATCGCACCAAAAACGTTCCCAGTAGGGAAAGAGAGAACGCTGAGATAGCAAGGAGCACTGTCCAAGACCGAAATAATCCTCTTTTCTCGGTTACAGCTAAGCTGTGAATCAGCGCTGTGCCAACCAACCACGGCATAAACGATGCATTCTCGACAGGATCCCAAAACCACCAGCCACCCCAACCTAGCTCGTAATACGCCCACCAGCTTCCCAACATGATCCCAAGTGTCAGAAATGCCCACGCCACATTAGTCCATGGCCGAGACCACTTCGCCCAAGCGGCATCTAATCGCCCTCCCAGTAACGCGGCGACCGCAAACGCAAAAGGAACGGCAAGCCCAACGTATCCCATGTACAACAACGGAGGATGGATGATCAGACCGGGGTCCTGCAGTAAAGGATTTAAGTCCTGTCCCTCGGCAGCAACGCCTGGAAGCAAACGTTCGAACGGGTTTGAGGTAAACAAAGAAAATGCGATAAACCCCATCCCAATGAGTCCAAGCACGCTGAGAACACGGGCGAGAACCACCAGCGGTAGACCGCGACTTGCAATGGCAACGGCAAGCGCCCAAGCCCCTAACATCCAAACCCAGAGAAGGAGTGATCCCTCGTGATTACCCCATACAGCGGAGAACTTATAGATCGGGGGTAGTAAGGAATTCGAATTACTCGCTACCACCTTAACGGAGAAGTCATCCTGCAGAAAAACCACCGCTAAGCAGGCAAAAGCAATGCTCAAAAAGACAAACACACCCGCTGCGAGGCTTGGTGCCAAGTTCATGGCCCAGCGCTGACCTCGCCACGCGCCCGCCATGGGGACCACACCCAACAATATTGACAGGCACAGGGCGAGAATGAGCGCTATGTGGCCGGCTTCAGGTATCACTCTGACACCCCTACCGCATTGGCCTTCTCAAGCGCTTCTGCCACCTCAGGCGGCATGTAATTCTCATCATGTTTTGCCAGCACCTCGCTCGCGGTAACAACGCCATCTGCACCCAGAACACCCGTTGCCACAACACCCTCACCCTCGGCAAAGAGGTCGGGTAATATGCCGTCGTAGGAAACGGTCACTGAATGAACAAAGTCGGTGACGTCAAAGCGCGTCTCAAGACGGTCTGAGGCGCGCTTGACACTGCCCTCGACCACCATTCCGCCAACCCGAAGTTTCCGTTCAAGCGGCGCTTCCCCAGATGCCACCTCAGACGGTGAGTAAAATAGATTGATATTGCCGCTTAAGGCATACGCTATTAGGCCAATGGTAGCGCTAGATAGAGCGACAATAGCCAATGCAATCAGAAGCCGCTGCTTACGCTTGGGGTGCATCGGCCACCTCATTAGCAACACTTGTTGCAGCGTCGCGCATCACCTCGCCTTGCTGCCGAGACAACTCTTGTCGGATCACGCGCTTCAATTTGCGTGTTGCAAGCCAAGGTCTAAGAAGGCTTATACCAACAACGACGAGCGTAATAGCGTAGGCACTCCATACATAAGCGCCATGCCCACCCATTGTTATCGCCTCTGAAACGGAATCGAATTGCATTCTATTGCGCCAACCTTTTACCCAGCCAAGATGACTTCGCGTGCTCTTCAGTCAAAAACTGCCTCAAATTGAGCATCATCAACACCGCAAATAGTGCATAAAACGTGACGATCATGCCTAGTAACGGATACAGCATCGACGAATCGATAGCCGACTCGCCTGTAAACTTAATCGATGCAGGTTGATGCAGCGAGTACCACCAGTCCACTGACTTGTAGATGATGGGAATATTGACCGTGCCAACAAGACTCAAGATCGCACAAGCGCGAGCGGCAATGGCCTTATTTTCATAGGCCTGAAACAAGGCTATGACGCCCACATAAAGAAAAAACAAAATGAGCATCGAAGTAACACGCGCATCCCACACCCACCAGGCGCCCCATGTGGGCTTCCCCCAAATGGCACCCGTAACCAATGCCACTGCTGTAAACGCAGCGCCAATAGGTGCGGCGGCTCGCATGGCCGTGTCCGCAAGCTTAATTCGCCAAACCAAACTCACGAGCCCCGCACAAGCCATAACGTAATAGCCTGCGAGTGACACAACAGCTGTTGGTACGTGAATGTAAATGATTCGATAGGAATCGCCTTGCTTGTAATCGGTGGGTGCATACAAGAGTCCCCAGACGCTGCCGGCACAGAGCGCCAGTAGTGTCAGTGGAAGCAGCCAAGGAATAACGCGATCACAGAATCGATAAACCCAAGGAGGAGAGCCAAATTGATGAATGATGCGCCACATAAACGAAGTATATAGGGTTAATCCAATAAAAGGAGTCTCAGAGTTCCAAAGACACTCTGAGCCCCGCCGCGATCGCTACCGGCGCTAAAATCAAACCACCCGTAACCCCGGCACCTAAAAGCGCGAGCGCGACTGTCGGATCCCCTTGATGAGTCGCCTCCTCGAGCGCGCGCGTCCCTGCAATGAGGATGGGGACGTAGAGCGGCAGAATCAAGAGCGCCAGCAAAATCCCACCTCGCTGAACGCCAACCGTTAGTGCAGCGCCCACCCCGCCCAATAACAGCATGATCAGTGTTCCAAGCAGCAAACTCACTACCAGTGTCGAGGCGGCACTGAGCGGTAAGCCCAGCATTACCCCAAAAAGCGGTGACACAAGACTGAGTAGGAACCCGCTCGCCAACCACGAGGCTAAAAGCTGTGGGAGCACAGCGACAGCAAGCGGTAACGGGGCCATCGCCAGCTGCTCAAGACTGCCATCTTCGTAGTCGTCGACAAAGAGACGCATACAGATCATCAAATTCGCAAGTAGCGCTACGACCCAGAGGATACCGGGTGCAAGTAATGCCAGCTGTGCTGGATCGGGTCCAAGTCCAAGCGGAAACAAAATCACCACAAGCAAAAAAAACAGTAAGGGATTGACGATTTCACCAGGCGAAGCGATCAGTAACCCCAAATGTCTGCGAGTTTGGCCCCACAGGAATTGAGGCACGTTTAGCTCGCCGGATTTACTCACCATTAAACTGCTCCAAATCGACGACTTGCAGCCTACCGCCGAGGTTCGCTGCCTGGTGGCTGGTAAACACGACCGCTCCGCCTTGCTCCACGTGTTCGATGAATCGAGTCTCCAACACCTTGACGCCGTGGCTATCCAGCGCAGTAAAGGGTTCGTCTAGGAGCCAAAGCCGACCACTTGGGAGAAACAACCGCGCCAGCGCCACGCGTCGCTTCTGACCCGCCGAAAGTTGTCCGGTATTGACGTGCTCGTAACCCTCCAGCTGAACGCGGACCAAAGCCGCGTCAACCTCTGACGGCGCAGGTGAACCGCTACCCGAGGGGTGCGAGATCAGGTTGTCTCGAGCCGATAACGCGGATTTCAGTGCCGCAGCGTGCCCCGAGTACAATACGTCATCACATCGCGTAATGCTTCCAAATACCTCTACGCGCGCAAGACCCGCCATCGCGCGTAAAAGTGACGTCTTTCCAACGCCATTACTCCCTCGCAATTGCCATATCTCACCGGACCTTACGACGAGATTAACGCCTTGCAATAGCTGACGAATGCCTCTCTGAATAGTGACATCACTGACCGCCAGCAACGTGTCACTCACAGTGACACCGTTTTAATCAATGGAAGAGTGAGCTCACTGGCACGCTCGCGTTGGAGTGCCAAGGTCTCAAAATCAAAAAGCGTCCCATCTGCAAGCTGAGACGGCGACACATTCTTGAGGGACTTGAAAATGGTTTCAGTGCGACCGGGATAATCACGCTCCCACTCGATCAGCATTTTCTTTATTTCGACGCGCTGAAGATTTTCCTGAGAACCACACAAGTTACAGGGGATAATGGGGAACCCTTGCTGACTTGCGTAGCGCTCTATGTCTGTTTCCTTGCAATAAGCTAGCGGCCTGATAACGATGTTCTGTTTATCGTCGCTTAACAACTTCGGGGGCATCGCCTTGAGTTTCCCTCCGAAAAACATATTGAGAAACAGTGTTTCAACGATATCGTCACGGTGATGTCCAAGCGCTATTTTGGTCGCCCCAATCTGCTCAGCGAAACCATAGAGTGTACCGCGCCGCAATCGGCTACACAGGCCACAGGTTGTTTTCCCTTCGGGAATGACCGATCGCACAACACTGTAAGTATCGCGCTCCAAAATATAATAAGGAACGCCTAGGTCCTCTAGATACTCCGGCAGCACGTGCTCAGGAAATCCAGGCTGCTTTTGATCAAGATTAACGGCAATTATTTCAAAATCGATCGGAGCACTTCGCTGAAGGTGAAGCAGAATATCGAGCATCGTGTAGGAGTCTTTCCCTCCCGACAAACACACCATGACGCGGTCACCCGCCTCAATCATGTTGTAATCAGAAATTGCTTGTCCCGTCAGCCGGCGCAACCGCTTGATCAGTTTGTTCCGGTTATAGGCCGCCTTGCGCGGATCACTCGCGGGTCCCCTCACAATGTTAGGCGTGTGCTCTTGGACCGAATTGGCAGGCTGAGACATAGGGAAATCGTCGCTAGAAAACGCGGATAATAATTGTCCCAGTCGAACATCGCAAAATTAGCTGTCTAAATAGAGGCCATTGGGTAGCAAAACGCGCTTGCAGTTTGGCGCTCAGACCACGAGAATTCGCGTCGCAACGTTGTCCACATCCAGCGGTCTGGGGCCGCTTCATCAAGGAGAGTCAAATGAAAACACCTGTCACAGTTACCGTAACCGGCGCAGCCGGACAAATTGGGTATGCGCTTCTTTTTCGCATTGCGTCAGGTGCTATGTTGGGTACAGACCAGCCGGTGCGCCTCAACCTGTTGGATATCACACCCGCCTTGGATGCGCTCGAAGGTGTGAAAATGGAGCTTGATGACTGTGCCTTTCCTCTCTTAGCGGGCATCACTTGCAGCGACGATCCCACTGTCGCCTTTGCAGACGCCGATTACGCTCTGCTGGTCGGTGCGCGGCCCAGAGGTCCAGGTATGGAGCGCAAAGACCTCCTTGAAGCCAACGCTGCCATTTTCTCTGCACAAGGCCAGGCCATGAACGCCATAGCAAGCAGAAATATAAAGGTTTTAGTAGTTGGTAACCCCGCAAATACAAATGCTCTCATCGCCATGCACAACGCACCGGATATCGCTGGGAGCCAGTTCACCGCTATGACACGTCTTGATCATAATCGCGCTATCACGCAGATCGCTCAAAAGACGGGCTCGGTCAACACCGACGTCACTAATATGACGATCTGGGGTAATCATTCGGCGACGCAATACCCCGACCTCTTTAATGCACGCATCAAGGGCCAGTCTGCGATCGAGTTGGTTGATCAAGCGTGGTATGAAAACGACTTTATCCCTACGGTTCAGCAACGCGGCGCCGCTATTATCAAAGCACGTGGCGCTTCATCGGCAGCCTCTGCGGCGAACGCAGCGATCGATCACATGCGCACTTGGGCCCTGGGCACCGCGGACAACGATTGGACGTCTATGGGCATCTTATCCACTGGCGCTTATGGCGTGCCCGAAGGGTTAATCTACTCCTTCCCTTGCACCTGCAGTGACGGCGTTTACAGTGTCGTTGAAGGGGTGGCCGTAAACGATTTCAGTCGTGAGAAAATGGACGCAACAGCCCAAGAACTGAGCGAGGAGCGTGACGCGGTACGACACCTGCTAGGCTAGGAAGCCTGCCGAGGGCTTACATACGTCACTGCATCTACATATGCGGTATGATCATGCGAGAGTCTTTGAAACCCAATCAAAGCTCTCGCAGCACCTGTAACGGAGGGGCGTACACGACTCGCCGGCAAGCATAAGTCCCCAAACCCCCGATGATCACTGCACCTAGGACAACACCTAAGGGCCAAAGCATCCACTGAACTTGGTAGTCCAACTCCAACATCTGAGTCTGTAGTACCCAGCCAGCCGACTCAGAACCCATTATTGCCAAGACTCCAGCAAGCGCACCCATTGCCGCAAACTCGATTGCCACGGCACCCAATAACGTCATGCGCCCTGCCCCTAAAGCCCTCAGGATGGCACTCTCGTGAAGTCGTTCATCAACACTCGAACTGACCCCCGCGATGAGTACAAGCGCGCCTGCAACAAGAATGATGAGAAGTACAAGCTCAATTGCCTGACTGACCTGATCGATGATTGTTTTGATTTCCTCGATGGCAACATCAACCTCAATCAATGTAATCGTCGGCATAAACTCAAGGAGTTCAGACACGCGATACTTTTCATCAGGCTCCAAATAAAAACTGGTAAAGAGCGTCGTTGGAAATCTATCGAGCAGCTTTTCGGGGAAAATCACGAAAAAGTTCGGCTGCATGGACTCCCAATTGACCGAGCGTATGCTCGCAACAGTGACCCTAAACTCGTCCGCCGCAATTCTCAGTGTCAGTTCGTCTCCAACCTGTGCACCGATATCTGCGGCAAAGCCGTCCTCAAGGGAGATAAGTGCCTCATCGACACCCACGTCCCACCACTCGCCACTGAGTATCTCATTACCTTCAGGCTTTGCATCGGTAGAGGTAAAGTTTGCTTCCCTTTGACGAGGACCCGTCGCATCTGGCCCCCATTCGGGCAGGACCTCACTGTTGACCTCCATGATACGGCCGCGCGCCGCGGGATAAAGATCGCCAACCTCGATGTCTCGATCAGCAAAAAACTGCAACAGTGGCGCCTCGTCAATTGGTGCCACATTTAAAATAAAATGGTTCGGCGTACCCTCAGGAATTTGGAGGCGCCATTGGTCTAACAGACTTGTACGAACAGCCGTCAGCACCAATAACAACATAATTGCGATACCAAAAATGACGACCTGAAAGGCACTCGCCGTACCACGACGTTGCATACCTGCGAGCGCAAGCCGCCAAACACTACCGGCACTGCTTCCAATTTGGCGAGTCCCACTGAGCAGGCCTTTTGCCACAAAAAACCCCAAGCCAACAGTCAGTCCAATGGACCCGAGCAAAGCCCCTGTTAACTTGATGTCACTGCTATACCAAAGCATGAGTGCGCCTAGTGACAGGGTGCCGAGCAAAAGATCTGCAGCACGTGTTGAGTCGGCAATGGTGGTTTCCCGTCTGATAACACGAAGCGGCGATATAGCTCCCAAACGCGCCAAGGGTGGCCATGCGAAAAAGGCCACACATACCAGTGCAGTTACGGCCCCAGTTATAAAGGGCGTCACACCCACCCGCGTAATCTCACCAGGAAGTTGATCCGCTAGGGCAGCAAACATCGCATCCTGCGCCAACCAGCCAATACCACTGCCAACGGCAATGGCAAACAGTCCAAGCCACGTGAGGCTCAGCGCATACAGCGTGCGAATGGTATTTTTCGTCGCGCCAAGGCTCTTCATCACCGCAACCTGATCAGTGTGACGCTCGCCAAATCGGCGTGCGGCAACCAAGATGGCAGCGGCAGCCAACATGACGCCCAAGCTTCCAGCAAGAAGCAAAAAACCGCGTGCCCGCTCTAGTGTGGCACCAATACCGGGCTGCGACTCGTCGACCGATAGTAGGCGCTGCCCTTGAACCAGCTGCGGCTCTACCCAACTTCTATATTGCTCTAGCGATACCGCATCCCCGGCGAGTAATAACCGGTAAGTCACGCGGCTACCCGGCTGAATAACCCCCGTCGCCGCGAGGTCATCAACATGCATAACAAGGCGAGGACCGTAGCCGAAAAACCCCGTCGTTGAGTCGGGCTCCTCAAGAAGTGTTCCTGCGACTTGCAGTGTGGCGTCGCCAACATACAGCGCGTCACCCACTGAAGTACCGAGTTGCTGGATAAGACGGGGGGCAAGATAAACCTCACCGGGATTGGGAAGATCGGCGGTTAGAACACCGTCCCCTATCTCAACACGCAAAGCACCTCGAAGCGGATAACCACCCCCGACTGCTTTCACCGAGGCTAAAAACATCTCGTCGGTATCGGAAATTACCATTGACGAAAACGTAACCGTCTCACCTGTTAACAAAAACGTATTGCGCGCCTGATCATACCAATCAGATGGCATCTCACGGGAACTCGAAACGACGAGATCTGCTGCAAGGAAACTTGCAGACTCTCTCTCAAGATTAAATTGCAGTCGATTTACAAAACCACTTATCGCTACTACGAGGGATACAGCCAGCACTAGCGCACTCAACAGAACGCCCAACTCGCCCCCACGCCAGTCGCGAATAAGCAGTCTCAACGACGCACTAAGGGGTGACTTCATGCTGCTTCACTTAATTGGCCGGCCGCCATGACAAATTTTCGTTGGCAGCGGTCTGCTAAGGCATTGTCATGCGTCACGAGCACCAGCGTCGTGCCCTCCTCCTCGTTCAAACCAAACAGCAACTCTATGATCGTAGCCCCGGTCGCGGTATCCAGGTTTCCTGTGGGCTCGTCAGCAAACAATATCAACGGCTTAGCCGCAAATGCTCGTGCGATCGCTACACGCTGCTGCTCGCCGCCAGACAGTGTTCGAGGGTAATGGTGCAGGCGCTCACCCAATCCAACTCGCGCAAGGTAGTCCTTTGCCAAAGGCTGAGCGTCATCGCGGCCAGCCAGCTCGAGCGGCAACATGACGTTTTCAAGTGCAGTCAATGCAGGCAGCAGCTGAAAGCTTTGGAAGACAAACCCCACTTTTTGGCTGCGCAACACCGCGCGCTGGTCTTCATCCAACAGCACGATATCGGTGCCATCGAGGTGAACCTCACCGTCCGTTGGACTATCTAATCCGGCCAACAGTCCAAGCAGGGTTGATTTGCCTGATCCTGACGTACCCACGATGGCCGCTGTCTCGCCGCGCTTGATTTCCAAATCGATCCCTCTCAGGATCTGTAAAACCGCCTCAGCGGTTTTTACGGACTTATTCAATTGGGATGTTTTGATCATGCGTCATTACCTCTGGCATCACTTACGGCGTTACGTTGGCGTCGGATTGACGACTGTTTCTACCTTCCTGTTGCCCACACTAACGAGCGTCGGAGTAACTTCTGCGTCGCAAACCCTACTTAAAGCAACGGTACTGGGACCTCTCCTCGTTCTTGCTTCCCTTGCCCAAGCAGACTCACCCACCAAAGTCCTCGTGGTCGGAGACAGTCTCAGTGCCGCTTATGGCTTAAATATGGATCAAGGTTGGGTCAATCTCTTGGAGCAACGTCTCCAAGCAGAGATGCAAGGTACCACCGTTATCAATGCAAGCATATCGGGAGAGACAACCCGAGGAGGCGCGTATCGGCTCCCCGCTTTGCTCGACGACTACAAACCGGCACTGGTTATCATAGAGCTTGGCGGCAACGATGGGTTGCGTGCAATGCCGATAAAGCAAATGCGGGAAAATCTTGCTGCGATGACTGAAGCCTCACTGGCTGTTGGCGCACAAGTACTCCTGCTCGCCGCCGAGGCGCCACCCAATTTGGGTCGTCGCTATACAGATCTTTTCAGAGGTATTTACACCTCACTCGCAGACTATGAGGGTGTTGAGACCCTACCTTTCATCGTCGAGTCAGTTTTCTTAAACCCCAGCTTGATGCAAAGCGACGGCATCCACCCAAATGCGACCGCACAGCCGCTGCTCGTTGAGGTTGTTTGGCCAACACTGCTTACGATGCTCAAGGAATCATCACAATGAGCCACGCTCGGCCCATACGAGATCGCATCGAAACCATCATTTTTGGCACGGAAACCCGCGCCGGCAATATCTTTGATCTCACACTGCTCATTATGATTTTGGCGAGCGTTTTCATCGTAATGTTAGATTCAATCGAAGCGTACCATTCAACCTATGGTCATATCTTCCGATGGGTCGAACTGGGCTTCACCATCGCCTTCGCGGTCGAATACCTTACGCGCCTATGGTGTCTGCGAAGACCTGCGGTTTACGCCATCAGTTTTTGGGGGGTGATCGACCTACTCGCCATTCTCCCGACCTTCCTTACGTTATTTGTGCCCGAGGCGTCCTCGCTTATTGTGATCCGTGTTTTGCGCGTCCTCCGTGTATTTCGAATATTGCATCTGTTTGAGCTTCACGAGGAGTACATCGAGATCATCGGACTCATGCGAGCCACCGCGAGATCGATAATGGTGTTCTTTTCGATCGTCATCGTCACCGTCGTCGTTTTCGGTTGTTTACTCTACGTGATCGATGGTCCAGAACACGGGTTCGTCAGTATCCCCATGAGTATTTACTGGGCCGTTGTGACCATAACAACCGTCGGATATGGCGATGTGGTTCCCGGAACACCGATGGGGCGTTTTGTTGCGTCAATTGGTATTTTGATCGGTTATTCAATTTTGGCTGTGCCGACGGCTATCGTAACCAGTAAACTATGGGAACGATTGGGAACTCGCCGTGCCGCACAAACGCTGTCATGGAACTGTCCCGTGTGTGCAGGCGTTGACCATGCCTTGGATGCGCAACACTGTAAGCACTGCGGTGCTGACCTAGAGGTCCCTGACGAGCTGAGAGAGCAGAAGCCACAACTCCCGTGAACGAAAAACCGATAGACATTTTCTCGCACCGTAAGTACTGGGCTGAGTGCTTTGGTCCCGCGCCATGGCTTCCAATGTCCCGTGTAGAGATGGAGCAGCTTGGCTGGGATAGCTGTGACATTATCATCGTCACAGGAGATGCCTATGTCGATCATCCAAGCTTCGGTATGGCCGTTATTGGCCGTGTCCTCGAAGGCCAAGGCTTCCGCGTGGGCATCATCTCTCAGCCGGACTGGCGAAGTGCAGATGCCTTTAGAGCGCTAGGAAAGCCTAATCTCTTCTTTGGCATCGCGGCCGGCAATATGGACTCGATGATCAATCACTACACCGCAGATAAGAAGCGGCGCAACGATGATGCCTACACCGCCGGAGATCTTGCTGGCAAGCGACCCGACCGAGCGGTGACGGTATACAGTCAACGTGCTCGCGAGGCTTACAAAGACGTTCCAGTTGTCATAGGTGGAATCGAAGCCAGCTTAAGACGCATGGCCCACTACGACTACTGGAGCGATAAAGTACGACGCTCCGTCCTCGTCGACAGTAAGGCCGACATTCTGCTCTACGGTAATGCAGAGCGCGCCATTGTAGATCTCGCGCATGGTCTCGCAGATGGAAAATCCATCGAGGAACTCCGCCATCTTCGCGGCACCGCTTATGTCACCAACGCGCCTGAACCGGGTTATCGCCTCATTGATTCAAGTTCAGTGGATCAACCGGGAAAAGTCGAGCCACTGCTGAATCCCTATGAAGGCATGGAGCCAGAGGTCTGTGAGACTGAAGCTTCGAAGTCAGATACAGATGTTTCCGATGCATCGGCGGTACAGGTTGTCTCGCTACTAGCCAGCAGCGCGCCGTCGCGTGATGTCATTCGATTGCCAAGTTTCGAGGCGGTGAAAGACGACCCCGTCCTGTATGCGCACGCGGCACGGGTGATGCATAAAGAGACCAACCCTCACAATGCGCTGGCGCTTATCCAAGCACACGGCGATCGTGAAGTCTGGTTCAATCCCCCGCCCATTCCGCTGAGCACGCCGGAATTAGATTGGGTGTTTGAACAGCCCTACCAGCGGCGACCGCATCCCATTTATGGCAATGCAAAAATCCCCGCGCTGGAAATGATCCAGCACTCTGTCAATATCATGCGAGGGTGTTTTGGCGGCTGCACCTTTTGTTCTATCACGGAGCACGAAGGGCGCATTATCCAAAATCGTTCCGAAGACTCGATCGTGCGCGAGATTGAAAAGATTCGCGATACAAGCCCAAGCTTCACGGGTGTTATTTCGGATCTTGGCGGACCCACCGCCAACATGTGGCGATTGGCGTGTAAGAGCGAGGAGATTGAAGCCAAGTGCCGCAAGCTTAGCTGCGTTTTCCCCGGCATCTGTAAGAACCTGAATACGGACCAAACACCGCTGGTACATCTGTATCGCAGAGCGCGGGCGATTCCAGGCGTGAAAAAAGTGCTAATCGCATCAGGTCTGCGCTACGACATCGCGGTGGAAACACCGGAATACGTCAAAGAACTCGTGACCCATCACGTGGGAGGCTACTTAAAGATTGCGCCCGAGCACACAGAGGATGGCCCGCTCGATCAAATGATGAAACCCGGCATAGGCACTTACGATCGCTTTAAGAATCTGTTCGACAAATACTCGAAGGCCGCCGGTAAAAAACAGTATTTGATTCCATACTTCATTGCCGCGCATCCCGGCACCACTGACAATGACATGGTCAACCTTGCACTGTGGCTTAAGCGCAATAAGTTCCGCGCAGATCAGGTACAAACCTTTTATCCTTCACCCATGGCGCTAGCAACCGCCATGTATCACAGTGAGAAAAACCCTCTCAAAAAAGTAGACCGAGACAGCAAATACGTCCCAGCCGTCAGGAGTCTCAAGCAACGACGCCTTCACAAGGCCTTTTTGCGCTACCACGACTCGGACAATTGGCCGGCTCTTCGAGAGGCTTTGAAGAAAATTGGGCGACGCGACCTCATCGGTAACGGTCCTATGCACCTTGTTCCTTCCCGACAGCCACCCAAGCGCCATCGTTTGGTTAAGAACGCCAAGGGAACCACCCCATTTAGAACCAAACATACAAAGCAGTTCTGACAGGCCGTACTTTGCTACTGAGCACGCAACACACCGAGAAGCCGATGTCCTTAAAGCCGCGGCTGATATCAGTCCTCACTTTCAGCCCTTGCGGCGCAGCAGCGCTAGATAGCCCACCTAGATAAGCTCGATAACGGATACCCCATTATCCTCTGGGCGGCGAAATGAGTCTTTGAAAAAGGCGTGAGTTAACAATACCGCTCGGGACAGCCCGACGAGCTTTGGCTATTGATAACATTTGCTGTTAGGGTTTAGCTATTATATGTACGTTTTGCAGGGTAAAAAGCTGTAGCGTTATCGGTTGGTAAAACAAAAATATTACGAAAACCACAAGTAAGGTGACCATATGAAGTTTGTCTCAAAATCTCTGGGTGTAGCTGTGCTCGCAGCCATGAGTTTCCCCGCTCTGGCCCAACAGCCAATGGAAGAAGTTGTCGTTACAGCGACGAAACGCGCCGAGTCCATTCAGGACGTTCCACTATCCGTAAGTGTCGTTAGCGGTGAAGTCATCGAGCGCGCAGAAGTACGGGATCTCATTGACCTGCAATCTGTTGTTCCCTCACTGAGAGTGCCTCAGTTCCAAAACTCGATCCAAACTAATTTTGTGATCCGTGGCTTTGGTAACGGAGCGAACAACCCGGGAA
>JBELJN010000116.1:0-2554 GCA_042090345.1 Halieaceae bacterium | reverse complement strand
ACAGATGATGTGACATTCGATTTGGTCAGGCGTGAACCGGTTACAACAATTTCTTCAATACCTGCTTCGTCGTCTTGCGCAAACGCAACACTGGGCAGTGTAGAAGCAACTGCAGCCGCTACAGCGTGACCGAGATAACTTTTCTTAAAAGATTTCATCCGAAACCTCCTATGGTTAGTGTAAATTCAAGGGCTCCTTGTGGTGGCCACTACGACTCACCGGATGCGGTACTGAAACAGTTCCACAGCCGAACAATAGCGAAAAGTCGGGGTGGCGCGATACCCGGGAGCCTAATAATAATGCTAAAACCCCATTTTTTTGAGACATATTCACATAATTTTCGGGAACTTTTGACCGCTAACGTCGCCGTCGCTGAGCTGTGTCGGTGTAACGACCATTTGCTCGCTCTGGTTGCGCTACTAGGTTGCGCTACAAAAAGGAGCAATGTGGCTGCTGGTCGCATGCGTGTCATTGGCTAAATGTTGTTTACCACTGATACCCTAGACTTTCGATATGGCTTCGTTTCGCACAAACTGGCTCAATAGTTGAGGGCTAAGTTGATTGTTGCAGTGATCTGTTTGGCTAGAGCGTAAGTTGAAGGACAGCTATGCAATGAAACGTGATTTAAGACAGGATCTTCAGCGCATTCAGACACACCTGCTGCAAGGACAATTCGATGCGGGAATACGGGTTTGTAGGGAGGTTTTGACCTATGCGCCACGAGAGCCCAACACCTTATACATGCTAGGAGTGGCATCCGCACAAGTGGGCGACGCTGAAACAACACGGGAGGCGTTTAGCACAGCGCTCGAGGTCACTCCAGATAGGGTCGATCTTTTGCTTAATTACGGCAATTTTTTGCGCGAGATCTCTGCCCCGGCAGAGGCGTTACCACTGCACCAAAGGGCTGCTTCCCTCTCGCCACAGATGCCCGACGCATGGAAGGCACTTGCCACAACTCAGCTGCGGCTTGATCTGAGTGATGAGGCGTTATTTAGTGCCAATAAATTTATAAGCTTGGCACCAAAAGATGCCATGGCATGGGAGCTTGCCGCCGCAGCTGCGCAGAAGCTTCAGCGATTGGATGACGCCATTGCGATGTTGAGTCGCGGCATACGGTTGATACCCGGATCCGCTTCGCTGAACTATGCGCTAGGACAGATTTACAGGCAGCAGAGCAATTTTGTTGATGCCGCTCGCGCTTATCAAGTGGCTCATAATTTAGGCTATCGATCCGCCGACTTGTTTCGAAATACCGCGGAGGCCTTACTGGAGTCAGGAAGAGCGCAGGACGCGGTCGAGTTCGCGCGTCTAGGGCTCGATCAGTTTTCGACCGATATAGAGTTACAACAGGTAGTCACCCGTTTGCATGTTGAGAGTAACAGCCCTGGCGATCCCTTAGGCGACCTAATCACGGCTGCGAGGATGCACCAGACAAACGCAGACTTATGGGAAACGGCTATCGGGTTCTTAAAATACCTCGATCGCCATGATGATCAGCAGCAACTCGTCCGTGAAGCACTGTCATCGGGTTGCCCAAAAACCCCACGTCTTCTCAGTTTAGAAGCAATAGCCTTGTGTGATGAGGGCTCGTTTTCTGGCATGGCGGGTGCCTACGAAAAGCTTCTTGCAGACCATCCAAACGAGCCGGGGGTCAAGTTCGATTTTGCGGTGCAACTATTAAAAGCAGAGCAGCCGGAGCGAGCTGAGACATTGCTGGCTGAGATTCTTGAAATCGAGCCATTCGATCAATTAGCCCTGGCATTTCGTTGCGCTGCGCTGCGAACCATGGGCGATCGACGAGAGTCATCGCTTATAGATTACGATCAGATGGTATTTGACATTCAGGTGCCGGTACCAAATGGTTATAGCAGTGCTTCAGCGTACTTCGACGAAGTGGCCGCCATCTTGGAAACTTTGCATCACACTCAGGCGCATCCAATCGACCAAAGTGTGCGCGGCGGCACGCAAACGAACGGGTTTTTGTTTCGGATTGCAGAGCCCCTGATCAGCAGTTTGGAGCAACAAATTAGAGTCGCTGTCTTGGATGCTATTCGACGCTTTCCAACTGACTCCAGACATCCTTTTTGGGGGCGTAATGTTGCTGTGTCCAGCGTCAATGACGTGCTGTTTTCCGGAGCGTGGTCAGTGCGTCTGCGTGCTCAGGGCTACCATACGAACCACGTTCACCCAAAGGGTTGGATAAGCTCTGCACTTTATATTGCTGTTCCCCCGGAGGTGGCTGGAGCAACGGATGATGCTGGCTACATACAGTTTGGCGCACCCGAGGAGAAGCTGGGACTCAACTTGCCACCCGTACGTACGGTAAAACCTGAGGTAGGTAAGCTGGTGCTATTTCCCTCCTATATGTGGCACGGAACCATACCTTTTGAATCGTGGGAGTCACGAATCACGGTCGCATTCGACATTGTTCCTCACCGTTAGCGGCGCATAGGCGCACATCGAGCATTTCGTGGTAGTGGTGTTAATAAACTGGCCTTTTACCCTGCATTGGGATTGAGGGATTGAGGGATTGAGGGATTGAGGGATTGAG
>JBELJN010000115.1:0-2574 GCA_042090345.1 Halieaceae bacterium | reverse complement strand
TTTCTTCTCTTCGAGTCCAATTGCCACGGATCTACTCCTATGGTTTATGCCAAGGCCATAACACTGCTATGACCACCCTAGGTGAACGTATTCACCATCTGCGTAGGTCGAACCAATACCGGCTTCTTTTAAGGAGACTGTGCCTCCCCCTACGGTCTTTGATAGTCCTGCGTCCTGCTAGGGGCTGCGCCCACACACTCTGCTTAAGACTTCAAAGTGGAATGCCCAACTTCTGCACCCCGTGCCCACCGAACAACGGCAAGCAAGCCCCGGGCAAGCCCGGAGCCAATCCCTATTCATTAAAATTCGATGTCGCCGTGATCGATCGTGACGCCAGGACCCATAGTCGTGGACAGGGTCACTTTACGAAAGTACACACCTTTGGCCGCTGCTGGCTTCGCCTTCTTAAGATCAGCCAAAACAGCAACGAGATTTCCCTCGATCGCTGAAGGGTCAAAATCGATCTTGCCGATACCGCCGTGAATGATGCCATTCTTGTCAGTACGGAACCGTATCTGGCCCGCCTTCGCGTTCTTAACCGCCGCTGTGATGTCAGGCGTCACCGTGCCGGTCTTTGGGTTTGGCATCAGACCGCGCGGGCCGAGTACCTGGCCCAACTGGCCAACAACACGCATCGCATCAGGAGAGGCAATAACCACGTCAAAGTCCATCATGCCGCCTTTGATTTGATCGGCAAGCTCTTCCATACCAACCAGGTCAGCACCCGCTTCCTTGGCCTTCTCAGCATTTTCGCCTTGCGTAAACACGGCTACGCGCACTTCAGATCCCGTGCCGTGAGGAAGCGTTGTCGCGCCTCGAACACCTTGGTCTGATTTGCGTGCATCGATCCCTAGGTTTACGGCAATTTCAACGGACTCATTAAATTTCGCCGTTGCCGTTTCCTTTAGAATCGCGATCGCCTCATTGAGGGGGTAGCTTTTGTTCGCGTCAACACGCTCGCGAAACGCTTTTACACGCTTTGATAACTTCGCCATTTTAAACAACTCCCTCTGTATCGATGCCTGCGGCGCGGGCACTACCCGCAATGGTCCGAACCGCTGCGTCCATATCGGCCGCAGTCAGGTCTGGCCACTTCTGAGTTGCAACTTCTTCGAGCTGCGCACGGGTGACCTTGGCCACCTTCTCAGTATTAGGACGACCAGAGCCGCTCTTAATACCCGCAATCTTCTTCAGCAAGACAGACGCAGGAGGCGTCTTCTTGATGAAGGTGAATGACTTGTCGTTGTAAACCGTAATCACGACGGGAATCGGCAAGCCGGGCTCAAGGCCCTGCGTTTCAGCATTAAATGCTTTGCAGAATTCCATGATGTTTACGCCCTTTTGACCCAGCGCTGGACCAACGGGCGGCGAGGGGTTTGCCTGCCCGGCAGGGATTTGCAGCTTAATATAACCGTCTATTTTCTTTGCCATGTTCTTACTCCTGGGTTCAAACGCCGTTGCAGCATCACTGCTCGGGCTCCCCAATCATTGCCGCTAGGCGGCGTTACTTTGGCACCAAAAATGGTGCTATTGATCAGCCCTTTTCGACCTGACCGAATTCCAACTCTACGGGCGTTGAGCGTCCGAAGATCAAAACAGCCACGTTCAAGCGGCTTTTTTCGTAATTCACACTTTCAACAACCCCACTGAAGTCGTTGAACGGCCCATCAATAACCCGCACCATTTCACCGGGCTCGAAGACCGTTTTGGGCTTGGGCTGATCGACGCCCGCCTCAACACGCTGCAAGATAGAGTTGGCTTCCGCCTCAGTAATCGGTGCAGGCTTGTCGGCCTTGCCACCAATAAATCCAAGAACGCGAGGCGTGTCCTTCACTAAGTGCCATGTATCGTCGCCGAGCTCCATCTGAACCAAGACATAACCCGGGAAGAACTTACGCTCACTCTTGCGCTTTTGTCCGCCCTTCATCTCGATCACTTCCTCGGTCGGAACGATAATCTCGCCAAAACGATCCTGCATGCCAAAACGATCAATGCGCTCTTTCAGCGCCACAGCCACCTTCTTCTCGTACTGAGAAAAGGCGTGAACTACATACCAACGTAAAGCCATGAATTTCCCTTATCTCAGCGCTTATACCAACAGCAACGAAAACAGCCAGCCCAGAAAACTGTCGAGCGCCCAGAAAAACAACCCACAGACCACCACGAAAACCATCACGATCATCGTTGTCTGCGTCGTCTCCTGACGTGTCGGCCAGATAACCTTTCGGATTTCTGTGCGCGCACCCTTAATCATGGTCCAGGCTGAATCACCACGAGCCGTCGTTACCGCTACGGCCAACGCGACTGCGGCAACCACCAACAGCCCGATGACCCGGTACAGCAGGGACTCGTCACTAAAGTAGCTATTGCCATAGATACCTGCGCCAACCAGTAGCGCAACCAAAACCCATTTTAGGCTATCGAGCTTGTTGCCCGCAGCTTCACTCATACTTCAATCCTTCAAGAGGGTGATCATTCACTCCCCTTCAAAATTACGTCGCCACTTCACCATCCGATGAAAGTGGCAGGCCAGGAGGGAATCGAACCCCCAACCTGCGGATTTGGAATCCGCTG
>JBELJN010000005.1:101508-156649 GCA_042090345.1 Halieaceae bacterium | reverse complement strand
GAGCTAACCAGTACTAATTGCTCGTGCGGCTTGACCATATAATCCAAGTTGTTTTGTGTGCGCTGTATAAAGCACATGTAAGAAGACACTGGGTGTTGTGACAAGTCATTGTGTGTAGCAGGGTTTATCACCTGCGAAAGGCTCAGCTTAATTTACCTACCCTATTTAGATGGCCTTTGGGCTGCTTTGCAGAACATCTGTCATCTATGCCGATTTGCCTGGCGACAACAGAGCATTGGAACCACCTGACTCCATCCCGAACTCAGAAGTGAAACGATGCATCGCCGATGGTAG
Source organism: Halieaceae bacterium (assembly GCA_042090345.1). Classification (GTDB taxonomy): domain Bacteria; phylum Pseudomonadota; class Gammaproteobacteria; order Pseudomonadales; family Halieaceae; genus Luminiphilus. The sequence continues at coordinate 156,355 of JBELJN010000005.1, read as the reverse complement.
TGTGGGGTTTCCCCATGTGAGAGTAGGTCATCGCCAGGCTTCTAAAACGAAAACCCCGAGTGCGATAGCGCTTGGGGTTTTTTTTTATTTTAAGTTGTAATTGCGTGGGAATATCTGAGCTGGTGATCGTCCTTTACAACGGGGGGGACCACGAACAGCATTCATCGACGTTCTTAAGATACGCATCGACGGGGCTCGACTTTAGTGACGTTCAACGCGACACTCTGCCCATTGATTAAGGTGTAAAGGAATATGCCAACAGCGCTCGTGACGGGTTCCGCAGGATTTATAGGTTTTCACGTCAGTAAAGCGTTACTTGACGATGGTTGGCGCGTTATTGGGCTAGATTGTCTTACTGAGTATTGCGATGTCTCGTTGAAAGAGGCGCGTGAGCAGGTTCTGTTAATGCATCCGGCGTACAAATCAATTCGCGCAAGGTTGGAGTCACAGACAACACTTCTTGAACTATTCGAATCTGAAGCCCCTGAAGTAGTTATCCATCTAGCAGCACAAGCGGGCGTTCGATATTCCATAGACAATCCCCGGGCTTTCGTAGAATCGAATGTTTTCGGTACGCTAGAACTGCTCGATGCGGCGCGGGCCCATCCTCCTAGGCATTTGCTTATTGCCTCGTCGAGTTCCGTTTATGGAGCGGAAGAAGAGATGCCTTATCGTGAACAGGTCAAGACCGATCGTCAGCTGTCTGTGTATGCTGCTTCCAAAAAGTCTGTAGAGTCCTTATCCCATGCCTACGCGCACCTTTTCGATTTACCGACAACCGTATTCCGATTTTTTACCGTTTACGGACCCTGGGGACGCCCTGATATGGCGCCGTTTAAGTTTGTAAAAGCGGTCTTAGAGGGTAATCCGATTGATGTCTATAACTATGGCCGTATGAAGCGAGACTTCACCTATGTCGACGATCTCGTTAAGGCATTGATCATGCTTATTGATGTCGCCCCCCGCAACGAAGATCAGAAGCCAGTGAGTGCTGTAGATACGGTGTCGCCAGTAGCGCCTCATAGGCTTGTTAATATCGGTAACAGCAGCCCGGTCGACCTTTCTGAGTTCATTTCTGCAATAGAACAGGCTACTGGCAAATCTGCGACTCGCAACCTTATGCCCATACAACCTGGAGATGTGCCCACAACTTGGGCTGATTCATCTTTGCTCAAGGAGTTGACGGGCTACACGCCGCGGACCTCAATACGGGATGGGGTAGCCCATTTTGTGGATTGGTATCGAGAGTTTTATGAAGTCTGACAAAGGATGTTCTGGAACTTACTAGGGTGCTTCCAGCCCCTTTAGACATCTCCTTCACCAACAGCAGCCGTATTTCTAGCAAAGGTCTGCCAACAAACAAGCAGACAAGAAATGACTGAATTGTGTGAGTCTCACGGGCTATTTTAAATCTTGACCATATTTCCGTTTCAATCACGCGAATTTTGAGTCAACTTCCTGCAAAATAGGGGTTCTGGGAGGAAGTATGCGCCGTGGAATTATTCTTGCAGGCGGGAGTGGTAGTCGCCTGTATCCTGTTACGCGAGCCGTCAGCAAACAGCTATTACCGGTTTATGACAAGCCGATGATTTACTATCCGTTGAGCACCTTGATGCTCGGTGGTATACGGGACATTCTGGTAATAAGCACCCCCGACGATACACCTAAGTTCGAAGCGCTACTGCGTGACGGCAGCCAGTGGGGACTCAATATCGAGTACGCAGTCCAAGACCACCCCGAGGGCATTGCGCAGGGCTTTATCATCGCAAAAGAATTTTTAGCCGGGCAGTCTAGTGCGTTGATTCTTGGCGATAATATATTTTACGGTCAGGGCCTGACGGGTCTGATGGCGCAAGCGAACACAAAAAGCTCCGGTGCCTCAATATTTGCCCATCACGTCGCAGATCCAGAGCGTTTTGGTGTTGTTGAGTTCGATGAGTCAGAGCAAGCGGTATCCATCGAGGAAAAGCCCACGGTTCCTAAATCAAGCTATGCGGTTACGGGACTGTATTTCTATGATAATCAAGTTTGTGACGTCGCGTCTTCGCTTAAGCCCTCAGCCCGGGGCGAGCTGGAGATAACCGATATTAACTCTTGGTATCTTGATCGTGGCGAGCTTAACGTGGAACTCATGGGGCGTGGTTATACCTGGTTGGATACGGGAACCCACGACAGCCTTTTAGAGGCGAGCACTTTTATTTCAACGCTTCAGAAGCGGCAAGGACTGATGGTGGCATCACCCGGCGAGATCGCGTTTAAGCAAGGCTGGATAACGGCCGAGCAAGTACTCGCTCTTGCAGGTTCGTTATCAAAGAGCGATTACGGACAATACCTTAAAGCCTTGGTTGAGCCTTCATCGTGAACCTGCCAAAAGTAACACACTCCCATTTATCAGATGTTCTGATTATCGAACCCAAGGTTTTTGGTGATAACCGAGGCTTCTTTTCGGAGAGTTTCAATGCCGCTGCGTTTGAGCGTGCTACAGGTGTTAAAGCGACCTTTGTTCAAGATAACCACAGTAAATCTGAACGCGGCGTACTTCGCGGTATGCACTATCAGCTCCAGCAACCGCAAGGAAAACTCATTCGGGTGGTCCAGGGCGAAATTTACGACGTTGTCGTCGATATTCGATCGGGGTCCACTACCTTCGGCCAGTGGGAAGGTGTGATCTTATCCGCCGAGAACAAAAAGCAGCTGTGGGTTCCAGCTGGCTTCGCTCACGGGTTCGTTGTGGTTTCCGAGACCGCTGAGGTGCTGTACAAAACCACTGACTATTACGCGCCTGAGCACGAACGTTCTATACGGTGGGACGATCCGGATTTAGCCATTGACTGGCCTTTCGACGCGCTTCCACCTAAGTTATCGGAAAAGGACGCGTCTGCAGTAAAGTTGGCGGACGCAGAGCTTCCATGACGAATACGATGAAGATTCTGGTTCTCGGGGCTGCGGGTCAAGTGGGCTGTGAAATGGATGCTGCGTTTACGAGAGTGTCTGCGGGCGTAAGGGTGGACGGGCCCATGATCATCAATGCGACCCGCAGTGGTTGCGATATCAGCGACCCAAAAGCTATTGAAATATTAGTTGATGCCCACCAGCCCGACTGGGTGATCAATGCTGCAGCCTACACGGCAGTTGATCGGGCAGAGTTAGAGCCTGATCTTGCCAATCTAATCAACGCGAGGGCCCCCAAGCTGTTGGCTGAGTGTTGTAGACGCGTGGGAGCGCGTCTTATTCATATTTCTACCGATTACGTCTTTTCTGGCGAGGGTCACCAACCTTCTACCGAGGAGAGCGCCACTCAACCCTTAGGCGTCTACGGCAAGTCCAAACTAGGGGGTGAAGAGGCAATAAAGCAGACGATAGAGACTCATGTCATTTTGCGTACTTCCTGGGTGTTTGGAGCACAGGGTAAGAACTTTGTTAAGACCATGCTTACATTGGCCGCGTCTCGAAATGAGATTTCCGTGGTTGCCGATCAATGCGGTGCACCGACGTCTGCACGAGGCATTGCCGACGCAATAGCTTCCATTGTGTTCTCGATGTCAAAGGCGATCGCCGAGGACGATCGATGGGGAACCTATCATTTCTCAGGTTTCCCCTATACCACATGGGCCTCTTTTGCCGAGACGTTGTTTCTGCACGCACAGGAGGTGGGTTTGATAAGCAAGGGGCCGCAGGTAATCCCGATCACGACAGCCGATTACCCAACCCCTGCTAGGCGCCCGCTCAATTCACGTCTCGACTGCAGTAAAATAGAGGCCAAGTTTGATATTTCCCCGGACGATTGGAAGGTGTCGCTCAGGGCAATGCTTGAGAGCTTACAGGCCGCGGAGGACGTGTGAAAATATTGGTTACTGGCGGCGCCGGCTTTATTGGCTCTGCTCTCGTGCGTCATCTAATCCAGAATACGTCTCACCAGGTCCTCAATCTCGATAAGCTCACCTATGCCGGGAATCTCGCGTCACTAAAAGAGGTCTCGAGCTCAGATAGATACTCATTTGTGCAGGGCGATATCTGTGATCGCGACGTATTGGACCTGGTGTTGTCTCAATTCCAACCAAATGCGGTCATGCACCTAGCGGCTGAATCCCATGTTGATCGATCTATCGACGGGCCGGCGGCGTTTGTTGAAACGAATGTCATAGGTACTTACAAGCTTTTGGAGGCTTGCCGAGTGTACTGGTCAGGGCTTCAAACTCCACACCGCGATGCATTTAGGTTTCATCATATTTCGACAGATGAGGTGTTTGGCGATTTGGAGGGGACTGACTCTCTGTTCACTGAGGACACGCCTTACGCCCCGAGTTCGCCTTATTCTGCCTCAAAAGCGAGTTCGGATCATTTTGTTAGGGCCTGGAGTCGAACCTATGGCTTACCCATTCTCATAACAAACTGCTCGAATAATTACGGACCCTATCACTTTCCCGAGAAGCTTATTCCCCTCGTGATTATCAATGCTTTGCATGGCAAACCCTTGCCTGTGTATGGCAATGGTCAGCAGGTACGGGACTGGCTGTTCGTAGAAGATCACGCGCGTGCACTCCTAAAAGTTTTGGAAGCGGGTGCTGTTGGCGAAACGTACAATATTGGCGGTCACAATGAGCTTACGAATCTTGAGGTGGTGAAAGCGATCTGCACACTCCTAGATGAGCTAGAGCCTCGCGGTACTCCTCACTCGGATCTCATTGAATTTGTAACTGATCGGCCAGGTCATGATGCACGGTATGCCATCGACGCCTCAAAGATTGAACGAGAGCTAGGTTGGATTCCTGAAGAGACTTTTGAGTCGGGGCTTCGCAAGACGGTGGATTGGTATCTCGCAACGAAAGAATGGTGGCAGCCCCTTTATTAACTAAATTGATTGCGCCTCGTACACAGCGGCACTGCGTTTTTTTGGGTCTCATAAATGATATCTTTATACGGCGTAAACAACTTGAGGCATGGGGGAGACGGTGGCATCAGGCGCCTCAATAACAGCGGACAGCGTCACTGCGCTCATCGTGACCTACGGTAGCCGGGCCCACCTTACCTCCGCGGTGATCCGTCGCTTGAACGAGATCGGTGTCGCTCAAATCATATTGGTTGATAACGGATCCGAGCCGGCTGCGCGTGATAAGTATCAGACGCTATCCACTGTGCTACCACAATTGAAAGTCTTATCGCTGCTAAAGAATTTCGGGTCCGCTGAAGGCTTTTTAGCTGGCATCAAAGACTTTATGGTGAATGGAATTACAAGGTACCTTTGGGTTTTGGACGATGACAACTCGCCAGATATAAACGCACTTCAAGCGTTATCGAGCGCTGCTAACGATTTACAGGAAGTTGAGAAATGCGAGGATCCGGTCCTTCACTGCTCGCGGGCTGATGTACGTGAAGCCGACGCAGTTGCACTTGCATCTGGAGAGCCCAAGACGTTGCACGTTAACCGATTTATGGGCTTTTCGTTAAAAGGCTGGTTTTCAGCCAAGTTAGGCCGTTTTCGAACTCAATCATGCGAAAACCCGAGGGGTTATGTGGAGATTCATTGTGGGTCTTACGGGGGCTTATTCGTTTCAAGATCCAATATCTCGACGATCGGTTTACCGCACGCATATTTTGTTTTGTACTCAGATGATACGGAGTACACCTATCGCTTTTTTAAACGAGGAATTCGTCAGTTTCTGATTGCCGATGCCCAAGTTCGGGACTTAGAGCCAACATTTACGGCAGGTGCGGACTACTTTGACGTCGCGATGTCCGATGTAAAAGTCTATTTCAGCATTCGCAATCACGTATCCTTGTCGCACGGACTTCGCCAGAGCAAAGTCATATACGAGATTAATAAACAGTGGCTGTTGTTCCTATTGGCGATTCGAGCGGTAAGAAGGCTTCTGCACGCCCCAAGCTTCACTGTTCGACGATGTTCCTTAATTCTGCGGGCGATACAACACGGTGAGTCTGATAATTTTGATTTGGCTTCAATAACGCAGTTTGATGACTGGAACGCCGGTCGGGGGCTTGTGTGACAAGGCTTACCGTTTACACCTGTGTCTTTGGTGATTATCAGGGTTTGCTGGAGCCCAAGCATCCGTGGCCTGATTGCGAGTTCATTTGCTTTACTGATCGTGACGACTTGGTATCAGATATCTGGTCGGTGAAACGTCTCGATCTCAATCATTTGAATATTATCGCTGCGAGCCGTATGCCAAAGATTTTGCCGCATCGATTTCTGAGTGACTCAGATGCCTCTTTATACATCGATGCGAACATTAGGATTAATAAGAACCCTGCTGAGCATTTCTTGCCACTTCTGAAAAACACCTACTTTTGGGCGCCAAGACATTTTGCGCGCGACTGTATTTTTGAAGAGGCAAAAGAGTGCATGGTTTTGGATCGTGCCTCGGCATTAAGGGTTGTGCCTGAGATGAGTCGATATCGTGCACTGGGTATGCCGGCTCATGCGGGCATGACGGAAAACAATATCCTCTTGCGAGCACACAAGCATGCGTATGTCATAAAAACCATGGAGGCCTGGTGGTCCCTTTATGAGCAGGGATGTGGAAGAGATCAACTCAGTTTGCCCGTTGCTTTGATGCAATCCGGTGGTGAGGTTAGCCATTTGGACGCGGGTTCGCGTGCAGGGGGTAGCGACGCGATCCTCACACATCAGCACCATGAGCGAGATATAAGCATGTCGTTGCTCGACCGGATTACACAGAAGCTGCTTATATCTTGGCGTCGCCTCAAATACAGGACTCTGGTGTTTTGATCAGGCGAGTCTCTCAAGTCTCGGTTTTCATTGTATTGGTCGCCGCAGTCTTGGTGCTCGTTGCAGGTTTTCGTCCGGTAGGTTTGGATCGAGACTCTCTAAACTATGCAGCAGTTGTTGGTTCCGGCATGGGAGGCGCGTTCTTTGGCAGTAGAGAGCCCACCTTCTGGATAATCAGTCTCTTGAGCCAACGCAGCCCCTTGCCTGTTCTCACAACGTTCTTTTTGCTCTATGCCTTGATAGGCGTTTATTTTAAGACGGCTGCAATTTTGCAGTTGTCCTATCGTCCTCTGCTCAGCATGTATCTTTACACCATGCTTTATTTTGTGGCCCATGAGTTCACTCAAATAAGAACAGGCGTCGCCGCAGGTATTTATTTATTCGCGCTCCATTCGCTGTCCAGGGGAGCTAGAGGCGAGTTTTTGTTTCGTCTTTTTGCTGCCGTCTGCTTTCACTATTCGGCGGTTATAGGGCTGATCATGCTCTTCATTCCGAGGGTGTGCGATTCCCGCCTGATACTATTCGCATTGCCGTTAGCCGGCATCGTGATTGCTCAGTTTCTCACGGTAGAAAATGTCGAGGCTTTGGGGAGCTATGTGTTACCGGGGCCGATTCAAGGCCGTTTGTTTCTGTACCTAGATTTGTTGTCAGACAATCGCTTCAACCAAATCAATTTGTTAAACCCCATCACTACATCTTACCTTATTATCTATTGGATCATGGTGTTCAAGATGCCGGTCCTTGTTAGGCCGTACGATCGGTATTTGCTGATGTCATTTGGCGTTGGTCTAGCCAGTTTTTATGCGTTTAGTCTCGTACCAGTTGTCGCCTTCCGAGTCATGGAGTTGTTGGGCGTTGGCGTTGTGATATTGCTAGCAAGCGCGACCAACTGGTTTCGCGATAAACAAATTTGGATGTTTGTTGTCATGATGTGGGCTCTCGCGGTGTTTGTCGTTCAAAGTCTCATCCTCTATCTGGGGGTCCTGTGATAGCGGGAATTCTTGTTAGCTACGAGCCAGAGGCTCAGACTCTGCGAGACACTTTTGCGAGTTTGCTCCCCCAGGTGGACCATTTATTTTTGGTGGATAATGGCGCATCGGACGATCCAGCAGAGGTTTTAACCGCAAAGGAAGAGGAAAGGCTCACTATTATTCGGCTGGACGACAATCTGGGGATTGCAGCTGCTCAAAATATGGGCATTGCTGCAGCTCGAGCGTTGGGTGCAGAGTTTGTGGTCTTAAGTGACCAAGACACGGTCTACCCGCAAGGTGCAATCTCAAGATTATTAGACGTTTTTGAGCGCTGGCCAAGAGCAGCCGCGGTTGTTCCATTATTTAATGACGTCAACAAGTCCAGTTCCGATGGTTTTATTCTTGAGGATAGTTTGTTCTTTTCGCCCACACGGGTGGCTGGTGGCGAGCACAGTCTGTTTCAAGCGATCGCATCTGGGAAAGTGATAAGGCTCTCGACTTTGGAAGACATTGGGGGCATGGATGAAAACTTATTCATCGACTGGGTGGATCTGGAGTGGTGCTGGAGAGCTCGTCATAAAGGCTATGAAGTCGTTGGTTCGGGCGATGTGGAAGTCGAGCACACGCTGGGTGACTCCTCCCGAAGTATTGGCTACCGCGAGGTGAATTTGAGGTCTCCCTTGCGGCACTACTACATCACCCGCAATGCATTCTCGCTGGTATTAAGAACGCCGTATTTAAGCATCATCATGCGATGTATTTTGTTTGTGAGATCGCTACGTTATCCGCTTGCGTTTCCGATCCTGAGCCCGCCTCGCTGGCGCAATTTTTGTGCCGTGGCTGCAGGTATTACGGATGCATTACTTGGCAGGTTAGGAAAAACAAACAGAGCCCTCTGAGGCTTGGGATGGCGTACCCAATTGGTGTCTGCTTGTGCTATCGTTGACGCGCTCTCAACCGATACTCATCTAAGCCAATTTTCCGATAAAGCATGTCACCCGCCACGCCAAATGTTTATGTTCTGATGGCTGTCTACAACGGCGAGCCCTGGCTGCCAGAGCAGATCCAATCAGTGCTACATCAAGAAGACGTTACGGTACGCTTATTCATAAGCGTCGATATGTCGACGGATGGCAGCTTTGCTTACTGTATGCGTATGTCAGAAGAGAACCCAGAGGTGGAGGTTCTCGGCTACGGGGAGCGTTTTGGTAGCGCCACGAGAAATTTTTCGCGGCTAATCGCCGGGGTGGACACCCTTGACGCTGATTTTGTTGCCTTCTGTGATCAGGACGATATCTGGGATTCAGATAAATTAATCAGATCAATAAAAGCGCTCTCGGAGAGGGGCTGCTCAGCTGTCTCCAGCGATGTGACGGCCTTTTGGGAGGATGGTCGCAAGCGATTCATTGTGAAGTCTCAGCCACAGCGTAAGTTAGATTATGTTTTAGAGGCTGCAGGCCCTGGTTCTACCTATGTGCTCACCCAGACGGTTTGGTTGGCGTATAAGAGTTGGTTGTCTGAACGTTTTACGTATGAGCTTCCACCTCATGACTGGCTAATTTACGCTTACTGTCGAATTTACGGCTACCCATGGTTTATTCTGTCTGAGTCCACGGTTTTATACCGTCAGCACGAGGGCAACTTTTTGGGTGCGAATCTTGGTTTTAGAGGTCGATTGGCTCGCATAGAGAGTATTCGATCAGGTGAATTCCAAAAGGATGTCTCGCGATTAAAGCACCTGTTTGGTCCCGACTTTCCCATCTCGACGACGCGCTTTGGTCTCTTGAGGCAGTGTTTCCAATTGCGTCGTAGACGACACGAAGCAGTCATTTTTGCACTGCTGTGCACCGTATTTTGGTAGCTCGGGACTTATTAAAGAAAGCGAGTGGTTCGGCGCTCCTGAAAGCATCCTCGCTGTTACTCGGATTTCTCACATCGATTTTGCTAGCACGAACCCTAGGGCCGGATGAATTTGGCCGCTACGTATTTGCATTCTCTATTATCTCGCTTGGAGCACTCCCAGTAGGAACTGCATTCAATCAGTTTGTCATGCGTGAGAGCGCTCGTGCTTACGCACTTGATTCCCCAGCGTTGATCAAAGGATTGATAAAAAGGTCCTATGTTTGGGTCTCATTAATCGGCCTGTTGGTATGTGGGGTGTTGTGGTGCTGGGTTAGCGCGCGGAGTGATGACGCTACACTCATGTGGGGGCTTCCCATCATCCCGCTCATGGCACTCGTTGCGGTGCGCACAGAGCTCTTACGCGGGGCTGGCTTAATCCTCCAATCGCAATGGCCGGATACGGTTTTGCGCCCTTTGTGTTTTGTTGTTCTCACCTGTGGGTTGATGATCACCAGTGCACTCACTGCGGTCACTGCGCTTGTTGCTTATGGTGCGGCCTTAGTTATCACCTTAGTCATAGTTGTAAGGCTCTTCCGCTCTGGTATTGCTACAGATAAATATCGCGAGACCCAAGCCGAGTTTGATGATGGTCGGTGGTTAAAATCTATGCCTTGGTTTATGGCGATCTCAGCGATTGGGGCCGGTTCAGTCCTGTCGGGCGGTGTTATCTTAGGCCTCGTAAATACCGATGTGTCGCAGGTAGCTGCTTTTCAGTTAGGCCTTTCATTTTCGGCACTTGTTGGACTCCCGCTCGTGATTGTGAATTTAGTCGTGGGACCAAAAATCACGCAGTGGTGGGAAGCAGGCGATAAAGAGTCCTGTATCGCATTACTTTCGCAAATGACCCGGCTTGCAACGGGTGTTTCTGTGATTGGAGGCGCTGTAGTGATTTATCTTCCTGAGGTCATTTTGGGGGTTTTCTACGGAGACGCTTATGCGTACGGCATCAAGACTCTCCAGGTGCTCGTTATCGGTCAAATGGTTAATGTTGCGTTCGGCCCCGTGGGCTTAGCACTTACTCTGAGTGGGTTTGAGCGGCAGGCCTTCACGGGTCAGTTGGCCGGGCTAATTATCTCTCTTTCGCTCACTGTAATGCTGGTAGGGGAGTGGGGTGCTACGGGCGCTGCCGTCGGCGCTTTTGCGGGCCTACTGGTCTGGAATATATGGATGGCCTTCCAAGTGAGAAGGCGTTGGGGAGGGCCTTTTTTATTCCTCGTTAGTGGCATGGGGCGGGAAAGATGATCATTTCAGACAGAAATAAATTTTTTTTCATCCACATTCCCAAGTGTGCAGGCACTAGCGTGAGGTCACGTATCGAACATCTCGATGATCGCAGAGGTGCTTATTCCTCTCGATTAGATGAACACCCGGAACTGGGGTTGTTGAACTACGTTCACATCCCGTTAAAGACGCTGAGAGATTACTTTCCCCGTGAGTACGAGTGTTTGGAGGCTTATCGCAGTTTGGCTGTAATGCGCGATCCTTCAGCTCGTTTTGTCTCTTCAGTCTCTCAGTACTCCAATCGATACAGCGATGTGGAGATGCGACGTCACACTATTAAAACTCTGCGTAGGCAGGTAGATCGGTTAATCGATGAAATAGAGGAGCAAGAGGCTTTAAATCCAGGCGGACGACTCCCAGCCAAACTTATTCATTTCCAGAGGCAGCATCACTTCACCCACCTTGATGGTGCTCAAGTGGTTCAGAATATAGTGGATGTCTCTCAGGTCGATAACGCCTTAATGGACGCGTTGGGAGCGTCGGAGCTAAGAGGGGACGACGCGGTTAAAGCAAACGAGAGCCGAGTCTACCGTAATGAGGGGATCAAGATTCTAGCTTCCAGCGTGAAAGCTTTCGTGCCGGGTTTACATAGAGCCCTCTCACCCCGAGTTAGCGCTTGGATGGCAGCGCACTTGCATGCCCCCCTTACAGATCAATTCGCGACCGTCTTTGAGAGTGCGAAAGTATGTGACTTCATCGCGCGATATTACGATTTCGACGAAATTCTATTGAACGAGATCACGACTTAGGTTTTATTTGTGGCGTTTGTGACAGACAATAGAAAGATATGTTGTCATAACGAGAAAATCTTACTAGCCTTACTCAATATCGACTCCTTCAGAGGTAGACCAATGAAAATTAAAGCGGCCATCGGCGCAATCGCCTTAACCACTACCGTCAGCGTTCCTGCTGCTGTAGTGCCTTTTGATACGACGGTTGTTCGTACACTTATCTCAGAGAACTACGGTGAGTGCATGTTCCAGCCTAGCACTGCGCCCTCATCAAAAGGGCTTGCTTGCCGAGACCAATGGATCACCGCTGATTGCGCAGGTTCGTTGGGCGGATCAAAGAGTCTAGGTAAGACAAAGTTCGACTCAATTCTTCTTTCTGAATTAACTGGTGGCACGGTGCGTGTTCGAGTTGACGATTCGAAGCAAATCAACGGCTTCTGCTTCCTAGAGCAGGTTCAAACCGTACCTTCTCAATGAGGGCGCTCGTGTTTTAGGACACGGTATTCAAGGGAAGAGCATTGTTGAAAACTCGTAAAGTGTTAATGGGCGCTGCAATTGCAGTGCCTTTTGCGTTATGGCTTTCTTTTTTTTCTGGTAGCGAAGAACTGACCAGTATTCCGCAAGACGACCCACCCAGTGACCCACCACAATCTTTGAAAGCTCGGGAAACTGTTGTCTCATCAGACGACTCGTTCGAACATTCGACAGTCGCGGAAGAACTAGAGCTCTCACCGGTTTTAGATTCACCATCAGACATGATTTCTATTGGTGAATACATTGATCCCGAAAGAGGGGCAGACTTAAGCCAGCCAATTGCGATAATCGAAATTGGCGAATTTATCGATCCAGACCGAGGCGCTGACTACAGTGAGCCGTCTAACCCTATCGAAATTGGTGAGTACATCGACCCTGATCGTGGCGCCGTTCTCGAGGTAAACCCCCTAGAGGTTCTCAGTATTGGCGCGTTCATCGACCCAGACAGCCTGTCGGTCACGGGCTCTCAAGTGACGGTTGAAGTGGGGGAGTATGTCGATCCCGATCGCGATTGATTTTCATTTTTCAACGAGGCGGTAGTCAGCCTCACTGCGTTGACTTTACGCATAAGCATGGCTCAACTTTGGCCTAAACGAACAGGCAGCCAATGAAAAGCAACGCAGACGTCGTCAGAGAAGCCTGCCACGTCGTCTGGACTGAAGGCAAGGTCGATCGTGTGGAAGAGTTTTATGCTGAAGACTTTTTTGCTGACTATGCCTTCACCGACTGGGGCGTTGGTATTGAAGGGGTCAAAGCACTTGTAACAAGCGTTCGAGTTGGGCTTCCTGACTACCGTGAAGAGATAAAACTTCTCATCGACGGCGGTGAATACATGGTAGTGGAGCTTTTGATCGAGGGCACGCATACCGGCCCCATGAATGGTATGGAGCCCACAAGCAAAGCGTTAGCCTTCCGCGATGTGACTATCCTTCGTCGCGCGACGGTAAGATTATCGAACAGCGCGGCCTTTCGGATTACCTGACCATGTTTCAACAGCTGTGTGTGATTCCCGAGATGGTCTGAAGTTCCGCAGGCACACAATATTCCCGGTTCATGCACTAACATTGCGGCATGACGTTTATTGAAGCTTTTGGAAGTTATCACCCACTGTTTGTCGAGGGCATGGGCGGTTACGATACGCGCGACCCAACGCGAGTTGCCAGTAACGTAGTGACTTCGCTCATAGCGCACTGGGAGCAACACCCACCGGGTAAGCCACCATTACTAATCATTCAGGGCGACCCACTGGAGGCCAAGGGAATTTCAGCCATCACGCCTCGTGTAGCCAAAACGCTGCAATTGGAACGAGCTCTGATTGTGCTTGACGAAGACTTAGCTGATTACCACTCGCCAAATGCTGACCGTGACAACGTCATTTTAGAGACCCGCTACTCGGAGGCCGTTGCGCAGCTGGAAAGTATTCGACCGGGTTCAGTTACTAAAATTGAAACTGCCGTAGATGCGCTTCTTGCAGAAAAAAACCAAAAGCGCCTATCGCTCAGTAAGCCCCCAATGGCTGATTATTACCGGGTTTTTGCGCTACTCCAGGAGGTCTCAAAGGCCGCGTTTTCGGCTCTTTGTTGCGAGATCACGCTAGTGCACACAAGTCGTGAGATTGGTGAATTCTCGGTAACGAGCTTTGGTCGAGTGGGGTTAGACCTAGGCCTCATTAGCAACATCGATGTTGCGCCATTTCTGGACCAATAAACCCGCCTACGGAAGTTTCAACAGGGTTTAAGCAAAGAAAGCAGTCGTTTAGCGATACCTAACCCCGCCCTTGATCACAGCGGCAGGCTCCTCGAGCAGCTCAATGTTCTTAAGCGGGTTGCCTTTTACTGCCACAAAGTCTGCGGCATACCCAGCTTCAATCTTGCCCACCTCATAGCCCCAGCCCATAACCTTAGCGGCAGTCATCGTGGCTGACTGAATCGCTTGGAGTGGCGTCATACCAAACCGTGTCATGCGCGATAGCTGTTTGGCGTTCTGGCCGTGTGGGTACACGCCCGCGTCCGTGCCGTAAACAATGGTCGCGCCTGCCTCGACGGCTTTTCGGAAGTTAGCGCGTTGAGTGGCACCGGTCTTGCGCTCTTTTTCCAGCGACTCTTCCAGAATCCCAGCACTGGCGCCTTCACCCAGGATATATTCCGTGACATAGATATCCATCGACAGCGCCGCGTCGTTCTCAATAGCAAGTCGAATGCCCTCATCGTCGATGAAACTTGCGTGTTCAATTGTGTCAGCGCCAGCTTTGAGCGCGTTGATGATGCCCTCTGAGCCGTGTGCGTGGGAGGCCACCTTCAATCCTCGACTGTGGGCTTCATCAACGAGTGCCGCGAGTTCCTCGAGCGTGTATTGCGGTGCACCGACTTTGGTGCCTTTCGAGAGCACGCCACCCGTGGAGCAGGTTTTAATCAGGTCTGCGCCGTATTTGATGTTTCGTCTGACAGCTGCGCGCGCCGCCCAAGGGCCATCGGCTACGCCTTCTCCGGTGATGTTGTACTCAGGCGGTAACAGGTTGTTATCTGAGCAGTGACCGCCCGTGATGCCGATCGGTGGTCCTGAAACCAACATGCGAGGACCCGGAATATCTCCCTCGTTGATGGCATCGCGCAGCGCGACATCACCAAATGATCCTGCACCCACGTTTCGTACCGTAGTGAACCCCGCCATCAATGTTTGCTCGGCGTGCACTACACCCAAAATCGCACGTCGCTCGTCGGTTAGCTTCAAGCGCTCATAGCCGTGATAGCCGCCACCTGATGTGAGGTGCACGTGCATATCGATTAAACCTGGCATCACTGTGTGGCCCTGGAGATCTACCACCTCAACACCTTTTGGCAGCTCGGTTGATGAACTCGGACTTATTTGGGCAATACGCCCATCATCGACCACTACAAGATGATTCCTTACTATTTCGCCATTGGTGACGTCCAAGATATTTGCGCCTTTGATCACCATGGACTGCGCTTGTGCCTGGGTCGCTGTCGTTACAAGTGCAAGTAGCAATAATCGATTAAATGCCTTCATCTTCAGTCTCCATTAAAAGGGCTTTGTAGGACGCCTATGACTTTGGTGGGAGTGGCATAAAGCCCGACACACGCTTCATGTGCTCACCGTATTCGGGTCTGCGCTCAAGACTCCGCTTATCAATCATAGGGATGCTCGCTGCAAGGAACATAACCAACATGGCAACCGAGCCGGGCACTGTCCACCACCAGCTCGCAGGGACAGCGGCCACGCCAAATAACGCGAGCCCCGCCCAAAACAGCCACTCACCAAAGTAGTTAGGGTGGCGAGACAACGCCCAAAGCCCCGTCTTCATGATTTCACCTTCCTTTCGGTGGCTCAGGAAGCGGTGAAGCTGAATGTCGGCAACGAGCTCGATCAATATCGCTATGGCAGTTACCGCTGCCGCGACATAGTCCAGCCAATTGAGGCGCTGAGCATCCATTGCAACAGCGGCATAAATGGGTAGGCATGAGACAAAGACAATGACCGTAGGGAACAAGTGAATCGCCGAAAAGTCAGCCAGCGCATCTAACTTGCCTGCATTGTCTTTAATGGGTCCGTACCGCCAATCCTCATGCTCGAGGCCGGGCCAGAACGTCGCCCAGTTGGCGGTGAGGCGAATGCCCCACAGCCAAACAAGAATGATTACCAGCCACGCTCGCGTTACATCTACGCCAGAGGCAGTGGCTTCCAACGCCCAATACAAAGCAATAAGCGGAGGAATCACACTCCAATAGGCGTCGTAGAAGCTCGAGTTTTTATAAAGACGGCTGAAGACAAAGATCGCGATAGTCGCAGCGATATCTGCCCAAAACATATCCCATATAGGACTTTGACCGAGCGCCTCTAAAGTGGCCCAAGCAACGCCGACAGTAACAATGTAGGCGAGAGTGATGTGAGCTAAGCCGCGAAATTTCATGATAATGACCTTTTTATTGTTTGTTCATTGTGTGCGTTACAGCTGAATTACCCTGCAGTCCCATCCGGCCTATATGCCCGCGTACCAGCACAGTTTTTGATCTGGCTAGTATGAGCCCAACGCACAGCAAGGCTGGAAGGTAAGTGACCTGAGTTGTTCCCTCCCAGTGAGTACCCCAGCGCAATTTATAATCTCTGAAACGGAGAGTATCACGAGCAATATTTTGGGGAGAAAGGCATGTGATCACACCTTTAGTCGGCTAGCGTTTTGTTCGCCATGGGGCTGGATTAATAATCAGGACGACGCGTTGCAGTTGTCCTTACTTGCCATGCCCCGCAGACGCGGTAAGCTCAAGCATCTAATGATTTCTATTGGTGAATTTCGTTCGCCCTATGAGGTGTTTGTCATGACAGCACATCAACCGCCGAAAGAAGCCCGCACGCCGCTTTCCGAATTCCCTGTTAGCGACAAATGCTTGGGTGAGACACCGCGATTTGACGACGCGCCGGCATGGATTTACAACCACGACAACCCTTACCTTCATGGTGTTTATGCGCCCACGACTCGCGAGCTTAATCAAGATAAGCTCGAGGTGATTGGCGAGCTACCTACCGACTTACGCGGTACTTATTACCGCAATGGCGCAAACCCCGTTTTTGAGCCGAAGAATCGTTATCACCCCTTCGACGGTGATGGCATGGTTCACGCGCTTCATGTCAGTGATGATGGCGCTCGATACGTGAACCGTTGGATCACAACCCCCGCCTTCACTGATGAGGGGGCCGCTGGTGAATCGGTCTCGCCGGGTGTCATGGGGCCCTTCGACTACAGCGTCTCGGAGTTCGGCATCAAAGATACATCCAATACCGATATCTTTTGTTTGAACGGCGACCTAGTAAGTCTTTGGTACAACGCGGGTAACCCTATCGCGCTCGATCCAATGACTCTGGATACGCGCAAAGCGTTCCATTTGGATGGACGTAACAAGCCGAAAATGTCTGCGCATTCGAAGGTCGATTGGCGCACGGGTGAGCTCTTGTACTTCGATTACAACGATACACCGCCTTACATGACCTACGGTGTGGCAAACGCGAAGGGTGAAGTGGTGCATGAGGTACCTATTGATTTGCCCGGTGCGCGCTTGCCCCACGATATTGGTTTTACGAAAAATTACACGGTGCTGCACGACCTGCCGTTCTTCCACGACCTCGATATCCTGAAAAACCACAAGCTGCGCGTGCTGACTTTCCACCGCGATATTCCGACCCGCTTTGGTTTGATTCCCAGGTTTGGCGAGAGCAACACCGTTCGCTGGTTCGACTGTGAGCCCTGCTACATCCTTCACGTATCGAACTGCTGGGAGGAGGGCGATTGGGTCATTATGGACGGCTGTCGCTCGGTGAATCCCATGCCCAAGGCGTATGGCGACGAAGGTGAGCTGTCACACATGCTCGCCTACATGCGCCTTGAAGCGAACAACTACCGGTGGCGTTTTAACCTTGTCACGGGCGAAGTGCGCGAGGGAGACATCGACGATCTAAACACGGAGTTCAATAAAACGAACCCTCTCTACGGCGGTCAAAAGAGCCGCTACGCCTACCATCAATACATCCCGACCCATGACGAGGGCGGTTATACGCTGCGCTTCACCGGTCTAGTTAAGTACGACAACGAAAGCGGCAAAAGCTGGCGTTACGACTATGGTGTTGGCGTGCTTGGAAGCGAGGCAGTGTATGCGCCTAAAGTGGGCGCAACCTCTGAGAGTGAAGAAGACGACGGTTTCGTCGTGAACTTTGTGCATGACACCAAGGACTGGAGTTCATGGTTCTGTGTCTTTGATGCCAAAGACATCGAGCAGGGCCCAATCGCCAAAGTGCGGCTCCCCGGCCGAGTCCCCGCAGGTTTTCATGCGACGTGGGTGCCGCAATAATCTACTTAGGCTCAGTGAGTGGTTAGAGACTTCGACAGCCGGACTCTAAGGTATAAAAGCTCAGGGTCCAGTCTTCGGGAGTAATACGAGAAACTTCTCGTTGCGGTGTTGTGATACCTGTTGAGGGAGCCTTTATTCGTTAGCCGAGGGCCGCAGTAAGTGTGAGACTTCAGTAAGGGTTCATTGCTTGTCAGGCTAAGTTTGCTTTTCAGGCCAAAGTTGCTTGGCAAGCAGTATTCCAAGGCCCACACCTAAAATGTCGGCTAGAAAATCCTCCCACTCTTGCGATCGGGTGGAGGTATACCCTTGCAGGATTTCAATAAGCCCACCCAGTGCAATCAGCACAACGACCATCACCAACACCTTGCTTGGATAGGCGCGTAGCCCAACCAATGTAAGAACTAAAAAGGCGACGGTGTGAACAACTTTATCTGCCAGCGCAAAAAGCTGCGGTGAGTTTGATTGGGGCATGACGGCCCCCAAAATGACGGCCAGGAAAAGCAACCAAAAGATGACTTTCGCAACGGGCTGGCTCAGAAGATGCGATTTCATCGATGAGCTTGCCAGTCGGTTTTGTTTTGACGCCAGACACGCACCCGGACACCGCTCAACTGACCTGGCAAGTGGACGTATTCGGCAGGTACGGAGCCGAGGCGTGTGGCCAGCGTTTGCGAGGGGGTGTTCGCGTCCTCGATTAGGTGAGTCACCTCACTCCAGTCCAATTCATCAAAAGCAAAATCCATGCAGGCGGACGCAGCTTCAAAGGCATAGCCCTGTCCCCAGTAAGCCTTCCTTAAACCCCAGCCAACCTCCATGGTTGGCCAATGCAGCGGATGCCATGGACCAATGCGGCCAATCCAGTCACCCGAAGACTTTTCAATAACGGCAAACATTGCAGCGTTCGTAAGCGACCAAAGACCAATCCATTGAGCCAGCGTTCGCCACGCATCAGGCTCCTGCTGATGTCCACCCAAGTGGCGCATCGTGTCCTCACACGTAAGGAAATTGCGGACATGGGGCCAGTCATCCGCTTGAGTAGGTCGCAGAATAAGGCGTTGGGTTTCTAGCTGAATCACAGGAAGGTTAGACACTGACCACGGTAGCTAGGACAATCGCAGGAGACCCACTTTTTTGTCAATTGTCGAAGTCTCAATCGGCCGATATTTCTCGCATAGGCTACAAAGGTGTCATCTTTTACCGTCATAATCAGTCGGGAGATAGGTGGTCAATCGATGACCGCCTTGTGAGCAGAGGTGGGGAAAAAATGTCGGGTAGACAGGGACTAATTTGTATTCGATCCGCTGCTCTTATGATCGCCCGCTCAGTTGTCGCAGGTATCTGCATGTTGGCGTTAAAAGCCTGTGGCGGCGGTGGTGGTAGTTCCTCCGATTCAATCCCACCTAATACACCACCTTCCTTCGGCCAATCGCTTTACACACTCTCGGTTGTGGAAGGAGGCAGCGCTATCGGTGTTGTCGCAGCAACCGACGCTGAAGCTGACAATCTTGTTTACAGTGTGAGTGGAGAGGATGCTGAATCGCTTGTTATTTCTGGGACTGGCAGTCTGTCCTTTCAGACGCCAGCCGATTACGAGCGTCCCAATGACAGCGATGCGAACAATGAATACAGCGTCGTTGTGACCGCCTCTGATGGTGCGTTGAGTGCCACTGCGGACGTGATAATTACGGTCGAGAACGATCCGAGCGATGATGCCGCGGCGCAGGAAATATTATTTGGCTTCGAGGTGCTCATCGGCTCTGTAACAACTCCGGCCTATGACCGACCTTCGACGTGGGACGATGCCGATGGCGACTGCATTTCCGATCGTCATGAGATTCTCATCGCTCAGCATCGTGATGGGGACGGGGCTTATCCGCTCGTTATGTCTTCTGATGGCTGCTTTGTTCAAACGGGACGCTGGCTCGACCCATACGACAACATTTATTACTACGCTGCATCTGACGTGCAAATTGATCACGTTGTCGCACTGTATGAGTCGTGGATCTCGGGGTTGGGCAATGTCGATGCGAGCGTGCAACGCCGTTACGCCAACACGGGCAGCGTGTCCGCAGGTGTGCTGCCTGAAACAAGCCATAACTTTCTTGCGGTTGGTGCGTCGTCTAATGGCGAGAAGGGCAGTAGCGACCCGACGGAGTGGATGCCACGAAATGATAACTACCACTGTACATACTTGAAAAAATGGGTGCTCATTAAGTCGCTTAACGCACTCTTGTTCGACGATAGCGAGTTTGAATTCATTCGTGCACGTGAGCCTGGCTGCGGTAATGCGTCACTGCCGGAACTCCCCGCAAATCCGTAACGACTCATCTGTGTTGAGAGTCGTTTATCGACTCAGTAAGAACAAGTGGGTTTGCACCTTGCTCCGCTATAAGAATGAAAAAAGGGGCGCCAAGGCCCCTTTGAATCGCTTCTTCGCCTCAGCTACTGAGCCGCATCCCACGCCGCTTGTATTGCCGGTATCGCCTGCCCAATAAAGAAGCCGGGGGGTGCGCCTGAGTCGGCCGTATCGCCATACTCGTCAATCGCCATGTAGCCGCCAATGCCGCGGTTAACGTCAATAAAGCTCACGGCACCAAAGGCACCCGGATCGGTGAACACACCAGGGAGGTCTTCTCGGATCCACCAGCCCATGCCGTAAGGCGTAGGATTAGTGGTTACAACACCCCCGCGGTCAGTTTGCATACTCGCAATAGAGTCTTCGCTAAGCACTTGTGTATCGCCGCATAGACCACCGTTTAGGTGTACCTGAAGAAGCTTGGCGTAATCCGCCATGTTGGTAATCGCACCGCCTTCAACATTAGGGTTGCTGGTGCCTGCAAGCGTGTCGACAGACCCAGTAAAGGAAGTGGGTGATTCCCATGGATTGCCAAAGGTAAAGACTTCCAGACCGCAAGGCGTAACTAGATACTGATCTACCAACTGATTCCACGTCGCATTGGCGACCGTACTTGCTGTAACGCCTGCGATTTGCCATTGGCTACCACCGTAGTCATAAACACTTCCTGCCGGCTGTGTCGTAGGCAGCTCGTTTTGCACAAGGGTTTGGCCACAAGCCTCAAAGTTGAAGAAAGCCTGAGCACTGAATTGACAGAGATGATTGAAGTCCTCGATGGTGGGACCTGTCGCCGATCCATAGCCCGCAAGGAGCCTAAGCCCGGGAATGCCTGATGTGTTGCTCACCATCTGCTCGACTGTCCGGTCAGCGTACGGCCCGTCATAGGCAAGATAGGTACTGACAGGCTCACTCATTGAGAAGTCAACGTTGGCGTCTTCTTGCAGTGCCATCAGTGTCATCACTGCCGGTACTTTGCTGGTGGATGCCAAGAGAACCACCGTGTCGTCTGTATGATCACCAAAGACTTCTTGGTGGATTATGCCGTCGGCGTCTACTAGTACATAACTAATCCCGTCGAAATCGGTTCGCTCATCGATGAAGGCCTGAAACGAGGCATCGACCTCAGAAAAATCGAGCGCTGTTGGCGCAGGCGGTGGCGGGTCGACCACGACCGGCGAGGGCGTTGGGCTGCTCCCACCGCCGCCTCCGCCACAGCCTATAAGGGCCGAAAAACCTAAAAGTAGCAACCAAATAGAGATGCTGCTACGGAGGTTAATGAATCCGTCGTTACTCATATGAAATTCTCCGTTCTTGTTATCGTGCTTCATTTAATAACGTAACCGGGCAGAATTTGAAAGTTACTATTAGTCGGTTTATAAAATGAGTGTCGGAAGCAGCAGAGCGTGGCGATCACTATGAAAGGGTTTCTTTACTCGTTTGGGTTTACTTGGCTGTTGAGCTTTTCAGGTCACCTAGCGGCTCAGGCTGACACGACTAACGATAACAGGGTGCTCAATCAGGATTACGCACCGCTTGAGAAAAGCTCGCCGGTTTACCCTTACGTGTCGCAGTTCAACGGTATTGAGGGTTATTGCATCGTCGAATATACAGTGACTCTCACGGGCACGGTGGAAGATGCCTTTCCAGCGGAATGCCAACCCATAGGATTATTTGAAGGTATCAGTGTTGAGGCTGCTAAGGCATTTATTTATCAGCCAAGAATTATCGATGGTGTTGCCACAGACGTTCGAGGCGTTCAAAACAAGTTTAGTTTTGCTTTGTCAGGTGGCGGTAGTTCTCAGGGATGGGATGGTGAGCCAATTAAATGGAGCTTTATCAAAGAAACTGACACCCGCCGGATCAATAAAGCGTTAGAAAAGCAGGATTGGAAAAAGCTAAAAAAATACGCGCTGAAACGAGAGGGTGCTAACTATCGAATGCTTTACTTTGCCGGCTATGCTGAAATCATGATGGGCAATAAAGGCGCCGGCTATAAGTACATCGAGCAGTTCGTTTTTCATGAAAAAGAAGCGCTGCCTTTTGAGATTGTTACCTTTAATGCCTTAAAGCTGCTGGTAACCCACTATTACCAGACCCAGCAATACGACGCCCTCATTACTCTCGATAAGCACGCAAATATTTGGTGGTTTCGTTTGCTCGAGGAGACGACCACCAACCAAATGGCGCTGATGATCGCGGACGCCTATACCCGCGTTGGTGATAACGATGCGTCGGTCAAACGCCTGACTGAGATCGTCGATCGCGCCCAAACCAAAACGGCAAAGGAAGATCGATTTGTCGCGCTAGCACGCCGGGCGCTCGGGCAGTGAGACTCACTAACGAGTTTTGGAAAGGGGCACAACAACCCATGAGTCGTCTCTTTTATTGCTTAATCCCCATGTGATGAGGGGCACTGGGTTTATTGAAGTTGGGTTGCGTGGGGTTCGTCACTCTCCTCGCTGATCTGCTGCTACCGTTTTCTACCACCTCTGTCCCACCAAAATCACATCAATGTATTGGCAGTGGGACTGCCGCTCGCTACTCTTAGGCTACAACTAACAACAATAGAGACCAACGCATGAACTTCGAGTTTTCTGAAGAACAGCAAATGCTGCGGGATCAGGCGCGCAACTACCTGTCCCAACATTGCCCTACAACACTGGTTCGCCGCGTGTTGAATAACCGCGAGACTCACGACGCCGACCTTTACAAAGGCATTGCAGAAATGGGCTGGACCGCAACCACGATTCCTGAGGAGTACGGTGGCCTGGGTATGTCGAGCTTGGAGCTCGTGGTCATTGCCGAGGAACTGGGTCGCGCTTGTGCGCCGGTGCCCTTCAGTTCAACGGTCTACCTTGCTGCAGAGGCCATCATGGCGCTGGGTACGGAAGCGCAAAAAGAAGCGTGGCTACCCAAATTTGCTGACGGTTCAGCCATTGGCTGTTTTGCCATGGGTGAGGTGGGAGGTGCCGTTACACCGGACCTAATGCGCACGACATTGGCTGACGGCGTTATCAATGGAACGAAGTTGCCCGTGGCAGACGGTGGCATCGCCGACGTTGCCATCGTTGTCTGCGCCGCCGACAAAGGTGATGGCGCAACGCTGGCACTGGTCGACTTAAGCCAGGACTGCATAGACAAAGACAATGTACAGATGATCGACTTCAGCCGTGGACACGCAGAACTCATATTCAACGGCGCTTGCGCTGAGGTGCTGGGTGAAGAAGGTGCAGGCTGGGCTGCGGTTGAATCACTCATGAACACAGCCGCCATTTTGTTTGCATGGGAGCAGATCGGTATCGCCGATCGCGCACTAGAGCAAGCGCGTGAATACGCATTGGGTCGTTTCGCCTTTGGCCGTTCGATTGCGTCCTACCAGGCTATCAAGCATAAGTTGGCTAAGATGTACGTGAAAAACACCCTGGCGCGCAGCAACGCCTATTACGGTGCATGGGCATTGAATGCAGGCGCAAGTGACCTTGCGGTTGCGGCAGCGACAACACGTGTGGCGGCGATTCAAGCCTCGCTATTTGCAGCCGAAGAAAACATTCAGACCCACGGTGGTATGGGCTTTACCTGGGAATTTGATTGCCAGTTTTATTACCGACGCGCGAAACTTTTAAGCTTGGCAGTCGGTAGTGAGAAGCAGTGGCAGAGTCGTCTGGTCGATGGGCTGGCCGCTACGGCGTAAAGAATAAAACGAGACGAGAAGAAGAGAGACTAATCATGGATTTTAACGATACTCCCGAACAGGCAGCGTTTCGTGAAGCGGCAGCCGATTGGCTTGCGGCAAACGTTCCTTCTAAAGACGAAATCAAGGGTATGAGCCGCCTGGAAGTGGCGAAGCTCTGGCAGAAGCGTAAGTACGATGCGGGCTGGGCCTGTATTGGCTGGGACCCTGCTTACGGTGGCCGCGGTGCGTCCGCCATTGAGCAAGTCATCTGGAAGCAGGAAGAGGCCAAGTACGACGTGCCCGCGGGCTTTTTTGTCATTGGTCAAGGCATGATGGCACCAACGCTCATGGCGTACGCGCAGCCGCAGCACCTCGAGCGCTACCTTCCAAAGCTTGCGAGCGGCGAAGAGATTTGGTGCCAGCTATTCTCGGAGCCCGCGGGTGGTTCTGACTTAGCGGCGCTGCGAACCAAAGCAGAGAAAGACGGCGATGAGTGGGTCATCAACGGCCAGAAAATCTGGACGTCGGGTGCGCACTACTCGGACTTTGGCTGCGTGGTTGTCCGAACCGACCCGAGTGTGCCGAAGCACAAAGGTCTGAGTTACTTCTTTATTGACATGAAGTCTCCAGGCATCGAGGTTAAACCCATCAAACAGCTCACGGGTGAGTCTGACTTTAATGAGGTTTACTTCACGGACGTGCGCGTCCCCGATTCGCAGCGCTTGGGTGAAGTCGGACAGGGTTGGCAGGTTTCGCTGACAACGCTGATGAACGAGCGCGCTGCGATTGGCGCCGGTAGTAGCGGTGTGAACGTCAAGCTGGCGATCCAATTGGCGAAGGAAGTCATGATCGACGGCAAGCCTGCAATCGAGGACAGTGCGGTTAAAGCGCGCCTGGCGAGTTTCTACGTCGAGGAGGCCGGGCTTAAATACACCAGCTATCGCACCCTCTCCGCGCTGTCGCGTGGTGATATTCCAGGGCCTGAAAACTCCATTGGTAAACTCGTGGGTGCCCCAAAAATGCAGCAGCTGGCGTCTTTTTGTATGGACCTTCTGGAGACATCGGGTGCTATTTGGGACACCAGCCGCTCGAAGCTTGCGGATAATATTATCGGGTCTTACATGGGTGCACCGGGCTTACGTATTGCCGGAGGTACCGATGAGATCATGACGAATATCATCGCTGAGCGTGTTCTCGGGTTGCCACAAGAGCCTCGCATGGACAAAGGGATTCCATTTACGGATGTTCCAACGGGTTAAGGCTGTTACCCCATAGAGAAAAATGTAAGGGCGCTTCGGCGCCCTTTTTTTTGGCTGCCACCAGCGAGCCGCCCTCGTTAAACAACCGCTTAAGAAGACGAGCGCATCACAAGCGGGTTAAGATACGACCATGAAAACAAAAACAACGATGGCTCTTTCAAGCGAAGGCATTCAGCGGTACGTCAAATTACTCTTTCTCATGATGGCAGGCGGTGCGATCTACCCACTGCTGTATTTACGGCAAAACTTTGAGCTGACGTTACTCGCGACCTTGGACATTAGCCTTGCACAACTCAACGTTGCGCACAGTGTGCTCGGCACGTCTTTTTTTCTCAGTTATGTTCCGAGCGGATGGTTGGCTGACCGATTCTCGCCGCGGTCATTGTTGACGTTTTCTGTTGCGATGACCGGCGTGATTGGTCTCTGGTACGGATCGCTCCCCGAGGCTAAATGGATAACCGTGATATTTGGACTGTGGGGCGTCACAACTGGGCTCACATTCTGGGCGGCACTTATAAAAGGCTGCTCTTTACTGGCTCCTCAGGATCAGCAAGCAAGATTTTTTGGGTTGTTGGAAGGTGGGCGTGGTTTGTTTGAGGCATTGCTTGCCACGATTGCTGTAGGCGGGTTTGCGTTTGCGGTCTCCTCCTTGGGTGCGGTCGATGAGACGGCAATGGTGCAAGTGATTTATTTTTATAGCGGTGTCTGCTTGGTCATCGGTGCATTGCTATGGTTTGTTTTGAAGGATAAGGCATCGGATGAGGCGGGCGGCGAGCGATCAGGAGATCAGACCGCGAAGGCCACGCTGAGACAGACCTTAGACGATTTGCTCGGGCTTCTTTTAAATATTCGTGTGTGGCTAGTCGCCATCTGCATTTTAACGGGCTATCAGGTGTTCTGGGCAACCTACACGTACTCCGCATTTTTGCAGACGCAGTTCGGTCTTGACGCCATAGCGGTTGCGGCACTGACAACAGTTCGTCTGTGGATGCGACCGATAGGCGCTGTTCTCGCAGGGTTTATCGGTGATCGATTCCACCCAGTGAGGTCGCTTGGTATTGCCATTTTGCTCGCGGGGTTCTCTCTGATCGCACTTCTAATTTTACCCGCCGACTCGCCCTATACTCTTTTGTATTTTGCGGTAGCGACATCCTCTGTCGTGATCTACGGTGTTCGCGGCATCTACTGGGCATCTTTCAACACCACGCGGGTAGAGCCGCGACGAGCGGGCTTAGCGATAGGGCTGGTTTCGATGATTGGTTACACCCCCGATATCTACATGCCGCTCATTAATACTTATCTTATTGACACTTACGGGAATGCGGTTGGTTATCAGCTGTATTTCGGTGGGGTTGGCCTTTCTGCCCTCTTGGGTGGGGCGGCTGCCTTTTATTTGTTGTCGTTGAGCAAATCAGACGTTTGATCATCTTTCGCAATACCGACTGAATTCGCGACAAAACTTGGACAAATGTTCGGTGAGTGACTCTGTCGTCTAGTCTCATTCCTAAGAAAATATAAATAAAAAGCAACGATTTCATTCTGGGGGAAGCATGCAACCTGGCGAAAAGACCAGGGCGCCGCTGCGTACAGGAGAGTCCGGTGAGGGGGTGGCTTCACGTCGACTTCGGTTGACGATGATCTTCCATCCTGATCGGGCACGCAATGGCGCTTCTCTAAATCTGGGGGTTATCGAACCCTCAGGTGCATTGCGTCTGGGCGCAACATTCATTGGGCGTGAAGCACCGTTATTTGGAGACGGCGCAGGACTCGGCGAGCCTCACGTCAGCCGGCGGGCGCTGAAGCTTAAGCATCATGCGCGTGGACTCGAGTTGCAATGCGTATCCGAGAGGTCCTACACCCACCTGGGTCCGCAAAAAACGTCCACAATGTCCCTCACGTATAAGGAGCTTCAACGGGGCCTTGCCCTTCGCTTTGGACACGGAGTTGTCTGTTGGCTGAGTATTGGCGCTGACACGTCAGATCAAACGGCTGACGCCCACTGCACTTTCGTTGGCACCTCCCCTCAGGCGATGAACGTTAGGCGGTTAATCCATATCGCCGCAAACTCAGATCTACCCGTACTCCTTCGTGGCGAATCGGGAGTGGGTAAGGAAGTGGTCGCCACCGCCATTCATGCGGCAAGTGCTCGATCAGGTAAATCGCTCGTTGTCCTCACCATGGCAGCACTGCCTGAAACGCTTGCGGAAGCTGAGTTATTTGGCAGTGCACGGGGTGCTTTTACGGGCGCTGAAAAGCGAACAGGTTATTTTGCTGAAGCAAATAAAGGCACCTTATTTTTGGATGAGATTGGTGACCTACCTGTCTCGATACAACCTAAATTACTCAGAGCATTGCAAACGGGTGAGATTCAGGTGGTAGGGGGACGGCCCACGTCCGTCGATACGCGCATCATCGCCGCCAGTGACGCTAATCTGGACGACACCCGCGGTTTTAAACATGCGTTATTACAGCGGCTTTCCGGGATTACGATTGAATTACCTGCCTTGAGAGAGCGTCGGGAAGATGTGGGGATCCTACTGGCAACTTCAGAGCAAACAAAGGGTCTCTTCCAAGACTTGAAGCGCTCTCCTCGTGAGGCTGCAGCATGGGCAAACTTCCTTTATGACGCGCTTCACAAGGATTGGCCCGGTAACGTCCGTGAGTTTCTGCTCAGCGCACAGCGTTTTGCGCTGTCTGTGCAGCACAATGCTGAAAGTCGCTTGGCGCCAAGTCATTTTTGTGATTCACACTCGAAACAGGGGTTCAACGACCGTGGACCCCGTCACCGACGCAGATATTACGACCGTGTACGAGCAGTCCGGGTTTGAAGTGGCTGAGACGGCGCGCCGGTTAGGTCTGTCTCGCGCAGCCCTTTATCGACGCGTAGCGACCATACCTACCGTTCGCCTTGCTGCCGATTGCTCAGACACTGAAATTTTGACTGCCGTTGACGCTGTGGGTCGAAATCTTCAGGCATTGAGCCGAGAGCTCAGGATCTCCAAAGCGGCCATAGCCAGTCGACTGCGACTGATAGAGACGAGGCCAACATGAGACTTAAGTCATTTGCGTCGCTCAAATTATTAACGCATGAAGGCGGTTCAGTGACTCGGTTGACACTGCTGGAGCGACTCGGCCTGGGTCCCCAAGCCGAGGTTTGGCTTGCCCGTGATCAATTACTTGGGCGTCTCGTTACCGTTAAGAAAGTCACAGCGTTTGAGGACGGTGAGGGCAATCAGGGGGATGAACGACTCAAAAGCTTACGGGCACGAGTTGAAGTTGATCACCCGGCGATCCCAACCTTATTCGGAGCGATTCCTCATGGCGACCAGTCTTGGTTGGTGAGCGAATACGTCGAGGGTGTTGCCTTAAGTCAGCTAGCAGGTGAACTAAGCCCTGAAAGTATTTGTGCCATCGCGAAGGACCTGCTGAGTGCCCTGCGGTGTTTGGAGTGCTTGAGTCTCGTTCACGGAGATCTATCGCCCAATAACGTGGTAGTTGATTTGAACGGACAGGTGCGACTGCTGGACTTCGAGTCTTGCAGCCGTGTCGGTGAAGCGCTCTCATCAAGTGCGACCATTGGCTTTAGTGCACCGGAGCGCCACGCAAAGAGAGCAGGCCTATCCACCGTTGATACCTGGTCAGTGGGCGCTATTCTTATTTGGTTGGTCACGCAGCGCACACCGGAAATTGTGGTGGACGATGCCAGACAACCCGTCTCGGTAAGCATTGGCACCGCGGCGCCTGCGGCAGACATGCTCGGCGATGTGATCAATATTGCGGCTGCAGCAACACGATTGGACCCTAGCTTAAGGCCTTGTGCAGTTGACTTAGAGGACCGGCTATCGCGAAGCTATCGCTGGCTTGAGCCAATCAATCGGTCAGTGCTGTCGGCCCTAGTGAGCTCGAGATTAGCCTCGGACGGGGAGGATGTTGCGGTCAAATCTGAGCTCAACGTGGATAAGCCAGGCCGTACGAGGCGATTAAGAGCCCTTTTGATCTTTCCCGCGCTGTGTTTGCTGTCAGCGCTTAGCGTGTTCAGTTTGAGTTGGGAGGAACGCGCTTACAGCTTACGCGTCGATACAACACGCCTATCGCCGGCAACGCTACTGCCTGAGACCTTCAGCCCTCGATGGGTTGGGGCTATTTTCTCCGAGGGGTTGCCCCCCCGGTGGACGTCGTTAGAGAACGAGGTTGTCGCATCACATGTTCCAAGCGACGGTGTGAGCGTGATAGCGGTTAATGTGAACTGCCAGCAAGGTGTCTGCGAATTGCTCACCGAGCACGCGAGAGGCAGTAAGCGTTCTTTGGGTCACACCGTTATTGTGGATACGAGTGACGAGCGAATTTGGAGAGCCGCCATTACGAATCTGGCTCAATCGATTGCAGCTGACTGAGCAGTGCGCGCAAGTTGGGTCGATCGTGGGTTGACTGAGTTAAGAGCCAGCCCAAAATGGAGTCTGCTTCTGTCCGTCTACCCGCGAGTACGTCGCTGAGCATTGACGAGGTGTTTTCCGCAGTGTCAGTCATTACCGCTCGAACTGAACTGTGAAGGCCAGATGCCAACTCGGTATGGCCCAGCTCTTGGAGGATGGCCACCACCTCGGAGATGACCGAGTTGCTCTGCGTCTTAAACGCCTCGCTCAACAAGGCGCCATTTTTGACCCGATGCACGGCGGTGAGGGGGTTGATACAGGCATTGATCGCAACCTTTTCAATGAGTCGCTCGTTGATATCGGTGCACCACTCAAGCGCCGGAACGCCACGTTGCCAGGTCTCAAACCACGTTGGGGCGGCGCTTCCAGTTGGATGGCCAATCAGCGTTTTTCCCGTGCCTGCAGCAACCCAACGGTCTTTATCTCGATGACAGCCCGCGGTAGTTGAAGCAAGGAACAATGGACACTCTGGCGCTACCGCCCGGAGATCAGCAATGTGTTGCATCCCATTCATCATGGCCACGAGCGTCGTTTGGTGATTTATCCGATGACGCACCTTCTGCAATGCTAAACCAGCTGACCAGCTTTTTGATGTGATCAGTAGATGCGAAATGTCACCCTCGTCCTCCACTGAGGCGCAGTTAAACCTTATCGACTGGTCGGATTCAGGGGTCGTTAGTCGAATGGTTCGATTGGCCGAGGTGCGCGACCGAGCGAGGAGACGGACGGTTGCGCCACCCTGATGCAGGCGATGGGCAAACAGCCCACCGATACTTCCGACACCTAAAATATGCCAGGTCTCACTCATGGGGTATCCAATTTTTAGCGAGGATCTCTTTGCTTTGCTCGATTTCAGCTCTTCCCAAGACGGCTAAGGTCCACAAATGGTCCATAAGCCGCTCCACGCGGC
This sequence comes from Halieaceae bacterium, assembly GCA_042090345.1. Lineage (GTDB taxonomy): Bacteria > Pseudomonadota > Gammaproteobacteria > Pseudomonadales > Halieaceae > Luminiphilus. The sequence continues at coordinate 125,699 of JBELJN010000005.1, read as the reverse complement.
AGGCAGCTTGCCAAGTGGGTCGGCTAAACGAAACGCCTGCTGTCCTTTCAGCGAAGTGATCACGCGCGGCTCTCTCCATGTTTTGTGATGCAACGGCAATATCAAAATGGCGACTACCACACGCCGCATACTCCCAATCGATGGCGAAATAGCGATTCTCCAATCGCCCGATATTACTGGACGTGAGATCGTTGTGGCAAAAACAAGGGGACTCGTTATCGAGTCGGCGTAAGTCCGCGCGGATAGCCTGGGCATTAAAGTCGATGGCGAGATGAGTGAGGCCTTTTGATGTGATCGCTGCGGTGTAGTGTTCTGCAGTTTGCTCCAAGGAGAGCCTCGGTGCCTCGAGCTCACTTTCATGGATGCGCATCAGCAGTTCGCTGTGGTCCTCATCGTCGACGCGGTCAAAATGCAGTCTCGACGTGACAACAACGTCAGAGTTTTTGCTCGCCCAGGCGACAGGTGGCGCTAAGTCTAAGCGAGCTGCTTGTTGCCAAATTGCGAGCTCTCGATCCGGAGGGTTCAAGCTCATTGAGCGCGCATTGTGGCGAGCGCGCAGAACGAAATTGGGGGCTCTGTCGAGTGAAAACACGGTGTTAGCAGAGCCTACTCCGAGGACTTTACCGACGTCAGGGCGCTCACTCTCTATGGGTGCCCCCGTAAGCCAATTCGGCCAGGCATTAAGCGCTTGTGTAATTTGGGCTAAGGGTGGGCCATCGTGCGTCGCCACGATAGGTATCCAATCACCGACAAAACGATGTAAAGCGCAAATAATCCAGAGGTCAAAGACAGGCCGCGGTCCATGAAGAGCCAAACCGATACGGTGTTAATGACGATCCAATAAAGCCAGTTCTCAAGTATTTTCCGCGTCACCATCCACGTGCAAAGGATGGCTGAGACGGTGGTGCCTGCGTCAATGAAGGGTCTCGCAGCATCCGTATAAGTTGTTAACAAAGCGCCTGACGCCAGCGAGCAAACACCGATAGTGACCAATGTTAGTAAGTGAAAACTCGCGGGTCGCGTCGAAACTGCCAAGGTGTCTGCGCTGCCGTTTTGACCCCAAAATACCCATCCGACAACAGCCATAACCGCATAGATGACTTGTAACCCAGCCTCCATGTACAGCTTGACGTCGGCAAAAATGACAAGGTAGATGAGCGCACTCAAAAATGCGGCCACCCAACAGAGCCGATTTTGTCGCATGGCGAGCAGTAAATAGGCGAGTGCTAAAACAACCGCTATGGTCTCCAGCCCTTCCATTAGGATGGAGGTGGCTCGATGTCGGTGTGATGCTCAGGAATAAACTTTGCGACTAAGACCTGACGACCAAATTGGGCATAACTGGCTTCGAGCGCGTCTCGGACGCAGTCGAAGACATCATGACTCTCGCCGGTGACTTGCGTGCTCATTGAGTTCGTCGCCGCACTGCAGCGGTTGGCAGCAATAATATGTTCGATAAAGGCCCATACCGGACCTTCAATTTCGCCAGCGAGTGGGTACAAGCTGAGCTCAGCGGTTACTCTCACAGTCTGTCTCCAAATTGATAACGCACCGTTGCACCCACTGTACGCGGCTCACCAAATTGATAATAGGGTTCGAGAACGTACTCTTTTCTCGGGTCATTACCAAACGTTCCGAATCCGCGTGTAACCGTTTTCTTATCTTGCAGATTTCGCCCCCAGACGGTGACCTCCCAAGCGTCGAATTGCCAAGCGATATTGGCATTGACCAGGCGAGCCGACGGCGACTGAATGTCGTGTCGATCGGAGAGAAAAAACGCATCGCGCCCCGTGACTTCTAGCGAGGCGGAAACGTTTTTAGCCATATCCCAAATAGCGCTCAATCGATATTGATCAGCGGGTGCTTGCGGCTGATCTCGGCCTGACAGATCCGTACTGTCGATATTGATGTAGGTGTCAAACTGCGCGTCGAGTCGGGCGATGAATCCTGAGATGCTCAGCGATGGCGCCACCCGCCAGTCCAGTGTCGCTTCTAGACCGCGGTTCGTTCCACTTGCTGCATTATCAGTAAAGTCGGTAAAGGACGTGCTGCCATCGCTGCGCGGTATGACGAGAGACCCTTTGACCTGCTGATCACCCCTGTCCATATTGAATAGCGTGATCGATCCACTAATACGATTATCCGCGCTACTAAATCGGTACCCAAGCTCCGTACTTAGCAGGCTTTCCTCGTCAAAACGTGTGGCGTCGGCAAAAGCGGATACGTCGATCTCATCAACCAAGCTCAATAACGTCGACGAGAGCGAGGGGTTAACACCCCCGGCGCGAACGCCACGCGAGATCGTCGCAAACACCGACCCCGTTTCGTTTATCCGCCAGTTTACAGAGACGTTTCCTGTCCAATAATTGTCATTGAAGCTTTCTGTAACGCCGGCTGAGTCGCGATAGTTAACCTCGCGCTGCTCGAGTCTGGTTCCTAGCGTGAGCGTAATATCGTCGGTAAGTGAGTGAGATAACTGCCCGTAGAGTGCAAGCGTATCGGCCTTATTAAGGCTGCCAAATGCCGCGTCTAAGTAGGTGTAGTCGCGATTAAGAGACTCCTCGTCTTGCCGTGCGTAGACCCCGGCCACCCAATCGGTCGCATCGCTGTTGCTCGGGGTTAAACGCCATTCTAGCGTTTGACGCTTGAGGTCGCGCGCATAAGAGTCAAAAGAGCTATATTCCCAAAAGGGGCGGATGCCCACATAACTCCAGTCCTCGTCGTAACTGTAAACTGTGTCCGCCGAGACATCGTTCACCTGAATCATCGACGTATAGTCCTCACCAAAACGATTCCAGCGGATGAGTGCAGACGTCATATCGATGCTATCCTCGCCCGGCTGATCGCTCAGTGTTTCGCGGGTATTGTCGAGCGAGAAGGCGTCGTAACCATTTTTCACGTCGACCTTGTTAACCTTCATGTCCACACTGTGTTGACCAGAGACATGACGCAGTGCGAAACGCGTTGTTTGCTCATCTCTGTTGTTGGTGTCATCGACCCCAAGGTATGTATTCTCAATCCAACCATCGGAGGCAAAGCGTTGATGTGCCAAGCGAGCGGAGAGGGTATTGGAAAGAGGCGCATTAGCGACGACTTCGAGCCGTCGCCCTGAGTAGTTCTCCATTCCCATTGCGACGCTGAGCTTTGCATCACCCGTAGGAGGCTGTGTTTCGATACTAATGAGGCCAGCCAATGCTCCCGCACCCATTATTGCACCTTGGGGGCCTCTGAATACGTCCACTTGCGAGGTATCGAAGGTGGTCAGTGCGCTGCCGAGACCGCTGATATCGATACCGTCTTGAAGCAGGATAACGGATGGGTTAATGGGCTCCACGAACTGGCTTCGTTCACCAATGCCTCGAATCTGGAAAAATCGCTGACGCGAAGCGCCGGCTGAGGCGGAGAGGTTTGGCACAAGGGTGAGCAGATCCTCAAAATGTGCAGCCCCTCGCGCGCGGACATCGCGTTCAGTAACTGACGTGACACTGAGATGATTGATATCTGCTTTCATCAATGCCGCGGTGATAACGATCTCTTCAAGCTGTGCGGTACTGGCTTGGGATGCAATCGTCAGCTGGCCTAACAAGATCATTACACTTGCGGTGAAACCTAGACGTTTTTTGGGTGGATAAGGGGGGTACATCACTGGCAAAGCGGTCTCCTCTACTCTGTTCGAACTTCGGTAATCAAAGCTCGTTGGTCAAAGCGCGTGGGTTAGTGCACGACGAGAAACAGCTGGAGGGCCCTTTGGGGCTGAGCGTCCTGTTCCTACGCCGGTACTAACCGGTTCAGGTTCAACGGGTTTGCTGTATTAGCATCTCAGGCAGTGCCACCCCGCAGGTGTGAGAAACAATAACAGAAATGATGCGGCCAGGGGAGTGTGAAGCCCTCTGGCTCCTCCTCTCTCCCTCCTCATGCCGAGGTGTGGCGCACACGATACGAAAACGGCATTGCGTGGTCGGTGAGGTGGTGTCGAAGATCGCGCATAGACGTGCCAACCGACATAGAGCGCCTTGCAAAAACTGCGGCTTAGGAAAACCCATGCATTCGCTTTGACTTCCGATGGATTTGCTAGTGCAATGGCTGAAAGAGCAGTCTTTATTTACGGTGTGTGCAAAAAGCAGTAGCGAGTAAGCAAAACCGTGTAGATTGAGTACTAGAAACACCTTATTTAGCCGCATGGCACGAGAGCGGTGCCACAAGTAAAAAATGAATTTGTAGGTTAATCCGATGAATAATGCCGACCAGGTTGCCGATTCCCAGTCACCGATATCCGTTGCGGAGTTTGCTCCTCGGCAACTTGCCGTAGTTGAGCGACAGATGCTGTCGGCTACCGACCTCGCAGACCTTGTTGAGCTGTCAATAACGGGGATTCGCCAACTTTCTGGTGGTTCTCAGGTCGAGCTCTGGTTGCACGACCCGGTGGGTGAGCTCGATCGACACTTAGATGCGATTGGTGTCCTATCCGGTGCGGTGCAATTGCTGGACGACAGCTATTCCTTTGTCTCGCTCTACAGCGAGGACCCTATGTGGAACAGAACGACGTCTGGCGTGTTCAATGATACGGCGCTCTTCAAGTCGACTAGTACGATCGAACAGACACTGATGATCCCTGTTTTGGACCATGAGCTGCTTGTCGGTAGTGTGCACGTTGGTAATCCCCGTAGTGCCGTGATGATGGACGGCAGCCAGATGGCAATGCTGTCCGATTTCGTAGCAAAAATGCCGCTACTGATTAACCGATTGATCGAGATGAACCGCATTCGTGATTTTGTTCTTCTCGATCCCGCGAGCCACGTCGCCAACCGAGCTGGATTACTGCGTGATCTTGAGCGTGAAGTAAGCCGAGCCCGACGCAGCAATAAGGCGCCCTTGTTGGTGGCGCTTAAATTGGTGGGCTTAGAGAGTATGAGCAACCTCTCGCAGCGACACATTCAGCATCGAATCTTGCGCTCAGTTGCGGCGAAAATTGCTGAAGGTTTGCGCGATACCGATTCGGTAGTGCGGATTTCCGAGGAGTGTTTTGGCGTTATGGTGGTGGATGCGCCGCGTCAAGACGCAAGCAGTATTGTCGAGCGATGGGAAACTAAGCTTCAGGGCCAGCTTATCGATGACGGTGCTGGGGGAATGATCGAGCTTCGTACAGAAAGCAGTTTCCACCAGTGCGATTTGTCGACGCTTGAGGATAACGATGCCTCTCAGATAGCGCATTCGCTCATCAGTGCCGTCGAACAATCCCTAGTACGTTACCCAAGTTAAGCGTCAGAACCGGTTTGGAGCGCGATAGCTGTCATTTTTTAGTCACCATTTTTTGTGCTAGCTCGGCTACACTGCGCGTTGCAGTTTAAAGGCACGAAACATGAACACCCCGACCGCTATTATGAACCAGCTGAACATCGATGCCCGCGTGCGCAGCGCGTTGCGATGGCTGTCCGATTCAGAGCGGTTACCTAAATTACAGCGCGCTCTATTGCTTGTTCTGGTGCTCTGGGCAATCAACAGTGCCGCCAACGTCGTTATAGCCCTTATCCCGAGCGATCAGATGGCGCGACAAGAGCACGTGTCAATCAACCCCGCACCCTCCACCTCAGGGGCATCTCTCAGTGCCGAGACAATCGATGTGTCGAGCATTCTCGGTACGGATGTGTTTGGGCCGGTAGCGGTGAGTGAAGTGCAGGCGGCCATTGAGGAAGTAGCGTCGGTTAACCCCCGTGATGGCATCGAGGCAGGTGCTCAAGAGACTCGGTTGGCGCTGAAACTGACAGGCATTATTGCGTCCACATCAGACGGTCTTGGGAGCGCGATGATCGAAGCCAAAAAGCAGCAAGAGCTTTATGTCGTCGGTGATGCCTTGCCGGCCAATGGCAAAGTTACGCTTGCGAAAATTTTACCCAAGCAGGTGGTCATTGATAACAATGGCACCTACGAGCTGATAACGCTGTTTGGTGATGCCACTATTGCGGGCATTGTGGAGATGGCGGCAAAGCCTGCACAAACGCTTGCTGAGCCCCCCAATACAGAGACCACAGCGCCGTCTAGCGTCAACGTTAATCAACAGCGACGTCTTGCCTCCCGCTACCGACAGCAGCTTTATAACGATCCCCAGTCCCTGTCGGGGCTTTTGTCCATCAGCGCAGTACAGGGGCAGGGGGGTCTGAAGGGATACCGCGTTTCGCCCGGTCGAGATACTGCACAATTTACGGCACTTGGTTTTAAGTCGGGTGACATTGTCACCGCGGTAAACGGCTACGCGTTGAGTGACCCCACTAACACCGTACGCCTCTATCAAATGATGCGAGACGCAACCGATGCAACATTTGAGATTGAAAGGGATGGCGCGCCTGTTTCTATCAGTGTCAGTCTGAGCACGATCCAGTAGGAGAATTTATTAACCATGCAGGCAAAGCTGGCTAAATTTAAAGCATTGATTCAATCGCTCGTCCTATTCATGGCGATGTGCGTTCCGCATGCGGGTGCTCAGGATTTCACGGTCAACCTAAAAGACACGGATATTCAGGAATTCATCGAGTTTGTGGCTGACGTAACCGAAACGACGATCGTTGTTGACCCCTCTGTTAAAGGCAAAATTAAAGTTATATCGAGCAAGCCCGTGTCAAAGGCAGAGTTATACGATTTGTTTCTGTCCATCCTCGATGTGCACGGTTATACCGCAGTCAGAAGCGGCGCGGTGGTCCGCGTTATCCCTAACAAAAATGCCCGCTCTTCACCGGTGGATGTGATCTCGGGGACTTCTGCCATCAACGCGGAGTATGTCACCCAGGTAATACGTTTAGATAACGTCTCTGCGGCAAAGCTCATTCCGGTGCTTCGTCCATTGGTACCCCAGCAAGCTCATATGGCGGCCTACGCCCCCAGTAACGCGATCATTATTTCCGATATCCGCGCAAACATTGATCGAATGGAAAAAATCATTGCCAGCATGGATCAATCGGCCGTGAAAGAAACGGAGATCATCCAGCTAAAGTATGGCGTCTCTACTGACGTGGTTGAGATGCTCAAGACGCTGGAAAAGTCGCGCGCAGGTGAAGGTGCGGACGCGAGTAAGGAAGCGACGCTTGTTGCCGATAAGCGAACCAACAGTGTGGTTGTGACTGCGGATGAGTTGAGTATCGAACGCATCAAGAGTCTGATCGACTATCTCGATATACCGCTCGAGCAAAGCGGTAATGTGCGGGTCATGTACCTGGAGTATGCCGACGCGACGGAGGTCTCCGAGGTCTTGACGCGGGTAATGCAAAATCTATCTCGACTCGATGATGAGGCGAGCGGTCGGAGTCGCGCCGCGAACTCCGCTAAGTCAACGATTGAAGCCGATGCCGGGACAAACAGTCTCATCATCACGGCCGATACAGACGAGATGGCAGCGCTAGAGTCTGTTATCGCGCGCCTGGATATTCGCCGTGCTCAAGTGCTGGTAGAGGCCATTATCGTTGAGATGGAAATTGTCGAGGGGCGTGAGCTGGGCTTACAGTGGCTGTTTGCCAACGACTCGGGACTTTATGGGAGCAACATCAGTAGTAGTAGCGCGCAACAGGGGCGAAACGCTGCCATTGCCCAGGCTATTATTCCCGAGGACTCCTCGTCTACGGACATTAGTGTTCGTGACCTCGCAGGCGCCCTATCCCAAGTCCCCGGCGCCACTTTTGGTTGGGGCGTAGTCGATGAAGGTCTCACAATGACCACCATCCTCAATGCGCTTGAGTCACAAGGTAACGCCAATATCTTATCAACGCCCAGTCTCCTGACCCTAGACAACGAGGAGGCCTTCATCACCGTGGGACAGCAGGTGCCTTTTGTAACCGGAAGCTATACCAATACGGGCGCAGCCAATGGTGTGGCAAACCCCTTCCAAACCATTCAGCGTGAAAATGTCGGCGTGACGCTACAAGTGACTCCTCAGATAAATGAGGGTGACTCGGTGGTAATGGATATTGTGCAAGAGGTCTCTAGTATCTCTCAGCAGGTTCTCTCTGCCTCAGACGTCATCACGAATGAGCGCAAGATCGAGACAAAAGTGCTGGCTAAAGACGGCGATATTGTCGTGCTGGGCGGTTTAGTTAAAGATGACGTTCAGGACTCTCAACAAGGTGTCCCTTTGTTGTCGGATATTCCCGTTTTGGGGCGTCTTTTCCGAAGCGATGTGGTGTCAGTCACCAAGTCAAACTTACTCGTATTTATTCGTTCTACAATTATTCGCGACGACGCTGATCTTGCAGGTGCGACGGCTGAAAAGTATCGCTACATTCGTGATCAGCAGCGAGAGCGCCGCGCGCAAGGTTTGCGGTTTCTTGATGACAGCGTGATACCTGTCCTGCCCTCTTGGGAAGACCGAGTTAGGTCTTTACCTGAGGTGAATGAGGAGTCGATCGAGCAGTGAATACGGCCACTGACAATCTCGATGATGTCGCAGTAATTCCGCTTGAAACGGCGGTTGAGCTATCCAGTGAATCGGTCCGTGGGTTGTTGCCGTTCGGGTTCTCTAAGGCCCACCAAGTGGTGTTGGAACGCGGTGACGACGGTTTGGTGCTCAGTCATGTCGGGCGGTTACAGACCGATACCTTGCTCGAAGTGCGAAGAGTGGCGGGTGAGAAGTTTCTACTGGAGAAAGTGGATGAAGGTACGTTTCAGCTACGTTTAAGTGGTGCCTACCAGCGAAGCCAAAACCAGGCGGCGCAAGTGGCTGAAGATTTATCGTCCGATATTGATTTAGCGAAATTGGTCGATGAGATACCGGATTTAGGCGACCTCGCTGACGCGGAGGATGACGCGCCGATTATTCGGCTGATCAACGCTATTTTGTCTCAGGCGGTGAAAGAGCAAGCTTCAGACATTCACGTTGAAACCTTTGAAGATCGATTATCGATCCGCTACCGAATCGATGGTGTGTTGGCGGAGGTGCTATCACCCAAGCGAATGCTGGCCCCACTTTTGGTGTCGCGGCTGAAGGTGATGGCTAAGCTCGATATTGCGGAAAAGCGTATTCCTCAGGATGGCCGTATTTCAGTGCGGATTGCAGGGCACGCGATCGATATTCGTATGTCGACCATGCCCTCGGCTCACGGCGAGCGCGTGGTGTTGCGATTGCTGGATAAGCAGGCGGGGCAACTTGAGCTAGGCCAGTTAAAGATGAATCGGCAGGTGGGCGAGGGATACCGGTCTGCACTGGCGCGTCCACACGGCATTATTTTGGTAACGGGGCCAACGGGCTCGGGTAAAACAACGACGCTGTACGCAGGTCTTTCGAGCATCAACCAAACTTCACGCAATATTTTGACCATCGAGGACCCTGTGGAGTACATGCTACCGGGTGTCGGCCAAACGCAGGTCAACACAAAGGTAGATATGACCTTTGCGCGTGGTTTGAGAGCGATTCTTCGTCAGGATCCCGATGTGGTTATGGTGGGCGAAATTCGCGACATTGAGACGGCGGAAATTGCGGTTCAAGCCTCGCTTACAGGGCACCTAGTGCTCTCCACACTTCACACGAACACGGCCATTGGTGCTGTCACGCGCCTGCAAGATATGGGTGTTGAGCCTTTTTTACTGTCATCGAGCCTGGTGGCAGTCATGGCGCAGCGCCTCGTTCGTCTGCTGTGCACGGATTGTTGTGAGTCAGCAGACGCGACACCGGCCGAGCGTGAATTGCTGGGTCTTGAGGATGATGCGCCCGTTCAGCTTTATCATGCAAAGGGTTGTCCAAAGTGCAACATGATGGGGTATCGAGGTCGCACAGGCATCTACGAGTTAATTGAGGTCGATGAGATCCTTCGTAGTGCCATTCATGAGGGTGTTGGTGAGCAGGCGATGCTTGAAATTGCCCGCAGGAACTACCCGGGTATTCAGGCAGATGGCAAGCGCCGAATTCTGGCCGGTGAGACGACGCTGGAAGAGGTGTTACGCGTTACCTCGGTGAAATAGTATGGCGGCTTTCAAATACAGAGCCCTCGACGCCTCAGGCAAAATTGTTAAAGGCGTTCTAGAAGGCGATTCTGAGCGGCAAATTCGCGTCCAATTACGTGCAAAAAATCTTCGCCCGCTCGAAGTCGGTCCTGCGAGCCGGAGAATTGCTGCCGGTGCAAGTGGCTCGCAAGGCGTGCGCCGCGGTTTATTTGCGCCGAGACTGAGCGGAAGCGATTTAGCGCTCATTACCCGGCAGTTGGCGACGCTTGTCGCGTCTGCCTTACCGCTGGATGAGTGTTTGCAGGCCGCAGCTGAGCAAACGAGAAAGGCGTCAACGAAAGCCCTTCTTCTGCAAGTGCGATCCAAGGTGGCGGAGGGACACACCCTTGCGCACGCAATGAATCAATTTCCGCAGACCTTTGGTGATATGTATCGCGCAATGGTGAACGCGGGTGAACAGGCCGGCCAATTAGGCCCTGTTCTAGATCAGCTTGCCGATTACACCGAGAGCCGGCAGCACACATCGCAAAAGCTTCAAATGGCGTTGATTTACCCCTTTGTACTGATCGGTGTAGCGATCGCGGTGGTAACCGCCTTGATGGTATTTGTGGTTCCTGAGATGGTGGGGATCTTCGCGCAGACCAAAACCGACTTACCTCCACTTACGGTGGCTCTGATTGCGACGAGTGATTTTTTAACCAACCATGGCTGGTTGCTCGCCGTTGCTCTGGTTGGGGCTGTCATAGCCGTTCAGCAGCTGCTCAAACGACCCATTTATAAGCGTATGTCGGATGGGGTGCTTTTGCGTATTCCCGGAATTAGGCGAGTCATCATAGGCATGGATACAGCGCGTTTTGCTTCGACACTCAGCATTCTCATGGCGTCAGGTGTACCGCTACTCGATGCGCTTAAGATTGCCGGAGCGGTCATGAATAACCTGGTACTGCGCACCTCGAGCCAACAGGTAGCGAGCAAGGTTCAGGAAGGATCGAGTCTCAACCGCGCTTTATCGCAGGAAGATTTTTTCCCGCCGATGATGGTGCATATGGTCGCGTCGGGCGAGACCAGCGGCGAACTCGAGACAATGCTTGAACGATCGGCGACGAATCAAGAGCGCGAGCTCGAGGCAACGCTGGGCACCATTATGGGGCTGTTCGAACCCATTATGGTGGTGGTGATGGGTGGCTTGGTACTGACAATAGTGATGGCAATTTTGTTGCCAATATTCGATCTGAACACGATGGTGAGGTAGTGAAGTGAAGAAGCAAAACGGTTTTAGTTTGATAGAGATCTTAGTGGTTTTAGTCATTATGGGGTTGCTCATTAGTGTCGTAGCGCCAACTGTCCTCAACAGTGCAGACGATGCCAGAGTGCAGAAAGTACAGGCGGACTTTAAGTCGATAGAGACCGCACTGAAGATTTACCGGCTCGATAATTATGTGTACCCCAGCACGGAACAGGGTCTCGTTGCACTGGTTGAGCCGTCAACGCTGGAACCTGAGCCACGCAACTTCAAGCGAGGCGGCTATCTCCCAGAGGTGCCAATGGATCCATGGGGTCGCGAGTACCTCTACCTCTCACCGGGTGAATACGGCGAGGTGGATATTTACTCTCTCGGTGCAGACGGTTTGCCAGGAGGGGAAGACCAAAGTGCCGATATTGGCAACTGGGGTGAAGGCGACGGTGCCTAATTTAACCATTACACGGTTCTACCTAGGAGCCTGACGCGTGAGTAAGGGACAGCGAGGATTCAGCCTCATTGAAATGTTGGCGGTGGTCTTCGTCGTCGTGCTGTTGACCTCGCTTGTGAGCCTGAATGTCGGTTCGGGTGGTGCGGATATTAGTCGTGAGAATAAGGTTCGCGATGTGGCTGCCATGCTGAGTTACGCACTGACAGAGGCCGAACTGAGCGGCACAGATCACGGGCTTTTTATCCACCGACTTGCCGAGGGTGAAACAGCCTATCAAGGGCTTTGGTTACGGCGTTACGATCAGGGCTGGGCACCGCCAATTTCGCGTAACGATGCGTTTGATGATCTCGAGTTTGAGCCAGGTATCGACTTAGAGTTGCGACTCGATGAGCAGCCGCTCGTTGACTTTGACGTGCTCGAGGAAGAGGTCAACCCTCCGCCACAGATTATTCTCTTTGCGGGAGGCGAGGTGACACCGGGCGAGCTAACGTGGATTGACGATCGCACGGGAGACTTGCTGTATACACTGCGCTGGGACCTATTTGGGCGCATGGAGTTCATGCCGAAGGGTTTAGAGCCCGATGATGCTCTACAGGAGAGCTCATTTGATTAATCGCCGATCGATTCAGCAAGGCTTTACGCTGGTGGAGGTGATGGTCGCGCTCACTGTCGTTGCGGTGACGCTCCCCGCGCTACTCTTCTTACTCTCTCAACAAGTCGATGGCACCGCTTACTTGCGTGACCGGTCCGTTGCGCAGTGGGTGGCAGCAGATCGCGTAGCGGAAGTCCGCCTGACTGTTGCAAAACAGCGCAGAGCGACTACCGGGGTGATAGCTGGCGAGTCTGAGCGTGCCGGGCGCACTTGGTATTGGCGCAGTGAAATTCAAGAGACACCGGTGCAGGGTTTCATGCGCCTCACGGTAACGGTGACGTCAGAGGAGTCTGAGGAAGACTCCGCGCTCTATACCCTCGACGCGTTTCTTAATGCGGAGGTGATCAATGCTTCCGGCTAGCCGCGGACAGTCACACCGTGGGTTTACCCTCGTCGAGGTCTTAGTTGCAATGGCAATCACGGCCCTTGTGTCTTTGCTCTCTTACCAGACACTGTCGACGGCCATCACAGGCATTGAATCGGCAAGAGACGCTTCCGAGCGACTTCACGAAATTAATCGGGCTTTCACGATCATGTCACGCGATATCCGGCAACTGACAAATCGTCCAGTTGTTGATGAATTCGGTCAACTCGCTTCAGCCGTATCGGGTGGACCATTGGCTCGAGACCCGCTTAGGCTCACTCGTTCAGGTTGGCACAACAGCACGGGCGCGCCCCGCAGCACATTGCAGCGAGTTGCTTACCGCCTTGAGGAAGGGCAGTTATTGCGACTGACCTACCCTGTTTTGGATCGAACGACGGCTATTGAGCCGCGAGAGACCGTGTTGCTGGAGAATGTTGATACCTTAGAGTTCCGATTTTTACCCACGGTGAAGGACCTTGAAGTCGATCGTAATCAAGTGATTGATCGGCGCACGTGGCAAGAAAATTGGCTAGCTGAAGTTGGCTTTACGAACCAATTAATTGCACCGCCAGCGGCAATTGAGCTGCGTATTACGCTGTTTGATTGGGGGGAGTTGGAGCGACTTTATGTCTTGCCTGCCTTCCAATAAGCGCCACGTGGGTAACGACGCGCAAACGGGCGCGGCCTTGGTTATTGCCCTCTTAGTATTCGCACTATCGGCTGCGCTGATGGTAGGCGTGCAGAGAGACTTCTCACTGCAATTGCAGCGCAGTACCAATACATTTTTTGCCGAGCAGGGCTGGTCTTTTTTGTTGGGCGCTGAGTCGCTCGCTGAATTGGCGCTGAGGCTCGATGCAGATGAAGATGGTCTGAGTGACGCGCCTGTTGATTCTCTCTTAGAAATTTGGGCACAACCGCAGCCGCCCTTTCCGTTAGATGGAATTGGCTTTTTAAGTGGTGATATCTCTGACCTACAGGGACGGTTTAATCTCAATGGTCTGGTGGAGATTCCGCGTCAACCAGGCAGTCGAAACCCTGATGAGCAAGAACAAGACACAGCCCAAGCGGCTAATGGATCGAGTGATGAATCGAAGCGATTCAATCCGCAACAGCGTGTTTTCCTGCGCTTATTGCTCTCCATTGAAGAGGCCGAACTGAACCGTGGTGAGGCTATTCGCATCGTGGAGCGGGTCTCTGATTTTATTGACGCAGATAGAAACCCGCGGTTGGACGGTGCAGAGTCGGAGGTTTACTTGACGTCGGCGTTTCCGTATCGGCCGCCAAATAGACCACTAGCGAGTGTCAGTGAGTTGAGGGCGGTCGATGGCATCACCCCAGAGCTCTACAGGCTTCTCGCGCCCTACCTCACGGTGTGGCCTGTTGAGGGAAGTAAGGTCAATATACTGACCGCCTCCCCACAATTACTCGGTGCTTTGAGCGGTGATGATGCGGTTGAACCGTTGGCGCCACAGGAGGTCGCGCGCATCATCGAGTTGAGAGCCGAGGGAATGATCACCGACGTCGATACTTATCTGTCAGATGCGCTGTTTACGAATGCTACGACGACCGAATTACGCAATTTAATTGATGTTAAATCAGACTGGTTCTTGCTGGCTGCACGTGTCGAAATCGCAGGCAGAGAGCGGCGGCTCTCAAGTGTTTTGAATAGGCAGGGACGCGCTGTTTTTGTTGTTCATCGCACTGAGGGCGAACTTTGATGCCGTATCAGATGGAAGTCTTGAATCGTGTTATCGCAACAGCGCTTACATCAAGACGATTAGATCGCTTACACTACGAACGTTGTTGGCCCGGGGGCGGGCGACGATACTTAGAGGTCTCGTAAGTCGATGCATACCGAAAATCCTAGCGTTGTGATCTGGCAGGACGGAGCCCCCGTGCTATGGCGTGCTGGGTCGCTCGAAGCGGAACCGGTTTCTGACGAAACCCTCTTTCCCTCGGGCGTCATAATTGGCCTGCCAAGCGATGATGTCAGGACAACGTTGCTTGAGGTCTCGGCCGATGAGCAAAAACACTTAGGATCCTCTCTGCCTTACATGATGGAAGAGCAGGTGGCGAATGATGTCGATGAGCTGCATTTCGTCTCCGTGTCCGTAACTGACGAGCACCATTTGGTTGCCTTTACCCGTCAAGATCAGATGAATGCGTGGATTGCCGCACTGCCGGGTTCTGACGAGCTTAAAACATTCAGTCCCGAGGCATTGTGCCTGCCCTTAAAGGATAACGAATGTTGTGTTGTCGTAAGCGGTGACAGTGCGGTGCTTCGATGGAGCGACGCTGAAGGCGCAAGGGTTGACCTGAGTTTGCTATCAGTGGTTCTGGATTCGCTCTCGAGCTTACCTGAGACAATCATCATTTACGGTGCGGACCGTGATGCAGTGCTCGCCCAACTGAGTGACGAACAAGCCTCACGCGTGGATTGGCGACAGGGAGGCTGGGGTGCGCTGTTGATGCTGTCGCAATCTAAACCCACCATTAATCTTCGTCAGGGGACCTTCGCGCCGCGTCTTCCACTCGTAAAATGGTGGGGCATCTGGAAAACGATTGCGATTGCTGCAGCGCTCGCTGTCACGGTGCAATTTGTCGCCGATCTTGCTCAGTATCAAACGCAAAAGGCGTATAACCTTGAGCTGCGATCAGCAATCCAAGACACCTATCGTAAAGCCAATCCACGGGGTGCCGTAGTCGATGTCGAGAAGCAGTTGGACCGGCAGATCGCTGAATACGCAGGCGGTGAGGGTATTGCGGCGTTCACACCAAGGTTGGTGGAGGTTGTCACAGCGACACTGGCGCACGAGGGCCGTGTTACGTCAGTGAATTACAGCTCCGGCCAGTTACGACTTAATTTAACGGCCAATAATTTTGCGGCTATTGAGCGAATCCGGCAGCAGTTAGAACAAGCCGGATTGACCGCGACTTTGGAAACCTCAAACGCTCGGGGTGACGAGGTGCGGGCACGCTTGCGTGTGGAGGTGTCGTGATGCGAGAGTGGTTTAACGCACAAACACCCAGAGACCAAATTGCATTGATCGCTTTGGCGGCTGCCGTTGTGATCTATAGCGTCGTCGCATTTGCGTTGGTGCCCGCTAGTGAGGCGCGCAGCCAAATGATGGCAAATAACAAAGCGGCGACGGCACAGCTTGCACGTGTTGAGGCGAAGGTAAGTCAACTAGTGGATCTTCGCGCTAACGGAGAGTCCGGTCAGAATCAGAATTTGTCATCTACGCTGAGTGCGGCCGCTCAAAATGCAGGGCTTACTGTGAAGCGACTGCAGCCGAACAGCCGGGGCGAGGTGCAGGTAAGGTTTGAAAGTGTTGAATTCGATGCGCTCTTGCAGTGGCTGCAAACGATCGAGGGTAATGAGGGGCTGCGCATTATAGATGCCTCGGTGAGTGATGCTGGTCGCTCCGGCGGTGTGAATGCGACCCTCAGGGTTCGGGAGCAGTAGTGAGTAATCGGCGGTTCTTTATCGCGCTGAGTGCTGCTTTGTTTGCGGTGTTACTGCTTGCTCGGCTTCCCGCGTCTATCGCTACTCAGTTACTGCCGCCCTCTGTCAGTGTGTCGACTTCTTCAGGCACCATTTGGGAAGGAAGCGCTGCGCATGTTCAGGTAAACCTGAACGGGAAATGGTTTGCCTTGGGGCGCGTTGATTGGGAGCTTCACCCCATTGGCATCCTCGTCGGTGATGCGGTAACCATTCGCTCAAAATGGGGTAGCCAGCACATTGATGTGTCGGCAGGGGTTGCTTTGAGTGGCGAGATTCGTGTCTCTAATGCCACTATCCATACCGATATCGGCTGGGTAAAAACGCTACTGCCCTTATTTATTGCCGGAGACTTAAAGGCAGATATTGATGAGTTGCGTGTCACAGCCTCCGGACTTCCCGCAGTCCTTACGGGGCGTATTGTTTGGGAAAATGCGGCTTGGCGGGCCGTTGGTGGCGACGTGTCACTGGGTACCTATGTCGTTGATGTTGCGACGGATGAATCGGGTATTTCGGGCCGCGTCATGACTCTGAAAGGGGCACTTGAGTTAAACGGTGAGTTCGGGCTCAAGGGCGACGCGTATTCCGTTGCGGCCGATCTTTCTGGGGCGGCTGCTCGTAACGAGGCGTTCCAACAGGCCATTGCCTTATTGGCGGTCCCGACAGAAAGTGGCTACCGCATCGATTTAAGCGGTACACTCTAATCGAGTTGGGCTCTGGGGCCTACCTACTAATAAAAAACAAAGTGAGATGCCTATGAAGTTCTGGCAGAGGCTTGCTGGCCTTCTCATAGCGGGAGGTGTTATGTCGACAGCAGCGAATGAATCCCCTGCGGTGATGGATGGATTCCCTCCGTCTGCAGAGTCGCAGGTAACGAAAAAAAACCAGCGCGATTGGCCCTACAGTCAATGGGCCTTCCAAAACTTTGGCGCCCCAAATAACACAGTGATGGTCCCCCGCGCTGGCGAGATCCACCACTTTCCTCGTGATGAGGGGCGCTTGAATGACTTTGTTATTGACGGATCGTCACTGGCAGAGATTTTTGAGGCTAATGCGGCAGACGCGTTAGTTGTTATTCAGGGCGATACGCTTGTGCATGAGTCCTACTGGAACCAGATGGATGCGCACCGGCAGCATATTTGGTACTCCATGACTAAATCTCTCGTGAGTAGCATTGCTGGGGTGTTAGTTGAAAGCGGCCAGCTGGCTGTTTCGAAAAGCCCCTCAGATTATATTCCTGAGCTCAAAGGCAGCGCCTTTGATCGCGTGACGATTCAACAAGTACTTGACCACGCGAGCGGCCTTGCGTTCGAGGAGAATTATGTCGATCCGAAGAGCGACTTCTTCTTGTATTACGCCCCCGCATTGAATCTTGGCTATTTGCCTGGTGCGGCTGACCTTCAGCCCGGTGAGTCAGATATTTACGGCGTTTACGACTTCCTTGCACGCTTTGTCCAGCCTGATCCCGAAACGCCTCCAGGCTTCCGGTTTGACTACAACTCGGCAAACGCAGACGTCCTTGGTTGGTTGGTCTCGCGTCTCATGAACAAGCCGCTTAACGAGGTTATCCGAGACGAGGTGTGGTCTAAGCTAGGTGCTGAGCACGACGCCTTTATTGCGGTCGATCGGGCCTATATCCCGGTTGCAACAGGTGGATTTAATGCAACAGCAAGGGACTCGGCGCGTTTTGGCGTAATGATTCGAGACAAGGGAGTGTTCCGTGGTGAACGCGTTTTGCCCGCTTCTTGGCTCGAGCACATGGTTGACGTCAAGAAAAGCGATTCCGAGGCCATGGCACGTAATCCGAATTACTCGCAGGCTGACTGGATTGCTTACCAGGACATGTGGTGGATCCTCGACGCGCAAGCGGAGGAGTTTTGTGCTGTTGGTATCCACGGACAAGTGATTTACGTCAATCGAAAGACCGATACAGTGATGGTGTGGTTTTCGAGTCAACGTGACGCGGCATCGACGCTTGCCCCTGAATTTCCCATTAAACTTGATGCGGCGCGACGTGCTGCAATCTATCTAGCGGAGTAAGAAAAATGGCAGCAGGAACTCCCGTATGGTCAAGCCGGTTCGCCTTCATCATGGCGAGTGTTGGCTTCGCTGTTGGCCTTGGCAATATTTGGCGTTTTCCCTACGTTACCGGTGAGAACGGCGGTGGGGCATTTGTTCTGGTTTACTTGTTGTTTGTTCTCGCAATCGGCGTGCCTTGTGTCATGGCTGAGCTCATGGTCGGCCGACGGGGGCAGTCCAGTCCTTCGCAGTCCATGGCTAAAGTCGCTGGGGAGAGCGGGCGCAGTCGTTTTTGGGGAGGTGTCGGAGGGCTGGGTGTGTTTACCGCCTATACTATCTCGATTACTTACGCAGTCGTTGTTGGGTGGGTGCTTTGGTATTTGATTCAAGCCGTTATGACAGGCTTTGCTGGCTACGATGCGGCGGCAGCGACGAGTTCATTTAATAGTCTGCTCGCCGATGGCTCCACTATGCTGGTCATGACGATTCTGGGCAACTTGATTGTCGGTGGCATCATCTACGCAGGCGTGACCGGGGGTATCGAGCGCGCTGTGACTTTCATGATGCCGCTTCTCTTCGCGCTTCTAATAGGCCTTGGTATTTACAATATATTTGCGGGCGGTTTTGGCGAAACCGTACAGTGGTTGTTCACGCCAGACTTTAGCAAGATCGATGGCTCCGTGTTGCTGGCGGCCCTTGGACAAGCGTTTTTCTCTATCGGTGTCGGAATGGGGGGAATGATGGCGTACGGCTCTTATTTGCCTGCTAATTTCTCGATTACCCGCGGCGCCATGGTCATTGTTCTCGCTGATACCTTGGTGGCTTTGCTCGCGGGCTTTGTCGTGTTCCCCATGGTTTTCAATTACGGACTCGATATGGGAGGGGGTGCTGGACTCATTTTCCAGACCTTACCACTGGCCTTCGCTCAGATGCCTGGCGGACACATTTTCTCCGTGCTGTTCTTTGTCATGCTCTCGGTCGCAGGCGTCACCTCAATGGTGGGTTTACTTGAGGCAGTGACGAGCTGGACCGATCAAAGAACCACACTCGGACGTGAGATGAGTGCTGTGGTGGTTGTCGGATCGGTCACGTTTTGCAGTATTGCTTCGGTCTTTTCCTACAATATTTGGCAGGACTACACCCTATTTGGCATGAACTTTAATGCGGCTTCCGAGGGGCTGTATGACAAGATCACGCTGCCGCTTGGCGGACTGCTCATTGCACTTTTTGTAGGTTGGTTTATGAAGCGTGAGTTTGCGTTTTCTGAGTTGGCGACAGGTGAGCAAACCTTTGGGGTTTGGCAGTTACTACTGAAGTTTGTCGTCGTACCTGCGATTGCAATCATTCTCATCACAGGATTGATTTAATAGATGTTAGCATCAGTTACAGATTGGTTATGGTCATACGTGCTCATTGTGGCGTTACTCGCAGTGGGTATTCGCTTAAGTGTTACGGCGCGTTTCGTGCAGATTCGCCTGTTCAAGGAAATGTTCAGGGACCTGCTAGGTGGGTTTTCAGCGACCGATAAGGGGCTTTCGAGCTTTCAGTCATTGGTGGTGAGCGTTGCCGGCCGGGTGGGTGGCGGTAACATCGCCGGTGTCGCCGTCGCGATTACACTCGGTGGCCCAGGCGCCTTGTTCTGGATGTGGTTGATCGCGCTGATCGGTATGGCAACGAGTTTGTTTGAGTGTGCGCTTGCTCAGCTTTACAAGCAGAGCGATGGTTCCGAAACCTATCGCGGTGGTCCAGCTTATTTCATGCACTTCGGTCTTGGCTGGCGCGTTATGCCTGTCATTTACTCCGGTCTACTACTGATTACCGTTGGCTTTGGCTTTAATGCCGTGCAAACGTACTCGGTCACGAACTCTATTGAGTCGGCGTTTGCGATCCCTACCTGGCAAAGTGGCATTGTTCTGACCGCGGTAATGGCCATTATTTTGTTCGGCGGTATTCGTTGTCTGGCGGCCGTCTCGCAGGTCATTGTGCCTATTATGGTTGCTGGCTACTTTGCGCTCGCCGTAGGCATTTTGGTTGCCAATATTAGCGAGGTGCCCGGGGCACTGGCGCTTATCTTCAAGTCAGCCTTTGGTCTTGAGCAAATGGTTGGCGGTGGCGTTGCCGCTGCGATTATGCAGGGCGCAAGACGCGGACTCTTTTCGAATGAAGCAGGTCTCGGCACCATTCCTAATGTGGCCGCAACAGCCGATGTCCAACATCCGATATCACAAGGTCTGGTGCAAAGTTTGAGCGTCTTTATCGATACCATTGTGCTGTGCACCTGTACTGCGCTCATCATCTTACTGTCCTCCGCGTACCAACCTGATGCAATCAATCCACAGGGTGTTGTACTGACCCAATTGGCGGTCGCTGAGCAACTCGGTGGGTGGGGGGAGTCACTGGTGAGTGTCTTCTTGGTACTCTTCGCTACCACCACCATTGCCTACAACTGCTATTTGGGCGAGAACAGTATTGCCTACTTTTCAAATCGACCCGCTTGGGCAATACCCGCTTTCAGAATTTCAGTGTTGGTTATGATTGCATGGGCTTCGGTGCAAGACTTGGGCACTGTGTTTAGCTCCTCCGACCTCACTATGGCACTGTTGGCGATAACAAACTTACTGGCGTTGTGGTATCTGGCCCCTGTCGGTATGAAGCTTCTTCGGGACTACGAGTCACAGCTTCGCAGCGGCGTATCGCCGGTGTTCAAGCGTGAGACGATGCCGGATGAGAACATTGACAAGGGCAGTTGGTCTTGAGCGCTGTTGACCTGACAGTCTCAGCTTTAGCCTCAAGATTATCGGATGCTTCGCGGATTAAGAGCCCCGGTCTAGAAGCTAACAATACGCGACGCAATGATCACTCGCGAACGAATGAGGGACGTGTGCGTTGAGTGCGTTACCAAAGCACATTGTTATTACGGGGCCTACAGCGGGCATAGGGCGTGCGGCCGCATTGAGTCTTGCGGAGCAGGGTTCACAGCTCACGCTTTTATGCCGAAATCTCGATAAAGGCGCAGACGTCTCTGAGGCCATTGTGAATGCAGGAGGCCTTGCGCCTCATCTTGTTCAAATGGATATGGCCAGTCTTGACAGTGTTCGTCGTGCGGCAACCTCAGTTCTGGAACTTGGGCTTCCCATTGATGTGCTGCTAAACAATGCAGGCCTAATAAACTCTCACCGCAGGGAGACATCGGATGGTTTTGAGGAGACGCTTGCGGTCAATCATTTCGCCCCTTTTCTCCTCACGGGCATGTTGTTGCCCGCTATTCTCAAGGCCGCGCCAGGTGCGCGGATCGTCAACGTGGCCTCAGGCGCACACAGTTTTGTGAAAAACATGGGGTTTGACGACATTCAGCTTGAGCATGGCTACAAGACATTCGAGGCGTATGGTCGATCCAAATTGGCCAATATATTGTTTACGCGAACACTGTCGCAGCGGCTTGCTGGAAAAGGCGTCACAGTGAACTGCCTGCACCCGGGTGCAGTCGCAACCGATATAGGTAAACAGCACGGCGAACTCATTGCAAAAGTCATTCCCATTCTGCTGAAACCGTTTTTCCGAGGCCCTCAAAAAGGCGCAGAAACATCAATTTATCTATGTGCTGACGAAAGGGTGGCAGGTCAAACCGGCGGTTATTGGTATAAATGCAAGCTGACGAAAGTGAAGCCCTGGGCGGAAGACGATGTCGAGGCGCGCAGGCTTTGGGATTACACGCAGGACACGATTGGCTTTGAGTACCCCTCTTTTTAGACGTCGCCCACTTGGCGACATCTAGTATCGAAGGCCCAATAGACGCCGGGCTCGTGGTTTACGAAATGTAATGCGACTGGGCCCCTAACTACTGTCTGTTAGTCAGCTCATTGCGTTTCGGTTAGCTCAACGTTAAAGCGTAAGGTCTTGTTATCTCTGAGGGTCTCGATGGTCACAATGTCGCCGACTCGATGCTTTTCCATTGCAGACAGGAAGTCTTCGTTGGTCTTGATGTCTTGTCCGTCAACCGACGTGATAACGTCTCCCAGTACGATGTCATTTCGTCCTACCCTACGCGCACCAATCATCCCCGCATCATCCGCTGGGAAGCCTCGATAGGTCCGCACAATGGGTACGCCATCGATTCGGTTGCGCTTAATCCATTGATCAGAAGCGCGTTCAATACCGAGCACAGGACGAAGAATTTTCCCGTAGGCAATCAGTTGAGGAACGACCTCTTTCACCGTGCTGACTGGAATCGCGAATCCAATGCCTGCGCTGGCACCGCTAGGCGAGTAGATGGCGGTATTTACGCCGACTAGCTGGCCAAGGGAGTTGAGCAGAGGGCCACCCGAATTACCGGGATTGATAGCTGCATCGGTCTGAATTACTCCGCGGATTTTGCGGCCACTGGGGGACTGAATCTCCCGGCCGAGCGCACTCACCACACCAACTGTCAGTGTGGTGTCGAGCCCAAAAGGGTTACCAATGGCGAGTACTTTGCGTCCAACCGATAACTCAGATGAATCGCCCAACGGTAACTCAATGAGACCCTCTGGCGGATCAATCAGACGGAGCACGGCGAGATCACGCTCGGGCGCCAGTCCAACCACGGTTGCGTCGAACTCGCGTTGATCGCTGAGCGTGACCGTTAACTTGTTGGCTCGTGCGACAACATGATAGTTCGTCACGATGAGTCCCGAGTCATCCCAGACAAAGCCAGATCCCGCACCTTGGGGGATTTCCATTACATTGAGGCTGAACATCTGGCGACGCAATGCAGTGGATGTCACGTATACGACCGAAGGGCTTGCGTTACTGAAGACCTCGGTGGTGTTTGCTTCGTCATTCGTTGAGAAGCTCAGGTAGTCCACGGCCGCAGCTGCCGTGGACGCCATTGTTAGCGCGGGCATAACGAGCGCAAAGACAGGGGTAAGAAGCAGGGCAAATCCGGCGATGAGGCTTGAGATCAGGCGCTTGAAAAAAGACGCCAATAACGAACGCCTCATCGGTTTTGCAGGGCCTCTATCCGCTTGTCGAGCGGTGGGTGAGATGAGAACAGTTGGCGTATATTTGAGCTTTTACCGGACCGTATTCCAAACGCGGTAAGTTCACCGGGCAAGTCCGACGGCGAATCCATCTCTGCTTGTAGTCGCCGCAACGCCGCTGTCATATGGTGCTTACCGGCCAGGTCAGCGCCTGCTGCGTCTGCGCGGTATTCACGGTAGCGCGAGAACCACATGACGATCATGCTCGCGAGTATGCTCAATAAAATTTCAGCCACAATAGTACCGACCCAGTAACCAATGCCCAGGCCCCGCTCATTCTTAAAGACGACTCGATCAATGGTGTGACCGATGATGCGTGCGAAGAACATAACAAAGGTATTCACTACGCCTTGTACGAGGGTCAACGTCACCATGTCGCCATTGGCTACGTGACCAATCTCATGGGCCATCACGGCCCGAACCTCTTCGGGCTTAAATCGCTGGAGCATGCCTGAGCTGACCGCGACCAACGCATTGTTTCGATTCCACCCGGTGGCGAAGGCGTTGGGTGCCTCGGATGGGAATATGCCTACCTCTGGCATGCCAATGCCCGCTTCATCGGCAAGTTGCCGTACCGTATTTACGAGCCATTCCTCGTCTCGGTTACTGGGCGTCTCAATAATGCGGGTGCGCGTTCCGCGCTTGGCCATCCATTTCGAAATGAAAAGCGAAAACAGTGAGCCACCCATACCGAACAAACCACAGAAGACGAGTAATGCATTGAAATCAAGTCCCACACCATTGGCTTCAAGGAAGCTTTCAAAGCCGAGTAGGCGCCAGACGACGCCCACTACAATCACGACCGCCATGTTGGTTAAAAGAAAGAGTAAAATACGCATGCGTTATCTCCGCAAAAACAATGATGTCAGGTATACGTAGTGACGTTAGACAGGGTTTTCAACCGGGGGTTCCGAATTTCGCGAACGTCATGCAGGGTTTATATGACCTAGGAGTTACTTTCGGTACCGTTTTCTTCGCTGCTTTCTTCGCTGCTTTCTTCGCTGCTTTCTTCGCTGCTTTCTTC
>JBELJN010000005.1:0-101408 GCA_042090345.1 Halieaceae bacterium | reverse complement strand
CTTCGCTGCTTTCTTCGCTGCTTTCTTCGCTGCTTTCTTCGCTGCTTTCTTCGCTGCTTTCTTCGCTACTTTCTTCGCTACTTTCTTCTTCGCTCTCGTCGAGGCCGGGCAACGCGATTTGACTGATGGTCAATTTAGGGAGTTTCCCTTTATTGAGTGTCATCTCGAGGATGTCCGCACGAAGCCCAAAATCTTTAGAGCTCAGTTCGAAGACGGTATTACTCGCTTCATCACGGTGTTTATACAGCGCCACGCGCGAGCGATCAGCGCCGTCGACCCATGCCTTACTGCGTCCCCA
Source organism: Halieaceae bacterium (assembly GCA_042090345.1). Taxonomy (GTDB): domain Bacteria; phylum Pseudomonadota; class Gammaproteobacteria; order Pseudomonadales; family Halieaceae; genus Luminiphilus. The sequence continues at coordinate 101,110 of JBELJN010000005.1, read as the reverse complement.
GTAATGGCCGTCTTGATTTTTAAGGATGAAGCTGCGGTCCACGGTAAGGTATTTCCTCATTAATTCTTATTGAGCAAGATATCTTTTGCTTGATTGATTTTCGCGGCAAGAAAATCATTACCGCCACGATCTGGGTGTAATTTTTGAATCAAACTCCGGTGCGCCGCAACCACCTCGTCCTCCGTCGAACCCTCATCAAGACCTAAAATGGCAAGGGCTTCTGCTCGTGCGCTTTGGTCAGATGCTGCGCGATTAGCGCTTCGCTGCTGCTCTGAATTTTGATCAGCTTGCTGACGCCGCTGGTCAATGTAGGCCTCTAGCAGTTCAGCGGACTCTTCATCTTCGGTCTGATAATGCGCTAACAGATCTTCCAATTGCATTATTGAGAGCTCGGATAACAGCCAGCCTTTATGCGGCCCCTCGATTATTTCCCCGTCGATATAACCTGAACCGTGATCAAGCGTTGCCGACAGATGATTCGTTTGAATCGATGACTGATCCGACTGTGCGTTCTGCGCGCGTAGTTTGTTTAGAAAGGGCAGTGCGCGAATTACCCAGGGAAGGATTTGACGGAGAAACACAAAGGCACCTGTGATCGCCGCACCAACCCAATGCATACGCCCGGTAACGGTGAGCACAACCACGAGGGCAATCATGAGCCCCAGCAAGAACTTGATATAGCCAGATCGCTGCTTGTGCGGTGGCATATTGCGAATACGCCACAAGTAATAAATAGCGATGGCCGCGGCGGCAATGGCTAGTAGCGCTCTGATCACATTGAGATCCTCTTTGGGTAGCTCATATTTCGATTTGGGGTTTTAGGTTTGGGCTTAGTGTAGGACGTTGTCGTCACACACGTCTAAGCGCCACGACCGAAGTTTATCACTTTCTTCGAGCGCGAGACCTTCGATTACTCAACGACCGGTTTTGGAGCTTGTGTGCTGCGCATTTTGACCTTGAAGCGATCGTTGATGGCGGTTTTGGTCTTTAAAGGAGGCTTTACCGGACCGCGCGTGAAGGCTAGGCAGTCGCTCGTTAAGGGAGAGCTACGAGTCCCTGTGCCGCAAGTTCGGGGAGGTAATGCTTGCGCTGCTGTAATTCCAGAATGGCGGACTGAATGTCACGCTCATTTTTGGTAACCGCAATATCTGTCGCGATGTCGAGTAACTTGCGACTAGATAACCGACTTGCGGCCGTCTTTTTGTTCAAACTTTCAGGTAGCGTGATTGTAATAGGCATATTCTGTGCCTCCTTCTCCCTCGACCCATCGCGATTCTTGGTCGATGCAATATTTGTCTATGTTGAAAACGTTAGACTCTCTTTGTTACAAAAGTTCAGCGGTATACTAATTCTGAGATGAATTTTTTGTGTCTGGGGACTTCTCATGGATGTCATGGATATTCGACGTAAACACGCTTTACCTTCAGCAGACGAGGCGATCCCCGGACGTTCCGAGCGCATGGAGGTAACGCACGCCCACACGGTTTTAGGCACTCCGTTGGAAGGGCCCTTTGACGCATCTTTGGAAATGGCGATGTTTGGGCTCGGCTGCTTTTGGGGGGCGGAGCGCGTGTTTTGGAAGGTGCCCGGGGTGTATACGACCGCAGTTGGCTATGCGGCGGGGCACACCCCTAACCCCACTTACCGCGAGGTTTGTTCAGGGCAGACGGGGCACAATGAGGTCGTACTCGTGGTTTTTGATCCCGCTAAAGTGAGCTACGCGGCGTTGTTAGGCGTTTTCTGGGAGGGTCACGACCCTACGCAGGGTATGCGCCAGGGAAACGACTGGGGGACCCAGTACCGTTCAGGTATTTACACTTATTCCGAAGCTCAATCTGCTGCTGCATTGGCGAGCCTGGAGGGCTACAACGAGCGTTTAATGGCCGCAGGGTATAACGCGATCACAACGGAAGTTCTCAGTGCCACCGAGTTTTATTACGCGGAGGCATACCACCAGCAGTACTTGGATAAGAATCCCGCGGGTTACTGTGGTATCGGCGGTACTGGCGTTGCCTGTGGAATTGGGACGGGCATTAGTGCCTAAGTAAGCTCGCGTGCGAGCGCTGCGCAGACTGCCGTATCGACACTGAGAATCCGAGCGCCCAATGACACCTTCTGAGCCCCTAACGCTTCAGCAAGATCAACTTCGAAGTCGATAAAACCACCCTCAGGGCCGATGAGTAAGGTCGTTGGCCGTTTAGTATCAGCCGCAAAGGGCGCACTGTTTCCGGGATGGGCAATGAGTAAGGTTGTTTCTGCGCTGATGGCGGGTAATACATCTTCCATGAAGGGCTTGAAGCGCTTGTGCTGGATCACTCGGGGTAAAACGGTGTCGCACGAGCGTTCAAGGCCCTGAGTAAGTGCCATCTCCACTTTGTCTTCGCTGAGATGGGGGGTTTGCCAATAGCTTTTTTCAACGCGATACGAATGAATCAAATGAAGCTCGGCCACCCCAAATTCTGCCACGCTTCTAAATACTCGCCGCAACATTTTGGGTCGAGGTAGGGCGAGTACCAGCTGCGTGGGATGACGGTGCAAAGGCGCATCAGATAGCGCCACTTCGAGCTCGACACCCTCGCCAGTGACTTTAGTGACCGTGCCCAGGCCACGATCGCCATTAATGAGGCCCACTCTCAGCGTTTGATTTGCGACGACTTTCAGCACCGTAATAAGGTGTCGCGCCCGGTAGTCAGTCAATCTGACCGTGCTGGCGTTAATCCAATCGTTTTCTCGAAGGAGAACTATATTCATAGTGGTCTTGGGTTAGTCGGTCCACAGATCATAATCATCTGCCTCAGTCACCCGTCTACTCACTACGTCTCCCGGCGCCAAGCCGTCGGTGTTTTTAAGGTATACCAACCCATCTATTTCGGGTGCGTCGCCTTTGGTTCGCCCCACGGCCGTCTCACCGGATACCTCGTCGACGATGACATCAACCTTGGAGCCAACTTTACGCTGGAGGCGTTGAGCACTGATTTCTTGCTGCACAGCCATAAAACGGTGCCAGCGTTCTTCTTTAATTTCCTCGGGGACCGGATTTTCGAGTTCGTTTGCCGAGGCGCCTTCGACTGCTGAGTACTTGAAACAACCGACGCGATCGAGTGAGGCGTCGCGCATGAAATCGAGCAGTTCATTGAATTCACCCTCGGTTTCACCGGGAAAGCCAACGATAAAGGTTGAGCGCAACGTGATGTCTGGACAGATCTCTCGCCAAGAACGAATACGATCTAGAGTTTTTTCAGATGCTGCCGGTCGCTTCATTCGCTTTAGGACACTTGGACTGCCGTGTTGCAACGGTATGTCGAGATAGGGAAGTACTTTCCCCTCGGCCATAAGCGGAATGATTTTGTCGACGTGCGGATAAGGATAGACGTAGTGCATTCGCACCCAGATACCCAATTCGCCGAGCGCAGAAGCGAGATGATACAAATCACTTTTGAGCGGCCGTCCACCCCAGAAGTCCGTTTTGTATTTAATGTCGACCCCATAGGCGCTGGTGTCTTGAGAGATGACGAGCAACTCTTTAACACCTGAGCGAGCGAGCTGTTCGGCTTCACGCATCACATCGCCAATGGGTCGGCTGACAAGGTCGCCTCGAAGACTTGGGATAATGCAAAATCGGCAGCGATGATCGCATCCCTCTGAGATCTTTAGATAGGCATAGTGCTTTGGCGTAAGCTTTATGCCCTGTGCCGGAATAAGATCGATTTTAGGGTCGGGTACGTGAGGGTTGGGGAGGACGCGACGAACCTCAGATAAGACTTCCTCGTAGGCAGCAGGTCCGGTGATTCCCAGCACTTTGGGATGGCGCTGTAAAACAAGATCTGCCTGTTCCCCCCCTCCCATACAGCCCGTGACCAGAACTCGACCGTTTTCCTCAAGCGCTTCGCCGATGGCAGCTAGAGACTCTTCCTTCGCGCTGTCGATGAAGCCGCAGGTGTTCACAATGACAACACCGGCATCATCGTAAGAAGGCGACACCTCGTAACCATCGAATCTCAGTTGCGTGAGGATGCGCTCCGAATCCACGAGGGCTTTTGGGCACCCAAGTGACACGAAACCTACTTTTTGCGCTTGAGGCATGTTGCTCTATTCCGTCCGTTGAGGCCGCTAGTGTCTCACAGGGTGAACTTGCGTTCGCTACCGTAGGTGCGAACCGGTAATTCTGCACGCAATCGTTTCAGCAACTCTTCAGCCTCGTCCTTGTTGAGGAACTCACCAATCGTGGTGCGGCTCTCCTTGTTATGTAGCCACAGGGCTGGGCCTTCCCACTGGTTTTTCGCATCGATAACGTTAAGTGCCGTATCGTCTCGCCGCCATAGCCAGGTACGTTTCGGAACAAAGTAGCCTTTCTCGATCTTGATGGTGGCGGCTTGGACAGTAATAATCTGCCTGTACTCAAGCTTCCAATTCACATAGTAAAGCGCAGCGCCCAAACCTATGAGCTCTGCACCGGCGAAGGGCAGAATTGGCCAGGCACCTAAAAGCGTAAAACCAATGGCAGCGCCCAGAGAAGGAATCGAAACGGTGATCAGAACGTAAAGGTTGGTTCGCCAGGTGGCGCTTTTGTTGGGCTTGACGATGATTAAGCGGTGGTCATCTTCAATGAGTTCAGTAATCAACGAATTGCCTCGATGTGAGCCGATAGGGTACTAAAGTACAAACGGTATCGGTGTGAAGGCAGAAATCCAATGCCCTGTAGACGGTGCGCACAACTTTAATCGGGTTGCGTGGAGTAACAGTCGCTCAGACGCTTCGAGAGCTTTGGGGTGCGCATACATATCGCAACCAATAATTGGGTGGCCCAGCGCCTGCATGTGTAGCCGAAGCTGGTGAGATCGACCGGTGACAGGTTTGAGTTTTACAAGAGTCCGCATCTCTCGGCGCTCAATGACCTCAAAATAGGTGAGGGAGTGCTTGCCTCGCTCATGACAAATCATCTGCTTTGGCCGGTTAGGCCAGTCGGTTGCGATAGGCAGTTCGACTGCCCCCGCATCTTGGTCGAGCTCGCCCCACAAAATTGCTGTGTATTCCTTTTCAATTTGGCGGCGTTGAAATTGCCGCGCAAGTTCCGACAGGCTCGCTTTGTGCTTGGGCACAACCATAATACCTGACGTATCCAAGTCGAGCCGATGCACTGCCTTTACATCGGGATAACGCGGTTGCAGGCGCCGAATCAAGCTGTCGTGATTGAGTGGATGCCGACCGGGCACGCTCAATAAGTGATGAGGTTTATCGATAATAAGAAGGTCTGTGTCCTCGTAGACAATTCGGGTGGTAGCTTGACTGTGGGGGACAAGATAAGGCGGAAGCTCATCAAATTCCGGAGCCCCTGGCGTGCCGGGTGGCGCTTCAGTCACTGCCAGCTCTGAGCGCAAGCGCCTTCTTATAGTGCGCCACGCTCGCTGCAAAACCGTAGCGCAGAGCATCTACTGTCAGCGCGTGACCAATGGACACCTCTAGTAGATGTGGGATTTTGAAGTCTGGAAGATTGATGAGGTTAAGGTCATGCCCCGCATTTACGCCCAAACCCGCCTCGTCAGCAGCAATGGCTGTATCGACAAAGGCTGATAAGGTGCTTGTGAAGTCCCCGTGGGCATGCGCCACTGCGTAAGCTTCGGTATATAGCTCAACACGATCTGCGCCAATGGCCGCTGCCATGACCATCTGCTCTGGGTCGGGATCCATGAATATGCTGACGCGACAGCCCCAAGATTTGAGTTGCGTGATGATGGGTAAGAGGCGTTCGCTATCTTGTCGCAGGTCGAATCCGTGGTCCGATGTCAGCTGTGCGTCGCCGTCAGGAACCAAGGTGACCTGCGCCGGGCGCGTTGCTTCGACAAGCGACATGAAGCCCGGGTAGTCGCCGACAGCCGACCTGTCACTCGCCGCGGCTGGCGCGAAAGGGTTGCCTTCAATGTTGAATTCAACCTTCAGCGCGGCTGCTAAGTCATGGCAATCTGACGCACGAATATGGCGTTGATCTGGCCTTGGGTGGACGGTAATGCCCTCTGCGCCCGCTGCTACGGCAATCGATGCAAATTCAAGCGGTGAGGGCGAGGAAGTGTCGCGCGAGTTTCTAACGAGTGCGACCTTGTTTAGGTTTACGCTAAGAATCGTCATGGGGATATGCGCGTGACACGAAGCAAGACAATCGGATCAAGCGGAACATCTTGCAGGGGCATCTTTCCCTTGTCGGTTGAACCAACAGCGCTCCCGGTAGGGGTCGATGCCATAAAGTCGACCACTCTCATGCCGCTTATCACTTCGCCAAAGACGGTGTAGCCAGGCTTGAAGGGCGTCCAGTCTAGGCGCGGATTGTTACGCTGATTAATGAAAAACTGACTTCCAGCGGAGTCGGGATCGCTGGTCCGTGCCATGGCAAGTGTGCCGCGGTCATTGTGAAGACGGTTCTTCGACTCATTGACGACCGTTCTACCTGACTCCCTTTGTTTTAAATCGACATCGAAACCACCGCCTTGGATCATAAAATTGTCGATTACACGGTGAAAGATTGTGTTTTTGTAAAAATCCTCGTCGACGTGAGCGAGAAAATTTTCAACTGTCTTGGGTGATTTGTCGGCGTAGAGTAATACAGTGACGTCCCCAATATTGGTTTCTAACTTGACGATAGGGTTCTCGGCCTGGGCAGCGCTGCCGCCAATCAGTAACGCTGCAGTGAAGAGACTTAACAGGGTTTGTTTGAGGTGGCGCACATGGAGCTCCTTGGGTCTAAAATCAAACGCAATGTCGATTGCTGATATCAAATGTTTTCGGTAGTGGCGCCTATCGCCAGCCATCGTTGCGTCGGCGTTTGACGGTCAAACGCGGAATGACAAGCGCGATGAAGATGCCAGCTAAAATAGCAAGAACGCCCTCTAGACGCTGATTACTGGCCACACGGACCTCTAATCGAGAGTTTTCGAGGTTGAGCAGGTCATTTCGTGCATTAACATCCTCAAGTTTTGAGGTGAGTTCGCCGGTTAGCTTGTCCAATTGAATAGCGTTGGCAGAAATACGTTTGATCTCGGCGAGTTCTTGCTGCGTGGCCTCTAGGTCTCGCGTTGCAGTGCCGCGGTCCTCATTGGCGGATGACAATTCCTCAACAGATGCGTCCAATTGCGCCTGCAGTTGGGCGACCTTTGTCAGCGCATTTTTTAGTTGCGTCTCAAGGCTATTTACCTGTTTGGCACGTGGGATAGCTGTTTGCAGGTATTGCGCTCTTAAGTAACCTCGCGTTCCGCCCTTCGTCTCGACTTCTGCCCAGACACCGCCCTCAGCGGTGCCAAAATAGGTGACTTCAGTTCCCGAGGGCAGGCCTTTATTCACAATACGGTAATCGCCACCTGGTCCGGTTCTAATGGGTGTGTAAATGAGGTCGGTGATGTAGCGTGATTCTCCAAGCTTACTGTCGCTTTCGCCGGTTTGTGTGTTGCTGAAATCGCCGCCTTGCGAGGTGTTTTGGATGAGCTGGGTATTATCGCCTTGCTGCGCTGATACGGTCATCGCCAGGAACCCGAGTACGATCGTCGCTGTGCATCTCATAAGGTTGGTCATTAGAAGTTGCCCCCTGGCACTCGGCTAAAAAGTCTTGGTTGTTTCGGTTTCACGGCGCCTACGCTCATCGTTTTTCCCAGAGGCGTCGTCTGCCGAGGTTTCTGTTGTAACGTCTGCCTCTAACTCTTTGAGGTATGGGTGCATGATAAAGCCGATTAGCACCGCCCAGAATATGGTGAACAAAAAGGCGGACCAAAGTTTAAAGGAAACCCAGGTATCCATAGAATAGTTATAGGCGACAAAGAGGTTAACGGCCCCAACCATGAAGAAGTGCATTGTGGATACGAGGGTGACCTTATTCCAAGCATGCGCGGGCATGTGAATCTCGTTGGGGAGAAGTTCTTGAAAGAAGCACCGTTTACGAACCACGTGCCACACGACGTAAACCAAGGCGAGGGCCCAGTTAAAAACAGTGGGTTTCCAAAGAATGAATAGGGGATCTCTTAAGGCAACGGTGGCGCCGCCAAAAAGTGTCACCGCTGCGGCAACACCCAATAAGCGTTTTTCGACGCTACCCCATACGACTTTGATAATGATCAACTGAAGCAGCGTGGCGATGATGAGCGCCAGGGTGGCCGAGTAAATGCCATCAAAGGTATGGGCGTACCCGCCGAGGGTCAGTGTCGTTCCCGACAGCTGGTATACGCCAAAGAATATGACTAAAGGGAAGAATTCTAAGAGTTGCTTCATGTAGGCTCTGTTACTATGTGGCGCTGAGTTCTCAAACGGGTTTTGTTTCTGAGGTTAATTCGTCAGTTTAAGTGCCCGCCACGAAGGTTAAAAGTTAAGTAATTGTGATTGTCGATTTCCACACACATTCTTTGGCATCTGATGGCGCATTGCTTCCTGCTGAATTGCTCGAACAAGCCAAGTCGGCAGGTGTTACGTGTTTCGCTATCACTGACCACGATACCTTATCGGGCTATCAATCGGTAAAAGATACGGGTTTAGCGCAGGAAGTAGGGTTGATCTCGGGCGTCGAATTGTCGTGTCGTTGGGCAAGCACCACGATTCACGTTGTTGGGCTTGCCTTTGATGACTCGTCTTTGGCCATTACATCGATGGTCAAGTCGCTGTCCGAGGCGCGTGTCGAGCGCGCAAAGACGATTGCACATCGGCTAGAAAAGGCGGGTTTTATAGGGGCGTTGAAGGGCGCGCAGGAAACCGCAGGCGAGAGTCAGATTGGACGCCCCCATTTTGCACAGTGGATGGTCGAAATGGGACACGTTACGTCCCTGACTCAGGCATTCGATAAATACCTTGGCGCGGGAAAAATCGGCGACGTAAAAACGTTTTGGCCCTCCATGGCCGAAGTGGTTGGCGCGATAACGAAAGCTGGGGGCGTCGCTGTCTTGGCACACCCTTTAAAATACAAGCTGACGGGTATGAAGCTTCGTGCGCTGTTGACCGATTTTAAGGCAGCAGGGGGCGAGAGTTTGGAGATCTTGAATGGTCGTCAGCCTGAAGCCGATATGAAACGTCTGAGCCAAATGGCAGATTCTTTAGGCTTTCTTGTATCCGCTGGATCTGATTTTCATCGGAGCTTCGAGTACGGACCGACCTTGGGCGTCGATACGGATAGGCTCGCAGAAGGAAACTACCTGTGGGAAGCGTTGTGTCAGCGTGCTCAGGAAGGCAATGCAGCAGAGATAAAGCCGCAGTAGGGATCCGCTATGAGTCAGTTTTTTACCGTTCACCCCGAAACACCTCAGACTCGTTTGATTAATCAAGCGGTCGATATTCTCTCGGAGGGTGGGGTCATCGCCTACCCTACGGATTCTGCTTATGCATTGGGTTGCCGACTCGATAACAAAGCGGGCGCTGAGCGCATTCGTCAAATCCGCAAGCTAGCTGAGGATCATAATTTCACGCTGATGTGTCAGGATTTATCTGAGCTCTCTCGCTATGCCCGCGTTGATAATGCCGCTTACCGGTTGATAAAGCATGCAACCCCTGGCCCCTACACCTTCATTTTTGAGGCGAGTAAAGAGGTGCCTAGGCGCCTTATGAGTCCGAAACGTAAAACAATTGGTCTGCGGGTACCCGACAACACCATTGCGCAGTCGCTACTCAGCCGGTTGGGGGAGCCGCTAATGTCGGTCACCTTATTATTGCCCGGTGATGACTATCCGCTTAGTGACCCGTACGATATACGCACGACGCTTGAACGAGACGTCGACCTTGTTATTGATGGTGGCTATTGTGGTTTGGAACCCACCACTGTGATTGACATGAGTGGTGAGGAAACTGAATTGCTTCGCCAGGGATTGGGTGCGTCGGACGCATTCGTGTAACGCATAGGCAAAGATGTGAACGATACGACAGATACATCAGTTCCCGCTTCAGGTGACAAGGGCAGCATCGCTTCTGGCGAAACGCAGCCGACCGCACCACAAGTAGTGAGTGCGTCCAATCCCCATCAAGAGGCGGGGCCAACGGTGTCCCTGCGAGCCTCAAACGCGGTTGAAAGACGAATGGGGCAGCCACAACAAGGAGAGATGCCCTTTGCGGTGGTGTTAGGAGAGGCGCTTACCGTGCTTCCGAAGGACCTGTACATTCCACCGCGAGCACTCGAGGTTTTCTTGGAGGCGTTCGAGGGGCCACTCGACCTATTGCTCTATCTCATTCGCAGACAAAATCTCGATATTTTGGATATCGACGTGGCGGTTATCACCGAGCAGTATATGAAGTATGTCGAGCTGATGGACGCTGTTCAGTTCGAGTTGGCCGCTGAATATTTGCTGATGGCAGCAATGCTGGCCGAAATAAAGTCACGAATGCTCTTGCCGCGGTCGACAGAGGCGGATGAAGAGGAAGAGGATCCGCGTGCCACGCTGGTGCGACGACTGCAGGAGTACGAGCGCTTCAAAAAGGCAGCAGAGGACATTGCCGAGCTGCCACGGGTGGAACGAGATACCTGGGTTGGTTCGGCAGAGCCCCCGCAGATGGAGCGAACCAAGCCACTACCTCAAGTTAATTTACAGGACCTTGTGATTGCATTTTCTGAGGTCCTTAAACGTGCCGATTTATACGAAAGTCACCAAATTAAAAGGGAGTCGCTGTCGACGCGTGAGCGAATGGCCGATGTTCTTCAAACGCTCCAAGCTGAGGAATTTTGCTCTTTTGAGTCGCTATTTAAGGTCGAAGAAGGACGGCTCGGCGTTGTGGTAACGTTTTTGGCTATTTTAGAGTTGATAAAAGAGTCTTTGGTGGACATTGTGCAGTCCGGCGAATTTGCCCCTATACACATCAAAGCGCGAAGCGAGTAACCATCACTATGGGCGATCATGATTTAGTCGAAATACTCGAGGGCGCCTTATTGGCAGCCGGAGAGCCGCTATCTAAGAGGCAGTTAGGACAGCTTTTTGACGAGCTGGAGCGTCCATCAACCGCTGATATATCGTCTGCGCTGGACACAATTGCTGGACGCTGTGAGGGACGAGGGTTTGAGTTGGTCGAGGTGGCAAGTGGTTTTCGCTTCCAGGTCCGACAGCACTTGTCGCCTTGGGTGAGCAAACTGTGGGTTGAGCGTCCCGTACGTTACTCGCGAGCTCTGCTGGAGACGCTGTCACTGATTGCCTATCGTCAGCCCATCACACGGGGTGAAATTGAGGATATTCGGGGTGTGGCTGTCTCGAGTAATATCATGAAGAGCTTGCTTGAAAGAGATTGGGTCAAGGTGGTTGGGCATCGCGACGTTCCGGGTAAGCCCGCTATGTATGCGACAACGAGAGAATTTCTGGACTACTTCAATCTTAAAACACTCGACCAGCTACCACCCTTGGCCGACGTTAAGGATCTCGAGACGATGACAAGTGCATTGCCACTCGAAGAGTTTCACGATGCGAGAGCCGACGAGGCTGGTTCGGAGATAGCAGAGGATCTGGACTCAGAGGGCCAAGATTCAGAAAGCCAAGCGCTCGATAATCAAGCTTTCGATAATCAAGCTTTCGATAATAAAGCTTTCGATAATCAAGGTATCGCTGTTGAGCCATTACCCGGAGAAAGCAGTGCAGGAGTTGAGTCTGAATGAGCGGTCCAAATAGCAAGACCGAGACGCTCGTCGTCGACAATGGGTCGGAGAAGCCTGACGGTGAAAAGCTTCAGAAGGTCCTTGCACGCATGGGATATGGCTCTCGCAGAAAGCTCGAGGAGAGCATTACTGCGGGCGAGGTGATGGTTAACGGTAAGAAAGCGAAGTTGGGCGATCGTGTCGTCGCAAGCGACAAAATTAAGTTTAAAGGTAGGCCCGTTTCTAATGACGAAGTGATCGATAATCGTATCTTGCTTTATCACAAGCCTGTCGGTGAGGTTTGCTCTCGAAAGGATCCCGAGGGACGGGCGACCGTGTTTGATGGTCTTCCGCGATTAAAGAGTGGACGTTGGGTTTCCGTTGGCCGACTCGATTTCAACACCTCAGGTCTGTTACTGCTAACCACTGATGGTGACTTAGCTAATGCGTTGATGCACCCCTCAAGTCGGGTGGAGCGCGAGTACTTATGTCGCGTAATGGGGCGCGTCGACAAGACAATGCTGGAGCGCCTCAAATCAGGTGTTGAGTTGGACGATGGCCCTGCGCGCTTCACCGACATACAGGGAGGCGGGGGTGACGACAGCATTAATCAGTTTTTCTATGTGGTGCTGTCTGAGGGTCGAAACAGAGAGGTAAGACGGCTTTGGGAATCTCAAGGTGCAACCGTGTCTCGTTTGAAACGGGTGCGCTATGGAGACGTGTTTATCCCGTCCAAACTCAAAAAGGGCCAGTGGATGGAGTTGAAGCAGCGCGATGCCGACGTCGTTTATACCATGGCACAGATGGAGCCCAGACCGGTTCACAAGCCCTCAAAGAAGGCCGCTGAAAAGCGTGAGCGGCAGTCTCGAAAAAGCGGGAAGCACATCAACAAACGACACGACTAGTGAACAGCGCGAAAGGCCTGCTCGGGTGGGTCTTTGCCGATTAGATTAAGGGCTCAGTTTTTGGGCCGTTATCAGCCTACTCAAAGCACACCCGCAATCATTTGGTTTATTGGGCGCTGAGTGCTGCGCCGTTTAGGTGTTTGCTGCCATCGCTCATCAAGAATACCCACTCGCGGATGATGTCTTCAGGTGATGGATTTGTCGTAGGGGGTTCAGCGGGGTAGGCCGATCGTCGCATCGAAGTATTCACGGCTCCTGGGTTCAAGCTGTTGACACGAATGTTGCTTGTCGCGCCGAGCTCATCTGCGAGTACCTGCATAAGTCCCTCGGTCGCAAACTTTGATACCGCATAGCTCCCCCAGTAGGCGCGGCCCTTTCGGCCCACACCTGAGCTCGTAAAAACCACGGATGCCGAGGGTGATTGGTCAAGGAGCGGCAGCAGCGTTTGTGTCAGCATGAAACCCGCATTGACGTTGACTTGCATGACATCATGCCAGCTCGTGGCGCGCGTTTGTGCGATGGGTTTTCGATCACCAAGCAGGCTCGCGTTGTGGAGCAGTCCGTCAAGCTTCGGGATGGCCTCACCCAAAGAGCCAGCTAACGTGACGTAGTCATCATGGGTGGCTTTGGCTAAATCCATAGCGAGGATAGCGGGCTCTTTGCCACCTGCGACCACGATCTCATCATAGAGTGCCTCCAAACGCGCTTCATTACGACTCAGAAGCAAGACCTCAGCACCGCAGCAAGCGAACGCTAGACTCGCTGCTCTGCCGATGCCCTCTGCGGCGCCTGTGACTAAAATTGTCTTGTCTGCGAGTTCATCCGGGAGTGCTGCCCAGGAGTTAGGTGCTACTGGCATGGTAGTTGAGTCCTTATCCACTTACAGAGTGCCGCAGGCGTCTCGACGCACAGGTCAGCACCCCATTCTTTGGGGTCGTCATGGTCTTCGATGTAGCCGTACTTGACGGCCACTGTGTAGCAGCCAGCCGCATTTCCTGCCTGGATATCGCGAATGTGATCGCCCACGTACACCATCTGCTTAGGTGAGACTTGAAGTTGTTTAGCCGCAAGCAAAATAGCTTCGGGGTCGGGCTTCGCCTTTGCCACATCGCACGGCGTCACGAGGCTTTGAGCGGGCGGGTCAAAAGGCATCGCATCCATGAGGGGCTCAGCAAAGCGTCTGAACTTGTTGGTCACCACGCCCCATGCACCACCGCCCTTAATTATCTCGGCGACTGTATCTACCAAACCTTCGTAAGGTGTTGCGCTGGTGCCAAGGATCTCCTCGTACCAGTCTAAATATTGCTGTCGATAGGATTCCCAGCGAGGGTCGTCTTCCGTGATTCCGGTTGCCTCTGTCACAAGGCGACCTGAGCCGTGTGAAATCAGCTTGCGTGCATCGTCAAAGGGCTTCTCGCTATTGCCCAGCTCGAGAGACATGCGGTGATAAACAGCAATGAGTTCACTAGCGGTATCGATGAGTGTTCCGTCGAGATCAAAAACAAAGGCACGAAAAGACATCGTACTCATGCAGGCTTGCTCGCCCTGATCATGTAATTGACTGACACATCGCCCTCTACCAATCGATAATGCTTTGTGAGCGGGTTGTAGGTAAGGCCAATCATGGCTTCGACCTGCAGTCCCGCCGCCCTTGCCCAGCGAGCCAGTTCAGAGGGTTTTATTAGCTTGTCATACTCATGGGTGCCTTTGGGCAACATATTGAGAACATACTCTGCACCTACAATCGCAAACAACCAGGCTTTCGGATTACGGTTGATGGTGGAAAAGTAAAGATCGGCGCCGGGCCTTGCCATGTCGGCGCAAGCCTGTACCACCTTAGATGGGTCTGGCACGTGCTCTAGCATTTCGAGACAAGTCACGACGTCGTAGCCCTCGGGTCTCTCTTGGGCAAGTGTCTCGGCCGTCGTTTGTCGATATTCGACATCAAGCTCTGATTCAAGCAAATGAATTTTGGCGACTGATAAGGGGGCTTCCCCCATATCAATTCCCGTGACGGTTGCGCCGCGATGCGCCATCGCCTCGCTCAGCAATCCGCCACCGCAACCGACATCGATCAGCTTTTTACCCTTCACTTCGCTGTAGCGGTCTATCCACCCTGCGCGCAATGGATTGATGTCATGTAAAGGCTTGAACTCGCTATTTTCATCCCACCATCGTGAGGCAAGTGCTTCAAACTTCGCTATTTCGTCAGGGTCTACGTTGGTGTGTGTCATCGAGTACTCGGTTATGGCGTCGTTAATGTTGCGGGTTGTATACGGTGTAACTAGCCCGAGAGTTTAGCGCGCCAAGCCCGCGCTTTGTCATTTAAGGTGTCGTTGTCTAGGGTTTGCAGTTGTCTGTTTTTCAGGACATTTTTCCCTGCAATCCAGCTCCAAGTGACCTCGGTGCCTGAGTTGGCATAAACGATGTTTGAGTCCAGAGAGTGGCTGGGGGCCATGGACAAGCCGGTCGTATCGAGCGCGATGATGTCGGCTGATTTCCCCGCTTCTAGACTCCCAGTAATGGCATCCAGGCCCATGGCGCGAGCGCCATCAAGCGTTGCAGCCTTGATGCTGTCGATGGCGGAAAGCGCGGTTGGGTCGCCGCTCTCCAACTTCGCAAGTAGCGAGGCACTCTGCATTTCAGCAAGACCATTCAGTCTGTTATTGCTGGCAGCCCCGTCAGTACCCAGCGCCACATTGACGCCTGCCGCCCTGAGTTTGGTGACTGGGCAAGCGCCTGAGGCGAGCTTCATGTTGGACCTTGGGCAATGCACAACATGCGCCCCATGCCGCACCAGCGTATCAATGTCTTGATTGCCAAGATCTGTCATATGAACGCACTGGGTTCTCGGGCCCAAGAGTCCAATGCGTGCAAGTAGATCAATCGGTCTCTCGCCCGTTGCATCAACATGGGCCAACACCTCTGCTTGGGTCTCATGAAGGTGGATTTGGACGGCAGCATCGAGTTCATTGGCGAGCATGGCGGTTGTGCTGAGTAACGACTCGTCAACGGTGTAGGTGGAGTGGGGTCCCAAACCGACATCGACTAGCTCGTCGTTTCGGAAGTGATCGCGCAGACCAAGCCCCTTGTCGAGGTACTCACGCGCATCACTCGCCCATGAGGTTGGAACATTCATGATGGGAAATACAATTTGCGTGCGCATACCCGCGCTGCTGAGTGTCTGCGCGGCTACATCGGGAAAGAAGTACATGTCACTGGTGGTCGTAATGCCGCTCAGGATCATCTCGGCCGCTGCGATTTCTGTCCCGTCACGAACAAAATCGGGCGCTACCCATTTACCTTCAGTTGGCCAGATCTTGTCATTTAGCCAACGTGCAAGCGGCATGTCATCGGCATAGCCCCGCAGCAGGGTCATCGCCGCGTGGCCGTGTGCATTCACTAAGCCGGGCATCAGTGTGTGGCCCGGCAGGTCGATGTGTTCGACGTCTTCGATCTGCCGCGCGTCCTCGGTGAGTACAAGGCCTTCGATCAGGCCATTTCTGACAATAAGGCTCTTTCCCGTCACGATCTTTTCAGGACCTGCGATGGGAATAATTGCATCTGCGTGTAAAGCAAAGTTTGGCAATGTCATAGATCAAATGTTCCCAATTCACGAAGGCCTTAGACGTAGCCTCAACCGTCTGAATTTGATAGTATTTACAGCTTATCAATTGCAGAGTTTAGGCGGCACGCCCGTCGACAAAAAAAGATCATCGGATGTCAGATCAGCAGCAAGAAGTACACCCTATCAATATCGAGGACGAGCTCAAGCAATCCTACATGGATTATGCGATGAGCGTCATTGTCGGACGTGCATTGCCCGATGTTCGGGACGGGCTAAAGCCCGTGCACCGGCGCGTGCTCTTTGCCATGAACGAGCTCAACAACGACTGGAACAAAGCCTATAAGAAATCGGCGCGTGTCGTGGGTGACGTTATCGGTAAATATCACCCTCATGGTGACTCCGCGGTCTACGACACCATCGTGCGTATGGCGCAGACGTTTTCGTTGCGCTACCCACTGGTTGACGGACAAGGCAATTTTGGTTCGATAGATGGCGATTCGGCCGCGGCGATGCGTTACACCGAAATTCGCATGACCAAGCTGGCGCACTCGCTACTGGCCGATCTCGAGAAGGAAACGGTTGATTTTGCGGAAAACTATGACGGGACCGAACATATCCCTGTGGTTCTCCCCACGCGAGCTCCCAACCTGCTCATTAACGGCTCGGCAGGTATTGCTGTGGGAATGGCGACCAATATTCCACCGCACAACATGCGAGAAGTGGTTGCAGGGTGTCTGGCGCTCCTTGAGAACCCAGAGCTCACCATTGATGACCTTATTCGTTACATTCCCGGCCCTGATTTTCCAACGGGCGCCATCATCACCGGGCGCGCAGGCATCATTCAGGCCTACCGAACTGGGCGGGGTCGAATTTACGTCAGAGCTAAAGCGGAAGTCATCACCGATGAGTCAAAAGGCAAAGACACAATCATCATCCATGAGATCCCTTATCAGTTAAACAAGGCGCGCTTATTGGAGCGTATTGCCGAGCTGGTGAAAGAGAAAAAGATCGAGGGAATTACCGAGCTTCGCGATGAGTCCGATAAGGACGGCTTGCGCGTGGTGATTGAGCTTCGTCGTGGCGAAGTCGGTGATGTTGTGCTCAATAACTTGTACGCGCAGACACAACTTCAGTCGGTGGTCGGCATTAATATGGTCGCCTTGGTTGACGGCCAGCCGAAGGTGCTTAACCTCAAAGAAATCATTGAGGCCTTTATACGTCACCGCCGAGAGGTCGTAACGCGCCGGACACTGTTCCTGTTGCGAAAAGCACGCGAGCGGGGTCATGTCTTAGAAGGTTTGGCGGTTGCACTGGCCAATATTGACGAGATTATTGAGCTTATTAAAACGTCCCCTACGGCGGCGGATGCACGTGAGCGCCTAGTGGCGGCTGCGTGGGCGCCGGGTGATGTAAGCGCTATGCTCGAGCGCGCGGGCGAGTCTGCTTGTCGCCCTGAGGACCTTGACGGCGACTTTGGTCTGATTGACGGCAAGTATCACCTTTCGCCAGCACAGGCTCAGGCAATCTTAGATTTGCGCCTCAACCGTCTTACCGGTCTTGAGCACGAGAAACTGCTTCAGGAATATGCCGACAGGGTCGCTGAGATCGCCGATTTACTTGAGATATTAGGCGATCCAGATCGACTGCGCTCGGTCATTCGCGAGGAGCTCGGGGAAATCGTTGCGGACTTTGGTGATGAACGTCTCACGGAGATTACCGATTCGGCGCACGACTTAACGGTTGAAGACCTCATTACAGAGGAAGATCGTGTCGTCACGATTTCGCATTTGGGTTACGCGAAAACGCAGTCATTGACCGACTATCAAGCACAGCGACGCGGTGGTACTGGACGAAGCGCGACGGCGGTGAAAGATGAGGACTTTGTTGAGCATTTATTGATCGCGAGCACGCACGCGACCGTCTTATGTTTCTCCAACTTGGGCAAAGTCTACTGGTTGAAGGTGTTCCATATTCCGCTTGCGAGTCGCAACTCGAGAGGACGGCCAATGGTTAATTTGCTCGCCTTGGATGAAGACGAGCGTATTACATCCATTCTGCCGATCGATGGTTACAGTGAAGATCAGTTTGTCTTCATGGCTACGGCAAAGGGTACGGTTAAAAAGACCGCTGCCACGCAGTTTGCACGTCAGCGCAGTGTCGGTTTGAGGGCGATTGAGCTCGATGAGGATGATGTGCTCATCGGTACGGCAATTACTGAAGGCAATAGCGACATTATGCTGTTTTCAAGCGAGGGCAAAGCGACGCGATTTAACGAGAGTCAAGTCCGTGCGATGGGGAGAACAGCTCGCGGAGTACGAGGCATCAATCTGGCGAAAGGCCACAAGCTGATTTCGCTCATTGTCCCCCAAGAGGGTGGCCGCATACTGACGGTGACCGAGAACGGATACGGTAAGCGCACAGAAAACGCAGAATTCCCAGCGAAAGGGCGGGGCGGTAAGGGTGTCATTGCTATGTCGACGTCAGAGCGAAATGGATCGCTCGTCGGTGCCGTTCAGGTTTGGGATGCCGACGAAATGATGTTGATCTCTAACCAGGGCACGGCGGTTCGAACGCGGGTCGATGAGGTCAGCTTGCTAGGTCGAAATACACAGGGTGTGCGGGTCATTCGCACACGTGATGGAGAAGCGTTGGTCAGTGTAAGTCGTATCGTCGAGGATGTTGATGCGGCAGAGCCTGCCCAGCCAGTAGTGGCTGAGGGCGCTACGGAAGACGATAACACCGAGTCCCAAGAGTGATGCGAGCACATAACTTCTGTGCGGGGCCGGCAGCGCTTCCCGCCGCGGTGTTGGAGCGTGCTCAGGCTGAGCTCCTTAATTGGCAAGGTGCGGGCGCCTCCGTAATGGAGTTAAGCCATCGTAGTCCGGAGTTTGTGGGCATCGCTGAGCGCGCAGAGGCATCACTCCGAAGACTTCTTGGTATTGGCGAGGATTACGCGGTGCTCTTTCAGCAGGGCGGCGCGTCGCAGCAATTTGCGTCAGTTCCATTGAACCTGAGCCGTGCTGACGACACTGTCGATCAAGTGGTAACCGGGCAGTGGTCGAAAAAAGCCCTGGGGGAAGGGAAGCGATTGGCGAACGTAAATGTCGCGTCGAGCTCCGAGTCTTCAAACTTCACAACCATTGCGCCTCAGTCGGACTGGTCTACAACGCCGGATGCTGCCTACCTGCACTATTGTCCAAATGAAACAATTGGTGGTCTCGAGTTTGCCTTTGTACCTAAAAGCGACGTGCCGCTCATCGCTGACATGTCCTCGACGATTCTTTCGCGACCGATTGACGTTGATCAATTCGGCGTAATCTATGCCGGCGCGCAGAAGAATATTGGTCCTGCTGGGCTCTGTATCGTTATCGTGAGGCGGGATTTGTTGGGCCGCGCGCGAGAGAACATTCCTGCCATGCTCAATTGGAAGATAGCGGCAGAAAACGACTCGATGTACAACACACCACCGACCTTCGGGATTTATCTCGCGGGATTGGTGTTTGAGTGGATTGAGTCGTTGGGTGGTTTAGACGCCATGTATGCGATAAATAAGCGTAAGGCCCAGACGCTATACAAGGTCATCGACGATAGCGAGTTCTATGCAAATCCCGTGGATCCTCAATGTAGGTCATTGATGAACGTGCCGTTCACCCTCGCTGATGCAACATTAGACAAAGTGTTTCTTGAGCAGGCTGAAGAGGCTCAGTTGTTGAACCTCAAAGGTCATCGGTCCGTAGGTGGTATGAGAGCCAGTATTTACAATGCAGTTGAGCAAGCCTCCGTTGATGCTTTGTGCGAATTCATGCATCGTTTCGAAAAAGAAAATGGATAGAGACCCTCCTCATGGCCTCTGATGATCAGTTAGCAGTAATCCGAGCGAATATCGATTCAATAGACCGACAGCTCCTTGAGTTGATCAATGCAAGAGCTGCCTGCGCACGCCGTGTAGCTGAGATTAAGCTTGCTGCGAGCCAAGGTGGTGATGCGCTGTTCTACCGCCCGGAGCGAGAGGCGCAGATTTTAAGGGCGATTCAGGAAAATAATCCCGGCCCGCTCCCCGCTGATCAGGCGGCGCGGATTCTTCGCGAAATCATGTCGAGCTGCTTAGCCCTTGAGCGCCCCCTTACTGTGGGGTTTCTGGGCCCCGTAGGAACCTACTCGCAGGCGGCGGCGCTTAAGCATTTTGGGCAGTCAGCTATTTTAGAGCCCAAATCAACCATTCGAGATGTGTTCAGACTGGTAGAGGATCGCGCTTGCGATATGGCGGTTGTTCCCGTTGAGAATTCGACTGAAGGCATGGTGGGCCAGACGCTCGATTGCTTCCTTGAATCGCCGTTGCAGATCATCGGTGAGGTGGAATTGCCCGTGGTTCATCATCTTCTCGCCGCATCCTCGCAATCGCTCGATGACATTACGGTGGTCTGTGGTCACGAACAGGCGTTAGGTCAGTGTCGCGACTGGCTCGACGCTAACTTGCCTGGCGTTCCCCGGGACGTGTGTCGCAGTAACGGGGAGGCGGCGCAACGTGCGAAAAACGAGGAAAATGTTGCGGCAATCGCGGGCGACCTCGCTGTTGAAAAATACGACCTTGCGAAGCTGAGCGAGGCGATCCAAGACATTGCCCACAACACCACGCGCTTTTATGTCATTGGACGGGAAACTGTACCCGCCAGCGGCGCGGATAAAACCTCGATCTTAATCGCCAGTCGAAATCGACCCGGTGCTCTGCTTAATCTGTTGCGTCCGTTTGAAGAACGGGGCATTAGTCTGACACGCATTGATTCCCGGCCGTCCAAAACTGAAAAATGGACCTACATGTTCTTCATCGAGTTCGAGGGCCATCTCTCAGATGACTTGGTGAAGGGCGTCATGTCCGCGCTCGAGGAAAACTCGATCTTATTGAAACCCTTGGGCTCATACCCGAAAGCGCCCATCTGATGACTGCTTTTCATGCGCGCACCGTGGCGCTGGTTGGATTGGGGCTGATTTCTGGATCGCTCGCCCGTGCACTTAAATCCAGTCAGTGGGACGGTAAGCTTATTGCCTGGGGCCCGAGGGAGCCGAGCCTCAAGCGCGGCCTTGAACTGGGTGTCATCGACGATTACTCCATGGTGTTGAGCGATATCGTAGAGCAGGCGGATGTGATTGTTGTTGGTGCGCCACCCATTGCAACGGCTGAGGTTTTAAGAGAGCTAACAGCGCTTGTTGGCGACGCGACACGAAAACCGGTCATCACCGACCTTGCCAGCATTAAAGGCTATGTAGTGGACGCCCTGAGCGTTGATTATCCGGACTTTGTGCCTGGTCACCCCATTGCTGGGTCAGAGCACAGTGGTGTTGAAAATGCGGATGCAGCGCTCTTTAAAGGACGCGAAATCATTCTCACGCCGTTACCGGAGACCAATCCTACGGCTATCGAGACAGTCAGTGCGATGTGGGCGTTAACCGGTGGCTATATTCGTCATATGTCGGTGACAGCGCACGACGCCATGCTGGCGGCGAGTTCTCACATGCCGCATTTAGTGTCTTATGCCCTAACAGGTGCACTCGAGCGCGATGAGTCCGACCCCATGGTTCACGGGGGTGGCGCCCTCAGGGATATGACCCGGATTGCAGCGTCTGACCCGCTTATGTGGACGGATATTGCGATCACGAATCGTGATGCTTTGCTCCACTCCATTGACCAGTTTGAGACAGAGATGCAATTACTGAGAACAATGGTGGATGCACAAGATGCAGAGGCCCTACAGTCGTATTTCGCCAGGTGTCGAACGCACCGGCGCGAGCACGACAGTATTCTTAACCCCCTACTTCAAAGTACGACAGAGGAGACGTCATGAGGTTTATGGTCGAGCCGGGTGGCTCGCTCTCAGGCTCTGTCCGCGTGCCGGGCGATAAATCAATGTCACACCGTACCGTCATGTTGGGCGCGTTAGCCGAGGGGACCACGGTAGCGACTGGTTTTCTAGAAGGTCAAGACGCGCTCTGTACGGTCCAGGCATTTAGGGATATGGGCGTCACCATACGCGGCCCTGAGCAGGGAAAAATCGAAATTGACGGCGTGGGCATGCATGGATTGAAGGCCCCCGTTGACGTACTTGATATGGGAAATTCAGGTACCAGTATTCGTTTGCTCAGTGGGTTACTTGCGGCACAGTCGTTCGACTCAACCATGACGGGCGATGTTTCGCTACAAAAACGCCCCATGGGGAGAGTGACAACACCGCTGGCGGCCATGGGCGCCGTGATTGATAGCGATGAGGGTCGTCCTCCGCTACACATAAAAGGGGGCAAATCGCTCAAAAGCATTCACTACGACATGCCGGTTGCCAGTGCACAGGTAAAGTCATGCGTTTTGTTGGCGGGACTTTACGCCGAGGGTCGAACCTCCGTGACGGAACCTGCGCCAACGCGCGATCACACTGAGCGGATGCTGCGCGGTTTTGGTTACGACGTAGAGTGTGAAAATGAAGTGATCAGCTTGCAAGGTGGTGGCGCCTTAAAAGCAGCGACACTTGATATCCCCGCGGACATTTCGTCAGCGGCCTTTTTCTTGGTGGCTGCCTCGATTGCCGAAGGCTCTGACCTCACCCTTGAGCACGTAGGCATGAACCCAACACGCTCGGGTGTTATCACAATCCTGACGCTGATGGGTGCAGATATCGAGGTATTGAATGAGCGCGAGGTCGGCGGTGAGCCTGTGGCTGATTTGCGCGTTCGATCTGCTTCCTTGACGGGTATTGAAATACCGCAGGATCTGGTTCCTCTCGCAATCGATGAGTTTCCGATCCTCTTTATTGCGGCTGCTTGTGCGGTTGGAACGACGACATTGTCCGGCGCGGAAGAGCTCCGTGTGAAAGAGAGCGATCGCATTGCATCTATGGCCGAGGGATTGACACGGCTGGGCGTTCAAAATGAGGTCAAGTCGGACGGTATTGTAATAACGGGTGGCCAGTTAACGGGTGGAGAGGTGAATACCTTTCATGACCATCGGATCGCCATGTCATTTTCCATTGCGGCGTTGCGCGCAAACGGTCCCATTCAAGTCAACGATTGCGATCACGTCGCCACTTCCTTCCCTGGCTTTGCGGCGCTTGCACAGGGCGCGGGATTGCGTATTTCTGAGGTGTCTTAATTGTGAGCACCACCGTAATATGTGTTGACGGGCCGAGCGGCTCGGGTAAAGGCACCTTGTCACAGCGCTTAGCAGAAGCGCTTAATTTCCACCTTCTGGACAGTGGAGCGCTCTACCGCGTAGTGGGTCATGCCGCCACGGTTAATGCTATCGACTGGTCTGATGAGGCCGGCGTGACACAGATTGCTCGCTCATTAGACGTATCGTTTCTCAGTTCAGCGACAGGTGTACGCGTCATCTATGCCGGTGCAGATGTGACCGACTCGGTGCGGAGTGTGAGAGGCGGTGAGGGGGCTTCCGCGGTTGCCGCCATCGCGTCAGTCAGAGATGCCTTGTTATCGCGTCAGAGGGAGCTTGCCTGTCCCCCGGGGTTGGTTGCAGATGGTCGCGATATGGGTACGGTCGTTTTTCCTAAGGCACCCTTAAAAATTTTTCTTGAGGCGTCAGCAACTGCGCGGGCTCAAAGGCGACAAAGTCAGTTGCAGCAGCAAGGCGAGAATGTTAGTCTGCCGCGCCTTTTGGAGGCCATAGAGGCTCGTGACCTGCGGGATAGGACCCGCTCAGCGTCACCGCTCATGCCAGCAGAGGACGCGGTGATTGTCGATAGTACGGCAATGACAGCGGACGACGTTTTCGCGCATGTGATGTCTCTAGTAACTCAAAAAGGGCTAGTGCACTCAGACGGATAAAGGCCTTACCCCTCGACTTAGTGCGTTTTTAACCGACCCAACCGGGTAAGACGGTTGGTGCTGCGTTGTTTGCAGCGACACGACAGGTATATTCAATGAGCGAATCATTCGCCGAGTTATTCGAAGAAAGTTTAAAGACAGTAGACATGGAGCCCGGCTCAATCGTAACGGGCGTTGTTATCGACATCGATAACGAGTGGGTTACTGTCCACGCAGGTCTCAAATCTGAGGGTGTCATTCCTCGCGATCAATTCACCAACGCCGGCGGCGAGTGCACACTTAATATTGGTGATGAAGTTCAAGTAGCACTTGAGACCGTTGAAGACGGTTTTGGCGAGACGAAGCTGTCGCGTGAAAAAGCGAAGCGCGCCGAAGCGTGGAAGACCTTGGAAGCGGCACATGTTGCGCAAGAGGTTGTTATTGGTGTCATTAACGGGAAAGTCAAAGGCGGCTTCACAGTCGACGTGGACTCTATCCGTGCCTTCCTACCTGGCTCACTCATCGACGTACGTCCGATTCGTGAAACAGCGCATCTCGAAGGTAAAGAACTCGAATTCAAAGTGATCAAGCTCGATCAGAAGCGCAACAACGTTGTTGTCTCTCGTCGCGCGGTTATGGAAGCAGCTAACAGCGCTGAGCGCGATGAGTTGCTGGAAAACCTCCAAGAAGGTCAGAGCGTCAAGGGCGTGGTCAAGAATCTCACCGACTACGGTGCGTTCGTTGATCTGGGTGGTGTTGACGGCCTACTGCACATTACAGACATGGCGTGGAAGCGCATTAAGCATCCAAGCGAAGTGGTCGAAGTCGGCCAAGAAATGGATGTCAAAGTACTCAAGTTCGACCGTGAGCGAAACCGTGTATCACTCGGTCTTAAGCAATTGGGCGAAGATCCGTGGGTTGAGATTACTAACCGGTACCCTGAAGGTAGCCGCGTGAACGCACGCATTACCAACCTTACTGATTACGGCTGTTTTGCTGAGATCGAAGAGGGTGTTGAAGGTCTGGTTCACGTCTCTGAAATGGATTGGACTAATAAGAACGTTCACCCCTCCAAGATCGTCAATTTGGGCGATGAAGTTGAAGTGATGGTTCTTGATATTGACCAAGAGCGTCGCCGTATCTCACTCGGCATCAAGCAATGCCAGCAGAACCCGTGGGATGCGTTCGCGTCGCAGCACGCGACAGGCGATAAGATTTCAGGTTCGATCAAGTCGATCACTGATTTCGGTATCTTCATCGGTCTAGCGGGCAACATCGACGGCTTGGTTCACCTCAGTGATATAAGCTGGAACGAGACTGGCGAAGAGGCGGTCCGCAACTACAAGAAGGGTGACGAGATCGAAACTGTCATTTTGAGCATCGATCCTGAGCGTGAGCGCATTTCTCTGGGTATCAAGCAACTCGAGGAAGATTCATTCTCCATTTACTTGGGTGAGTCAGACAAGGGCAGCATCGTTACAGGCGAGGTTACCGAGGTGGATGCCAAGGGTGCGGTCATTAAGCTTAACGAAGAGGTCGATGGTTACATCAAGGTAGCTGATCTTAGCCGTGATCGCGTTGAAGACGCGCGCTCGGTTTTGAGTGTCGGTGAAAAAGTTGAAGCTAAGATCGTCACGATTGATCGCAAGACGCGTGCTATTGGCTTGTCGATCAAAGCCAAGGATATGGACGACGAGAAAGAAGCAGTCCAGTCACTTAAGCAGCAAGACGGTGCATCATCTCCAGGCACTATCGGTGACTTGATCAAGGCGCAGATGGACAACCAGTAAGTCGGTTCATTTGTTGCAACACCTTGAAAAAGCCGGCATTGCCGGCTTTTTTTTGGCAAATGCAGCGGTAAGGGTTCGGTCGACTTCGGAAGGTTTGAGGTTTTCAAGGTCACGATGGAGCGCGCCTGAATAGGCTTCTGTCCACACCGCACATGCACTCATCGATGTCGCTCACAAAGTTAAAACAGCAGATGCCGAGTCTATTTAACAAAACTCTTAGACCTGTAAGTCCTCGAAACGTCTCTCGAGCGACTCTGAAAGAAAGCAGGTAGGGGTTTTTGCCCTTGTGTGTGCCCGCTTTGGTGTGGACAATAAGGCAAGGAGCGAGGAAACATGACACGTAGCGAACTTATCGACTTAATGTCGTCACAGCAGAACCAGCTAACCACAAAAGACGTTGAGCTGGCCGTGAAGCTAATGATTGATCACATGGCTGACTCGCTTTCATCTGGAGAGCGTATTGAGATTCGTGGCTTCGGAAGTTTTTCTCTGCATTATCGCGAGCCGCGTAAAGGTCGTAATCCCAAGACCGGCGATACCGTCGACCTCGAGGGCAAGCATGTTCCGCATTTCAAGCCGGGTAAAGAGCTGAGGGAGCGGGTGAATCGCTCGATCAAGGCGGTATTTTAATGCTCGGTTGGCTGCGTGCCGCTCTAGCCTTTAGTCTCCTCGCCGCATCCGTATTTATCGGCGCCGTCTTTGCGACGCAAAACACCTCAGTGGTGCCGCTTTCCCTTTTTGTGATCACGCTTCCCGAACAAACAATGGCGGTTTGGCTGCTCTTGTTTTTGCTTGCAGGCCTCGCGACGGGGAGTCTTGTCAGCAGTGGCATTGTTTTGCGTCAACGTGCAGGACTCGCGGCGCTAAGACGCGAAAATACGCGCTTAAAGCAACGTATGGAGCGCGCGCCGAGCAATGGCTGAGCCGAGTACACTCCTTCTTGCCTTGCTGTTTCTTGCGGTGGCGGCTGGCTGGGTGCTTGGGCGCGGTGCATCCGGGCGTGATGATGAAGTGGATCAAACGCCTCCCTCGCAATATTACTTGGGTTTGAACTTCCTACTCGATGGTGAACAAGAGTCGGCATTGAAAGCCTTTAGTGAAGCATTAGCTGTTAATGCTGAAACCTTCGAGACACACATCACATTTGGCAGTTTGCTGAGAAAACGGGGGGAGGTGGATAACGCGATAAAGATTCACCAGTCACTGTTGTCTCGAACGAAGCTTCCTGATGCGCAGAAGAATCAGGCACACCTTGAGTTAGCGAAGGATTTTATTGCAGCGGGTTTATTGGATCGCGCAGAGCAATTATTAAAGGATCTAATCGACTTGTCGGAAGAGCACGAAGCCGATGCCAAAGTGCTTCTTCTTGATGTGTTTGAAGCGAGCCGAGACTGGGCGCAAGCACGTCGTTTGGGGGAGTCACAACTTAAAACGGCGTTGGCCGCGACGGTGTCGCCAACGTCAAAAGCGAAGGCGGATAAAATAAAAGCGCGCCTTGCAAATTACTGTTGTGAGGCCGCAGAAGACTTAGAAGCCAAGAAGTCTTGGGCCTTGGCGCGTGAGGAAGCCGCCGAGGGGTTGCGGTGGGATGATACAAGCATATGGCCACACTTAATTATGGCGCGGATCGATGTCGAGGAGGGCGCACTAAAGCAAGCGTTTAATCGGCTACTCGCTGCGGCGACTGTGGCACCATCGCGCATTCCAGAGTTCATCGATGTGTTTCGCACGGTTTGTGATGCGCTCGGTTACAGAAGTCGTTTAATTTCACTTGTTTCGGGGTTTCTTGGGGACCGTGATGATCCCCAACTTAGAGCGCTACTCGCTGAGGAATATCTCGCCGACGGCAGGGACGCTCAAGCACTTGAGATCATCGTTGAGGGTCTCGACCAGAAACCTACGTCAGCTCTCCTAGAAAAGGCGCTCGATCTCATGAGTGAACAAGTCAGCCGTCCAGAGATCATTGAGGCCGCGCGTAAATTGTCAGCGAAGCAGTCGACTTATCTCTGTGGGGTCTGCGGATTTCATGGGCCGAGTTTTTACTGGCAATGTCCTGGGTGCAAAAATTGGGATACGCTTTACCGTCCCGCCCGTTAACTTTGTTTTAAGAGAATGTTATGCGAAGCCCTCTGATTGTCGCGCTCGACTTCCCGACACTTGACCAAGCTGTTGCTTGCGCTCAGCTGCTGGACCCAAAAGTTGTGCGTGTGAAGGTGGGTAAACAATTGTTTACGAGCGAGGGCCCAGCTGTCCTCTCTGCACTTCATGATTTGGAGTTCGACGTGTTCTTGGATCTCAAATTTCACGATATTCCCAACACCGTTGCTGGCGCGGTTAGCGCAGCTGCAGATTTGGGCGTCTGGATGGTTAATGTTCATGCCTCGGGCGGTCGACGGATGATGGAAGCAGCTGCGAATAGCGTGGCGCAAAGCGGAAACAAAACACAGCTCATTGCCGTCACAGTTCTGACGAGTATGGACAATGGGGACCTAGCCGACCTAGGGATTACAGAGACGCCTGCGGAGCAGGTGTTTAGGCTGGCAACACTTGCGCAAAGTAGTGGTATGGACGGCGTTGTTTGCTCCGCGCAGGAAGCGACATTGCTTAGTCGGCAGTTTGGGCGGGATTTTTCGCTGGTGACACCCGGTATTCGCCTGCCCGAAGACGACGCGAGTGATCAGCGCCGCGTCGTTACACCGTGGGACGCCATCGATGGCGGTGCCACCCATCTGGTGATGGGGCGCTCGATTACCGGTGCATCCTCTCCTTCGGACGTTGTTGATCAAATCATCGCACGGCTCGCGTAATCTCAACCCGCCTTATTTCATCACTATGAGGTAGCGATCTCCTCGGAGCGATGGCATCACACCTATTCTCAATCAGACTCATTCCAGTCTTTATTTACGAGGATAGAAACGATGGTTAGTAACACTGTTTGCAGTAATTCGAGATCAAGCTTGGCGGCATCTCACGGGCCACTTGCACGCCATGTGTTCGGTATTTTTCTGACGGCGGTACTCACATTTTTTGTTGTCGATTCGGTCGATGCGGCCGAGACCGTCAACATCAATACCGCAGACATCAGTACGTTAGCGGCGGAACTGGTAGGTGTGGGGCCTCAGCTCGCGCGCCGAATCGTTGAGTTTCGTGAGCGCTATGGTGATTTTGAAACCGTTGAAGCACTCAAAGATGTTCAGGGTATTGGCGAGGCGTTACTTGCGAGAAACGCAGATAAAATCGCCCTGCAGTAGTTGGTGTCGATTTGAGGACCACGACATTTATGAAGACAATCTGGTAGCATGCGCCCCGCGAAAAAGGGGCGTTTTTACATGGATTACGATGTTTTTAATGGCGATGCGGACGGTATTTGCGCACTAATCCAGTTGCGCCGCGCTGATCCGAGGCCCAACGCTGAGCTTGTTACCGGTGTTAAACGCGACATCCAATTACTCGAGCGTGTTCCTGGCGTGGCCGGCGGACAGGTCACTGCACTAGACATCTCTTTCGATAAAAATAGGGATCACGTGAGTCGATTGCTCGACGCGGATGCGAAGGTCTTTTTTTGCGACCACCATTTTGCAGGGGACATTCCGCAGCACCCTCTACTAGACGTATTGATTAGTCCCGCTCCTGAGGTTTGCACCAGTGCACTCATCAACGGACGGTTACGTGGGCGTTTTACCGAGTGGGCTTGTGTTGGTGCGTTTGGGGACAATTTCGATTCAACGGCTGACAAGCTCATTGAAAATCTCGAAATCACTGTCGATCGCGATGCACTGCGGCAGCTGGGTGTGTGTGTAAATTACAATGCGTACGGTGCAAGTCTCTCTGATCTTCATTTTACACCTGCTGAGCTTTACCAACGCATGGCTCAGTTTGACACTCCGTCAGCGTTGATCGAGGAGGACGGCGTCCTATTCGATACATTGACCGAGGCTTATACGCAAGATATGCACGCGGCGAACACGGCGCCTCGCGCAGTGGAGGATGATGACATTGCCGTGATTTCACTGCCTGACGCCGCTTGGGCAAGAAGGGTCAGCGGTGTGTACGGTAACGACCTTGCTAATCAGTCTCCGGACAGAGCCCACGCTGTACTTACTGACATAGAAGGTGGCTACTTAGTCAGCGTGAGAGCCCCGCTCAACAATCGTTCCGGTGCCGACACGGTATGCAGGCAATTTGAGACGGGCGGTGGTCGTGCAGCTGCTGCGGGGATTAATAAGTTACCGCACGCCGAGCTTGGTAGATTTATTGATGCGCTTCGCGCCCAGTGGAGCTAGTTCACCAGCGTATAATCTCGTTTTCTAAGCGACGTAACAGTTCAAGCGCAGCATCCTTCGACCCGATTTCTTGCTTGTTGGGCTTATGTTTTAAGCGATAGCCGTCGAATAAGCTGAGTAAGTTGTCGACGACACGCGTGTCGAAGGGTTTATTGCGCAGCACCAGTGTTCGTGCGGAGTGCTCTAAGGTGCCATAAAACACGTCGCGCATTTGCCATACAGGTGTTGCCGCCTCCAGTTCGCCCGATGTGATTCCTCGTTGCATGATAAGGTCAAATACCCGAACGTATTCCCGGATCTGAGGTAATTGCCGTCCCGGCTCACCATGGCGCTGACGCGCGCGCGAGGTGATTTCAACAATCTTAAAATCGTCAATCAGTGAGCTTAAGTGGTAATTCGCCAGTTCGGTTAGTTGCTGACTTAGGGACGCATCAGGTGTTATTGCGGCTTTGGCGCCTTTTGTAAGCTCACGCCAAAACCGGTCTACAACAGCTTCTAAAAGTTCATGCTTATTCTTGTAGTAGAGGTAGACCGTTCCCTCCGCGACATCGGCCCGTCGCGCTATTTCAGCCATGCGAGCACCGTCGACGCCGGACTCACCAAAGAGTGAGATGGCGGCTGCAAGGATAGCCTCCTCGCGCGCTTCAAGTCTCTGTCGTTGGGTATCGCCCAAAGTACCGCCCTTTATCAGTTTGGATCGCAGGCAGATGACGTTCTAAGTGCAGTCACCTCATATCGCTTGCTGTAATTTTTAATAACACCTATAGTCGATGAGTATGCCTCATTATTAATGAGGCGCAATCATTTTTGCGGGAGGCTTCGGCTAAAGTGGCAAATAAAACAATCAAAATTGGCGGGGCGACAGGGTTTTGGGGTGAGACGGATATGGCCATGTCGCAATTTTTGCGCGAGGGCAACCTTGACTACATCGTCTTTGACTACCTCGCCGAAATTACGATGTCCATCATGGCGAGAGCTCGGGCCAAAGATCCAACGCTGGGTTATGCGTCCGATTTTGTATCGGCCATCGTGAAGCCGAATCTAGGACGTATTGCAGACGCTGGCATCAAGTTGATTAGTAATGCTGGGGGAGTGAATCCACACGCCTGTGGTGAGGCACTTCGCAAGGTTATCGGTGATGCAGGATTGGACTTGAAGGTTGTTGTCGTTACCGGTGATGACTTGATAACTGATCTGGACCGATTGGCGGCGAGTAACGCTTCAGAGATGTTTACGGGCGAGACATTTCCACCAAGAGAGAAAATTGCTAGCGCGAATGCCTACATTGGCGCCTTTCCTATTGCTGCGGCCCTCAATGCAGGGGCCGATATTGTTGTCACGGGTCGGTGTGTGGACAGTGCCGTGACACTCGGTGCGTGTATTCACGAGTTTGGTTGGTCAGCCGACGAACTCGACAAGTTGGCTGCAGGGTCTGCAGTCGGACACCTTATCGAATGTGGCCCTCAGGCGACTGGCGGTAACTTTACAGACTGGGAGCAAGTTGCTGACTCACTGCATGAGGTGGGCTACCCCATCGCTGAGGTCTATGAAGATGGTCACTGCGATATTTATAAGCCCGAAAAAACAGGTGGGATTGTTAATCGCGGCAGTGTAGCTGAGCAGTTGCTCTACGAAATTGGCGACCCTGCGGCATATATATTGCCGGATGTAATTTGCGACTTTACACAAATTCAGCTTAAGCAAGTTGGGCCTGACCGTGTGCAAATGACAGGCGCAAGGGGGCGGGGTGTTCCATCGACTTACAAGACAAGCATGACCTGGGCAGATGGCTTCAGAGCGGGGTCTACATTTTGGTACGTGGGTCGGCGCGCCGCGGACAAAGCCCGCATTTTTGCCGATGAGGCCGTGGCGCGTGCGCGCAGAAAGCTGACTGCAATGGGCGCCGACGATTTTGACGAGATCGCTATTGATATCGTTGGTGAAGAGCATTTTTGGGGTGCGCATTCAGCGGTATCTGATACCCGCGAGGTAGCATTAAAGGTTGCCTGTAAGCATCAGGACGCCCGTGCAGTGGGTCTCTTTTTGCGTGAGATGACGGGCTGCGCATTGGGTGCACCTGCCGGGATGGCTTTTTTTGCGGGTGCCCGGGCAAAGCCCTCTCCCGTTATTCGCTTGTTCTCATTGCTGGTCGATAAGTCATCACTCTCTCTTAAACTTGTCAGTGACAATGGCGAGTCCGACTTTACGCCGCCCGCGACGCGAACAGATGTTCTCGCCGCCAATGTGGATCCCATTCCACAGCCAACGAGCACCACTGACTTGATTGACGTGCCCTTGGAAACGCTGGCGTGGGGTCGTTCTGGTGACAAGGGGGACAAAGCCAATATCGGGATTATTGCGAGAAAGGCGGAGTACTTACCTTGGATTGCTCAAGCGCTTACCGCCGACTACGTGCGTGACCGCTTTGCTCATTTCATGACAGAACCTGCTATCGATCGGTTCTACATGCCCGGCTTGCCGGCCTTGAACTTTTTACTCCACAACGCGCTCGGTGGAGGCGGTATTGCCAGTTTGAGAAATGATCCTCAGGCAAAGGCCTACGCGCAAGTTCTACTGGATACTCCCATCTCTATTCCTCACCATTTGCTGGAGGCCTGATATGACAACGTTGACCTCAACTGTTCAGCCATCGAGCGACAGTTTCAAAGAAAATAGAGCGAGCATGTTTGAGCTCATTGAACACTGGCGTGGACTTGAACAACGCACGATTGACGCTTCAAATAAGCGACTGAAAACCTTTAAGTCTCGAGGTCAGCTCTCACCGCGTGAGCGACTCGAGCGACTGCTTGACCCGGGCATGCCGTTTTTACAGATGCACTCTATGGCCAACTACTGTGTTGAGAATCCGGATCGCGAGACGAGTGTGCCCGGGGCCTCCGTTATCGTTGGGGTCGGGTTTGTCGAGGGCGTGCGTTGCATGATCTGGGTTGACGACTCGGGGATTTCAGCCGGTGCAGCGACAGAATCTACAGGGTTTGTCTCGACCTCCATACTCGAGATGTGTATGCGACAAAAGTTACCGGTAATCCATTTGGTCGAGTCCGCCGGTGCAAACCTTCTGAAGTACAAAGTCGAATTGTGGTCTCGGTTTGGCAATGTGTTTAGGGATCTTGCAAGACTGTCAGCTGCGGGCATTCCCACCATGGTGGTTTTACACGGCGGCTCCACAGCCGGAGGGGCTTACATGCCTGGCATGTCTGACTACGTTATTGGGGTTAAGGAAAACGGTATGGCCGCCCTCGGTGGTGCCGCTTTGGTTAAAGCCGCGACGGGTGAAGAAGCCAACGACCGCGAGCTAGGCGGCAGCGAAATGCACGCGAGTGTCTCCGGTGTGGTGGAGTATCTGGTGGAGGATGATGCCCACGGGATTCTCAAGGCGCGCGAGGTGATGAAAAGCATCGATTGGAATAAGCGTGTAACGACTGTCGTGCGACGACCTTATGAGCCACCCAGATATCCAGCTGAAGAGCTTGCAGGTGCGATTCCAGTTGATCCCAAAGTGCCTTACGACTTCCGGGAAGTACTGACTAGGCTCGTCGATGACTCTTGCGTGGAGGAGTTTAAGTCACGCTATGGCGTCTCCACGGTATGTGGTTATGCCTCCATCACGGGCATTAGCTTTGGCTTTATTGGTAACAACGGACCGATCGATCCTAATGGTGCGACGAAGGCTGCACAGTTCATACAGCTTTGCGACGCGGCTGATATGCCCATTTTATTCTTTAATAACACCACCGGCTACATGGTGGGCACCGAGTACGAGCAGGCCGGAATGATTAAGCACGGTGCAAAGATGATTCAAGCCGTCTCGAATGCGCGGGTGCCCAAAATCTCACTCTATATCGGCGCAAGCTTCGGCGCCGGAAATTATGGAATGTGTGGCTGGTCTTATCAGCCCGATTTCCTATTCGCTTGGCCAAATGCTCGCACCGGTGTCATGGCGGGACAAAGTGCCGCCGATACTATGTCTGAGGTGGCTCGAGTGGGTGCCGCTAGGAAGGGGCAAGAGATTCCAGAGGGGATGCTGGAGCAACAAGCAGCCACCATTCGCGCGCACTTTGACGCACAGGAGGATGCCTTCTTTACCTCCGGCCGCGTACTTGATCACGGCATTATTGATCCGAGAGATACGCGAAAGGTCTTGGCATTTTGTTTGGAGACAGTGCTTGAGAGTCGTCTGAGAGAGACAAGAGCCAACGCCTTCGGCGTTGCGAGGATGTGATCATGGCGACACTACCTGAGACAAAAACTCTCGCACTTGAACTTGATCAAGGATGGCTCACCGTTTGGTTTAACCAACCTGAGCGACGCAATCCGCTAACGGATGAGGCAGTGGAGGACCTGGCGACCGTCATCACGGCGATTGCTCCGCAACGTGATATTCGCGGTATGACCATTCGCGGCAAAGGTGGCTTTTTCTGTGCGGGCGGCGATCTCAAGGGCTTTAAGGCCCTAGCATCCGGTGAGAATGACGCCTCGATGACCATGAGTCGTCGCATTGGCGATGTACTTGCCGATCTTAATGCGCTACCGCAGGTGACCGTGGCGGTCATCGAGGGTGCGGCTATGGCAGGCGGCTTAGGTGTCGCTTGTTGTTGCGATGTCACGATCGGTATGAAGGATGCAAAATTTGGATTCTCTGAGACCCGCATCGGCATAACACCTGCCCAAATCGCGCGATATGTTTTACAAAAGTGTGGCTACTCGACAGGTCGTCGTCTCATGGTGACGGCCGCGCGCTTCAAAGGGGAAGAGGCGGGCAGATTGGGTGTCCTCGATTTCGTGGCTGAAACTGCCGAGGATCTGGCCTCAACCGAAAAACGTGTGAAGCAAGACGTACTCGAATGCGCTCCCGGTGCTGTGGCTGCCTGTAAAGCTTTAATTATTGGTATGCCCGGTACGCCGGATACGGAGAAAGTCGAGTTTGCCGCACAAAATTTCAGCGGATGCTTGCAGGGTGATGAGGGTAAAGAGGGCGTTGCCTCCTTTCTCGAGAAACGAAAGCCCAATTGGCACACGGAGATTTAAAGATGAAAGCATTAACGACATTACTCGTTGCCAACCGCGGTGAAATCGCCGTAAGAGTTATGCGCACCGCCAAAGCGATGGGTATGAAAACCGTAGCTGTTTATTCAGAAGCTGATGCAAACGCCCAGCATGTTCGCGAGGCTGATCAGTCTGTCTGCATTGGTCCCGCTCCGGTTGCCGAGTCCTACCTGCAAGTCGATGCGATACTCGATGCGGCTGTACAAACGGGGGCTGACTGTATTCATCCTGGCTATGGTTTCCTGTCTGAGAACCAAGCGTTTGCATCAGAGTGTGAGGCACGCGGTATCGAGTTTATTGGCCCGCCAAATGCTGCTATTGAGGTGATGGGCGATAAAGCGCGAGCAAAACGCGCGATGATCGCTGCCGGTGTCCCGTGTGTGCCCGGTTACCAAGGCGATGATCAATCGGTTGAAACGCTGGTGGCTGAGGCGACGCAGATGGGTATGCCGGTAATGGTGAAAGCGGCAGCCGGTGGTGGCGGTCGTGGTATGCGACTCGTCAATGACGCCTCTGAACTTGAATCAGCGATTGATCTCGCCCAGTCAGAAGCTCAGAACGCGTTTGGCTCGAGCGAGCTGATTATTGAAAAAGCGGTCATTCGACCACGGCACGTTGAGATTCAGGTTTTTGCTGATAAGGCCGGTAACACCGTTTATCTCGGCGAGCGCGATTGCTCCATTCAGCGGCGGCACCAGAAAGTGGTGGAAGAGGCGCCTTGTCCTGTTATGACGCCAGAACTCAGAGAGGCCATGGGGCAAGCCGCGTTGGATGCGGCCAAGGCGGTTGACTATGTGGGTGCCGGCACAGTGGAGTTCTTACTCGACGAGGCCGGTGAGTTTTATTTTCTCGAGATGAATACGCGCCTTCAGGTCGAGCATCCGGTGACCGAGATGGTGACTGGCTATGATCTCGTCGAGTGGCAGATTCGTGTTGCACGAGGTGAAGCGTTACCCGCCGAGCAAGACGACATTGAGCTTTTTGGTCACGCCATAGAGGTTAGGCTCTATGCTGAGGACCCTGCAGCGGGTTTCCTGCCAAGCACGGGCGACATCAAGCTCTTTACGCAGCCACAGGGCGAGGGTGTTCGTGTGGATGCAGGCGTGGAAACGGGTGACGAGGTAACTCCGTTTTACGACGCGATGGTCGCCAAAATCATCACCTATGGCGAAACACGTGAAGACGCTCGTATGAAAATGCGCTCGGCCCTTCAAAAAACGGCACTTTTTGGCCCGGAGAATAATCGTGATTTCCTGATCGATGTCATGGATAAAGATGAATTTATTCGAGGCGATGCGACCACCGCATTTATTGGGGATAACTACGGCGAAGCGTTCTCTCCGAGGGCGATCGACTCCTCAGACCTGGCGGTGGCTGCAGCAGCGCAGCATGTTGTGGCTATGGAGACGCATCACAGCCAGGCAGCCTCAGTAAACGAAGAGCTGCTTGACTGGGTTTCGATGGGGCGCGTTACCGACACAAGGTGTTATGAAGCCAATGGTGTGCCTCAGGACGTGACATTGATTTCTTTAAGTATCGGTGAGTACGAAGTGTCAGTGGGTGAAGAGACACATCACGTCACCGTAAGCGAGATGGGTGAGAACGACTTGTCTGCTGAGGTGGATGGACTGATGCAGCGCTATCACTACGTTAGCGAAGCTCCTGCTTCGCTATATCTCGCTTCGAGTGACCGCTCAGTATTATTGGCCGACAGCACGCGCATTCCGCCAGAAGCAGAGGATGCCGCTGGCGGGGGAACCATCGCGGCACCTATGCACGGTCAGCTGCTTTCTATCGATGTTGAGACGGGTGCAAGTGTTAGTAAAGGCCAGCGAATAGCTGTACTCGAGGCAATGAAAATGCAGCACGAGTTGACCGCGCCCGGTGACGGTACGGTTGTCGATATTGCGGCTGTGGCGGGTAAGCAGATCGGTGCGGGTGACTTGATTATGGTGTTGGAACTAGCGGGGTTGGAGAGCGAAGAATGAGCGTGTCTCTCACCACAACATTTGATATCGAGTTTCCACTCTTTGCCTTCAGTCACTGTCGCGATGTGGTGGCAGCCGTCTCGCGAAATGGTGGGTTCGGTGTATTGGGCGCTGTCGAGCTAACGCCGGAGGAGCTCAGGGTGGAGCTTGATTGGATAGTCGCTAACACGAACGGCCGTCCCTTTGGGCTGGACCTAATCGTTCCGAATAAAGTTGAGGGACGGGGAGAGCAGATCTCGGATGAGGCGATGATTGCACGCATCCCCGACGAGCATCGGGAATTTGCCGCTGCGGTACTCGATGCTCAAGGTATTGATACCGGTGATCTTGATGAACGACGCAAGGGCCAGCTGACTTTTCACCACAATGTAAGTGGGGATAAAATGGACGCCATGTTGGCAGTGGCGGCTGAGTACCCCATCGCATTACTTGTGAACGCATTGGGGGTTCCACCCCCTGAGATGTTCGATTTCGCACGACGCCATAACATCAAGGTTGGGGCGTTAGTTGGAACCGTAAATCACGCTTTAAATCAGGCTCGCGCAGGCGTAGATGTACTCATTGCGGCGGGCGGTGAAGCGGGTGGGCACTGTGGCGCGGTAAGCACGATGGTGCTGATACCCGAGGTCTGCCGTGCGTTGCACCAGCACAATTTAGAGGTTCCTGTACTTGCAGCTGGCGGCATCGCAACGGGTGAGCAGATGGCGGCGGCGATGGCGATGGGCGCAGAGGGAGCATGGTGTGGCAGCGTTTGGTTGACGACAGTCGAAGCTGAGACAACGCCGACGGTGAAAGCGAAGATGCTGCAAGCGTCTGCGAGCGATACGGTGCGCGCGAAATCTCGAACTGGCAAACCGTCGCGACAGTTGCGTTCCGCGTGGACGGACGCTTGGGAGGGGGTTGATGCACCTGCACCTCTCCCCATGCCCTTACAAGGGTTGGTGTCTGAGCCAGCACTTAAAAAGGTCGATGCGGCTGCCGCAGCAGGTCACCGAGGTGCAGAGGCTTTGGCAACCTACTGGGTTGGGCAAGCGGTGGGCCTCATGAATGAGGAGCGCTCCGTTGCTGATGTCATGATGGAGTTTAAAAACGAGTATTTAGAGGCCTTTCAGCGTGTTGAGAGGTTCTTGGTGGGAGTGGGTGAGTGATGCAACAGGCAAACGATTTTCGTGAGGAAAGCCTCACGCTGAAGTCTTTAATCAAGGATCTCGACGATGGGGCCTTTGAGGCGGTGACACAGTTCAAGGGTTGGACCATAAACGATGTTTTCCGGCACCTCCACTTTTGGAACAAAGCTGTGATGGTGGCGAGTCAGGGGGAAGAGGCCTTCGGTGAATTCTTTCAAGGCGTTGGTGCCCACATGACCAAGGGCGGTTCTCTACCGGAGTACGAAAAGCAATATCTCGAGGGGTTGAGTGGTGGGGCTTTGCGTTCAGCGTGGTCTGACTTGGTCGATGAGACGGCGAATGCGTATTCCGCTATGGATCCAAGTGCTCGTGTACCGTGGGCGGGTCCAAGTATGAGTGCACGTTCGTCTATCTCTGCTCGGCAGATGGAAACTTGGGCTCACGGGCAAGAGGTCTTTGATGCGCTCGGCGCTGACCGTTGCGAGCACGATAGGATCCGAAATATTGTGGTCTTGGGTATTAATACTTTCGGCTGGACCTTCAAGGTACGTAATGAGGCGCCACCTGAGCCTATGCCATACGTAGAGTTGATCGCACCCAGTGGTGAGATTTGGACCTACGGTGACCTGCAAGAGGACAACTTCGTGCGTGGTGCCGCGGTCGATTTTGCTCGAGTTGTCACCCAGACACGTAATGTTGCCGATACGGCGTTGACGGCAATGGGTGAGCCCGCAGAAATATGGATGTCAAAGGCACAGTGTTTTGCAGGTGCTGCAAATCCCCCCCCGGCTAGGGGCTCGCGCTTCAAAGTCGCGTAACAAGCATTGAAAACGGTTGTTATTCAGTCCGCCCCCCCAACGCGACCTGATTGGGTCGAAGGCTGCATGGCGGGGGTCAAGCAGTGGGCTGAAAATAATGACTTTGAGTACAACTGCTTGGCCGATGAGGTCTTTGACGTTTTGCCCACCTGGTACAGTCAGAAGCTGGAGGGTAGAGGGCCTATCCTCGCCGACCTAGCCCGCTTGATCCATGCAAGAGCCGCGTTACAGGACGGTTATGAAGCTGTGGTTTGGTGCGATTCAGACACGCTCGTCATTGAGCCTGATTGGCAGCCCACCACGCCTTCCCACAGCATCTTTGGCCAGGAGCTCTGGCTACAGCGGGATAAAGCTGGGCGCTTAGAAATACGTAAGCAACCGCACAATGCCTATCTCATGTTTACGGCTCGCTCCCCTGTGCTCGACTTTCTGATACACACGGTCGAGTCGATTATCCACCGCGCAGATCCAGCGCACATAGCGCCCCAAATGGTCGGGCCAAAGCTGTTGAAAGCCCTTAATACATTTGCCGATTTTGATCTGGAGCCGGGTGCAGGTGCGATGAGCCCATTACTCAGTGAGTCCTTGCTGAACGATCAGAATGAAATTACTTCCTACTTCAAGGCGGCTCAACAGACCGCACCGAAACTCATAAATCTTTGTGCCAGCTTAGTGGGGGCCGATTCCTTGGATATCGATAAACTCAAGCTAAGCGTCAGACGAGCCTTGTGGTAACGAGAAATGATCGATTCAAGACACGGCTTTTTTATTTGGGTGCGGACCGCTTGATACTTCAGGTGGCTCAGTGAATGGAATACCAAGCGCTGGCAATAAGCTAATATGAAAACGCCGTTGAGGAAGTTGACTTAGAGATGAGTGGTGCTGGCCGTGCCACATAATAATAGAGAGCCATTATGTCCACAGTTGAAGAGAGGTCGCTGGTAAAGCTGAACGTTGAGTCCGATGTTGCAACGATCGTCTTGAATCGTCCCGATGTGAGGAACGCGCTAAATCGACAGCTAATGATCGATTTGATCGACGTCGCTCAGTCCGTATCCGACCGAGAGGATATACGTGTGGTTCTGCTTACCTCCGAGGGCCAAGATTTTTCGGTCGGTGCCGACCTAAAAGAAGTCGCTGGTATGGACCCTTCAGGTTCTCTCCTACGTGCGCGCCGAGACGCCGAGTTGGGTCGAAAGCTGTTGACGACAATTAAAAGTATCCACCAACCAACGATTTGTGCCGTAAAAGGGGTTGCCACGGGCGGTGGTGCCTGTCTCGCTGCCGCCTGTGACTTTCGCATTGCGAGTCAGAGTGCTCGCATAGGGCTTGGTGAGGTGAAGGTGGGCATGAACCTTATGTGGAATGCCGTCCCATTATTTGTGGAGTTGCTGGGTCTATCGCGGGCTAAGCGCCTCATCATGTCGGGCGACCTGCTCGGTTCCGAGACGCTCGAGCAGTGGGGACTGCTGGATGAGATTTGTCCGGACACTGAGCTTGCGAACGTCGCAGTTCAATGGGCTCGTCAATACGCCGACCTGCCACCCGTTGCTGTACAAATGATCAAGCGCAGTGTGAATCAATATGCTCTCGCTTTAAGCGAGGCAGTAATGCACATGGATGAGGATCAGTGGATCTTGGCTGCGCGCAGCGATGACTTTAAAGAGTGTGTCAGTGCTTTCGTTGAGAAGCGTACCGCTAAGCCGACAGGTTTCTGATCACCCAATATTTAAATCACAGGTAATACAAAATGAGTGAACGCATTGTCTCGGGCTATTGCGACCCCAGGTTCGCCGCTATCGAAGACGAACTTTCGAACGCCATTCAGAGCGGTTTCGATACGGGTGCCTCCGTCGCCATCGAATATCAAGGCGAGATGGTGGTTAACCTCTGGGGTGGTTACAAGGATCGACAACGAACGCAACCTTGGCTTGAAGACACCATTGTGAACGTTTTTTCGACCACCAAGGCGATTACCGCTACCTGCATTTTGCAACTCATCGAGCGTGGCAAATTAGACCTGAACGCCCCTGTCTCCGATTACTGGCCTGAATATGGCTGCAAAGGTAAAGAAGCGACAAAGGTCAGCGATTTTCTATGTCATCGTGCAGCTATGCATGGGTTTCAGGGGGGGATTCCACAGTTTGACTACCGTGATTGGGACAAATGGACCGCGGCCCTTGCGGCACAGGCGCCTTTTAGAACGCCCGGTACCACGCAGGGGTATCACGCACTGACTTACGGTTGGTTGGTGGGGGAATTAATTCGTCGTGTCGACGGTAGGAGCGCTGGTAGATATTTCCGTGAGGAGATTGCAGAGCCGCTTTGCCTTGATTTTCACATGGGCTTAGACGATGCGGCGATGGCGCGTTGCGGCGACATTTTGGTCGATTCTTCGCCAAAACCTTGGGCGTTGATGGCCCTCACCTTGGTTCCCGATTTCTTGTTGTCACCGCAGTTGCGCCACGTAAAAAAATACGTGCGCATGGGCGATATGAAAGTTGCCTTCTCGTCGAGAGCGAGTTCGTCCGACGGTTTCGAGATGAACACAGAAGAATGGCGGCAGGCGGAGATTCCCTCTGCCAATGGTCATGGAACAGCAGCGGCCTTAGCTAAGTTGTTTGGTGTGCTCAGTACAGGTGGTGAACGTGATGGTCATAAAATTATGGAGCCATCGACCATTGAGCTCGCCGTCACTCCTCTTTCTGAGGGGCCAGACACCGTTATTCTGGGTGCTCCGATCCGTTTTGGCGTGGGCTACGACCTCGGCCTTGGTACAACCACGATAGGCTCGGACCCACATCCTGGCCGCCTCTTTGGGCACTCCGGTATTGGCGGCACGGTGGCGTTTGGTGATCCCGAGCATGGGTTGGGTTACGGATTCTTATGCAACCGAATGCATAACCCTAGAATGCTTTATCGCACGTCGAATCAGTTAACCAAGACGCTACTGGAGATCGTTGGATGAGTCGACCTCGGGCATTAACACGTTGGGAGCATTAACTTACATCGCGAAAGTTTGGTTTGCGTTTTTCAATAAAGGCACGAACACCCTCTGCGACATGGGGGAAGTCGAATAACACCCTCTGTGTCTCTTTTTCGTATTCTAATTGCTCGCTTAAGGTGTTGGAGAGTGCGCGGTCATGAGCCTTTACTACGGCTTTTAAACCGATTGTCGGGCCCTCTGCGAGACGCCCCGCAATCGCTTGAGCTTCAGTAAGAAGTTGGTCATCTGACACGCAGTCCCAAATAAGGCCCCAATCCTTTGCGGTCGCAGCGGGCAGGTCATCTCCGAGCAGTGCTAAACCGTTGGCGCGGGCTCTACCAACCAGATTGGGCAGGAACCAAGAAGCACCCATATCGGGGATGATTCCCAAATTGGGACCAAAGACAAGTTTGAACTTGGCCGATTGGCAGGCGATGGCAATATCGCCTGCGAGCGCCAGGCCAACGCCACCGCCTGCAGCGATACCGTTGATCGCAGTCACCACAGGCTTTGTGGATTGAGAAACCGCTTTCACAAGAGGGTTGAACCCGCGATCCATACTGGCCGCTGTCGCCTCGCCTGCCGACAGACCTGTGGGGGAAGGCCAGCTCTTGCTGTCGAGGTCGGCTCCCGCACAGAATGCGCGCCCTGAGCCCGTAATGACAATCGCGCGAACATCTTTACTTACTCGCGCATCATTCAGTGCACTGAGCAAATGCATGGTGAGCGTTTCGTTGAGTGAATTGAGAACCTCTGGCCGGTTTAGCGTGAGGGTAAGCACGCCGTTGTCGGCAAGATTTGAAAGCAGAGTAATTGACATGATTTGCTAGCTCTTTTTGTTGTTTTACCTCGTCAACTCTAATCAGCTAGGGTTATGAGTTCCAGCAATTTACTGACCGCTGAGCCTTGCGGCCATCCCTGCTTAAGATTCAGCGCTTGGGAGTCGGAATAGGTCCTCAACGGAACACCCAAGTGTCCGAGCGATTTTGAGCGAAAGGACGGTTGACGGTACATACATGCCATTTTCGATCGCGTTAATGCTCTTACGTGAGACACCGGCAAATTTGCTGAGCTCCGCTTGCGTTAGATTTGCTTCACGCCGCTTAGTCTCGAGGTTGTTAAGCAGTTTTGGGTGGTGTTTTCCCATAATGAAGCGCCTTTAGCTATCTCGAAAATATGCGATTCAGTCGGCTCGTCGCCAGCCACTGAATGCCCTCAATGAAAGCGAGTTAAGTCTCATGTATGTCTGGAACACTTATCGCTTCTCAAAGTCTTCAACAGCCTGATTGATCTCATTACTGGAAGGTGGGTAGAGGTAGCCTGCGGCCGTGATGCCAAAGCCGATACAACCGACGAGTGCGCCGGCGGCTTTGAAGAAATTGCCAAACGCATAAAAACCTAGGGCATAAATGCCGAGTCCAACAAATAAGGCGATGAGACCACCTCGTCGATAATCGGTCGGCTCTTCTTTTTTTTCATCGAGCATCTTGAGCAGGTCATCAAGTTTATCTGGGTCGTCAATAGTGCGAGCTATTTCTAAGATTGTCTCTCGACGCTCCCTGCCTTCTTGGTATTGCCAGAAAAAGACGGATAATGGAATGATGATGCCGGTCAAAATGGCAACTATTGGAATTAGTTCGGCCATCTGATTGCTCCTAAACGGTTAATATGTAACGTAAAGGTATCATTTCATGATTGGGAAGTAAACGTTACATAATCTCGGTCACCAGGCCGTCAAAATGAATGCGCATTGCGAAGCGATGCAGCGCTTTTTAATAAATGAGGTGACATCGACTGGGATCGTTCCACCCGAAGTATGTTTGAAATTATGGTAATGCGTCGTATCTACCCTTGATTCATAACCACCCTTTGCTGTCCTTTTGCTATGGTCGCGTCTCATAAAACCTGTTGCCCTGCCATGACTTCATTTGATTTTTCATCACTGCCTATCAGTCCCGAGCAACTCGAGGCTTTGGATGGGGCCGGTTTTACTAAGATGACGCCTGTGCAGGCCGAGAGTTTGCCGCTCATACTTGAGCGAAAAGACGTGATTATTCAAGCGCAGACAGGCAGCGGAAAAACCGCGGCGTTTGGTATCGGTTTGTTGGCCCATTTAAACCCCCGATTTTTTGGTGTGCAAGCCTTGGTGATGTGCCCAACTCGTGAGCTTGCCGAACAGGTCTCCCAGTCTATACGGCAGTTGGCGAGTCGGATGTCGAACATCAAGACAGTGCTCTTGTGCGGTGGGAAGCCGTTTGGCCCACAGCGAGATTCCTTGCGGCACGGCGCTCATATTGTTGTCGGTACGCCTGGGCGTATCGAAGATCACCTCCAACGCGGTAACTTGGAGCTGAAGG
This sequence comes from Halieaceae bacterium, assembly GCA_042090345.1. Taxonomy (GTDB): domain Bacteria; phylum Pseudomonadota; class Gammaproteobacteria; order Pseudomonadales; family Halieaceae; genus Luminiphilus. The sequence goes on along the minus strand of JBELJN010000005.1, from coordinate 56,849 downwards.
GGGTAAAGACCTTTGTGCTGGACGAGGCTGATCGTATGTTGGATATGGGGTTTGCTCAGGTGATGGCCGATATCACAGCGCGCTTACCAAAAAACCGACAGACGCTTTTGTTGTCGGCTACCTTTGCAGAAGATATCAAAAAAGTCAGTCGGTCAATTCAACAGAACCCTCTGCAAATCTGTGTTGAGGAGCCGGCAAGCCCTGAGAAGCAGATTGTTGAGCAGCTTTTCTATGAAGTTCAGAAGCATGAGCGTGACCGGTGTTTACTTGCCTTGTTCGAGCATTATCGTCCGCGAAATGCCATGGTCTTTTGTAATACCAAACAGCAGTGTGCCGAGGTTGCTCGCTTTCTGAGAACGCATGATATTGAGGCGGCCGCGATTCACGGTGACCTTGATCAGCGAGAGCGAGACCAGGGGCTACTGCAATTTGCTAACGACTCGTGCCCTGTTTTAGTGGCCAGCGACGTTGCCGCTCGTGGACTAGACATCCCCTTACTAGCGATGGTTGTCAATTACGAGTTACCTCGAGACGCTGATACGTACGTACACCGAATTGGGCGCACGGGAAGGGCTGGCGAGTCTGGTCAGGCGTTTAGCTTGGTGACGCCTCCTGAGGCCCCGCGTATGAGGGTTGTAGAGGAGTACTTGAACACTAATTGCATCTGCGATGTGCTTTCCTCACTCGATCGAGATCCCAATTATCAATTGCAGGGCAGTATGGTCACTTTGCAATTTGACGCTGGAAGAAAACAAAAAATTCGCCCGGGCGACCTACTGGGTGCCCTGACCGGCGACGCGGGTCTCTCGGGTGGTCAAATCGGCAAGATTACAATTGCCGAAACCAGCAGCTACGTTGCAATTGATCGCTTAGCGCTGCGTCAAGCGATGAATTACCTCGCAAACGGGAAAGTCAAAGGCCGAGCCATACGCGCTAGACGTTTGAAAGCTCAGCAGTAGCCGCGCGTGCAGGCATATATTTCAGCGGTGGACGTGCAGTTCCCACCCTAAGTGTTTATCAAGGCTTACTCTGTACGGTGATCGTTGTGCTCAGGCGGGCTTGAGCCGAACCGTTTACGCTATGCGGTTTACCGAGCGGGGCCCCAATCCCAAAATGGCTAGCGAGGGAGGTGGGACGAGGAGTTCCGGATAGACGGATTCCTTGGTCTTGTTGCCTGCAAAGCGGTTGTTGCAGATAAAAAAAGAGCCAACACCTAAAGATGTTGACCCTTCTTATTTGATTTGGCTCCGGCTGCTGGGCTCGAACCAGCGACCCAATGATTAACAGTCATTTGCTCTACCAACTGAGCTAAGCCGGAATAGTCTCTTTCGAGGACGCGGACTATACACGTCCGGATTTTCTTGCGTCAAGAAGAACAGAGCGTACAAATCACACAGACAATTCCGTTAAGCTATGCGGCCATCAAAACCGAGCATCATTGGATCGTGGCCAAACAATTTGATCTTCAATCTTCGTATCAACCGGCGGGTGATCAGCCCGGCGCGATAGACCAATTGATCCATGGCATTGGAGCGGGCCTCGCGTCGCAGACACTGCTGGGTGTAACCGGTAGTGGCAAAACCTTCACGATGGCCAACGTGATTCACAAATTGCAGCGTCCAACGATTGTTATGGCGCACAATAAAACGCTGGCAGCGCAGTTATACGGAGAATTTAAAGAATTTTTCCCAAATAACGCGGTTGAGTATTTCGTGTCCTACTACGACTACTATCAGCCAGAAGCCTACGTACCTTCCTCTGACACATTCATTGAGAAGGACGCGCAGGTAAACGACCATATTGAGCAGATGCGACTGTCGGCAACGAAAGCCTTGCTGGAGCGGCCCGACTGTCTCGTGGTTTCAACCGTTTCGTCAATTTATGGTCTTGGCGACCCGCAGTCTTATTTCAAGATGATTATGCATTTGTCGCGCGGTGAGATTATCAATCAGCGCGGTATCTTGCGGCAGCTTGCCGAATTGCAATACACCCGAAATGACTTGGATTTCAAGCGCGGTACTTACCGAGTGAGGGGTGACGTTATTGATATCTTCCCAGCAGACTCCGATGAGCTTGCTATTCGGATCGAGCTCTTTGATGAAGAGATAGAAAATATTTGCAGCTTTGACCCTCTCACGGGCGCAGTAGAGGAAAAACTTCCCAGAATCACGATTTTCCCTAAAACCCACTATGTTGCGTCAAGAGACACCATGTTAGGTGCTGTTGATCTGATCGAAGAAGAGCTTGAACTGCGCGTAAAGCAGTTTAAAGAGGCAGAGAAGCACCTAGAGGCACAACGTATTGCCCAGCGCACTCGATACGATATCGAGATGATACGAGAGTTGGGTTACTGCCAGGGTATCGAAAATTACTCTCGGTACTTATCAGGTAGGGCGCCGGGTGAGCCGCCACCGACGCTTTTTGAATATTTGCCCGACAACGCGCTAATGATTATCGATGAGTCTCACGTAACAGTGCCACAAATTGGCGCTATGTATCGCGGAGACCGCTCTCGAAAAGAGACGCTCGTGGAGTATGGGTTCCGGTTGCCTTCAGCGCTTGATAACCGGCCGATGAAATTTGAAGAGTGGGAGTCAATGGCCCCCCAGGCAATTTTTGTCTCTGCGACACCGGGCAAGTACGAAAACGAGAATGCGGGTGCTACGGTTGAGCAGGTGGTCAGACCAACAGGTCTTGTTGACCCTATTGTTGAAATAAGACCGGCCCGTACCCAGGTCGATGATCTTCTAGCTGAGATCAGAGAGACCACCGCCAAGGGCGACCGCGTGTTAGTGACAACACTGACGAAGCGTATGTCAGAAGACCTTACCGAGTATCTGAGCGAGCACGATGTGCGCGTTCGTTACTTACATTCTGACATTGATACCGTTGAACGAGTGGAGATCATCCGAGATCTTCGGCTCGGCCATTTCGATGTTCTTGTGGGCATTAACTTGCTTCGAGAGGGGCTCGATATGCCGGAGGTGTCACTGGTCACTATTTTGGATGCGGATAAGGAAGGGTTTTTGCGAAGTGACCGATCTCTGATTCAAACCATCGGTCGTGCAGCGCGAAACCTGAATGGCCGCGCGATTTTATACGCCGATAAAATGACGGGCTCGATGGAGCGTGCCATTAACGAGACCCAGAGGAGGCGTGACAAGCAACTCGAATTTAACGAGCAAAATGGCGTAGTACCAAAGGGTATTGAGAAGTCTGTACGCGATATTCTAGAGGGTGCGAGGCGAATGCCCACAAAAGCGCGAGGTGCGCGTGAGACAAAGATTGCAAATGACAGAGCGAGCTTTGCTCAGGAAATAATGAGCATGACGCCAGCAGCGTTGTCGCGTAAATTAAACGCGTTAGAAAATACTATGGCTGAGCATGCGAAGAACCTAGAGTTTGAAGAGGCGGCATCGGTGCGAGATCAGATCGCAGAGCTGAAACAAATCGCCTTCATCGGTGCTTAAAGATCAAAATGAGCGTATCCGCAGGGAAGCCGGCAAACCGGTTGTTGAGAATGATGAAAAACCTCGTATTTCCGCTTTTGGTATTAGTCTTACTCAGTGCATGCGCTACCAGCACGGATAAGGAATACATTCGATGCCTGCAGGGGTTTAATGACCCCAGCACGGGTGCGGGAATTCCCGGTGGTAAGGCGGCTTCTGTGATCGGGGCCGGTACAGTGGGAGCGGCAGCGGCACTCGTATTGTGCGAAGAGCCCGAGATCACAGAATCTCCAGATCTGTTAGACGTGAGCGTTGAGGGAAGCCTTTCTCAGCCCTTAGAGGTGCGTGAGCCACTCCTCGCGTTCGAGGCGCCTGCCCCTGCAGCCCAGCCGGTGCTTTTTACGTTCGACTCTCGGACGCTTCAGTTTGAACTCGACCGCGCCGAATTGATGCCTGGCTCCAAAGAGGCGTTAGTGGCCGTCTTCGACTATCTTCGTGAACTGCCGGAGGTCATCGTCACCATCGCAGGACATACTTGTTGGCTGGGGACTGAGGCACATAATCAAAAACTCGCTGAGCAACGCGCACAGGCTGTAGCAAACTTTATCGTGAGTCAGGGTATCGGGCCCGATCGGCTGGTGGTGGAAGCGTTTGGCGAAGCTAAGCCGGTGGCCACCAATCAAACCGAAGAGGGTCGCAAACGAAACCGGCGCGTTGAGGTCGTAAAGCGTTAGCCCTTACAGGAGTTAGCATGGAAAATGGTGACGAGTTAGGTGTCCAAAAGGACGCGCGACGCGGGTTCTTCTCCGCCTTACTCACGTTGATTAGCGATATTTTCAAAGGCTTAGTGTCCAGTATGTTGGTCGTTCTGTTGACGTTTTCTTTTGCTACGGCGGTTACTGCAGTGATGCTCTGGTATTACCAATGGCCCCTGTTTTTATCGCCTGTCGGTGGGTTTATTGTTCTGGGTGTCATGCTGGCGTTGTGGCACGACCACTAGGACGTGAGCGCTACGCAAGGTCACTCAGGGTTACTTGTTCGATAAATCAGTAATGCAATCGCGCCGTTAAAAAATCCTGACAAATACATGGTGAGGTCGTACGCCGCATTGAGTGCCCCCACCGGATAACTCGCATAAGGCATACCGAGCAACGAGATGACGATGCTGGGTAAAAACAGCCATGACGCCATTTTCACGTTGAAGAATAACAAGACTAAGCTCAGCAGATACGCCAGCGATGCGGCCCCGACCAGCGTGTTTCCCCACGTGGGTGGTCCTTCCGGCATGGGCGTTACAAAAGCGGCCGCGCCAAGGATCGCAACGCTTGCCAGAACGAGAATGCGAATAAGATTGATGTGTTGCATAGCGTTTCCTGTGTGAATGTTGTTGTCTTTCTATAAGCCAAGTTACATTGACTTGGACCTTGGGTCGATGATCGCAATGACGATAATGAGGTACGAAACCCTGCCCTCGCCCTTGGCTTATTCAAAATTCTGCTGAGTTTACTAATGCGCATAAATTTTTGTTATAATGGGTGCCGCTGAGGGCGGTAACAACGCGCAGCGCTTTTTCTTAAAATGTAGTGAGTGGATTGAGGGTTTAGAAATGAACTTGTCTGATAAGTTCGCACGCGGACAAACCATGTTTTTTCGTTTTTTTGCGGATGTCTTTTTTGCTAAGCGATACGGCCACAGAGCCGTAGTGCTTGAAACTATCGCAGGCGTACCGGGAATGGTGGCTGGGATGTGGATTCATCTCCGAAGTCTGAGGCAAATGAAGACCGGCTATGGACCCACGATTCGAGAGCTGTTAGCGGAAGCCGAAAACGAGCGCATGCACCTCATGTTCTTCATCGATATTGCAAAGCCCAATGCGTTTGAGCGCGCGCTCATACTTGCCGCACAGGCCATTTTCTGGAACTACTATTTTGTATTTTATGTCTTTTTTCCAAAAACGGCACACAAGATGATTCATTACTTCGAAGAAGAGGCAGTGAGCAGCTACACGCAGTATTTGGAAATGATTGAAAGCGGTAAAATCGAGGACGTACCAGCACCTCAGCTGGCCATTGATTACTACAGCCTTGCGTCAGATGCGCGACTGAGCGACATGATTCAGTGCGTTAGAGCTGACGAGCAGCATCACGCCGACGTGAACTTGCGGATGGCGACTGGGCAGCTCCACGAGGAAGCAAGCACACCGTTCAAGCAAGACGAAGCAAGCCCAACCGCGCCTTCAAATGTATTTCTAAGCGAAGCCGGCGGACAAGGCTAGCAAACAGTGTTTACCTGAGAGGTGGTAGGCGAGAAAGAGCGTGAAGCGGGTACGGTGGCTGTGCGCGGTCGTCACGGCGGGGATTTGGGCGTTATGAAGGTCGAAGACCTTGCTGCGCACTTGGACGCTGAAATTGCGCGTCGGTCTAATAGTAATAAATTGGCATAAGCCACCATCAATACAGGGCGAAACTGACTGACTGAGCCTTGTTATCGCGCGCACTTCACTATAGAATCGCCGCCCTGTTTTGGGTGGTGTGTGCGTCTGTAACTGGTTTCTCTAGTCGCGGCACCAAAACCTGTGTTTGGAGAGATTCAGTATCAAGAACGACAGCAAGAGCAAAAAAGCTCTGACGAATGAGCAGATCGAAGCGCCAAATGTGCGTTTGATTGATGCCGATGGTAGTCAGGTCGGGATCGTGACCAACGCGGAAGCGATGGGCAAGGCAGAGGCCGCGGGAATGGACTTGGTCATGATGGCAGAAGGTGAAACACCTGTTTGCAAAATCATGGACTACGGAAAGCACATTTTCGAGTCTAAGAAGCAGAAAGCGGCTCAGAAAAAGAAAGCTAAGCGGACACAGATTAAAGAAATGAAATTTCGCCCTGGTACAGACGAGGGTGATTATCAGGTCAAGCTTCGCAGTTTGACCCGATTCTTGGAAAATGGTGATAAAGCCAAAGTGACGCTGCGGTATCGCGGTCGTGAAATGGCTCACCAGGAACTCGGCATGGAAATTCTCAAACGCGTTGAGAGTGACCTGAGCGAGTTGGGAGCAGTCGAGCAGTTTCCGAAAATGGAAGGTCGTCAGTTGACGATGGTGATTGCACCCAAGAAACGAGGGTAGTGGCCCGTGAATGCCCTATACCTCGGTTGATGAAATGCTTGAGCAGTCCGCTGCGAGAGCCCTAGTAGGAGTATTTAAGATGCCTAAAGCAAAAATTCACAGTGGTGCCGCTAAGCGGTTTAAGAAGACGGCCAGTGGTTATAAGCGCAAAAGTGCTTATAAGAGCCACATCCTGACGAAAATGACGACGAAGCGTAAGCGTCAGCTTCGAGGCACATCCATGATTCACAAGTCCGACGTGGTACTCGTGGATCGTATGTTGCGCGCCAAGTAATCGTTAACCAGTTAGGAGATAAGACATGCCTCGTGTAAAGCGTGGTGTCACGGCTCACCGTCGACACAAGAAGATTTTAAAGCAAGCGAAAGGTTACTACGGCGCACGTTCACGTGTATTCCGCGTAGCAAAGCAAGCAGTCACCAAAGCAGGCCAGTATGCCTATCGCGACCGCCGTCAGCGCAAGCGTCAGTTCCGTGCACTTTGGATTACGCGTATTAATGCGCAATCCCGTGCGAACGGCATGACCTACAGCCGACTCATAAACGGCCTCAAGCGTGCTGAAATTGCTCTCGATCGCCGCGTATTGGCTGACCTGGCTGTCCACGATAAGCTGGCGTTTGCAGCGGTGGTAGAACGAGCAAAGTCTGCCCTCGCGGCTTAATCGCACTCCGGACTACCAACCTAAAACAGGTAGAGCGAACAGTGTAAAGGAGGCTACGGCCTCCTTTTTTGAATGAGTGGAGCTAGCGCAACATGCAGTCACTGGAAGATATCAAGGCGGAGGCGGTAGCGGCGATCGATGCGGTTGCTGATATCGCATCCCTCGAGGAGCTGCGTGTCAGTTACCTGGGCAAAAAAGGGGCGCTGACAGGCTTGCTTAAAGGCCTAGGCCAGCTCTCCGCAGAAGAACGACCCAAGGCGGGTGCGGAGATTAATGCCGTCAAGCAAGTCTTGAACGAGCAGTTAAATTCGCGCAGAGATACCCTGCAGAGTGAGGCCTTATCGGCGCAACTCGCGACAGAGGCCATCGACGTGACCCTCCCGGGTCGTCGGGCAGAGGCGGGAGCCTTGCACCCAATTACCCGCACGATTCAGCGCATGGAAACGTTTTTCGCATCCATGGGCTTTGACGTTGTTGAAGGCCCAGAAATTGAGGATGACTATCACAACTTCGAAGCGCTCAACATTCCTGCGCACCATCCAGCGCGAGCAATGCACGATACGTTTTACGTTGATGACACCCACGTGCTGAGGACCCATACCTCGGGCGTGCAGGTGCGCACAATGGAGACCCAGTCACCACCTATTCGTGTGATTTGTCCGGGCCGAGTTTATCGCTGTGATTCAGACTTAACCCACTCGCCGATGTTCCACCAGGTCGAGGGATTATTAATCGACGAGACATCTAATTTTGGCCATCTCAAAGGGCTGCTTGAAGATTTTCTACAGGCCTTTTTCGAGCGAGATGACCTGTCGGTCAGACTACGTCCTTCGTATTTCCCATTCACTGAGCCTTCTGCAGAGGTCGATATTCAGTGCGTGAAATGCTCGGGCGAGGGCTGCCGCGTTTGCTCGCACACAGGATGGATTGAAGTACTCGGTTGCGGCATGGTGAACCCCAAAGTCCTCGAAATGAGTGGCATTGACCCCGACAAGTATCGCGGCTTTGCGTTTGGTATGGGCGTCGAGCGACTCTCCATGCTGCGCTACGGGATTGGCGATTTACGCCTGAATTTTGATAATGATTTGCGCTTTTTAGCGCAATTTATGTGAGTTAGCACCATGATTATTTCGGAGCAGTGGCTGCGTACTTGGGTGGACGTTTCGGTAACGACGCAAGAACTCAGTCACAAGTTAACAATGATCGGCCTTGAGGTGGACAGCATCAACGCCGCTGCCGAGCCTTTCTCTGGTGTAGTCGTCGCTGAAATTATCAGTGCAGAGCAACACCCTGATGCTGATAAGTTGCGTGTTTGCAGGGTTAATGTCGGTGATGAAATCGTACAGATCGTGTGTGGTGCGCCAAATGCTCGTGCGGGACTTATAGCGCCACTTGCGCGGGTCGGCGCCATTTTGCCTGGCGATTTCAAAATCAAAAAAGCGAAGCTACGTGGTGTTGAATCTCAGGGAATGCTGTGTGCAGGTGCTGAACTGACGATATCTGAAGATAACGATGGCTTAATGGAGCTGCCTTCTGACGCGCCCGTAGGTACTGATATCCGAGATTATCTCGGTCTAGACGATCAGGTTATCGAGCTGGGTTTGACACCTAATCGTGCCGACTGTCTAAGCATTCGGGGTGTAGCCCGCGACGTTGCTGTGGCACTCGATGAGGCGTTTCTTGAGCCTGCAATTCCTAATGTCTCACCCGTCGTCGATGATGAGTTCCCTGTGGTCATCGAAGCGACAGCTAAATGCCCTCGCTATTTGGGACGGGTAATCAAAAATGTTGATCTGTCGCGCCCAACGCCTGATTACATGCGTGAGCGCCTGCAGCGAGCGGGGCTCAGATCTATTGATGCGGCTGTGGACGCTACCAACTATGTGCTACTCGAGCTTGGCCAGCCACTTCACGCGTTTGATCTTGATCGGTTAAGTGGCGGTATTGTCGTCAGGGAGTGTCGAGAGGGAGAGGTGCTCACATTACTCGATGGCGTGGAGCAGAAGCTGCAAAAGGGTACCCTCGTGATTGCAGATCACGACAAGCCACTCGCGATGGCCGGAATTATGGGTGGCGAGGCGAGTGGCGTCAGCGACGAGACCCATAACTTATTTTTGGAGAGTGCTTTTTTCACGCCCGAACTGATGGCGGGAAGAGCCCGTTCCTACGGTTTACATACGGACGCATCACACCGATATGAGCGCGGCGTGGACTTTCAACTGCAACGTCAAGCGATGGAGCGTGCTACGGCGCTGTTCCTCGACGCGGTGGGTGGGGAAGCAGGTCCGATTACTGAGGTCTGCTCTGAAGAGGCGCTCCCAGTTAATGAGGCGGTACTCCTGCGAGAGACCCAAATTGAAAAGGTGCTGGGTGTTTCGATTGGTCACATTGATGTCGAGCGTATTCTTCAAGGGCTCGGATTTTGGGTTGTATCCCATGAGCTTGGTTGGTTGTGTACGGCACCAAGCTGGCGTTTTGATATGGGACTCGAAGTCGATCTCATTGAAGAGCTTGCCCGCATCATTGGCTACGACGCAGTGCCCTCACAGCCGATTACAGCTAACCTTATTTCAACGCCGGTGCCTGAGCACATGAGAGTGCTCCGCGAAGTGAAAAACGAGCTGGTAGCGAGAGGTTACTACGAGGCGGTTACTTTCAGTTTTGTTTCGCCTGAAATTCAAGCTTTCTTCGACCCGGAGCTCTCCCCGGTCCCATTGCGCAATCCTATCTCAACGGATCTCGCAGTGATGCGCACCAGCTTGATACCCGGCTTGGTGAAAGCCATTGCTCACAATACAAGTCGTCAACAGAACCGTGTTCGCCTGTTCGAAACCGGTCTCAAATTCCTTCCTACGGAGCAGACCGAGCAAGTTCCTATGTTGGCGCTCGCTATGTCGGGTCTTAGGGATGTTGAAGGTTGGTCGGGCGAGAAAGCGGCCGCTGACTTTTATGATTTGAAAGGCACCGTTGAAGCGTTACTCGCAAGTCTTGGCAATCGTATTACTTTCGAGGCGCGGGTTTATCCAGGACTCCATGATGGGCAGAGCGCAGCTATTTTGCTTGACGGTCGTGAAGTAGGACGCATGGGAGCCGTTCACCCTGAGATTAGTAAAGCACTGGGTGTGCCTGTTAACACCGTTGTTGCAGAGCTCGAGCAAGTCGTAGCGACTGAAGTGGCGATGCCGGCTTATCAGGATATCTCAAAGTACCCCGAGACTCGTCGTGATCTCGCGCTTGTTGCAGATCATGCCGTTTCTTCTGGTGAGGTCATGAAGGTGGTACAGGAGGCCGCGGGCCCCCTTATGAAAAAGCTGGATTTATTCGATGTCTATGAAGGCACGGGATTAGCTGATGGCAAGAAAAGTCTTGCTATAGGTTTGACATTCCAAGACCAAAGTCGCACCCTCGACGAGTCAGAGGTGGCGAGTGCTGTGGATAAGGTGCTTGCTAGGCTGAAGTACCAACTGGATATCGAACTGCGAAGCTAAGAGTAATATGTCCGCGTTAACCAAATCAGAGATGGCCGATAAGCTTTTTGAGGAACTTGGTTTCAATAAGCGCGAGGCTAAGGAACTGGTTGAGCAGTTCTTTGAAGAAATTCGGATCTGTCTTGAGAACAATGAGCAAGTGAAGCTCTCGGGCTTTGGTAACTTTGACCTCCGCGACAAGGGCACGCGACCGGGTCGTAACCCAAAGACGGGTGAAGAGGTGCCGATCTCGGCGAGACGCGTGGTCACCTTCAAGCCAGGCCAAAAGCTACGGGCACGAGTAGAGAAGATGCAAGGCGATGCTTGAGCCAAGCCACAACAACGAACTGCCCCCCATTCCAGGTAAACGCTATTTCACGATCGGTGAGGTGAGCACGCTGTGTGCTGTTAAGCCCCATGTGCTTCGCTACTGGGAAGCCGAATTTCCTCAGTTAAAACCCGTGAAACGCCGCGGTAATCGTCGTTATTATCGACGAGGTGACGTTGAATTAGTGCGCGCAATCCGGGGTCTGCTTTACGAGGAAGGTTACACGATTGGTGGCGCACGTCAGCGATTGACGAGTGAAGATAGCCCCGGTCCTGTTGAGCTTATGACAACCGTTCGAGACTCTTTACGCGACTTGGAGTTGGCGAGGGGACTGCTAACTCGAGATACGGACTAGTCGGCGCCTTTCAAAAAATAAGTCATTTCTTTCATGTCATAGCTAGGGTATCGGGGTCTTTCCGATGCCGCGCGCGCTCGTCTAAAAGCGCACGATAGCCCTATCTCTTCAGAGGCCCTTCCATGGGTTAATTGCGATTCCCTATCGTTGTGAATACCCGTATAATCCGCCGTCTTCGGGGCGTAGCGCAGTCTGGTAGCGCACCACACTGGGGGTGTGGTGGTCGCAGGTTCAAATCCTGCCGTCCCGACCATTTTTATCTTCTCTTTAGACGCAATACTCTAACAGCCTGCTTGCTGTGGTTTATCACATGCGGTCAGAACTGTGCGACTTTCTGCATGATGCGGGCTATTCGGCTCGTCCAAGCGTGTTGCCACTCGGGTCGCCATTCCGCGCCTAAGTCTTTTTCAAACACGTCACGCATACTTTGGAACAAGCCCTCGTACATGGCTGCGGTCGTAGAGTAGGCCTTGATGTGGTTTTCCAGCTCCCACGCCAGATAGCCGCCTGGACTCAAGTGTTCGTCTGACAGAAAGAGTTCGAGGACTGATGCAAACATACGTCCCCGCATGTACTCATCTGCGTATTCCATCAGCGCGGCAGCCTCAGGATTAAGCTCGAAAAAGCGCTTGTAGACTCTAGGTGCCATATCACCATGGCGCTCGCCATAAAGCTCGAGCGATTCTGAAATGAGTCGGATCTCTTTCGTGGTATCGATCACCAAGGGTTAGTACCGAGGTGCTCTCGCTGGTGCTCTTTTAGGGGCTTTTGGGCACATAGTGTCCTTATGCTCACCGTCGTGATGCCAAAGCAGTAGTTTCGGCTACAAACCGCCATGATACGCGCTGACTAACTCAGTTTTGCGATGACACCACCGAATAGTTCTTCGTCATTTGGCAGTGTCTTCGGTTGCGCGAGCGGCTTGGAGACCCAGGTGATGTTCACCAAATGCTTCCAGTTAATGTTTTCATTGGTGGAATTACCGCCCCAGCTACCGCAACCAAGAGAGAAGGTTTGGCGCATGCCATTCCACAGATTGCCACTGTTCGACGCAGCCTGAGGCTGATTGACCATGACGCGCGAGGTTTTGGTACCACTCGCCAGTGTGATGATGTTGTCATCGCTGTTGGAGTAGATGCCACAGGAGTGGCCCATGCCCTGGTACTCCTGGATGGCATTTGTGAGCGCAACAGCTTCGTGAATATCCGCGACTTTGTAAAATGCCATAACGGCAGAGAGCTTTTCGCCCGAGAAGGGGTGGTCCGGACCAACACCCTCGTACGGCACGATAATAAATTTTCGGTCTTCCGGAATGGAGAACCCAGACATCTCAGCGAGTACCTGTGGCTGCTTGACGACTGCTGCCGTGTTGAGCGCGCCGTTGTGCCAAAGGACCAATGCAATCTTGTCGGCCTCTTCTGGTGAGGCAACATAACCGCCTTCGGCGATCAGATTTCCAAGAAGTTCGTCATAGACGCTCTCAAGAACAATGACCGAGTTGTCTGATGAGCAAGATGCGGCGAGATCGAGTGTTTTGGAGATGCGAATCTTTTCAGCAGTATCAATGAGGTCGGCGGTGTCGTCGACCGTAATAACGGCATTGCCGGCTCCAACGCCGAGCGCGGGTGTGCCGCTTGAGTAAGCTGCAGTAACCATTCCAGGTCCACCCGTGGCAAGAATAAGGTCGCACTGACGCATCAGCTCCTCAGTTTTCCCGATAGATGGTTGCGCCATAGTTTGAACGAGGTCCGCTGGCGCACCCATTTTTACAAGGGCATCGCGCATCTTGTTAACGATGGTCATATTGATGAACTTTGCACGGGGGTGTGGGGCGATGACGATGGCGTTGCGACCTTTCACAGCGTTAATGCTTTTTATGACGGGTGTCGCTTCAGGGTTCGTGGAGGGTGATAGCGCACCGATAACACCAACCGGCTTACAAATCTTGATGATGTTGCGCTCGACGTCTTCCTCGATCACGCCAACCGACTTATCAGGAAGGATATCCATCAGCGATGCGCGGGTTTTCACCGAAATTTTCGCAAATTTACCGTTATAGTCACCGAGTTGGGTCTCATCGAGTGTTTGTTGCGCAAGCTCCTCGGCCACGCCTGGTTGTGCACACGACCAAACCATGGCTTTTAGAAGCTGGTCGACCTGGTCTTGCGTGTAATTAGCAATGGCTGCTTGAGCGGCTTGCGCACGCTCAATGAGCGCTTCGACTTCTGCTGCTTCTTCGGGCAGCGCCACTGTTTCAGGTGTAGCCATGAAAATCCCCTTGTCGTTTTTATCGCCAGATTATAGGTGCATGCCGAATATTACGCGACACGAATCATGCGCTTCCCGCGATTTTCACCGGCCAACAGGCCAATCAATCCGGCCGGCGCATTTTCGAGCCCTTCGATGATGTCCTCGAAGAGGGTGAGATCACCTTGGTGCTCCCACATTGAGAGGTTATGAAGGGCGTCAGCGTCGAGGTGCGCATAGTCGCTCACAATAAAGCCCTCCATTCGGAGCCGTTTGGTTACAAGCAGCCCTGGCACGCCAAAAGGCCCCGGCTTGGGCTTTGTGTCATACATCGAGACGGCGCCACAGCAGGCTATACGGCCCTTTAAATTCATGGCAAACAACGCGGTTTGGAGAATATCTCCGCCTGTATTATCAAAGTAAACATCAACACCATTGGGTGCGGCGGCTTGCAGTTGGTCGCGCAATGACCGGTCCTCACTTTTGTAGTTTATGCAGACGTCAAACCCGAGCTCGCGCTCGACCCACCGGCATTTAGCTTCACCGCCTGCGACACCAATAATACGCGCACCTTTTATGCGGCCAATCTGGCCGACAATCGATCCCACTGAGCCTGCGGCAGCGGAGACGAGTAAGGTCTCGCCCGCGTGAATCTCCGCTACATTAATTAAACCGTGATAGGCCGTTAATCCCGCGACGCCAAGGAGCGATAATCCGTGGCTTATTGGGCCTTTGTGATCCGGCGCTGCGGTCACCTGTCCGCCGTTGATCACGGCGTATTCTTGCCAGCCAACATCCGCCATAACCAAATCACCGGGTTCCCACGCGGCATCTTTGGACTCAACGACTTCTCCAATCCCATAGCCTGCCATGACATCACCGCCGACAAGCGCACTGCGATAGGTGGCACCCTGCATCCAAGCTCGATTCGCGGCGTCTTGAGACAGCAACAGAGTTTTTATGCAGACCTGACCTGCCTCAAGATCCGGTACAGGGACCTCATCGGTGTCAAAGCAATCGAGACTCAGTTTGCCCGTCGGTAATTGGCTGAGAAGAATTCGTTTGTTTACCAGCATAGCCACCTCACATTCGGTCACAGACGCAGGGACCGCATTAACGTCACAAAACGCTGAGTGTACCCGTACACGTAGGCTTATTCGCGCACGCGCGATCCAAAGTCGTTAATTTAGTGGAAATACGAATTGCCTCATGCGCTCTTGAGTTTACTAGCAGGTCGACCCACACCCACTGCGGGTTAGGTCTTCCTTTGTGGCGTTGGCGCAGGGACATCAATAATTTAACCTATGTCTTTTGCGAGTGGGTAAAATCGATGGGATCAGCCACAAATTGGACAAAGCTCAATTGGGAAGACCCCTTCGAACTCGACGCGCAGTTGACCGAAGAGCAGCGGATGGTCCGAGAGTCTGCGCGGCAGTACGCTCAAGATAGGCTTGCTCCTCGCGTGACCAACGCCTTTAGGAGCGAGAGCACGGACCCTGCTATTTTTCGAGAGATGGGGGAGGTCGGCTTGTTGGGTCCAACAATTGAAGGTTATGGCTGCCCCGGTGTCGATTACGTGAGCTACGGTCTCATAGCCCGCGAGATAGAGCGCGTTGATTCGGGCTATCGGTCAATGTTGAGCGTCCAGTCGTCGCTCGTAATGTATCCCATATTTGCTTACGGCAATGATGCGCAACGAGAGAAATACCTCCCCAAGCTCGCCACCGGTGAGTGGATAGGTTGTTTCGGTTTGACTGAACCCGATCACGGGTCTGATCCGGGTGGAATGATTACACGGGCTCGCACAACTGATGGTGGTTACCGTCTGACAGGCGCTAAGATGTGGATTTCTAATAGCCCTATTGCTGATGTCTTCGTTGTCTGGGCGAAGACCGATGATGACATTATCCGCGGTTTCATTCTCGACAAAGGTATGCCCGGGCTCTCTGCGCCAAAAATTGAGGGAAAATTGGCGCTACGTGCATCGGTTACCGGTGAAATCGTTATGGATGATGTCTTCGTCCCTGAAGAAAACTTACTCCCCAATGTGTCGGGTCTTAAGGGACCATTCGGTTGTTTGAACAACGCCCGCTTCGGTATCGCTTGGGGAACGCTGGGTGCAGCAGAAACCTGTTGGCACACGGCGCGCAATTACACGCTAGATCGCAAGCAGTTCGGTAAGCCACTTGCGGCAACACAACTTGTCCAGAAAAAACTGGCCGACATGCAGTCGGAAATCTCGATCGGATTGCAGTCCTGCTTGCGAGCTGGCCAGATGTTAAGCGACGGGGCAATTTCTCCAGATCTCATCAGTTTGATAAAGCGCAATTCTTGCGGCAAAGCGCTGGAGATAGCGCGTACCGCGCGGGACATGTTGGGTGGCAATGGTATTTCCGACGAGTACCCGGTTATGAGACACATGGTTAACCTTGAAGTCGTCAATACCTATGAGGGTACGCATGACATTCACGCGCTGATCCTGGGCCGCGCGCAAACTGGGATCGCCGCCTTTTAATCAAATCAAGTTACAGGATGGGTAGTTATGGGACGATTACTGTTGGCTTGCGCGTTTGTTGCCGTACCCTGTTTCGCTGACGATACCGCATCGGTTGATGCCATTATTGACGCTTATTACGACGTGATATCAGGTCCAGAGGGGTTTATTTACGACGCCGACCGAGACACGAATATTCATACCAAAGAGGCGTTGATAACCAAATTCTCACTGGACGGATCAATGCAGCAACACCCGTTTGAGACAGAGCAAGCCTTGGTTGTCAGTCCTTACGAGTCGGCGTTCTTCGAGGTTGAAGTCGACAGGCAGGTAAAGCGGTTTGGCAACGTGGCTCATGTCTGGAGTGAGTTTGAGATGAAAACTGCGCCAGAGGGCGAAGCCTATGGCGGAGGATTTAACAGTATTTCATTGCTCTTTATGGCGGATCGATGGTGGATTTCGTCCTGGGCAACTCAGTACAAAGAACCGGGTGCGGAATTGACTGATTTGCCGTCAGCACAGCTCGTTGATCTCGATACAGACGAATTTGCCGAGGTTGTTAAGTCGATCGTTCAAGATACGCTTCAGGCCTGCGAGGTCCGAGGAGGTATGGAAGGACGGGCTAAAATGAATCTTGCCGTTGTTGGCGAAGTCAATGCGAAACTGGTCTGCGCGGAGGACTGACGCGATGATGTACAGACCGGTAGCGATCGCGTTCACATCTTGGATTCTTCTCCCGGCGAGTCCAAAGTAAGCAGCGTTAACTAGTGCAGGGTGGCACAAAGTGTGAAAGCTGAAGTCATGAAACTCCCCAATATTAGCGAGCGCGAGCTTGAAAGGGTGGCGCGCCAATTTGGAACACCGCTCTTTGTGTTTTCCGGAGATGCGATTCGCCAGCGAGTAGCTGAATTCCGGTCTGCTTTTGGTGAAGAGTGGCCGCGATTTGAACTTATGCCGTCGCTTAAAGCCTGTCCGATACTAGGTGTTCGAGCACTGTTGTCCCAGCTTGGATGCGGCTGTGACGTATTTGGTCCCGGCGAGTTCGAGGGAGCACTGCGGGGTAATGTGCCCCCGTCGCAGATCTCGGTAAATGGCTCCATAAAAGACGAGGGCATCATTCGACGAGCAATAACCCTGGGTGTTCGTATTGTTATAGACAGCCCTAGAGAAGCAACACTCATTAATGACATTGCCGGAAGCTTATCCGCAACAGCCAGAGTCATGCTGCGTTTGAAGCCGGACATGGCTGATCTTTCAGTAACGTCTGATTTTGCGCCTGATTTATTAATTTCTGAGCTAAGTCAGCGCATCAAATACGGTATTCCAAACAGTGAGCTGGCATCTTTGGTCGATGCGTGGTCGTCGTTCACTCAACTTGAGCTTGTCGGTTTTCACGCGCATGTTGGCAGGCACAGCAAAGAGCTCGAGGTTTGGAGCGCTTGGGCTAATGCTGTGGCCTTAAAAGCAGTCGAGATAGAAGCTTTGCTCGCTGTTTCTGATAACCCTGTAATCAACATAGGGGGTGGTTTCCCGAGCGATCTAGACGCAGACCTCGATGTGGTGGATCGCAGCGGACACACGCCCTCTTTGTCAGAGTTTGCTGCCGCCATTTGTTGTGCTCTGCGACAAGGATTGGCTGGCTCAGCCATAACCTGGTCAAAATGGACCCTTGAAATCGAGCCAGGTCGGGGTTTGCATAGCGACACGGGTGTCCATCTTACAACGGTCAAGAACCTAAAATATGAAACAGTGGGTCAGCAGCGGCGCTGGGCTGAAGTGGATACGTCAGAGGTGTTTCTTGACCTACACGGTGTTTCCGATGACTGTCCATTGCAGTTCACATCCGTCAGTTCTACCGAGGCTTCCAATCACGTCTATGACGTTGTAGGTCTTACTTGTAACGCGGAAATGTTATCCCTCGATGCGCAACTACCTGAATTGTCCGTGGGTGATGTGTTAGCCATCTACCCGACCGGTGCCTATTTAGAGCCTATGGCGGCAAACTTTAATGCGCTGCCGAGACCAGGGTCGGTTCTGTTAGATCAGGGCGGTGCGCGATTAATTAAACGTCATGAAACTGTGGATGATGTCTTTGCCCGTGACATACTCGATTGATTCTAAGTCATGTTGGAGCGATAAGCAGATGACTAAGCCACCACCTATAAAGATCAGGGGCGTGCATCATTTCGCGATGTCCGTGCCCAGTCTTGAGTCTGCGATCGCGTTCTATCGCGACGCATTTGGCTTTGAATTGGTTGATCACGAGCACCTAGGACAAAGCGAGGAGGGTGATCGCGTCACGCAAATGAAAAACACCGACACGACCTTGGCGATGCTGCACGCGGGCAATATTTTTATTGAACTCTTCGAATTTCACAGTCCACAACCAGATGAAAATACCCGTCGAATGTGTGACTACGGAGTCACGCACTTCTCCTTTGAAGTTGAGGATGTTTACAGGTCTCATGAGGTATTAAGGGCGCACGGTGTTCAGTGGCACTCAGACCCTATTGATGCGGGTGATGGGTACCTGATGACCTATGGACGAGACCCTTTTGGTAACGTCATTGAAATACAGCAGGTGCCTAACGAGCGCGCCTATGCATTCGCTCAACTGTACGGAGAGTGAGCTTCTCGCGTTAGGAACAAAATCAATGACCCAGCGATCATTCCTAGGATCGACACCCAAATAACCGCTTCGAGTTCGATGCTGCTTGCCAGTACGCCTGCCAAAATGGGTCCGAGTGCAGTGCCGAGCGATTGGCTGCCAGGAGCCAGTATCTCTGAACCGCTTTGATCGCTCACCTGCGCTATGGCGCCATAAACGAAGGCGATACCGAAGTTCCACGCAATTTGATGGAGCAAAAAACCCGCTGCGAGCGCGGTAACAGAAGTTGTATTGACCAATATGAGCAATCCTATGGCGCCCGCAACTGTCGCAAGGAGCACTGGGGTAAATCTGCCCAGACGGACATCAAGTATGCTGGCCAGGATGGACCCAACCATACTGACGGGTAGGATGACCGCCAGCATGAATCCCATTTGCTCTAGGGATATTTCCCGTTCGCGACCGATCGACTCAATAAACGCCCAAATGGCGGAAAGCCCAAGTTGGTAGCACACCAGTGCAACAAGTAACCAGATAAGTAGCGGTTTTACGGTGTTTCGCTTGGCCGACTCGGAGTCATGAGTAAATGAGTCGTTTGCGAATGTCAGGAGTGGCAGTAGAACCAGCACGATGGCAACCAAAGACAAGTAAACCGTCCTGATATCGCCGGTCGATAAGGCCTTGGGTAACGCGAGCAACAAAATGGCACTGAAGCCAATTTGGGTAATAACGCTAATGGCAATCGCGCGATCCGGATGCGGGGCACGACACAAGAGTGCGGTTCCCAACGAAAAGGCAATGCCATGACCCAGAGCACCAGCTAAAAACCTAAGGGCTAGGACGGCTTCGAAGGTGTTGGCGAACAACAGGCCGAGATAGCCAAGCACCATGCTTAGTGACGCAAGTCTGACGAGACCACGCTGCGAGAAACGTTTTGCCCACCAAACCCCCGAGAAACTTGCCAGAACTACACCCAAGATATCAGCGGATGCCATCAAACCCACTTGGTCGGGGGCGAGCACTAGTGTCTCGGTCATCACGCCAAGGAAAAAAGGTTGAACAGCAAACGGCATGGCGCCCAGCATCGCCATCACCCAGCAACCTATCAAGTGTCTTCGGTCACTGAGCGGCCCTTGGTTATGAAGGGCTGACACCGTTAGTAGCCCTCGATCCCGTGAGCACGTGGTAGATTGAACAGCGCTGGGTGCGCAGCTTCGTAGTGCGATGCGAGGTGAATCAAATCGTGCTCATGACGCCACGGCGCCATAAGCTGAATACCAATAGGACAGCCGTTACGATCATTCCCTGATGGCAGTGACAAGGCGGGTAAGCCCATGTGGTTGGCGGGTATGGTGTAGCACGCAGCGTCAAAGAGGTTTTCCGACCACTCATCAAAGTTTTGAGCCGAGTCCATTCGATAATTGGAGTTAATCTCTGGGCACGCAATAGGTGTTACCGGGGACATTAGGACATCGCACACCCCGCTTTGCCAAAAATCACCCCAACGACGCATAAGTGCCTCTGTCACCATTTGCGCTTCGAATAAATCATCAATGCTGTAACGATCAGCGAGCTCCAAGTGATGTCTAAGCTGGATCGATGCGTTCTTGTCAGTTAAAGGCACGTTGGCCTCGTCAACCAAGTACATCAGCTCGCGACTAATAGGGAGCAGCCATTCTCCGACCGAGAATGAGGAGCGTAAGGCGTGAAAGTCGCAAATCTCTCGGGGTTGCAACGGTACAATGGTATGACCAAGCGCTTCCAAGCGTCGCGCGGTCTCCTCGATGGACTTCAGTACGTCTGCATCGACCAAAACGGAACTTCCCCATGCATCAGCACTCACCCCAACGCGCAACTTTCGATGTGGCACCGTTAATTCTTTGACGAGTAGTGGCGGCGGGTGCGGAGGCATGAAGCTACGGCCCAACTGCCGATGTATGGCCAGCACTTCAGTTACTGCGGCGCAATCTCTAATACTGCGGACAAGCGCGCCCTCGACAGCGCCTGCAAGAATGGACTCATTCAGTCCTTTGGGAAGTGGATTCATCCCTCGCGTAGCCTTGAGGCCTACAAGGCCAGTCCAGGCAGCGGGAAAACGAATGGACCCCGCCCCATCAGATGCCGAGCAAATGGGGTTTATTCCGCCTGCGACCGCGGCTGAGGAACCGCCAGATGAGCCACCGGGGGTATGTTGCAAGTTAAACGGGCTGTGAGTGTTGCCTTGAGGGATGCTGTGCGTGATGAGGGTCATTCCATCCTCAGGCACTGCGGTACGTCCGCAGACAATGAAACCGGCCTCTCTAAAGTTATTAATGAGAGGGTCGTCCTCGTTAGCTAGATCAGGCGCTTTAAAGCCGAGCCCAATTTGCTGATCTCTCCCTTTAATGCGTGAACCCATGTCCTTGATCAATATGGGCACGCCATAAAACGGTCCATTGGGATTGGCACCGCTTGAATCCGGGTCATCTAAGACATCGTCGAAGACCTCAATAACAGCATTAAGGCGGGGGTTCTGGATAGAAATCGCATCGGCAAACTGATGCATAACTTCAGACATTGTGACGTCTTTAGCTTGGAGTTTTGCAGCCAATTCTGTGGCATCGATGCGGCCCCAAGTCGCCCAGTCAAATGGATGCGTTGCCATGCTTCACCTGTATGCTTTTGTTATTACTTGGTGAGGTGAGGCTAACACCATCCAAAAATATAGCCAGCTAAGGTAATGATCGGTTTCTTGCTCCGCTACCTTGAGTCGATCGCCTATCCGAATGTCATTAACTTGCGTATGGTCGATATCGACTTTCATAGCGAGATGTACAGCACATGGCTAACCCTCTACCTAATCACCCCCAATTGCGTGGCAATTACGGCCCCATCAACTTTGAGGCTTCTTACGACGACATAGTCATTGAAGGCACAATACCCAGTGATCTATCGGGCTCGCTATACCGAATAGGGCCTAATCCAAAATTTGTCGAGGGAACCTACCACTGGTTTTTTGGTACCGGCATGATTCACGCGTTCCATGTCGACCAGGGAAAAGTGGGGTACGTGAACCGTTGGGTAAGAACGCCGAAGTTTGAGAAAGAGATTGAGCTGGGAAGGGGGCTTAACCTCGACATCAATATCAACAAAGAAACAGGGCAAATGGAAAGTAACCGCCGTAATGGTGTCGCTAATACTCATATCATGGCGCACGGCGACCATTTGGTGGCCTTGGAAGAGGGCAGTCATCCCTTTAGCGTGGCTCCGCAATCACTTGAGTCAGAGGGTTATGGTCACTACGCCGACGGTATAAAAGGCGCTATGACCGCGCATCCTAAAATTGACCCTGAAACTGGTGAGCTTCACGGCTTCGGCTACATGACTGACCATTTTGGTAGTAAGACGATGACCTATCACGTCATTGATCGAAACGGTCAGATGCTACGCTCAGACGTTTTCGACGCACCGTACGCCGCGATGGTCCACGACTTCATGATCACTCGTGATTATGTGATTTTCCCTCTGTTTCCTCTGACGTGTGATTTGGATCGCGTTGCCAAGTTTGGTTTCCCTTTTGCCTTTGATCGAAGCTCCGGCGCCTACATTGGCGTCTTAAAGCGAGGCGCACCGGTGTCGAGTATTCGTTGGCTAGAGGCCCCCGTCTGTTACGTCTTCCATTACCTAAATGCATGGAATGAGGGGTCAAAGGTGACCTTTGATTCGGTCGATTTTCCCGTTGCGCCCAACTTCCCTAATGCCGATGGCAGTATTCCAGCTCATGCGGATGCACAGGGTAAGTTGACGCGATGGACCTTGGATGTCGACACCGGGGCGATAGATCGATACCAGACGCTGGATGTGGCCTCAGAGTTCCCGCGCATCGATGATCGGTTTGCTGCCTCCCGTCACCGTCATGGCTACATCGCCGCCGCTTCACAGCGCGCCAAGGGGGATGGTGGGTTGTTCCATGAGATCACACACATCGACTGCGATACGGGTGAAGTCAGCACGTGGGACGCGGGTTTTGGTAACGGTGTTTCGGAGCCTGTATTTGTTGAAAAGAATAGTGGCGCAAAAGAGGGGGAGGGCTGGCTGCTTGCGACGGTGTATGACAGCCAGAAAAGCACATCCTCGCTGGTGATTCTTAACGCGCAAGCGGTCGGCGATGGGCCTGTCGCGGTTGCTAAGCTAGACCACCGCATACCCTACGGCTTCCACGGCAGTTGGCGCAACAACTGAACGTAAGCGGCGCGACAGCACAATAGCGGCTCGATCAACGAGGCTCTCCTATGATTAGCTTTGCACAAGCACAGGAAAATTTAGAGCGTTTATGCCGGTCATGGTTGGCGTCAAATCCGGAGGTGAGTGAGTCGCTACGCCTGCGTGAGGCGCTTGGCCGTTACCTGATGGAAGACATTGTTGCCGCGTTAGAATTACCGAGATCAGATGTTTCAGCGATGGATGGCTACGCTGTTTGCTCGCCCGACGCAGTGGGTGCCAAAACCTCCCAGACCTTTACGTTAAAGGGAGAGTCTCGCGCCGGTGAACCCTTTGAAGGTGGAGCATTGGAGCCGGGTGAGTCCATTCGTATTTTCACAGGGGCAGTGGTCCCCACATCCGCGGATACGGTGGTCATCCAGGAAAATGTTGAGCGCGACCATGACCTGATTCACATGCGCTATGACACGCCAAGTGGTTCGAATATTCGTCGTCGAGGCGAGGAGATAGCTAGGGACACCGTTATTGCAAGACATGGTCAATTGATAAGGCCCAACATGATTCCGCTGCTTGCGAGTCAAGGTACAGCGCGGGTGGAGGTCCGACGAAAACTGCGCGTCGCATTTTTTGCTACGGGAGACGAATTAAAAGCGGCCGGCGAGGTCTTGGATGAGGGTGATATCTACGAAAGTAATCTCGCGTCTATCGATGCCGTGCTTCAGCAGTATCCAGTTGAGCTCATAAATATGGGCGTCATCGAGGATACGCCCGAAGCCATAAAGGCGTGTCTAACGAGAGCAAGTGCCGAGGCAGATGTCGTCATCAGCAGTGGAGGCGTGTCCGTTGGGGACTACGACTACGTGCGGCAGTGCGTAGAGTCCATGGGTGTCATTTCCGACTACAAAGTCGCTATGAAGCCCGGTAAACCTGTCTGTTTTGGCCATCTTGATCGAGGGCAGGGCAGTAAGGCGCTGTTTTTTGGCCTGCCCGGAAATGCCGTCTCCTCTTTTGTTGTCCTGACTGAGCTTTATCTGCCGGTCATTAAGCTCTTATCAAACAGAGAGGTTGTCGTGTTCAGTACGCAACGAGAAGCTGTGCTGGATGCTGATATCACTCGACGCGGTGGTCGCTTGGAGTTTCAACGCGGCATCTTACGAGGCGACATTGATGACGCCGGGAATCAAGTGATGCGTGTCGCAGCCTTAGGTAGTCAAGATTCACATCGCGTTTTTGGCCTCGCTCGCGCCAACTGCACCATCAAGATCGATGCAGATATCGAGCACATCTGCGCGGGTTCCAAGGTTTCAGTTTCCGTCTTTCCTTGGGCAGAGGATCTGTGAGCGATCCGTCGCGTCCGGTCATTGCCGTGGCCATCCTCGCCGGAGGAAATAGCCGCCGTATGGGTGAAGATAAGGCAGCCCTATTAGAGGCGCATCAATCGCTTATTTCACGTCAAGTTCTTGACCTTCGCCGCGTATTGCCAGCTCTCCCGGTCATTGTTTGTGCGGGGCCTCGGCGTTACCCGGAGCTTTCGCCGCACGGTATTCATTATGTGTCAGACGAGGTAGATGATGCGGGCCCCTTGGCGGGAATTGCAGAGGCCTTGAAGGCAGCCAAGGCGTTAAATGGCGGTGACGGGTATGTCTTCGTTATGCCAACAGATTCGCTGATTCCACCCTCACAGATACACCGCCTATTAGTCGATGCCGCGACAGAATCCGCGGACGTAGTGCTGCTGAAAGGGCAGCGATTACATCCATTGCATGGCCTTTTCTCGACTCAGCTCGCCCCCAGCATGCATCGCTATCTGATAGCTGGTGGTCGAGCCGTTATGGGCTTTTTAGATAACGAGCGTTGGCAAACCGCGCTTGCGCCCGACGACTGGGAGCCTTGTCTCAATTTCAATACGCCCGAGGAATATACGCACGCGCGCTCAGTATTGCCGAAGACTACAGTCGTATAGCTTTGTTTTGAGGCTGACAATCTGCACGGGAAAAAATCAGTTGAGAGGCTTATAGTGGTGCTGGGCCTTTAGTGAAGTAAACCGCAGGGTATCAACAATGGAACGACGACACTTTTTATCTGCATTGGGGACCGCGACACTGGCAGGTTCTGCCATGCCCGCCCTTGCTCAATACCTTGTTCCTGAGGGGCAGGTCCGGCTGGTCTTTAATGAAAACCCTTATGGGCCCAGTCCTAAGGCGTTGGCTGAGGTGCGAAAAATTCTGCCATTGAGCGCCTATTATCCGGATTCCCCCTACGATTATCCGATTCGCGATGATTTATTCGACGTCATCGCCGGTAACCATGGGCTCGACCACGAAAACGTGTTTGTCTCATCGGGATCCAACGAGGGACTTCAAGCTGCTCTTATGGCCTATGGTCGCAGCGGTAAAGTCATGACGCCTAGTCTGACGTACGATGCGCACCTTGGCTATGCTGAGGCGCTGGGTGTGTCGGTTGTACGGGTGCCATTACGTAGTGATTTACACGTCGATTTGGACGCCATGGAGGCCCAGCTTGATGATTCAGTAGCGGTGGTTTACCTCGCTAATCCAAATAATCCAACGGGCTTGCCAATCGATGCGGAGCGGTTGCGCGCATTCTGTCGCTCGGTAGGTCCCAAGGCGCTCGTAATCATCGACGAGGCTTACAATGAGCTTACCGACGAGCCTGAGAAAGAAACGATGGTCGATCTTGTTCGAGAGGGACACAACGTTCTTGTTACGCGCACGTTTTCGAAAATATTCGGAATGGCAGGGTTGCGGGTGGGCTACGGGATGGCGCGGCCAGACATCATTAAGAAAACGTCAAAGCACATCATGGCCTGGCCAAATGGTGTGGGCCTGACGGCCGCTTACCACAGTTACATTGACTCAGATTTCATTCGATTTTCGCGGGATAAAGTTCTCCAAGGCCGAGACATGGTCGAAAAAACATGTGCGCAGATGGGTCTGACGCCCGTGCCATCACAGGCCAATTTTGTCTTTGTGGATGTGGGCCGGGATGCGATGACCGTAAGGCGTGCTATGGCGAAAGAGGGCGTGCTGATTAACGCAGGATACGACGGCTACCCGCAACACTTGAGAGTCAGTATGGGTAGGCTTGAAGATTTGAAGACCTTCGATCGCGTCTTCAAGCGGGTCATGTCAGGCGCATAAGAGCGCTTTGACAGCCTCAGTCAGCACATGCGCGAAATACAATCTTTGCAGTTAGGGTGAGGCGCCTATTTTTCGTGAACGATTTGTCCGTTCACCACCGTCATCGCCACATTTGTTGTGCTGATTGTCTCAGCGGGGATGTCAAACAAGTCCCTTTGTAAGAGAACCAAATCAGCCAACTTGCCCTCGGTAATTGAGCCTAGGGAGTCGAGTTCACCCACCTGAATTGCAGTATTTCGTGTCATCGCAATAATAGCTTCAGCCAAAGAAACAGATTGACCTGAATTGCGAGGAGGCATGTCCGGCTCGCCCGGCAGACGACGCGTGATAGCGGATTCGATCAGCTCAAGTGGTTTATAGGTTGAGAGATAGGCTGATGCGGGCCAATCCGCACCAAAACTTTGATTGACGCCTGCATCCATAATGGATCGGACGGGGTAAGCATTTTCAACCTTCTCCATGCCCACGAACGAGCCGATATTAAAATAAGAGGGGTCTCGCGCCGCCCACTGAATCGACGTTTGTGCGGTCACATTGAGCGCCGCGAATCGTTCTATGTCATCGGGATGTACGAAGTCCATATGCGCGATGGTGGCCCTAACGGTTTGGTTCTGGGTGGCTACCCGAGCCGCTTCTATCGCGTCGAGTGATTGACGCACAGCAGCGCCGCCTATGGCGTGAATATGAATCGGTATATTTTGGGCAAAGTAGGTCTCAATATTCGCCTTCATTTCGGCTTTTGACATCATGGGCTTGCCAAAGTCTTCATTAGAAGAGTCGACATAGGGGGTGAGTAAATAGGCGGTGTGCCCTTCTGGCACGCCGTCAGCGGCCATTTTCACCGCTTCTGGGCGAACCATGGGGTTGCTGTATCGGGCAGTGTAATCAGCGAATCGCTCTGCAATGATATCCGCATCATCGAGCTCACGAACCGACCCAAATACGCGAAGCGAGAGTGCTCCACGCGCATTTAATTCCTGCCAGATCTGATACGCCTCCTCCTCCGTGGGCGCACCGGCCCAGGCATCAAAGACACTGGTGAGTCCCGCAGCTGCAGCTCTGGGAAGCCAGCTTATCAATCGTTCCTCGTAGGCGGCTTTATCGCCGGGAATGTAGGCCTCCTTAATATGATTACCGGCTTTTTCTCTTGCTGTCCCCAAGGGTCGATTCGTCAGTGGATCTCGCTCAAAAAAGCTGACGCCGGGCTCAGGATCAGGGAAGGACTCGTCCACGCCACCTTCTGTGAGCGCGCGAGACGAGAACCAGGTGGAATGTCCGTCAACAGATTGGAGAATGACGACCCGATCCCCAAAAATGGTATCGAGGATCTCTGCCTCAGGGCCTGATTTGGGAAATAGATGATTTTGCCAGCCGCGTGCATAAAGGGGTCCCTCGCCCGGCTGATCGTCTCTAATTTTTTCCAATGCCACTTGTAATTTTTCGGGTGTATCGGCGTGACTAAGGTTAACTCCTACATCGGTAAATGAACCCATGAAGACGTGCGTATGCGAGTCCATGAGACCGGGGATTAATAGCCCGTCGCCGATGGGTATCTGGCGCGTACGCTCGTCCACAAAAGCCTCAACGCCGTCTGAGCTGCCTACATATACGATTCGGTCGTCTCTGACGGCCACTGCCGAGGCTTGGGGTCTTAGAGGGTCTGCTGTGAAAATATGGCCACCAGAGAAGACAAGATCTGCTGGTTCGACTTTATCCGAATTTGAGCAGGCACTGAGAATGGTCAAACTGATTAAGCTTAGAGCAAGGTGTACGAGGCGCATACGGGGTTTCCTCAGTCCAGTATTCTTGGGCGTAGTCGATAGTATCGGATTCTGGAGACTCGAGGGAGGTCTGCTTAAGTAAGGATTCACTCGATGGGTATGTCGAAGTACGTGTCGGGAAACGGTTCGTTTATAAGGCTAAAGTGCCACCATTCCGCGAAGTAGCCTCTGAAGCCCGCTCCTTCCATGATTCGCTTAAGCGCGTGCCGATTTGCCCGGGCGTCGACGCTCACCAGATTACTTTGTGTGTGGGAGCGCTCGTCAAAGAAATCCCAGGGTGTTCCCATGTCGAGCGCCTCGCCTGTCTCAGTCGAGACTAGTGTGAGGTCAACCGTGCTCCCCCTCGAGTGTCCCGAGCGTTCTGCTATGTACCCTTGTTGGATCAGCTCTGCTCGCGGTATGTGAGGATAATAGATTGCTTTTGTGGGCTGTTTTTCATGACTGTTGACCCAGTTAACGAAGTCATCCACGGCGCGTTGTGGGCGATAACAGTCGTAAATCAAGAGCGCCATGCCTTCCTCTTTAGCGAGGGCTTGGGCGTGAAATAAAGCTTCTGTTGCTTCTGGAGTGAGCAGGCAGTGGGCTGTCCTATAGCCCTTCGCGGAGCGTCCCAAAAAGTTAGCGGTACCTGCGTAGCGAATGTCTGTCATGACGCCTTCAATCGCGCCTCCAGCGTTGATCAAAACACTGGGCTCTGCGAGCGCCGACGTTATCGTCAATACAATGAAGCCTGCGATTAATTTGGCGCTTTTATAGCGTGGCTCGATCATTCGGCTAGCTTGCCGTGCGTAGCCTGCTCTGCCAAGCTCGGATTGATGAATTGAGGGGGAATTATGAAACGACGATCACTGCTTCAGCTCAGCTCAGCAGCGGCACTTCTCGGCACCATGCCGGCGTACGCTAAACCCGATGTGGTGAAGCGGCCGAGACGGCTTAGCAAGGGTCAAACTGTTGCTATTGTTGCGCCTGCTTCGGTGACCTATGAGTCGCTGCAGTTGCAGCTCGCACTTGAGGCCTTGGAGGCCATGGGTCTGAACGCAAAAGTCGGTGATCACGTGATGGACCGGTTTGGCTATCTTGCAGGTCAAGACAGTGATCGAGCGGCAGACATCAACGGGGCTTTTTTGGACCCGGATGTGGATGCGATCTTCGCGCTTCGAGGCGGCTGGGGCGCCAGTCGATTATTACCTTTCATCGATTTCGACGGCATACGGGAAAACCCTAAAATTTTATTGGGCTACAGCGACATCACGAGTCTGTTAAATGCAATTTACGCAAGAGCTGGTGTCGTTGCATTTCATGGCCCCAACTTGATGTCACGCTGGAATCAGTTCACATATGACTCCATGCATGAGGTCCTATTCGACGCGAAGCCCGCCCGATACATGAACCCTACAGAGCCAGATGATGACCTTGTTGCACGCAAGCACAGAATCCAAACCATCGTGCCGGGGCGCGCAGAGGGGCATCTTATCGGCGGAAACCTCACGCTCATGAGCGCACTGGTGGGCACGCCTTATCTCCCCAAATTTGATAATGCAATTCTCTTTCTCGAGGACGTCGGTGAGGCTATTTATCGTGTCGACCGAATGCTCACACAACTTAAATTAAGTGGGCACTTGCAACGGGTGGCGGGCATTGTTTTCGGGCACTTTACAGGTGTGAAGCCCAACCCCGGGCTGGGTAACTTCGCATTAATGGATGTTTTAAAGCAACACTGCCTGCCTTTGGGTGTACCTTGCTATTTTGGTGCCATGATTGGTCATCTCGAACAACAGAGCACGGTACCGGTTGGTGGACTGGCACGCATGGATGCATCGCGAGGCGTAATCGAATTAACTGAGCCGGCGGTGAGGTAAATAGCCGAGCTAACGAGGGTAGTGATACACCGATAGTTGAGCGAGACACAGCGTGTATAGGTGCAAAAGCGTTGTTCACGCAGCGCAAGACAGGCGGGTGGTGACTTCAGTTGGGTGTGAGGGCGATTGAGGATCCGCTTTGATAGTTGAGCGCAGCCTCATTGGAATAATTATTTTAAGGGAGGAAATAGGGTGGTATTGAGAAGAAGTGTCAGTCTGAGTTTGCTCTTAATCGCCGTGAGTTTGGTCGGGTGCTCTGGAGGGGAGGACGCCGACACGCTCGAGGCCATTTTGCCGCAGAAGGAAGCGTTATCTGTGGGAATGGCTGGCGATACGCCTGCAGATATAAGTCGTTACCTATTAGCGAGTGGTGCCTCCGCACCTCAGCTATCGCCCGACGGTCAAGATGTCCTCTTTCGATCGTCTGTAACAGGCACGCCGCAGTTGTGGACGCTGCCCGTCGGTGGCGGCGCACCTCGCCAGTTAACATTTGGCAATGGGGTCACGTTCGCGAGATGGCTACCCGACAGCTCAGGGATTCTTTATGGGGCGGATAACAACGGCGATGAGCAGGAGTCGTATCTATTCATCAATCGTGATGGTTCATCCGAGCGCGAGATCTTCTCTGCAACGCAAGGCGGTTTTCGATCCCTAGGGGACATTGGTTCGGATAACGATAGCCTATTTCTGGCTTCAACCGAGCGCACAGGACTGCATTACGATATTTACCAGGGATCCATAAGCTCGGGCGATTTAGAACTCATTTTTGAGGGTAACTACGGAAATTTCGCCCGTGCGCTCTCGCCTGACGGTCGTTATCTGGTTGTTACCGAAACAGTTGGGGAGGACTCTGACTACCTCTACTTGCTGGACACAACTACCCGTGAGATGCGTGTGGTTTCCCAGCCGGAATCGCGAGCAAATCACGGTGATGGTGGGTTTGCCTGGTCGCCAGATAGCCAGACTCTCTATATGAGTAGTAATACTGACCGCGAATTTGCTGCCGTTGTTGCTTACGACGTCATCGGTGGGCGTTTTGAGTCCCTGGTCGAGTCTGAGTTCGACTTAGCAGATGTGCAATTGTGTGGCGAAAATGGCGCCTACCTTGTGTGGACTGAAAATCGGAATGGCTTTGATGTGCTTGGTGGTCGTCACCTTGCGTCGGGTTCGGCCATTTCGTTCCCCGCCATACCCGAGGGTGTTTACTCACTTAGCTGCTCCCAACAGAGCAGCACCCTGATCGTAGGTGTGAACGGCTGGCAGACACCCGGGGACATTCATGCGATTGATTTGTTTGGGGGAGCAGGAAAACGTTTGGTCGATTCCAATCTAGCCGGGATCCAAGTCGAGTCACTTGTACGACCAGAAAGTATCACCATGGTGGCGAGGGATGGAGTAGAGCTGCAGGGCTTGCTCTACCTTCCGCACGGCGGTGATCAGGCATCGCAGCCACCTGTTATTTTTGAAGTTCACGGTGGGCCAACAGCGCAATCACGCGCTAGCTTCGACCCTGTTTCTCAATATCACGTCGCGCGCGGCATTGCTGTGTTTAAGCCCAATGTTCGCGGCTCCACAGGTTTTGGGCGAACTTACGTAAAACTGGATGATCAAAAGCAACGATTGGACAGTGTTAGAGACTTAGTCGATATGCTGGACTTCTTTAAGACAGATGGACGCGTAGACGCTTTTCGAGCAGCGGTATCAGGAGGCTCTTATGGCGGCTACATGGTCAATGCTGTGCTGGCTAACTACCCCAATGCATTTGCCGCGGGCGTGTCTCGTTATGGTGTGGCAGATTGGGTGACGGCCTTGCAGGTTGCATCGCCCGCACTCAAGGCGTCCGATCGCATTGAATATGGCGATATCCGTGATCCGAAGTGGCGAGCGTTTTACACGGTTAATTCGCCGATCCGTCAGGCGGATAAGATTCGGGTTCCAGTGCTCTACTCTCACGGTGTGATGGATCCAAGGATTGATATTTACGAAACCGAAGTGATGGTTCGTACCCTGCGAGCAAATGGTATCGAGGCACCTTATATAAAAGTGCCGGATGAGGGGCACGGTTGGCGAAAGCTTGGGAATCGTCTTTTTTATTACCGCCGACAAGCTGAGTTCCTAGAAGTACATCTTGGTATTGCAGATTGAAAGACGGGAGGTCTGAGGTGTTAAGCGGCCTTTTATAAGGCGTTTCATAAGGCGTTTTGAAAAATAGGATGCAAGTGCACTTATCGCACTACCGGGGCACAGGACGCGACGAGTGCCGTGACTTAATAATAGGAGGTTAACGTGGCACGAATTTCAACCTTATCGAGGGACCAGTTACCTGACTTTGAACCCATGTTCGATATCTTGGACAACACAATGGGTTATATCCCCAATAACTTTTTATCGATGGCGCACTGGCCAGAACTGTTGCGGGCTTTTAGTGGACTAGGTGCGACTATTCTTCAGACCGGTGAGGTTGATTCGGGCCTCAAGCAACTTGTGGCGATGGTCGCCAGCGCAGCGAACGGTTGCCATTACTGCCAGGCGCACACCTCACACTCGGCAAATAACCTGGGTGTATCGACAGAAAAGATTGCTGCTGCATTTGAATTTGAGCACTCGCCCCTTTTCTCCGATGCGGAGCGAGTCGCATTACGGCTTGCCTGGCACGGTGCACTACAGTTTAATGCATCAACCGATGCGGACTTTGAAGCGCTGTCGGTCCATTTTAGTGAGCGAGAGATCGTTGAGATCGTTGCTGTAATCAGCTTATTTGGATTTCTTAATCGCTGGAGTGACACAATGAAGTCAGACCTTGAGTCCAAGCCCTTCGAGTTCGCGCAGGCCATCGAGTTGGCAGATAAACAACTCTCGGATTGACTACAGCGAAGGTGGCCTGTTGACGGTATACTCGCGCGCTTTCGATTCAGTAGTGAGAGCGTAGTATGCAACATGAGGGTTTTGCCGAGTTAGTTGGGCTTGAGATCTTTCCCGAGTCAAATGGCACGAGTGTTGGGTCACTCCTTATCCAAAAAGCGCACTTAAACCCTAACGGCGTTGCTCATGGTGGCGCCTTGTTTACTTTGGTTGATACATGTTTAGGAGCGGCGTTAATGCAGCGCTTGGATGCGGGCGAGATATGCGCGACGCTTCAAATTTCGATGAACTTTCTGAAGCCTGTTCTCGCGGGAGAGGTGAGTTGTAAAGCTTACGTTGTCAGTAAAGGGAAGCGTGTTGCGAACGTGCGCGGCGAGCTTTACGTCAAAGAAAAGCTCGTCTGCACGGCCGATGGCAACTTTGCCATTATGCAGCCGCCCAGCGCATAGGACCGCACTCAATCCCTAGATTGCGGCAACTACTAGGATTCCCGGGTGCAATGCAACGACGCGTACCCTGTCGCCCGCGGCAAGTGATTTGTCTTGATCTTCGCGAGCGAGCTCCACGCGCCATGAGACACCTGAGAATTGATGAGTCGAGGTGTTTTCAACATCGAGCAGGCTCGAGAGCGTAAACTCCATGCCCAAGAAGTCAGAGCTCTCCCCAGACCGAGGGACCTCCGACTCTTGATAACGCTTCAGGGGTTTCCACAATAAGACGCCTGCTGCAAATGCAATGATGCCGGTTACAGCCGTTCCCAATAACCAGCTCTCTCCTAAGACGCCCATGTACATGAGTGTGCCGGTCGCAAGAGCGCCAATGCCCAGCATAAATAAAATAATGGTGCTCATACCGAGCACCAATAACTCAACGATGAGAGCGAGCGCACCTAATGCAAACCAAAAACTCGCTTGATTTTCATTAAAATACTCAAGCATTGGCTCAGCCCTTTTGATTTGCGTCATTAAGACGATTGACGATGGTCATTGCCTCGGCAACCACATTTGACGCATTAGTCTGACTATCGCTCAGGAGTACCACTGAGGACTCTCTGGCGATTGCTTGCTTGGCTGATATCGCTTGCTCTGCGAGGTCAAGCTGAACCGCCTTTTGCCCGTCTTCAGTGTTAGCCGCGGCCCCCACCTTATTGAGCGCTTCAGCTTTCGCCTCGGCGACGGCAATAATCGCGTTTGCTTCTCCCTCTGCTTTTAATATCTGCTCAGCTTTTTCGGCTTCAGCTTTAAGGACACGGGCTTGCTTCTCACCCTCAGCGACGTTGATAGACGATTGACGATCGCCCTCGGATTCTAAAATAGCGGCACGCTTCTCTCGCTCCGCCTTCATCTGGCGCTCCATCGCATCTAGGACGGTTCGCGGAGGCTCGATGTCCTTTATTTCATAACGCAGCACCATCACACCCCAAGGGCCCGCAGCTTCATTAATTTGCGACACAATATTGTTGTTGAGTGCTTCTCGCTCTTCGAAGGTCTTATCGAGTTCGATCTTACCGATCTCGCTTCGCATGGTGGTTTGAGCGAGCTGCGTCACCGCATAGACGTAGTCATCAACGCCATAGGAGGCTTTGTAGGGGTCCAACACTTTCAGGTACAGCACGCCATCAACTATGAGTGAAATATTGTCGCGCGTAATAGCCCCTTGAGAGGGTACATCGACAGCTTGTTCTTTGAGTGTTCGGTTGTAGGCAACGCGATCGAAAAAGGGATTGAGGAAGTTGAGCCCCGCTTCAAGCGTCCGCGTGTATTTGCCGAAGCGTTCAACGACAAACGCTCTATTTTGTGGGACGAATTTTACAGCTTTGGCCAGAATGACGACCAATATTATGGCAACCGCCAAGGAGCTGACGAGGCCGAATGAAATAATTTCCATCTTGATTTACCCCCAACTTATTTACTGATTACTTAAGTTATAGGGACTTGCGGTATGTATTTCAAGGCAGAGAGCCAATAAGGTTTGCCTTAGTGACGATAATGAGGGGTTATTCCATTGATCGAAACATAAGCGCTAAACGCTTACCGCGACTGAGATTCTCGAGGAAATCTTTGGCGTTATCTTCGCGACTCAAAAAGTCTGAATAGCCTGTTAAAGCGCCGAGCTCGACACCGTCTAGATTGATAAAGCCCATTTGCCAGTCGGCGAATTCGCGTTGTTCAACGGTCCCCTCGAAGAGTACGTCTACCGCGGTGTGTCGATCGTCGCGCTCTATCCCCTCGAAAGTGCGTTTTACTTCTGCCTCAGGGCCTTCGAGAACTTGATAAAAGGACTTCTCTCGATGCAATAAAAGGCCGGTGAGATTGCGCTCGGTGTTAACACGACGCGCCTTTATTAACAGCTTGACCATGGCTTGGGTGTCAAGGTGACCTGTTTCGGTGCTGACGTAACCAAGATGAAAGAGGGGCTCGGTAGGTGCGCTAGACATGAAAATAACCTTTTGGTTTAAGCATAGGGCCCTCTAACTTGATTGAACTGCCAAGGTAAAATAGAGTTGACAGCAAATTAATCTAAAAATTTGTACTAAGAGCTGTTCGAAACACTCCACCTTAGTGCATATACGGGGGAAACATGACACAAGATTCAAAAGCTGAGGCACCGAATACCAGCACGGCACAAGCCCTGGAAAGTCGAGCGCTTGCTCCCCGCTTTTATACGACTAACTGCAAAGAGATTGGTGAATACGACATCGAGCCCGTTCGTAGCGAGTGGGATGCAATGATGGCCGCTTTTGACCTGGATACGAACCGAGAGCACTTTAAGCAGAATTACGATTTCGATCCTGCGGAACTCGATGCGGATCCTGAACTAAAAGCTGAATTTCTCGATTTACTCGTCAGTTCAATTACTGCGGAGTACTCGGGGTGTGTTTTGTATCAGGAAATTGAAAGTAAGGTGGAGAATCCTGAGATTGCCAAACTTTTTCGGTACATGGCGCGAGATGAGTCTCGTCATGCGGGCTTCATTAATCGAGCGCTCAACAAGTTAGGTGTGGCGGTCGATTTAAGTGTTCTGAAGCGCGACAAGGAGTACACCTACTTCCGCCCTAAGTTTATCTTTTACGCTACCTATCTCTCCGAGAAGATCGGCTACGCTCGCTATATAACGATATACCGTCACTTAGAACGTAATCCTGAGCGTCGATTCCATCCCATATTTAAGTGGTTTTATGAGTGGTGTAACGATGAATTTGCTCACGGAGAGGCGTTTGCCTTGCTGATGCGCGCAAACCCTAAGTTGCTCACGGGAGTCAATAAGCTCTATATCAAAATGTTTCTTGTGCTGGTGTACACCACAATGTACGTGCGAGACCACTCTCGGCCAAAGCTTTACGAGGCGTTTGGCATGGATGTCACGGAGTTTGATCACACCGTTTTTGACATCACGACTGAGATTTCAAAGCAGGTATTCCCGCTCACACTTAATACCCGATCGTTAAAATTCCAACGGGGTCTCGAGCGGTTGCTCGACCTGAATATTCGAGTGGATGCGTTAGAGGGTCAAACAGGACTGTTCACAGGGTTACGTCGGCTCGCTCTTCAAGCCGGTATCGCAACGACAATATTGCGGCTGTTCTTACTGCCTGCGTCTTACAATGAGATGCCAAAGCAGGTGGCTATGCAGCCGGCCTGGTGACCGGCGGATGCTCGTAACGGGGGCATGACCAGCTGGGGACCTTGCCTCCCTTTTTTGGGAGGCGGATTTGCTTCCGGACTTGGCGCTAAGCTCGTGTTTGGGGTTTCGTCTTTGAGTTGGTTAGGCTTCTAGAGTCGTTTAATCCCCGCGCCAGTACTCG
The DNA here is from genome assembly GCA_042090345.1 of Halieaceae bacterium. Lineage (GTDB taxonomy): Bacteria > Pseudomonadota > Gammaproteobacteria > Pseudomonadales > Halieaceae > Luminiphilus. The sequence goes on along the minus strand of JBELJN010000005.1, from coordinate 20,452 downwards.
TTAAATTCCCTCAGATGAAAAATACCGGCGAGCCCAAGGAGTATGAGCAAAATGGCTGTTGAGGTGTCCCACACGGCTGATTGAACCGCCACCATCAAGGTAGCCCCTGCAGCAAGATTAAAAACAAAGCGACGCGGTATCTTTCCCCGTCCCGTTGTGCGGTATCGGCGCGCGAGAATAACCGCCTCGCTTATCATTAGTACACCGATGAAGGCGATTAATAGCCCCGATTCAAGGAGTGCTTCCACAAACTAGGCAGGCGTTTTGGATAGGCCGAGTAACTGCGCCACATCTTTCAGAAAAACCCGGATGTGCTCTTTGCGCTTCTTTTTCACCAGTTTTTTCTGCGTGTACGACTGCCAAGTGAGCGTTTGCACATCTTCGTCTTTACACATCTCTACAAATTGTTCTCGGCGTTTATCGCTGTGGTACCAAAAGTATTGCAGGAGGCCCAAAGCCCAGAAGGTACGCCCATGCAATTTCATGAATCGTTTGCGTGGTGCTTTTAGCGCAGAGGCTTTTCCAGTAACGAGGAATTCTTTTATCGCATCGGCGCTGAGTCGCCCACAGAGCATTGCGTAGTAGATGCCTTCACCCGAGGCAGGTGCCACAACGCCTGCAGCGTCTCCTGAAACTAAGATCCCCTTTCCGTCGTCCCAGCGTTTCATGGGCTTCATAGGGATTGGCGCACCCTCTTTTCGGATGGTCGGTGCATTATCTAACCCTGAGATACTTCTTAGCTCAGCTACCGAATCTTTGGCAGAGAAGTCTTTAAAAGCACTACCCACACCGATGCTTGCGGACGTCCCGTGTGGGAATACCCAGGCATAGAAATCCGGTGATAATTTTCCTTGGTACCAAACCTCACAGCGCTCGGGGTCGTAATTTTGTGTCGCGGTACTCGGTGCTTCGACAATCTCGTGGTAGGCCAAAACCCAAGGGATATCGGCGTACTTTGGCACACCTTGTCTGGCAACTTTGGAGCGAGCCCCGTCGGCACCGAGCACACAACGCGCGGTGGCTGTGCACACTTCCGATTCCTCGTCTTTAGAGACGTAGGTAACTTCGATTGTGTCGTCATCGAGGTATTTGAGTGATTTGAACGCGGCAAGCTCTAGCTCTGCGCCAGCACGTTGGGCGCGGAGTCTCAACCATGGGTCGAATTCATCCCGATCTACCATTCCCACAAAGGTCCCTTCGATCGGCATATCGACCTTTTGGGCTTTCGGCGAGATCATTCGCGCTGATTGAATTTCAGCTTTTAGCAGAGACCTGGGGATATCGAACTCACCCAGTATGCAGGGTGGAATGGCACCCCCGCATGGCTTGATTCGGAAGGCACGCTCAAGAAGAAGAACGCGATGTCCTGCGAGCGCGATCTCGTGGGCTGCTGTGGCGCCGGACGGCCCTCCGCCTACGACAATGACATCAAAATCGGACTTTGCGTCGGTCATGGGTTGATACCCCCTAATGGTTTTTCTAGTGGAAACCGTTCTGTGGTTACTTCGTTTTCACGGTCTGTATTTTGAATTTGTTGATCAATGTCAAAAATAAGGCTGGCGGCCCAGACGAACAGGGCTGCTTCAGCAAAAAACACCAGTCCGTAGGCGGCTGGGTTGTCTAGCCATAGACTTGCAACATCAACCGCGACAGTTCCGAGGAACCCTCCCAGCGCAAAAGAGATGGCTTGAGCAGCGCCCCAGAGCCCCATTCTTAGACCATCTCGTTGCGAGCGACCTTGACTCGCCAGCATCATCATTCCGCCAATGGCTGCAACGGCAAAGCTTCCGTTAGCAACACCCAGAATGAATACATTCAGGTTGATGGGCCAAGAGGCGCCACCTATGAGACCGCCAAGCGCCAATAGGGCCAGAGATGCTGCCGATATCAGGCATCCGCCTCTGATCCATAAATGAAGGATGTGGCGTGTTCTAGACTTGAAAGCATAGGTCGAAAAAGCCATGGCGAACATGCCAAGCAACATACCCGCATGTTGCATGCCTGCCAGTGCAGTCGTTTCGCCCACAGTCCAGCCAAACGTGAGACCTACGAAGGGCTCCAAAATGAGGTCTTGTGCGCTGTAGGCGAGCATGGAGGCAAAAACAAAAATGGTGAAGCGCCGAGCGTGGTCCTCGCCCCACACCTCTTTAATCGCCACACTGAAAGGAGGCTTCTTTTCGACACCTCCGGCTACTTCAGGCTGCGAGTTGTCCTGTGTTTTCTCAATACCGATCACGGCAATAAAGCTCATGACAAGGGCGATTGCGGCTGTGCCTGAAACTACCCATAGCAGCCTCATTTCCGAGAACGGATCAAGCAATTGCCCGGTTACGCCGCCGGTAATAGCAAAGCCCATGATCATCATAAACCACACTAAAGAAGCCGCAGCGGGTTTACGGTCATCACTTACTTGTTTGGACAGAAGTACGAGTAGGGAAGTACCTGCAGCGCCCGATCCCACACCGATGAGCAGGTAGCCGAGTGCGGCAATTAGGTGACCTCCGATGCCGAGAGAGGGAATCAGTGTTGCACCCAGCGTGGCGGTGAAACTCCCCGCAGCCAGGATGATCATCCCACCAACGATCCAAGGGGTTCTTCGACTTCCGCCGTCGCTGCCATACCCTATGTACGGACGCGCGAGTTGCACGACATGGTGCAGCGTTATTAAGAATCCCGGAATCGATGCGGCGAGCGCGTACTCGACGACCATGATTCGATTCAGGGTATTGGTCGGCAAAAAGACGAGTGCGCCGAGCGCCGTTTGAATCAGGCCCAATCGGAAAATGGCAAACCACGACAGCGTCTGAAAGTTAGACAAGGAAGCCTCCCATTGCACTGGCTGTAACCATCATTCCAACGACGTATTGGGTAACGCCAATACCGTTGTACCAAGGCGCGAGTGATTTTGGGTCGCGAAGAAAGCGTGACATGGCCAGTACTTGGCCGACAACTAATACGGCAACCAACGTGGCGGCGAGGGTATGCCCCCAGTTTTGCATTAGGGCCAAGACGATAAGTTGAGGCGCCAGCATGACCCCGCAGGCGAGCCGAGCAGCGCGCTCGGGGCCAAGTTGGACGGGCAGCGTTCGGATGCCAATGGCAAGGTCGCCTTCAATGGCTTTGAAGTCATTGAGCGTCATGATGCCGTGAGCGCCTAAACTGTAAAGAAAGGCAATCAGTAAAATACTGCTACTAGGGAGGTCACCGCCGATGGCGATGGCTGCGCCTGTCACCCATGCGAGGCCTTCATAGCTAAGCGCTACGGATAAGTTGCCCCACCATCCGTTTTGTTTTAGTCGAAGCGGTGGTGCGCTGTAAGCCCAAGCGAGAATGAGGCCGACGGCTGTAGCGCAAGCCACCCAGATTCCAAGGCTAAAGCTCCATAATTGAGCGATGAGTGACCAGAAAAAAGCGAACTGCAGGGCGCGTCTCTCGTGGATTCGGCCAGAGGGGATGGGTCTGTCGGGTTCATTGATGGCGTCGACTTCCCTATCGCACCAGTCATTGATGATTTGACTCGCACCACAGACCAACGGCCCCGTAAGTATAATGCCGAATGCAAATAACCAGGGATCACTGATTGGGGTGACACCGGCAGAGACAAGACCGCACATGAGTGCCCACATGGGAGGAAACCATGTGATGGGTTTAAGGAGCTGAATGTAGTCGCTGATCGATGATCCGGACGTCGCCCCCGCTGTAACCGTCGTCGAATTTGCCATCTCAGCATGGTGTACATGCCGAGAGAAACAGTCAACAAATCATTACAAATTATAAGTAATTATTTATTTACATCGCTTCGCGTTCAATATCGACCTCGGCATCGCCCAAGTCAAAACGTCGAAGTTTTGTGTACAAACTCTGGCGGCTTAGGCCCAAAAGTTCAGCTGCTGAAGCACGGTTACCACTCGTTAGTTTTAGTGCAGCTTCGATGCAGAGCGCTTCGATAACATCTGTTGATTCGCGCACAAGTTCTTTCAATGGGACCCGCCCAACACGATCCGTAATTTGTTCAATCGACCTCGGCAGGTGATCGTCTACGGACTGGTCTGGTGTGATTCTTCGACTGATATCGCGGATAAATAAGAGAACGCGAGTGGAGCCATTTTTACCGACACGCGCAACCGACAGCTCTATGTCGACCGATGATTCGGTTTCAGTTCGCAGGGTTGTGGAATAAAGCCGAACCGATCCCTCTTGTTTTGAGTGGTCGAGCACAATATTAAGGTCCACTGAGGATCGGCCGATCCAGCGGTCGGCTCGTCTACCTTCTATGAGCTCAATAGACGCCAGTCCGGCCATTTCGAGGAACGAGCCATTGGCCGCGGTTACAATTCCCTGCTCGTCGAGCTCTAAAATACCGTCCGGTGCGTCTTTGAAGAAGGGCTGAAATTCAGCCCCGGCGACATCTCGCTCACTCTCATCTCTGAGCCTTACCAGTAGTCTACCTTCGCCAGATTGTCGGAGATAGGTCATCGCTATATTGAGCTCAAGACCCCCGTCATTCCTCAGCATACCGTCTACGGTGGTAGTGACACTCCGCGCTTCGCGGGTGAGTCGCTCGACAATACTGCGAGCGGCATCATCCAGACCCACAGGGAATGCTTTTCCGACTAAGTTGGCGCCAGGCGCCACCAGCAACATCGCAGCGACCGGATTGGCTTCAAGAATTCGACCGCTGTTGTCATCTACAACAACAAATCCATCGGAAACCATATCGAGTAGTCTCCTGTACCGTGCTTCTAGCCTGCGCTTAGACCAATAGTCACGTTCCATAGCATGCTGAGCATTGAGTAATTGATGGCGGAGGCTCGCCTCGGGTAATAAGTCTAGCGCGGCCACTCGAACGTCGTCGTTATTACTCTCGCAGCACAGCCAACAAAGTAGAGGTACGGAATTGCCGCTACGGGGTGCTAGGGTGATATCGCACCGGACCGCGGTGCCTTTGTTTCGGCGCGCTTCAGTGAGTTTGGCGTTCAACACCGGCGCTAATTCAGCGGCAATTACTTCGTTGACCGAGCTTCCAATTAGGTCGTCGGGCTGCAGCGTGCTGGAGGGGTTGTTCACATCAATATCGACGATGAAGTCCGTCCCACTGATGGTGAATTGAATGCTCGCGAGATGCTGAAGCAAAAGTTCAGAACAGGGCGTTGATACGGTATTCACTGCGTGGGTAACTCCGAGACTGCTTTGAGCGGCTGTGCCGGCCTTATTAACTCGTAAATCCAAATGTTACACAGCGTTCGATGGGTCGTCATCAATCTCTTTACACTTCATGGTCAATATCTCGAATACGTCAAATCTTTAGTCCAGGATCACTGTAATATTTAGTTGACACTGTTTGGGCCGAACACTACTCTGCAAATTCATAAGATGACGCGAAATCTGCGTGCGATGCGCCGGTAAACGTGTCACGTGCATAGCGGGGTTAATGCCGTGAGTGACAATGCGAGATACTCGATAAGTGGTGGCCTGTATACGCCCGAGCAAAAGAAGCGTCGCGATGAGACGGTGTGGACGCTCGTCCAAGGTGTACTAGCTCCGCTTCAGTTCTTGGTGTTCGCGATTAGTACGGTTTTCGTGGTGAACTTTTTGCTTAACGGCACCGGTCTTTTTGCTGCCACGGCATCAGTCATATTAAAAACATTCATTCTGTACTCGATCATGGTCACAGGCGCGATCTGGGAGAAGGTGGTGTTTGGGCGTTATCTGTTTGCGCCGGCGTTCTTTTGGGAGGACGTGGTGAGTATGGGTGTAATCGCACTGCATACACTTTACTTACTGATGTGGCTTACAAGTTTCGGGACGCCACAAGAGCAAATGATGGTTGCGCTTGCGGCCTATGTGACTTACCTGGTCAACGCGATTCAGTTCCTAATGAAATTTCAGCAAGCACGATCGGCCTCGCCCGATGTGCCAAGCCAGCCTGCTTATGCGGGACTCGATTTAACTAGTGGAGCTAAGTCATGAGTGGTGTGATCGCAAGTTCGGTTGAAGAGCACCATCCGGGCCCACAAACCCAAGAGCGCGGGCAACGCGCAGTATTTTGCGGCCTTACCTCGATTATCTGGCTTCACCGCCGAATACAGGACGCCTTTTTCCTCGTCGTCGGATCAAGGACATGCGCCCATCTTATTCAGTCGGCTGCAGGCGTTATGATTTTCGCTGAGCCTCGGTTTGCAACCGCGATTCTTGGTGAGCGTGACTTAGCAGGTATGGCTGACTGTCACGAGGAGCTAGATCGCGTTGTATCTGAGTTGATTGCCCGTCGATCTGGCATCAACCGACTATTTTTGGTTGGCTCTTGCCCATCTGAGGTCATCAAACTGGACTTGGAAACCGCGGCAGTCAAGTTGCAAGCCAAGCATGAAAACAAAGTCCGCATCTCAGCGTTTAGCGGCAGTGGTATTGAGACAACTTTCACGCAAGGGGAAGACCAATGCCTAAAGAGCACAGTGGCTGAGCTGCCCTTATTGGCGAGCACTGAGGAGAATTTAATCGTTCTTGGTACAGTCTCGGACATCGTTGAAGATCAATTTAGACGATTGTTCGATGATCTGGGTATCGCCAATGTGCACTTCTACCCTGGTCGTAAAGCCGGTGATTTGCCCGCAGTCGGGAAAGGAACACGACTTGTTGCGGCACAACCGTTCGTTGGAGAGACGGCTCGCGCGTTAATTGAGCGTGGTGCAAATCTCATAGAGGCTCCTTTTCCACTGGGTGCTGAGGGCTCAAAGTCCTGGTTTGAGGCCATTGCAAAAACGCACGGCGTCGATGATTCCCTTACACAGCAAGTCCTCGAGTTACCTTATCAGCGGGCAAAGCGCGCTGTTGCATCGCACGCGTCCAAGCTTGAGGGCAAGCGCGTGCATTTTTTACCCGACTCCCAGCTTGAAATTCCCATGGCTCGCTTTTTAAGCGAGGAGTGTGGTCTGAGCATCAACGAGATCGGGACACCCTTCCACGATCAATTGATCATGCGAGGTGAGCTGCGACGCCTGTCTCCCGATGTTCGCATTGTCGAGGGCCAAGATTTAGATCCTGCGCTCAATCGTGTTCGCGAGGCGCGGCCTGACCTCACTATCTGTGGAATGGGTATTGCGAACGCGCTGGAGTCAGAAGGACTGCGAACAAAGTGGTCGATTGAGCTCGTATTTTCGCCGGTGCAAGGGTTCGACCAGGCAGGTGATCTCGCCGGGCTCTTCGCTAAGCCTCTAGTTCGGGAAGCGATTCTGGAGGTCGGCTCATGGAGCTAACACTCTGGACATACGAGGGGCCGCCTCATGTGGGAGCAATCCGAATCGCGGCCTCTATGCGCGATGTGCACCTTATGCTGCACTCTCCCCAAGGCGATACCTATGCCGATCTCCTGTTTACGATGATCGAGCGCGATGGGCAACGACCGCCCGTTACCTACACGACATTCCAGGCTCGTGATCTTGGGGCATCCACCGCGGAGATGGTTATTCAGTCGCTTCGCGAGTCTGCTGAGCGATTTAAACCGCAGGTTCTTTTGGTGGCTGACTCTTGCACTGCAGAGCTCATTCAAGATCAACCCGGGGCATTGGCCCTTGGTGCAGATTTGCCTGTCCCGGTCATTCCGCTGGAAATGGCCGCGTACACGCGTAAAGAAAACTGGGGCGCGTCAGAAACGTTTTATCAGCTCGTGCGCGGACTGCTGTCTCGGCAGGCACCCGCAGCCGGCACAGAGCGACCAAAACGAGATCCGGCTATTCGCCCAAGCGTTAACTTGCTGGGCCCTACTAAGTTGGGCTTTAGGTGTCGTGATGATGTGGTGGAAATTGAGAGATTGCTCGCCTCAATGGGAGTTGACGTAAACGTTGTAGCACCTCTGGGTGCTTCGCCACGGGACCTGCAATCGATACCGAATGCCGATGCCAACGTTAACTTGTGTCCTGAGGTTTCTGATCTCACCTGCAGCTGGTTGGCGCGAACGTTCGGCATGCCAACGATCCAAACGATGCCAATGGGATGGGGTGCAACCCGCGATTTCATTGCTGAAGTAGCTCAAGTGTTGGGCCTGACTATCAATATCGATTCAGTGGGTGACTCGCGGCTTCCGTGGTACTCACGATCCATCGACTCGACTTATCTTACGGGCAAGCGTGTCTTTGTGTTTGGTGATGGCAGTCACGCGATAGCTGCGGCGCGGATAGCGCGCTACGAGATGGGCTTCGAAGTTGTGGGCTTGGGTACTTACAGCCGCGAGCGGGCTCGCGATGTGAGAGCCGCAGCCAAAGAGTACGGCCTTGAAGCACTCATTACTGACAACTATTTGGAAGTCGAAGCCAGAGTTCAGGAGCTCCAACCTGAGATGGTTTTAGGTACGCAGATGGAGCGGCACATTGCCAAACGCCTAGGCATACCGTGTGCCGTTATTTCAACGCCAGCGCATGTCCAAGATTACCCTGCAAGGTACTCGCCACAAATGGGTTTTGAAGGGGCAAATGTACTGTTCGACACCTGGGTACATCCACTGATCATGGGCCTTGAAGAGCATCTGCTGCACATGTTTCGTGACGATTTTGAGTTCAATGACAGTGTGGGTCCCTCTCACTTGGGAAGTGAGGGAGAGGGCGCTCGTTCAAAGAGTGACAGTGGTGAAGTAATTAACGAGGGCAACATTGTTTGGGCCTTCGAAGCGGAAAAGGAGTTGCGAAAAATTCCGTTCTTCGTAAGAGGTAAAGCGCGTCGAAATACAGAGCGTTTTGCGGAAGAGCAGGGCATTTCAACGATTCAAGTAGATACGCTATATGACGCGAAAGCACACTTTAGCAGCTGACGCCGCGACGCCTATCAACGTCGTTCTCGTCACACTTGATAACCATGTCAATGGCGCGATCACGCGCGCCGAGAAACGCCTTGCCTGCGACCTACCTGCCGTAAATTTCAAAAGCTTTGCCGCCACAGAGTGGGAGGCGGATGCCTCAGCGTTGAAGCATTGTAAGGATGCGATCGCCTCAGGTGACATCATTATTGTGACGATGCTGTTCATGGAACCCCATATAAAAGCGATTTCTGATGCACTCGCGGCGCGTCGAGATAGCTGCGATGCCATGGTCTGCTGCATGTCCGCACCCGAGATCATGCAATTTACTCGAATGGGTCGATTCACCATGGATGGGGAGCCCTCGGGTCCCGTAGCACTTCTAAAGCGTCTTCGTGGTGCTCCAAAAGATGGAAAACCCGGCGCATCCGGGGAGCGCCAGCTCGCTATGTTGCGGCGACTACCTCGTATTCTTCGGTTTATTCCCGGAACGGCACAGGATGTTCGTGCCTACTTCCTAACACTGCAATATTGGCTGGCAGGCTCAGAGGACAACTTAACCCGGCTGGTGAGTTTTCTGATTCATCGCTATGCAGCGGGGCCACGCGAGGTACTGAGAAAAGTGGCTCGCGAGGAGCCGCCTATTGAGTATCCCGATGTGGGTGTCTATCACGTCGACGGCAGGCAGCGTATAAGCGATACCGTAGCACCCGTGGATGATGCGGCAGAAACGCAAGGGACGGTGGGTTTACTGTTGATGCGCTCGTATGCGCTGGCGGGCAATACGCGCCACTACGATGCGGTAATTCGCGCCATCGAAGCACGCGGGCTGCGTGTGATACCTGCCTTTGCATCTGGATTGGACGCACGTCCTGCCGTCAAACAATTTTTCATGAGCGAGGGCGAGTCAATTGTTGACGCGGTGATATCGCTTACGGGATTTTCACTCGTTGGCGGTCCAGCCTACAACGATACGGATGCCGCACAAGAAATACTGGCTCAGCTGAATGTGCCGTATTTGGCCGTTCAGGCGCTAGAGTTTCAGAGTATTAACCAGTGGCGAGAATCGCCCATGGGGCTTATGCCTGTTGAGGCAACCATCATGGTGGCGATACCCGAGTTGGATGGGGCCACGGGACCGATGGTGTTCAGCGGCCGTGACCGAGAGGACCCCAAGCGTTCGTTCGACATGAGTCCCGAGACCGAGCGCATTGATCGCTTAGCGAGCCGGGTTTCGAAGCTCGTTGCGTTACGACGCAAGCAAAGGTCAGAGAGAAAGATCGCAATTACGCTGTTTAATTTCCCACCTAATAGCGGTGCAATGGGAACGGCGGCGCACCTGAGTGTCTTTGAGTCGCTCTACAATAGTTTGAAAGCCTTGAGTCGTGCGGGTTACGACGTCGAGCTCCCAGAGAGTATTGAGGCGCTTCGGGATTCTCTGTTAAAGGGTAATGCCGAGCTTTATGGCGCTGAGGCAAATGTCCACGCAACCATTTCTGTAGATGATCACGTGGCTCGTGAGCCTTACCTCGAGGAGATTGAAAAACAGTGGGGACCCGCCCCGGGTAAGCATTGGACCGATGGACGACGTTTATTTGTTTTGGGTCAATCGTTTGGGAATGTATTTGTCGGGGTGCAGCCTGCCATGGGGTACGAGGGAGACCCTATGCGACTGCTCTTTGAGGGCGGTTTGGCGCCGACCCATGTTTTCTCCGCCTACTATCGCTGGTTACGGGAAGATTACGCGGCGGACGCGGTTCTTCACTTTGGTACCCACGGTGCGCTTGAATTCATGCCGGGGAAGCAGGTGGGACTGTCGAGCAAATGCTGGCCAGACAGGCTCATAGCGGATCTACCCAACTTCTATCTTTATGCGGCCAATAATCCTTCAGAGGGTTTGATTGCCAAACGCCGGTCTGCTGCCACCCTAATTAGTTATCTGACACCACCGGTTACCAAGGCTGACTTACACAAAGAATTTCAAGAACTGCGTTCAATGATTGATCTGTGGCGGAGTCGTGAGCCGGGTGCGACACAGACTCATCTTCAGCAACTGTTGGAAGCCATCTCCGCCCAAGCTGACCGGTGCGAGCTGGCTCATGATGCATTGGAGTCCTCTGGACTTGACGCGGACCTTTGGATTTCAAAACTCAGGTTACAGCTAGATGAAATAGAGCAGTCACTCATCCCATTTGGGATGCATGTCATTGGTGGATCCCTTCTCGCGTTAGAACGCGCGGAAACCATTGCGGCCATTGCTGACGCAGGTGGTGCGCACGAGATTGATGCCGCCCGATTGGATGGCTATCTGCAGTCTAACGACATGGGAGGGCTGAAAGGGCTTCTGGCAGAGCACCAGGTCCCGTCGGATGATATTGACGAACTCGCCAATCGATTGCTGACAGCCTCAGAGAATTTATGCGCCGAGCACGAATTACCCGCTCTCATTAGCGCACTTGATGGTCACTTCATCTCGCCCGTATCAGGCGGTGATCTGATCAGAAACCCAGAGAGTCTCCCGACGGGGCGCAACATCCACGGTTTCGATCCCTTTCGTTTGCCTAGTGCATTCGCTGTGATTGAGGGACGCCGCCAGGCCGAGCAGTTAACGCAGAGACATTTTGAGGATGCTGGCGTGATGCCGACCTCTATCGCCTTGGTTCTCTGGGGCACAGATAACTTAAAGAGCGAGGGTATCGCTATTGGGCAGGCCCTTGCGCTCATTGGTGCCAGACCGCGGTTCGACAGCTATGGACGTCTGAGTGGCGCAGAGTTAATCGATCTCGCAGAATTGGGCCGACCGCGTGTTGATGTCGTTGTTACACTCTCGGGGATCTTCAGAGATCTCCTTCCTATGCAAACCCAGCTTCTGGCTGAGGCGGCGTATCTCGCGGCTGAGGCCGATGAGCCACTCGACTTGAATCCAATACGGCGGAATGCGCTCGCTTATCAAGCGGCAAACAACTGTGACCTTGAAACAGCAGCATTGAGGGTTTTCAGTAACTCAGAAGGGGCTTATGGCTCGAACGTGAATCTATTGGTGGATTCAGGGCGCTGGGATGATGAATCTCAGTTTGCTGACACCTATACGAACCGTAAAGGCTTCGCCTATGGACGATCGGGTGCGGTATCTCAGCAGACTGAATTGCTCAACGATGTGCTTGGAAATGTCGATCTTGCCTATCAAAACTTGGATTCTGTGGAGTTGGGTATAACCACCGTCGATCATTATTTTGACACCCTTGGCGGAATCAGCAGTGCTGTGCAGCGTGCCAAGGGCAATACCGTTCCAGTTTACATCGCAGACCATACGGGTGGTGGCGATGGAAAAGTCCGTACGCTCGACGAGCAAGTGGCGCTCGAGACGCGTACTCGGCTTCTAAATCCCAAGTGGTATGAGTCTATGCTCGATCACGGGTACGAGGGTGTTCGCCAAATTGAGGCACATCTGACCAATACTATGGGGTGGTCCGCCACAGCAGGCGGCGTTGCTCCATGGGTTTACAAGCAAGTTTCAGAAACATTCATTCTTGATGAGGACATGAGACGTCGGTTGGCCGAACTAAATCCGGTCGCGGCATCGCGTGTAGCAAACAGGCTCATCGAAGCACAAGAAAGAGACTATTGGGGAGCCGACGAGGAACAGCTGGAGGCGCTACGGCGCGCTGGCGAAGACCTTGAAGACCTTCTTGAGGGGATCACGGGGGAGGTTGCAGCATGAATTCACCAAATCAGTTTATTCCAGTTAAGAACGTAGGTCCTGGGGATGGCGAAGGGAGCCTCCAGGTTCACCTTGACGAACAGATCGATGTCGCCAAAGCCAAGGTATTTGCGATTTACGGCAAGGGGGGCATCGGGAAAAGTACGACGTCATCTAATTTATCGGTGGCATTTTCCAAGCTCGGCAAGCGGGTCATTCAGATTGGATGCGACCCGAAACACGATTCTACATTCACGCTTACGAAGGCGTTGATGCCGACGGTTATTGACGTTCTTGAGTCTGTCGAATTCCATGCTGAAGAGCTACGGACCGAGGATTACGTGCACGTTGGCTACAACGGCGTTATGTGTGTTGAAGCAGGTGGTCCCCCAGCGGGTACTGGTTGTGGCGGATACGTTGTGGGCCAGACAGTAAAATTACTTAAGCAACACCACCTCCTCGACGATGCAGATGTCGTTATTTTCGATGTTCTGGGCGACGTCGTGTGCGGGGGATTTGCGTCACCACTGCAACATGCAGAGCGCGCGATGGTTGTTACGGCCAACGATTTTGACTCTATTTTTGCGATGAACCGGATCGCTGCTGCGATTGAAGCAAAATCCAAAAATTATGGGGTCCGTTTGGGAGGCGTTATTGCGAACCGAAGTGCTGGTACTGACGAGATAGATCGCTTCAACGATGCAGTCGGTCTCAAACGAGTTGCGCACTTTCCTGACCTCGACGTCATCCGCAAAAGTCGTCTTAAAAAGTCAACGTTATTTGAGTTGCCAGATTCGCCTGAATTAAAGGCAGTTCAAGATGAATACATGCAGCTTGCTGAAGGGATGTGGAATGGGGCTGAGGCGCTTGACGTTAAGCCTATGAAGGATCGCGATCTGTTTGATTTCTTGGGGTTTGATTGATGGCAACGGCTAACTATCAACAAAGGCGCGAGCAGATCGAAGATTATTTTGATCGCACCGCTGCTGATGTTTGGGCTCGTCTCACGTCCGATGAGCCCGTTAGCGGCGTTCGTGAAACGGTCCGTGCCGGACGCGAATCTATGCGCAATTTATTGTTGAGCTGGTTGCCGCAAGATCTTACCGGTAAGCAAGTGCTTGATGCGGGCTGCGGGACGGGCGTAATCTCTATTGAGCTGGCAAAACGCGGTGCTGAAGTGATCGCGGTCGATCTTTCTCAGTCCTTGATCGATCTGGCCAACGAGCGTTACTCCGGTGTTGATGAATACCACCGTATCCAGTTCGTTGTTGGCGATATGCGCCAAGTTCAAGGCGAACGTTTTGATCATGTTATCGCCATGGATTCGATTATCCATTACGCCGCCCGCGATGGCGTTAAGACGCTGGAGACACTTGCGCAGAGCGTAGAGGATTCTATGGTGTTTACCTTCGCACCTAAGACCCTACCACTCGCTGCCATGCATGCCGTCGGGAAACTTTTTCCGCGAGCGGATCGCGCACCTGCTATTGAACCGATCTCTCCGCATTCATTGACGCAGGCACTGTCTAATTCTTCTGCATTGCAAGATTGGAAAATAGGCAAAGGGCATCGCGTTTCGACGGGCTTTTACACCTCGCAAGCTATGGAGATCGCGCGAATATGCTGATTTCTCGAGAGCAATTCATGGCACTGAGCGCGCGCATCAATGCGCGCTATCTGCCGTGGCTAAATGTTGTCGAGGGTGACTTAACCCTGTCGAAATTAGCGAGGCTCTCCCTGTTTCAGGTATCAGTCGGCATCTGCTTCGTCCTACTCAATGGCACATTGAACCGCATAATGGTTGTCGAGTTAGGAAAAGCGGCTTGGCTTGTTTCCGCGATGCTCGCACTGCCGCTTTTGTTAGCACCTGCGCGAGTACTCATAGGTTACCGGTCAGATAATCATCGATCGTTCTTGGGTTTCCGGCGGTTACCGTATCTCTGGATGGGCACCATGGGGCAGTTTGGTGGGTTAGCGCTCATGCCCTTTGTATTGATACTCATGACATCGGGCGACCCCAGTGCCGCATGGATGGGATTTGCCATGTCATTGGGCGCGCTGTTTTTAGTTGGCGCGGGTATGCACGCCACGCAAACGGCAGGGCTTGCTCTCGCTACGGATCTGGCGAGCGAGAAGACTCGGCACCAGGTTGTCACGATGCTTTACCTCATGCTTTTGGTAGGCATGGTGATAGGCGCTCTTGGCTTCTCGCTGTTACTTGAGCCCTTTAGTTACTTTCGACTTATTCAAGTCATTCAAGGCTCCGCTTTAGTCGTTGCAGCCCTGAATTTGATCGCCATGTGGCAGATGGAGCCGCGGCGTCCCGACTTAACCGACTTCAACATCGCTCGCCCAACGTTTATCGAATCATGGAAAACGCTCTCTACCAGTGCGGGCGCGCATCGACTGTTAATCGCCGTCGCACTTGGGACCCTTGGGTTCAGTATGCAAGAAATTCTATTAGAGCCTTACGGCGCTGAAGTGTTGGGTATGACGGTCAGTCAGACGACCCGTCTAACCGCTATGTTTGGCGTTGGAATGTTACTCGCTATGGCACTTTCAGCGCGGTATCTGGGTAACGCAGGCGAACCCATTCGCCTTGCCGCTTATGGTGCTGTCGTGGGTGTGTTCGCGTTTGCCGCCGTTATTATCGCGGGTGCGACCGAATCGCTCGGACTCTTCGCTGCGGGAACATTTTTAATTGGTGTGGGTAACGGTTTGTTTGCTGTGGGCACGCTCACCGCAGCCATGCTGCTCGCAAGCAACGCCACGGCCGGTATCGTGATCGGCACATGGGGTGCCGTTCAAGCAACGGCGGCGGGCATAGCGGTATTTATGGGAGGGGCTCTGCGAGACATCACGGAAGCCCTTATCCTGCGCGCCGGCGTCACGACCGACCTATTTGGGTCAGCCACGCCTTACGGCGCTGTTTATCACCTAGAAATAATCATCCTATTCGCCTCTCTGATTGCACTGGGTCCATTGGTGCGCCGGTTAGGCAATAACAAAAATCAACCAATCACTATGCAACTTGCAGATTTCCCAAGCTGATAACCACTACCAGGAGGACACACCATGGGTACTGGAGAACTTTACTTTGACTTTGCAGCTATTATGTTTACCGCATTTTGCGGGGCATTTGTTTACCTAGTGCTTTACCTTCACAAAGAAGGTAAGCGCGAAGGCTTTCCGATTCGACACGACGGTGTCGTTGATAACTACAATGACGGCGTCGGTGGTTTACCCGACCCCAAAACATACAAGCTGGCGCATGGCCAGGGGGAGCGAACCGTTCCCGGTCCCATGCCTGAGCAGTATGAATTGAAGGCTAAGCCAATCCACCCGCATCCGGGTTCACCATTAGAGCCAACGGGCGACCCGATGGTCGACGGCGTCGGTCCTGCGGCGTATGCAATCAGACCTGAACACCCCGATCTTACCGTTGACGGTGAGCCGCGAATTGTTCCGCTGCGTGTTGATGCTGACCACAAGGTACATGGCAACGATCCCGATCCAAGAGGGAAGGCGGTATTTGGTTGCGACGGCGCAAAAGGTGCCACGGTTGTTGACCTTTGGGTTGATCGAGCCGAGCCACATTTTCGGTATGCGGAACTAGACGTCGGTGAGCGCCGTGTGTTGTTGCCGATGACCATGGCACGCGTAAAGCGCGACGGTACTGTGCATGTGAAATCGATTCGTAGCGATCAATTCCAGCAGGTGCCCGGACTAGCTAACCCTGACCAGGTAACACTTCAAGAAGAGGATAAGATCGTCGCCTTCTACGGGGGTGGCACGATGTACGCCATGCCCGGTCGTCAGGGTCCAGTATTGTGAACGAATATTCGCATGAACCCATTCCTGGGTTGCCCGGTGAACTGCCGGAGGGCGAGCAGGTCCTCTGGCAGGCATCTCCAAGTTGGGACGCAATGGCAAAACGCGTGTTTCAAGTTTATACAGCCGCTCTGTATTTCTTGATACTGATTGTTGCCCATCTCATCTATCGAGTAATGGATGGAGCGCCTTTATCAATATTGACAGGCACGTTGGCCTGGCAAGGCGGATTGGCACTCGCGGTGGTTGGTATCTTAGCCATTATGTCCAAGCTTTATGCCGCTAGCACGCTCTACACCATTACGAGCCGAAGATTGATTATTCGCTCGGGCGTAGCGCTACCAATGATTGTCAATCTGCCACTTACCAAGGTTGAGTCAGCAGGATTGCGACGCTTACGAGATGGCACGGGCGACATAAGCTTTTTGCCTGTTGAAGGCACTAAGGTGTTTTGGCTGATGTTGTGGCCGCACGTGAGACCGCTACATTTCAGTCGAGTTCAGCCCTTGTTGAGAGGTGTAGAGGACCCGGATGCGGTGGCTAGACTGTTAGTCAATGTCATAGAAGATATTCCCAAAACATCAAACGAAATCGAAGCGACGCAGATCGCAGCGGTCTAAACACGCTAGCGCATTGCTGGCTGGGGGGTAATGTGGGTTGGTCCGGAATGTTATTCGGGGTGTTTAGGCATCCCATTTTTCTTTTGCTCGCCGCAGTAGGCTTGGGGTGGGCCCTCATTTCTGTCAATAACGAGGGATACCAGGGGCCACCAGAGAAACCAGAGTCCAACGTCGTTGCGAGTGTAACCTTGGCTGTTTTGGACGGTGATAACGGGTCGGTTAAGGTCCTAACTGCCAATAACTCGGTTGAGGTTCGCGCTTATGGACCGGGCGAGGGCAGCTTTCTTAGAGGGGTGATTCGGACGCTGGTTCGTGAGCGCACCGCTCGCAATATTGAGAGTGCCCCGACTTTCGATCTCGAGCTAACTGACCGGGGTGGTCTATTTTTAATCGATCAGACCACAGGGTACTGGATCGCTATAGAGGCCTTTGGCCCAACCAGTTATAAAGAGTTCAGGGCTATTTTTGACCGAGCGCATAGAGAATCTGCACCCATTTTGGCGGATCGTCTTTAATGCTAGTACCGGCCATAGTCATCGCTGTGTCCGCTTGGTGGCTGTTGACCGGTCTAGCTCTTTTGTTGGTTCATCAAAGTCAGAAAGTCGCACACCGAGGCTTCATCACGCATTCGTTGTTTACATTGGTGGCCTGGCTTTGCCTTCCCTTAAACGCATCGACAACGACGCCGATAGCGGTAGCCGCTGGCTTTTTAATTGGCTTGGTTATTTGGGGCTGGCTCGAGCTCAGTTACCTATTGGGTTACGTCAACGGCCCCAACCACTCGGTCTGTAAGGCTGGGGCCTCGACTTGGAGTCGATTTAAAGGGGCGCTTGCAACCACGATCTACCACGAGGCTGCGGTTATTGCGTCGGTGGCTTTGTTAGCGGCCGTGAGCGCTAGCCAGCCCAACCCGACCGCCTTCTACACTGTGGCAGTGCTTTGTTTGATGCGTTGGAGTGCAAAACTCAACCTATTTTTTGGTGTCAGGGTGTTCAACGACCGATGGTTACCCAATCACCTTCACTACCTGACATCCTATTTGCGCGTTGGCAAGTCGAGCTGGTTATTGCCGGCAAGCGCGATGCTTGGCTTTTTTGTGACGATGCAAATTTACTCATTAGCAGGCGCATCTGAGGTGGTTTCGTATCAGCTCTCCCTCTATCTTGTCGCGAGTTTGATGCTTCTGGCGTCAATCGAGCATGTTTTTCTTATGTTTCCTGTTAATGAATCGACGCTCTGGCGGTGGGCCAAGCAGGATACAAACGAAATCCGGGTGGTCCGCCAACAAAAATAGCTGTGTGTCCACTATCACCGTGTCGAGATGATGTCCAAGTTTCCTTGACGATCTTATTTTTGAAGTCTAGGGTAGTACCGTGGGAGAAGGTTTTTATTCGCCTACCACTGACTGGTGCTCCAGTAGCGCTTCCGTTTGCGGTCTTCGGTCGACGAACCCAGCCAGCGATTAACGCGGTATTGAACGGGATGCAACGAACATGAAATGGTCGAAACATAAGCCACCGGGCTTGGACGATATCTTCGAAAGACACCATAGTCCTCACGCGATAGCAGGGGACGCAGTGGCTGTTATCGATGCTAAATCACACAAGATACTCGCCACGGCGATTACGGAATCCCCGGTAAAAGGGATAGGGCTCTATGTCCACATTCCGTTTTGTCCGAGCCGTTGCTTGAGTTGCGACCATCTCACACTGATTGAACATGATCGGACAGCCATCGATAACTACTTAGACGTCTTGGCTGCTGAGCTCAGTATGATGGCCAGTGCATCAAACGGTCCGATCACGGTCGAGAAGCTGCACATTGGTGGCGGCTCTCCGAACTACCTAAATGATATTCAGCTTGCGCGTCTTATGGCATCGATTCATAGCGCTTTTGATGTAGCGCCCGAGGCGCAGATCTCTATGGAGATCAACCCAAGGCGAACCTCGCGCTCGCAGTTCGAGTTGCTTCTGGGACTGGGTATTCGCCATTTACATCTCGAGGTCAGAGATGTGGACTCCAGGGTTCAAAATGAGCTGGGTCGAACGCAGTCCTTTAGTATTTTGGAGGACGTCTTTGCTATGGCGAGGGACATGAATTTTGACTCGTTAACCATGGATCTCCTGTTCGGATTGCCAGGCCAGACGTCCGTCTCAGTGAAAGAGAGCGTGGCGATGATCTGTGAATTGGGGCCTGATGTGCTGGTTTGTCAGCAGTACACCCGCCGTCCCCATCAATTCCCGCATCAGGCCGCGATCGACGAAGCATCTTTGCCTAGCCTCGCTGAGAAATTATCAATCTTTAACTCCGTTGTTGTGGGGCTAGAGAATCGAGGCTACGAGTGGGTTGGACTGAATGCGTTTGTGACAAAAGGACATGCTTTATCTCAGGCTCAGCAGAATCAAACGCTTGAGTACAGCGCGCTGGGTTACAGTGCCAACAAAACCGAGCAAACATTGGGTGTTGGCATTGGCGCAGTGAGTGAAGTTCAGGATATTGTTGCGCAAAATTATGTTGATCTTGACGCTTGGCGTATTGCAATCGAACAAGGTCATTTGGCCACGCAATACCTGATCGAGGCGAGCGAGTTTGAGGTGGCAAGGCGGTCTGTGATGCGTCGTCTTATGTGCAACGCCAGCGTACCGCTCTCAATCCTTTCTCAGCCGAAGGTGGCGGAATTGGTTGAGTCTTTAGAAAGTCAGGGATATGCCGAGCGAGAGGAAGGGGTCGTTAATATTACGTCTTTAGGCCGGCTTGCGTTACCGCATTTCTGGTCCGACTCTTCTCCGATGTATCGCTGGCTTTAATCGCTCAGGCTGATAATTTCAGCGCGGACTCAAAGTCAGCCCTCAATCGTTCCCATTCCATAGCAAACCAAGGGGTGGTTCCGATTATTTCACTGTCAAGCCAGGCGCTGACCTCATCTGAGTCTAACCATTGGCAGTCTTGGATTTCTGATGCGTTGTAAGATGGCTCTGGACGCCCATTGACGTGTCCAATGAATACAGAACACAGCTCGTGTTCGCTGCCCACGTTTTTGAATTGAGCTTGATATTCGAACTTGAATAGAAAAGTGAGTTTTGCCGAAAGGTTTAGTTCTTCTCTTAAACGCCGCCGCGTCGCTTGTTCAAGTGTTTCACCGCGTCTTGGGTGGCTACAGCAAGTATTCGACCAATAACCAGGCCACAATGGCTTCAGTTCACTTCGTCTCTGCAGTAGTACCTCGCCCATGTCGTTAAAGAGGAAAATAGAGAAAGCTCTGTGTAGTTTTCCACGACCTTTGTGAGCGTTTAACTTCTCTTCAAAGCCAATGATGTTGTCGCTTGTGTCAACAAGCATAAGGGGTTCGTCGTCAAACGATACAATCGTGGTGTTGTCTCTCATTGTGAGTACCTACTGTCGTTGACGCGCAAAATAGAGTAAAAAGACCCACTCCTTGGGGAAGGACGCGCGAATTTAGCAAGTCGGGTGGAGATCGGCGATCGTAGCTCTGGGGGCAGGGTGATCGCGAAG